>CAZRYH010000008.1:0-54176 GCA_964604275.1 uncultured Gammaproteobacteria bacterium
ATATTAAAAAACGCCGCTCAGCGACGCTTCACTCATGAGATTTGGGCTTGCCCGGTATTCTACCGACACGGTTGGGATGGTCGACGCAATAGATATCGTACCAATTTGCGGTTTGATCGTTGAGGCTTACGGCATACGCCAAAACCTCAAGCTCACCCTTTCGAACGCTAATCTTCTCGATAAACGTTTTCAAATCGGAGTAGAAACCAGAACACAAGGACTGGGATATGTCATCCCCAATCACCAACACTGCATGGCCAGTTAGACGCGCCGCATTTATGGCATCGATGACCGCTGGCTGGGCGACATTCGTCCCATCATCAATCCTGAAAAGGAAAGGCTTGCCCAGTTCCGCAAGTTTCAAAACCGCATTCGTCTGCATGGCCGCCTCCTGCTCGTAGAGTCCGAAAGTTCGTCGCGTAAATTCAACACAAAAATCGTGAGTCGTCAAGACTCTACCAATAAAAAACGCCAGCCGAAACTGGACGTCAGGAATTGGCAACGGGCTTGCGATTGCGCTTTGAAATGCGCTTACGCGTCGGCGGATGGTTGACGGTCACATCGATGACGCGCCAATAGGGATGCTTCTCTTTGTGATCTCGTATCTTAAAGTCGAATTCGCGTTCATGATTGGACACGAGTCCGAAAACCGCCTTCACGTTGTTCGACGCAGACTCCGCTGTGTCTGGTAGCTTGTCGCGCAGCGAGATAAGCAACGTTACTCTGCCCGCAGTTCGCGCCAGATTGATGGCGCACACTACCGCTTCCATGTCTCTGAAATATGGCGGCCCCACCAAATAATCAATATATACGACCGTGGGCGCATCGGACTCGTTCAGCTCCTTTGGAACCATCTGATCAATCGCCTTCATGCTTTCACCCTTTCCAATGTGCCAAATTTGAGTCAATTATGCATGAAAATGCGTATAAGTCAAGGCTAAGACCCAGGGTTTTATCCTTATTCTCATTCTGCTATACTTGGAACCATATGCGAACCATTCCATTGTTCATTGCCGCAGCTGTGTTCACCGCTTTTTTTGGAGCGCAGCAAGCCCACGCGGCCTCAATCTCGGCCGGTGACCTGATCAAAGCTTCGGGCCCCGCGATTTATTATTATTCGGCTAACGGCAAACGCTTGGTCTTCCCCACGGAAAAAACGTTCAAGACCTGGTTCGCGGATTTCTCGTCCGTCAAAACCATCACGGACACGGAGCTCAGCGCCATCATGCTGGGCGGCAACGTGACGTATAAACCCGGCGTCAAACTCGTGAAGATCACCACTGACCCCAAAGTGTACGCCGTCTCTACTGGCGGGACTCTGCGCCACGTGGCCACGGAACAAGTCGCGAGTTCGCTCTACGGTCCGGATTGGGCCAAAAAGGTGGATGACATACCGGACCCGTTCTTCGTGAACTACAAAGTCGGTTCGCCCATCAACTCGATGAGCGAGTTCACGCCTTCCAGCGTCACGGCTTTGGCCATCTCCATCGACGCAGATAAGGCCGCGGTGCCCGCGACCACTCCGTGCACCACGTGCCAATTGCCTTCGCAGACAACGACCACGACCCCCAGCCAGACCACGACCACTAACGCCAACGTAACCCTGGCTTTGGACAAATCCAAAATCAAACCCGGAGACCTCCTGAATCTGACCGGCAATGCTTATGACAGCAAGGGCATGCAGTCCATCAAGCTCTATTTCGACAACCAACTGGTGAACTCCTGCAATTACACCACGATCTGTACGGGTAGCGTAATCGTCCCCGTTACGGCCAACAAAGACACTTACGAGGCGCGGATGGAGGCTCTGACCTTGGGTGGCGTGACCTACACCAAATCAGCCAACGTCACTCTGGACCGCACGGCCGATACGGGCATGGTGAGCTTACGCGTTGACCAAGCCTCGGTGCGAAGCGGACAATCCACGGGCATCACGGTCGAGGCTCCCAACGTGGCCGTTTACCACATCGACATCTACGTGGACGGATCCGCGGTCAAAGGTTGCCAATCGGGCATCCGCATCTGCCAATGGAGCCAGCCGTTCACCGGCGTCATCGGAGCCACGCATACGGCTTATGGATTGGTGACGGATACGGTCGGTCGGACTTACAGCTCGGAGACAAAAACCATCACCATCGCGGCAAACGACACGCCAGCCGTAACCGTCTTGGCCGGTAAACCCATCATATATGCAGGCGAAACGGTGGACATCACGGTCTCGGCTTCCGACGAAAACGGCATCCAATCCCTCGACGTGCTGGACGCCAACAAAAACCTACTCAAACACTGTGAAGGTCCGGTCGCCTGCACCTTCGTGACACCGGCACAAACGCAAAAAGGCACTTTGACCTTTTACGGCAGAGCCACGGATCTGTTGGGCGGCAAAGGTGAACAGACGGCCACCGTCACGGTGCAATGACCACCCCTCCCCTTTGACTTCTGGGACGAACCGTATTAAACATAAATAAGTAACTCATTAAAGTCTTAAGCGCATATGCTCAAACGCTTTACCAATCTAGCCATCACCGCCACCTTTGTGTTGGGTGCGGCCATGCCATTGGCTTCCCACGCCGCCGTGACCAACGTCTTCAATCCAGGTTCGCTCATCAAAGGATCGGGTCAGGCCGTCTACTACTTCGCGGAAAACGGCAAACGTTATGTGTTCCCCAACGAGAAGACGTATTTCTCCTGGTATAAGGATTTCACCAGCGTGATCCAGATTCCGGACCTATCTCTGTACGCCATTCCCATCGGAGGCAACGTGACCTATCGCCCCGGCGTGAAGATGGTCAAAATCACCACTGATCCCAGAGTGTATGTGGTGGACCGCGGAGCCATCTTGCGCCACGTGGGCAGCGAACAGTTGGCCCAGACCTTCTACAACATCAATTGGAAGAACCAAATCGACGATATCCCTGATGCGTTCTTCGTGAACTACCGCATCGGTAACCCCATCGCCACGGCCACGGAATACAAACCGGCTGATGTAACGGCGCAAACCACGACCATCTCCATGGACAAGGGTTTTGATGACACGGTGGCCGCCATTTCGGTTGGCAACAACCTCACGGGTTACGTCCCCTCTTCTATGACGGTCAAGCGCGGAACGGTCGTGACTTGGACCAACCAAGACAGCGCCACGCACAAGATCGTTGGCAATGGCTGGTCTTCTGAAAGCTTGAGCTACGGTCAATCCTATAGCCATAAGTTCAGCGAGGTTGGTTCGTTCGAGTATCACGACGAATCCAAAACCTCAATGGTCGGCACGGTCAACGTGAAATAACCAACCGCAGAACAGAAAAATCCCGGCTAAGGTCGGGATTTTTTTATTGCCTTAAACCCTTGACTTTAATCGATTTCTGCCCTAGCCTACATCTTGGCCCCTTAGACATCAGAGGTGGGAAATGGACATGGTCCGCTCAACGCTACTCTCCCAGTTCCCCGAACTCGTGCATGGGTTCTCCACAAAAGAGTGGGGCAACATGTCGTACCGCAGGGATGCGGACGGCAAAGCCTACGATAACAACCGCGCCTTCCTGGAAGCTCTGGGGGTGGACAAGCGCACACCCATACTGGATCCTTGTCTGAACCACGGCGATACGGTCGTGTTGGTGAAGGAAATCCAACCGGCCTACCGCTTATTCACGATCAGCGACCCCGGAGTCCTGTCCTACTCGTTACGCCAGCCCTTGATGGATCCGGACCGCACGATTTGCGTTCCATACGAAGGCGTGGACGCTTGCTGGACCGAACGCCCTGGCGTCTGCCTGACCATGCGTCCGGCCGATTGCGCCATACTCATGCTCTACGACCCGGAAACGCACATCGTGGGCATGGTCCACGCGGGCACGGTCGGTGTGCTTTCCAACATCGTGAAACACAGCATACAATTCATCGAAGGCGTGCGTGGCGTCAGACCTCACAATCTGTTCTGCTACGTGGGCCCCAGCATCAGCGCGGAGTCTTACGATCTGCGCCACACGGGGATGTGGGCCAAAGGTCTGAAGGACAAGATCACGGAGCAGCAAGCTCGCGATTACGACCCCAAAGCCATCATCCGCGGACAGCTGTTGGAATGCGGGTTGCGCAAGAGCAACATCCAAATCAGCGAGGAGTGCACGGCCAAAAATCCGAACCGGTACTTCTCCAACCGCTTGGCCAAATCCGACGAACAACGTCGCACACTCGGCCGCATGCTGGCCGTGATCGGCATGCGGGTATAATCTTGCCGGGATAATCAGCCTGTAAAAATAGCTGTAGAATTTGCCGGCGCCTACTCTCGACCTCGGCTTTAAGTTTTCGCCGAAATAATCCCATCGTTGCCGTGGCCGACCAATCTTGTTTATGATGCTCCTGAAACACACAATCTCTGTCCGGCATACCTCGAGCGTACCATAACAATCGCCTCCGGACGCCTAATCTTTCGCCGTCACATACATCCAGTTTGATATAGGCAGAATGACGGCACCTCCAACCGCTAAGCGCGGTTTTTTTGTTTGCGCCGCATCAATTGGGTAGAGATGCCATCGGATGGCGTCTCACCGTTTGTTTATAACAATCACAAAGGTTATAACCTCAATTCGACAATCCGGTAGAGACGTAAAATTTTGTGTCTTTACTACATTTTGTATTTGTTTTTTGGTTTTTCGTATGCTTTAGACAACGATGATGGAACCGGGACGCGGGGCGGAGACGCCATCCGATGGCGTCTCTACGGGATGTTTTAAAGACATGCAATCCGAACGGGGTTATCGGAATGGACGATTTGGAATCGGCAACCAGCAAACCAGCAATTCAACAATCCGGTAGAGACACAAGATTTTGTGTCTCTACATTTTTGTTTATTTTTTTGTTTTGTCCATCTGGTCGTTTTTATGCCAGAGGACAAGGGATGAAGACACCATCCGATGGCATCTCTACGGGAGCGGTGAAAGACATCAAGCTCCCGGGTAGAGACTCGGGAGTTTGCGTCTCGACATTTTTTAAGGCGGATGCGGTAAGTTAGTGATATAATGCGACAACATATGACAATCAGGGACATGGAAAAATTGGCTAACCGCATACGCCAAGACATCGTTAAAATGTTGGTCAAAGCCGGAAGCGGACATTCGGCAGGGTCATTGGGCATGGCGGATGTGTTCACGGCCATATATTTTGGTGGCGTGGCCAACGTAAATCCCAAAAAACGCCACGGCCCCAACCGCGACCGCGTGATTTTATCCAACGCCCACATTTGTCCGGTGTTGTATGCCACATTGGCGCATCGCGGATATTTTCCGGTTTCTAAACTTTCGACCTTGCGCAAACTCGGTTCTCCCCTGCAGGGGCATTCCAACAACCATTACGACATCGGCATCGAAACCAGCGGCGGACCTTTGGCACAAGGAATATCGCAGGCAGTGGGCATGGCGATTGCGGCAAGAATGAGCAACTCGTCGCACGTCGCACGTCGCACCGTCCCTGGAACGCGGGACGCGGGACGCGGGACAGCCTTCCATACCTGGTGTTCGATGGGTGACGGGGAATTGGATGAAGGGCAAGTTTGGGAGGCGTTTATGCTGGCCGGGAAGTTAGATTTGCGTGAGCTCACGGTTTTCATTGACCGCAATAACATCCAAATCGACGGACGAACGGAAGACATTATGCCGCTCGAGAATTTGAGAAATAAACTTGAATCCTTCAACTGGTTCGTAATCGAGGTAGACGGCCACAACATCCGCGAGGTATTGGACGCCATGAAACAAGCCAAAACCCGTGCCGCCAATCCCACGGCCATCATCTGCCACACTATCCCGGGCAAAGGCGTGGGTTTCATGGAAAACAAATTCGAATGGCACGGCAAACCGCCCAACCAGGAAGAGGCGAAGCTCGCATTAAAAGAACTTAGGACTTTGGGAGGAAGGATCAGGAGTGAACATGAATAGTTGCAGTTTAAAATTAGTCGCAGTGCGCAGTCGCAGTGGGTGCTGGGAGGTTGAAAAAAAACGGTTATGCAAATAAAAAGATTTGAAGATATCGTGGCTTGGCAAAGAGCCAAAGAACTGAATCTGATTGCTTACAAGGCTCTTTCAAAATGCCGAGATTATTATTTCAAAGACCAGTATTTACGCGCCGCACTTTCCATAATGAACAACATCGCAGAAGGATACGGAAGGCGGAGCAGTAAAGAATTCAGACAATATTTGCACATCGCCCAAGGATCATGCGATGAATCCAAAAGCATGTTGTATTTGGCTTTGGAATTCAAACACGTAGACCAGAGCACTTTTAACTTGCTTTACAATTTATCCGAAGAAATTTCAAAAATATTGCACGGTTTCATAAACTCAATTCCAGAATAACCCGCCCACTGCGACTGCGCACTGCGACTCTTATTTGTGACAAATATGCAAATCCCCCTCTCCCCATACTGGATGTATCCAACGGTCGAAAAAATACCCACGCGCGACGGTTATGGTCAGGCGTTGTTAGAATTGGGCGAGAGCAATCCAGAGGTGGTTGTGCTGACTGCTGATTTGGCTGAATCGACTCGAACTTTGCCGTTCGGACAAAAATATCCTCAGAGATTCGTGGAGTGCGGGGTGGCGGAGCAAAACATGATGGGCGTGGCCGCGGGCTTGGCTTTGGCTGGGAAGATTCCGTTCGTATCGTCGTACGCCGTATTTTCTCCCGGACGTAATTGGGACCAACTGCGTGTCTCGGTGTGTTATTCAAAAGCCAACGTCAAAATCGCCGGCGCCCATACGGGCTTGTCGGTTGGACCGGATGGCGCCACACATCAGGCTTTGGAGGACATGGCCATCACGCGCGTGATTCCAGGGCTCGTGGTCATGGCGCCGTGCGATGCGGAAGAGACGCGCAAATGTACCCTGGCCGCGGCCGCATACCAAGGCCCAGTGTATTTCCGCTTTGCGCGAGAGAAGACGCCGGTCATGACTGTAAAAGAAACTCCATTCCAAATCGGCAAGGCCATTGTGTGCCGCGAGGGCTACGATGTCACCTTGGTGGCGTGCGGTCCCCTGCTCCATGCCACGCTCATGGCCGCAGAAAAATTGGCCGCCCGCGGTATCGAAGCTGAAGTCATCAATTGCCACACCATCAAACCATTGGATACGAAAACCTTGTTGGCATCATTTAAAAAAACGCGTTGCGCGGTCACGGTCGAGGAGCACCAAATCTTCGGCGGACTGTTTGGCGCCGTGGCCGAGGTCTGTGTCACATCCCTGCCCATCAGCATCCAACCCATTGGCATGTCCGATTGCTTTGGAGAATCCGGCGAACCGGACCAACTATTGGAGAAATTCGGAATGACGCAAGCTGCGATCGAAAAAGCCGCTTTGCGCGCCATAAAAAACAAATAAAAAAAAAGCCGGAAGGCTTTAAAGAAGTTTCACGTTCAATTTGGTATCAACAGGGCGTGCCAGGAAGGCGCGCTTTTTTGATCCGCAAAACCATTGGATTTTTGGGACTTATGGGCGGCTATTACCCTCTTGGCTTCCTGATAAAAATCCTTTAGGCTGGCTTCCCCATCCTTGCCGCAACGCTTGGCCCAGATGCGATACACGCAGGCACAAAATTCTGAACACATTCCATGCGTGACTTCTTGGTTGCCTGTGGGTTCCACGATTTCGGTTTTGCCACAGGTCATGCAAATCTTGCGCATTGCCTCTCCTTTGAACGTGACGCGAAACAAAAGGACAAGGGGCCAACTTAATCATACTTCTGGGACAGTGGTCAATATGTTAATATTTTTGGTGTATGGCCAGTAAAAAACCTTGATCTCTTGGCCGTGGGCGAATCCTTGCGCGACGTGTTTTACATGATCGACGAGGCCACGGTCAGCTGTTCCATAAACAAGGATAGCTGTTTGCTGTGTTTGGCTTACGCGGAAAAAATACCGGTCAAGCAAGTCATCAAAGTGCCGGCCGCCGGCAACTCCGCCAATGCGGCCGTGGCCGCAAAAAGGCTCGGTCTGAAAAGCGCCTTGGTCTCGTGGATCGGACAGGATATCGAGGGACAACTCCTCAAAAAAGAACTGAAAAAACAAGGCGTGGACGTCACCTACTTGTGCGACGGCACAGGGCAAGACACGAGCGAAGCGACCATCATGAGCTACAAAGGAGAGAAGACCCAACTCGTATCTTTTAAAAAACGCAAATACCTTGTTCGCGATTGGCCCAAAGCCAGATGTCTGTATTACTCGGCCATGGGCGAGAATTATGGCGCTGTGGATTCCGCGATTTTTAAATACCTCAAAAAATTTCCGGACACTGCGTTCGTTTTCCAACCAGGAACAACGTATGTCCGCAACGGCTTGGAGCGCATGAAGAGACTTGTCGCGGCTTGCGATGTCTTGGTCTTGAACAAGACGGAGGCAATACAAATTCTCAAACAGGATACAAACGAAATTCGTGTATTGTTGGAAACGCTCCACGGCCTAGGGGCAGGTTTCGTCATCATTACGGACGGGAAGAATGGCGCGGATGCTTACAACGGGCTTGCGCACTGGCACATGCCGGTGTTTCCTGACACGGCTTTGGAGAGTACTGGCGCCGGTGACGCATTTGCTTCCGGAGTAGCCTGCGCTCTCATTTACGGCCACGAAATTCCCACGGCTTTACGTTGGGGCACAGCCAATTCCTGGTCCGTCATCCAACACATCGGCCCGCAGGAAGGCCTGCTGACCCAGAAGGGGCTCAATACAATCCTGGAAAAGTTCAAACGCATAGCGCCGCAAGAAATGCCCGAATGATCGCCGGAGTTTGACCATAGAAATTGATTTTGCTAAATTCTCCGGGCGCTCATTCCCCTTTAGGAGACATAGACCGGATGCCAGACCAATCCAACGCCCAGGGTCCAGAAGACGACAATCCAGAAACCATGGATCGCGCGACATTGGAACGTCGCATCAGAGGCGCGCGCAGACGTTCCAAAATGCCCGGTAAAGACGGCAAACAAGGCAAAGTCGATCTCGCCAAATTCGAAGCCACGTTCAAGCGACGTTTCAAGGGCGCAATCAGCAGATTCTGGGACTCGGTCCCGCCGCCACGCAACTTCAACAAGACCTGAACGGGTCTTTTTTCTTTGACATGCGACCGGACGGCCTTTAACATAGGCGCGTTCATTGCCATTCGGTGCACCATGCAAACACGCAACCACGATTTGACCTGGTCGGTTTCCATCGCGCCACCACCAAACTCCGACAGCACAACGCGAGACAGGCGACACTTCAGCGCATGGGTCTTCGCATTGAGCGCGGCTTTGGTCGCGACCGTCTGTCTACCTCCGCTCTATTTCGTCTACGGTTTCGACCTTGAGCCGGCCGATCCGCTTTTGGTCGACACCGCCGCCACGCTCTTCGCACTCAAGTTCGATCTGTTTGAGGAACCGCGTTTTGACCTGGCTAGCCGACGTTTTTTGTACTCAGCCATGCCCGCATTCGTCATGCTGGCCTATTGGGTCACAGACTTCGCGCGTCTCCACGATTCATATCCGGCTCTCCAATCCATGGGCGCCGTATTCACGGCCTTGCTCGGTCTGCAGAGCGGTGCCGCCTATCTAACGCACAAACTCTTGGATATTCTCCGTTTTTTGACGCTTCGCTAGCGTCTTTTTTCTATATTTTAATGTCTTTTGACCCTTGACAAAACGGCTTTTTTATGCTATATTGAAACGTTCGTATCGTACTCTCAAACGCAATTCCCCTGTCCGCCTCAGGCGGAAGAAAGAGGATTTGAACAATGAACAGCGCAGAAATTTGCGACCTCATGTTTGTGGAATACGGAGCTTCCGACAGCCGCGAACTGAAGTTGGCATCCGCGCCCGAACCCATGATGGAGGACGAGGAACGCCACTTCGAGCTCACGCGCCGCGAGCGCAAGATCTTGGGCATGGCCGACCGTTTCCCGCTGGCCGTGGAGTTCCAGGAGGGAATCGCCGAGCAATGGGAGATGTTCAGGGAACTGATCCGTTCGGTCCTGCAGATCGAAATCTGGCGTGCCGAGCAATACCGGTACGTGCCTGACCGCATCCTGAACTCCCGCCAGAAGCAGGCGCTCAAGAACCGCGGCAAGACGCTCAGCTTCTACCGCCGGAACTTCGGCAACACCCTGCTCCCCTCCTGCAGGCCCCTCAACCTGCGCGCCTGGAGCCGCTGATTCACAGCGCTCCGACTCACTCAAAAGGCCCGACCTCACCGGGCCTTTTGTAATTCACGGATTGACACATCAAACCCACGGTGACAACCTTTCATATCGTGGCGTGGGATTCAAATCAAACCAAGGAAAATGCCATGCGCAAAATCCTGAACATCGCAGCCTGGTTCGCGTTTTCGTTCTGGACAACTCAAGCCATGGCGCAAGCTTCTTTGAGCTCAGTCGAGCGCGTGCCAGCACCGTCCATGGATTTAGACCGTGACGGTATCGATGACCGCATGGACAACTGCCGGACCAGGTTCAACCCCGATCAAAGGGACTCGAATTTTGACGGCGTTGGCGACGGCTGCCAAATGCACAAAATACTCGAACTGCAGTTGCGTAGTCTCGAGATACAACCCTTCTACATCTGGAATCCATCGAGTGGTTACCGTCCACTATACTTGTGACGAGTCAGACAAGAATGATCCAAGATGATTCCTTGATCCACTTCTCAACCCCCATTTCTGGGGTTTTTTCTTACGTGCTATACTTACGATTGCTTAATTTTGTCATTCCGAACGCGGCCACGGCTTATAAAACGCCCCGCTAGCTTCCGTCGAAATGACGCAACTTAGTTTGAAACATATGCTCGTTTCCGCCCTGCAAATACTGCGCAAAGCACGTGCCGGCCATTACGCGGTCCCGGCCCTCAATGTAAACAACCTGGAATTTCTCAAAGCCGTAATTTCGGCGGCCACCAAACTGCGCTCACCCATCATCGTACAGACTTCTGAAGGTGCGATTGACTACGCGGGCATGGATTATCTCGTAGCCATGGCTAAGGTCGCGGCCAAAGCGCCGATCCCCATGGTTTTGCATCTGGACCATGGAAAAAATCTGGCCACCATCAAACAAGCCATCAAAAGTGGTTACACAAGCGTGATGTTTGACGGCTCATCTTTGCCTTACAAGGAGAACGTGGCCAAGACCAAACAAGTGGTCAAATGGGCGCGCGCCAAAAAGGTAAGCGTGGAAGCAGAAATCGGGGCCATCGCCGGCATCGAAGATTTCGTGAGCGTGGAAGAACGCGACGCGCGTCTAACCAACCCGCAACAGGCTGAAAAATTTTCCAAAGAAACGGGTTGCGACACCTTGGCCGTGGCCATCGGGACCGCACACGGCGCTTACAAATTCAAAGGCGAAACGCACCTCGATATCGAACGCCTTAAAAAAATCGCCAAGCTCGTTTCCAAGCCCATCGTTTTGCACGGCGCCTCCGGAGTTTTGGAGGACGTGGTGGAACTTGCCAAACACCATGGGGCCAAACTCGGAGAAACGCGCGGCGTATTGGACGCGGACATCAAACAAGCCATTAAGTACGGTGTCTCAAAAATCAATATCGATACTGATTTGCGCCTGGCTTTTACGGCCGGCGTGCGCGAAGCCCTGGATGAGATGCCGTCAGTCATCGACCCGCGCAAACTCCTGGAACCATCTAACCTCCTTATCCGCGAAGTCGCGCAACGCAAAATGCTGCTTTTTAGGAGTGAAGGAAAAGCCTAAGGAAAAATAACCAAATTCGACCTGTCCCCTCCATAGGCGGGCTCGCGCCTTTGGCGGAATAACCAAAATCCAAGTAGGTGGCTTGGATTTTTTGATTTTTCTGCCCGCCGAAGTCAGAGGAAGGAGGGTTGATTTTTGGTAGTTCCGTTTCCTTTGGTTATTTTACCCGATTTTTGGCTTAAATCAGCCACGTTTTAAAAAACTGGCAAATGCTTATATTTTTGCTTAAATAAGCCTAAAATATTGTCATAAAACCCTTGACAAAAAGGGCTTTTTATGCTATTATCATTGGTCCCTTACACGTGTCCTTACATCTTAACCTACAAGTGTTTTCAAGAATTCGGTCAACAGACCGGGAGGATTCCAGATGAAGATTGCATTCCAGCTCGTGGTTCTCATGATGTTCGTGGCCCTCATGGCTTGTGGCGGCAAACCCCAACCCAAGTCCGTGGAGCCCCAACCGCCCAAGATGCGCTTCGCCTACCTGCAGAACGACTCGGCCAAGAGCGTGAGCGTGCCCGAAGCCACCCCGTGCCAGCCCGACCCCAATTGGAGGTACGTGGATTTGGCGGACGGCCAGGAAACTCTGGTCATCGCCCCTGGTTCTGTGGTGTGCGCAGCGTTCCCCGAGACTCTGGTCACGGTCCACGTCGTTGCCATGCGGCTCCAAAACCGCGGCGGCGATCGCCCCATGGGCAATCCACTGCCTTGCGGCGGCATCCTGGACCTGCGCGGTATCTCGGACAAAGTTCCGGTGCAAATCGAAGCGCATTGCAGCCAAGAGGCGCCATGAGCATCGAGTCCACCCTGCGCCTGTTCGCGAGCTTCGACGGATTCCTCAATCTGCCCGAGGAAAAACGTCGCCCTCTGCCGCACGTACCGGCCAAGCCCCAGCGCGATTCGCGCAGCGGTCTGGCCTCGCTCCGCACTCTGCAACGCCGCAAATACGGCAAGAAGGTGTGAGGTAGCAATGCGCAGTTTCTGGAGATGGTTCACGGTCGCATCGATTGTCACAGCCATGTATTCGCTCGGCAATCCCATCGGCGCGAGCAACCTGTCCCAGGGAATGGCGCAAGTCCTCTGCAACGCCGCACACGCCTGCGGCGATTGAAACACCCACCTACGCCCGAGCCCGATTCCCATCTACTAGGAATCCGGCTCCGATCCGAACCCACCACTCAGTGACCATTGGTAAACCACTGATGTCTGGCGGTTTCAGACCGGAAAAACAAGGCTACCGCACCCTACATCCAAAGAGGAAGGTTACACATGATCGACATCTACAACATGGCCATGAGTCTTTGCGACAGCTCTCCGGTTGCGAGCAAAGTAATCAGAAGCATGCTTGATGAAGCGTTCGGCGGAAACATCGTCGAAGTCATCTCCGACGGCCTCATCGTGGGTTACAAGCTGACCAACGTGGTGCCCGGCAAAGCTTGGGACAGGAACGGATTCCGTGAGAACGACCTGCTGTTGTTCGACACGGACGATCCCACTCCCCTGAAGTCGGCGGACGATATCCATCGTCTTCTGATGACGCGCGCCACGGAGTACAAGGTCATGCACTTCAACTACGCGCCCTGCTGAAAACAACGTCCAAATTCTTCCAGAGAGGTCTACCATGAATCGACGCAATGCAGCCGCTTCAGGCCCCACGCCAGAAGAAACTCGTCTGATGTGCCGCCGCGCTTTGCTGAACCTCAACATCGCGCTGGCCATCTCCAGGCAGCACGTGCGCATCCTGGCCGACCCCAACGTCATCACCCTGCCGCTGCGCCCACGCCGCCGCCGGACCGGCCACTAAACGTGACCTTCCCCCGTTCATTCCATCCATCACCTGCCGTTCTGGCATGTGGTGACCGCGCGCTTTCTGTGCGCGGTTCGATCCGAGCCCGTCACGTCCAATGCACGACAAACGTACAAAGGTGTGGTGAGTTCAGACCGAAACCCAAACCCAATAAAACGCCACTTACAACTATTTGGAGAGATAAGCTACGGAATCGACTTTGTCGCAACCGAAACGCAACTCGAGGAGAAGAAGAATGAAGAACGGTACGTTTTCGCTTTTCGCTGCGGTCTTGATCAGTGCATCGCTCATGGGATGCGGAGACGGTGCGGATTCGTCCGACACCAACACGCCCACGCCCACTGTCTCTGACAGCGGCGTGCCTGGCGCCACCTGCGTGCCCAACGAGCAGAAGGATTGCCAGTGCAAGGACGGCGCGGACGGCAAGCAAGCCTGCGCCAAAGACGGCAAGTCCTTCAGCGAGTGCATCTGCGTGGCAAAGCCCGACGCGGGCGCCGCAGGTGACGCACCCGAATGCGTCACGGACGAGGATTGCGCCAAGCACAATGGCGTCTGCCTGGTCTTCTGGTGCGGAGTCGGAACGTGCTTCGCCGATGAACGCGACGATGACGGTGATGGCCACAGCCTTTGTGCCGGCGGGAAACCCGGCAGTTGGGACTGCGACGACAACGATTCGAGCGTGAATCCTTACGCCACGGAAACGTGCGACGGTAAGGACAACGACTGCGACGGCAACATCGACGAAGATTGCGCTTCCGCGACCTTCTGCGAACCCCTCTCGACCAATCCGGAAGAATTCGGATATCGAGGATGTTGTGGCTCGTTCGCGCACACGAACGCGTTGGTTGCAGGAAACCTCATCAAGACCGACACCAAGCCGGCCGTCTACTACTACGGGAGCGACGGCAAGCGCTACCTCTTCCCGTCGAGCATTGAACTCGATTCGTGGTATGCGCCGATCGACGCCACCTACCTGCCCCAGCACGACTACGACGCCATCTGCAACCAAGTCATTGAGCTGACCGATGCGGAACTGGCCTCCATCCCCATCGGCGGCTCGGTCACCAAACGGCCTGGCGCTTACATCACCGGCATCCTGAGCGACCCCAAGCGCTACATCGTGGACACGCATCACACGCTGCACTGGACCCCGAATGACGTACTGGAACAGCTGTATCCGGGTAGCGTCGCGGAGCGCACTCATCTGACCCCGGATGTCTTCTTCGTGAGCTACACGATCGGCTCTTCGGTCGACTCGGCCATCGATTATCCGCTGGTCGCGTGGGTCTTCAAATACCAGCAGGCCGACATCGAAGTCGAACTCGGTATCAAGTAGCCCATTCGTCTCCCACTGGCCAGCATACCCGCACCTTACACCCTCCTTATGGCTCTGACCTCGCGTTAACTCGCTTGCAGGTCGGAACCCCATCCGGTTTCGCAACTTGGTTGCGGATCCGGACGGGAAACTTCCCGAAAAACAGCAAACAACAAAAAACCTCAACGTTCCATACAACCAGTTGGAGAAAAATTGTCGATCGTCGCGCTCAAAGTTCTCGTGGTCATCGCCAGCACCCTCGCTGCGCTCTACATCAAGAGCAAGGAAAACAAGGGATGAACAAGTTCACGCTGACCCTCATCGCCTCAGCATTCGCCTCCATCCTCATGGGCTGCGGAGGAGAAGCGGATTCCAACGAATCCATGCTCTCGCCAGCGCCAACCGCCTCGAACACCTCGACGCCGGCCGCCACGTGCGTGCCCAACGAGCAGAAGGACTGCCAGTGCACTGACGGCGCGGAAGGCTGGCAGGCGTGCGCCAAGGACGGCAAATCCTACAGCGCATGCGTCTGCATCGCCAAACCGGAAGCGGGAACCGTTCCCGAACTCGACGCGGGCACCGGCGCTGACGCACAAAATGATGCGGGCAACGACGCGGAAGCCGACGCCAAGCACGAATGCGAGACCGACCAGGACTGCGCCAAGTTCAATACCCAGTGTATGTTCTTCGGTTGCCTCAACTTCATGTGCTTCGAGACGCACGACACGTGCGGCTTGAACGTGGAAGCCACGCTTGCGGCCTCTACGCCGGCGGGCATGAATGTGGCCAAGAATGCGACCAACACCCCAGTGGTCAAGGTCAACTTAGCGGCTACCTACGATGCCAAGATCAACGGCCTGATCTTCCATCGCGTGGGCACCGGATCCACCAAAGACATCGCCAAGGTCTATCTGTTCGACGAGTACAACAAAACCACGACTGCGGGCAAGACCTTCGATCCCAACACCGACACGGTGCAGTTCGATGCCTTGGATTACACCGTGCCCAGCGGCACCACGCGGGCTTATAGCTTATATGTGGATTTTGCGGGCGATGCCATCAGCGTCACGGGCGGTCAGCACGCTTTCGAGCTGCAAAACGTCTCGAGCGTGTGGCTCTCGGACGCTGGGCACGTGACGGGATCGTTCCCGGTGCGCGGCAATACGTTCACGGTCAGTTCGACCTCGGCTGGCACGCTCAAAGCTGAACTAGCGGCGAGCCCCATCTCCGGCACGACGGTCAAGAAAACACAGAACGTCGAAGTTCTGGGAATTCGCCTCACGGCTGGCGCCAACGACATGCTCGTGGGTGCCATTCCGTTGAAGTGCCAAGCATCAATCCACGGCGCTCCGTTCTCCGCATCCGACTGTTGGCAGCGCATCACGTCGCTCGCCATCTTCGACGGAACGCAGCAGCTCGGCTACGCCATGGCGCCCAACACGGACGGCAAGGTCCCCGTGTTGGTCAACCACCTGATTCCGAACGGATCGACCAAGACTCTGACGGTCAAAGCTTCGTTCGCCTCAGCGGCGAGCGTAGACGAACCGTTCGACAAGGTCGCCGTCGGTCTGGATATGGGAGCGGTGGCCACAGACACGGTCTACAACCAAAGCGTATCGGTTGAGGTGGGAGCGAACCTCTCGACCCAGCTCTCCCAGTCCCCGACCGTGTTCTTCACGGTCTTGAACTCGGGAACGCTGACCATCGCATCGGATACGAACGCTTATCCATCGGTCAACGTGGTGGGCGGCGTCACGGGCACGTACAACTGGACACCTTGCGCGCGGTACGTGGCCACGGGGCAATACGAGTCGGCCAGGATCAGCCGGGTCAACGTCTTCATGCCCGATTACGGTTATGTGTCGGACGATGCGGACATGATTCAAGTGGGCGTCGCCATCAACGGCCAACTCTACGGTACAAACATTTTGCCCGCGGGCAAGAACGGCAACGTTGACATCGATTTGTCGGCTAACCCGCTCATGGTTCCCAAGGACGGCAAACTGGGCTTTGACCTGGTATGCCAACTCGCGGCCCCAATCCCAACGTCGGCCGGGTCAGGCGACGGCGTTCCGCGTTCTGGCCACACGCCAGGCTTGGGACTTAACTGGTCAAAACAGGCCGGCGAATGGGACCCGAATTACGCCAACGCCATGAACGTGCGGGCTTCCGGTGAGGTTTCCAACGAACACATGTTCGCGCCGGCCGGCGCCCAACCCGGCAACCTGATGGTGTTGCGCAAAAACCTGCCCACGTTCACCAAAAAGCCGTTGCCGACGACCGTGTTGCAAATGGGCAGCAACGTCGCGTACACATTCCAAATATCCGCCACGCCATACGGCACGGGCAATATCTCAATCGGGCAGTTCGCGTTCGAAATCACGACGACGCCCGGCGTGAAGTACGCGCCCATCCTGTACAAAAACGGCACACCGGCCAACACGTACGGCTACGCTTACGACAACAACGCAACCGAACCGTGCTACTGGGGTGACGGATACTACTGTTGGACGGGCCAACACAGCTTCCTATTCCGCTTTTACCAGGAAGACACCGTCTCGTCCGACAGTCCGGCCACCTACAAACTCGTGCTTGAGGTTTACGAGACGCCGAAGACCGGCTCCGCAATCACCACAGGCATGGTGTACCAGAACGCGCTTCACACGGCCAAAGTCATCGATCTTGGCTGCGGCGTCGTCCAACCCACGACCTTTGGATTGGGACTGGATAAGGACGGTTCATCTCGCCCCGGCATCATCTGGTCTGACCAGTCAGAGGTTCCTCATGGGTTCATCACCAGCTGCATGTCCAGCGCTTGGTCCAGCGCCGACTGGATCGGTGACTTCCTGATTCCCGGCATGGACCAATCGTCAACACTCTCCAACTAGCACCTTCCTCCCCGCCCTGACTCGACGTCTCTCGTCTGAAGTCGGGGCCCCATCCAGTTTCGCAACAAGCTTGCGGACCCGGACGGGAAATAAAACCAAACTCCACCCGTCCGCCTCTGGCGGAAACAACGAACGAACTCAAAGCCCATTCACATTCAAAATTTTCCAACTGTGCCGATTCGGCACGTTCGCACAGGAGACAGAGGATGGAACGATTGCGTCGACTTCAGGGTACCGCCATGCACATCGTCTTTGCAGCCATGACGGCAACTTCTCACGCATGGATTTGGATGGTGCTGTTGCTCGTAGCGGCCCTAGCCGCTTGGAAGGAAATCCCCAGGGCCATGGCCTATCAGCCCTGTCTGCAACCCGATATGGTCGCGCACGCCGAACGCGAGGAAGCCAATCTGCGGTGCATGCGCGCCAAGCATATCGAACAGACGAAAATCGAGACCCGCGCCCGATGCATGAACACCACATGCATCCTGCGATTTTCCCCGACGTGGCACGCTTCGGCTGGAGAATTCGTGCTCGAGGAAAAGGTGGACGGTCAGACCGTTTTCATTTCAACATCCAGTGACGTATCCACGGGCCGAGCGTGTCAGCGTGCCATTCGCTCCAAGGGCGGCTAATCGAAAATATTTCCGCAAACCCAGGCAACCAAGTAAACAGAAAGGATAACGCCATGCGCACACGCACCTTCGGTACACTCGCAGGCTTGGTGTCTGGCGCGTTCACCGCGGCCACCGTCATCATATTCATCGCCGACAACATGCTCCCCACGGCCAACAACAACATCGCGTGGTGGTGGGATGGCGTTACTGGCAAGCGCCGCAAGCTGACGGAAGACGAGATGCGCGAGATCCAAGCCCAGGCAGCCGCCGAATTCGAGGCGGCCAAGGACGTGCCGCCGCGACCCGGAATTCGGCATCCCGCAGTCTCTTGGCACGACTGAGGACAGAACTCTTATACCGTTCAACGTTTGCTTGGTTGAGCGGTTTTTTCTATATTTGATTGGACCGAGTGGATACTATAAGAATATGCTGATTAAGCAGAAAAGGCCGGATAAAAGGATTGACAAAATAGCTTTTTTCTGCAAATATGGGCTTCATCCAAACCCAAACTCAAAAACACTTGCCACCAACCCAGACCGGCTCCATCTAGGGAGAAAATCATGCTGAGATCGCTCGTTCACACCAAAGACGCATCGGATCAGGTATTGGCAAAGGAAGCGGCCGTCCACTTCGGCATCACGCCCTACTTGCAGTTTTTGGCCGAGATTTTCGTGGCGGTCAGGCCTTGGCTCACCACCAAAGCCCTGTTCCGCATCTTCTCCATCAAGACCATCATGGAGGCATTGGCCTCCAGGCCGGACCTGCGGCAGGAGCTCACCACCAAACTGACCGGGTATAAGCGCATCGCGGCGCGCAAGAAGAACCCACTCGAGCAGACCAAGCTCATCGAAGACGCGCTGGGCAACGAAGAGGAGCCCGGCGACATCACGCTCGAGGACGTGGAAAAAGAAATCGCGCCAGAAACCTGGGCCGTGTACATCTTCGGCGACCAGTTCTGGAAGGCGTTCTCAAGCGAAGTGCTGGCCGATATCGTGGCCGCGAACGGGGAAAAGGAGAAGGAGTTCATCACCTTCTTCATCGAGAAAGCCCTGCAGGAACGTCGGCACGAAGGACGCGAGCTCAAGCCCATCCTGACGCATCTGGATGTGGCCGACGCCATGGACCCGGACGACACGCTCAAGTGGCAACAGCGCATCCCGCCAGAAAAACTCTCGGAAGCGAATCGCGTACGACGCGCCCAAGAGCGCAAGACTCCGCGCGTGCCGTTCACCACCAAGCAGGAAATCGGAATCATCGGCATCGATGTGATCGTGAATTCGTTCGACCTCACGGACTTTGTGCCCATGGTTTCGGCTGCGGGCAAGTCCATGGGATTCGATGGCGAAGAAAATCCGTTCGCCGACCTGGCCGAAGACGACCGCCCAAAAGCATAGAGGCGTCTGAACTTTCAGACGCCGCGCTCGAAGGTGATAGGCCGACCGAACGCCCTGGCACCACGGAAAACGACGGTCCCGCGGCGGAGAACGATTTCAATAACGCTCCCCCGTTGCCCCCCGACGCGACCGGCGTGGACGAGGCGCCTTCCACCACCATCGTAATCGACGAAGAAGATGTCGATGCGCTTACGGTGTCCACGGACGACGACCAAGAAATCGACGAAGCAGTGAGCCGCATCGCACCCAGCGAAGGCGGACCACCCGTAGGCCAAGAAATCGAACTGCCCAAGCCGGAGAATTACATTCCGGACAGCATGTTCGAAGCGGCCGGCGGCGCACCCAACGATTCGGTCAAACGCCAGAGAGAAAAGACTCTCGACGAGATCAACGCGGAGCACGGATTCCGGTTCGCGAACTCCGGTTCAATTTCCGAATCCGTGGTCACGAGCCTGCGCTGCATCCTGATCGAAGGCATTCCGGTCGCGGATGACGAACAGCTCAAACAGGCCATGCTCCTGATCCTGCCGGCCATGGACGACAAGGCTTACGCCATGGACGACAATCTCCGGAAGCAAAAGCCACGTGTGCTCTACAACATGTTCCGGCGCGAACTCAAAAGGCGCGGCAAGAGCGAGTTGGCAGAAAAGCTGGACTCAGGCTCGAGCCGAACCTCTCCCCCGCCCCTTCCCCCTCCGTCATCTTCCAAAAAGAAGTGAATCAAAAAACCCCGACCAGAAACTCTGGAAGGGGTCTTTTATTTTTCAGACCATGTGTCATCCTGAATTCATTTCAGGATCTCAATGATCAACTTAGATGCCGAACTAAATTCGGCATGACGGATTGCGTTATACGTTTCACGATAAATGCTCCCCTACCAACTTCCACCGCCACCGCCACCACCGCCCCCACCCGAGCCGCCGCCAGAAAATCCAGAACCTCCGGACCCGGCAGTGCTGGCCGGCGGAGAATACACCGTGGCAGCAGACGCCGTATTCATTTGGGTCACGGCCGTGGCTATGGCCAGCGAGTTCCAATTCGTCAGGTTGCCCTCCGCCCAGTCCGGAGGAGCGATTTGCAGGTCTTTGAACTGTTCCGCCCACTGTTTTTCCACGCCCAAGGCGATGGCTGCTGGCAATAAGCTCATGAATTGGTCGGGCGTGCGTGCCGGGGCATTGTGGAATTTGAGCCGCTCCTCTTCGGTCACGGACAGGAACCATTTGAAGCCTTTGATTTCAGCCACCAGATTAACCCCATCTTGCGTACGACGCGGCATGAACCATCCAAAAATCGCGACGATGGCAAAAGTGGCCACAGCCGCTATGCCAGACGCGGGCGCATCCACGCCCACCACCAAGACCACGGTGGCGGCTACGATAGCACCGGCCATATACAGGGTACGCACCAAATACGGATTGGCATCAAAAATGTGAAGGGACTGCAAAACCTTATTGCCCGCAGTATTGACGCGATTAACGTCACGATAAAACTCATCCTTCTTCAAGTCATCGAACGTGGTTTTTTCGCGGGCGCCATCCAAAAACAAGGCGTTCCACAGGATCCTCTCCCAATCTAACGCTTCATCTCCTGGTGTTTTCTTTTTCACGAAAGTATAGGTCTGTTTGTCACCAAAAAAGTGCTTTTCCGTGCCGTATTCTATGTGCAGATAACCTTTCCTGGCCATGTCGATGATGGTGGCCGTAACCCCGCGGGACGGAAGCGTGCCGTTGCCCAAACCGCCGGACAAAATCAAGGGTGAAAGTTTACGCGGCGCTTCGTAGTGCGGGATTATGGTTTGGTTTGGCAAATCCTTACCCCGCTTCCTCCAAACGTAGAACATCAGGGCGAAAAATAGGAGCGGAACCAACAAGATAAGATTGTCGCGCACGGTCTCCCTAAACAAATCGGACGATGTCGGTTGTTTGATTAGCCCCAACGGGAAAGCGAACACCACGGTCATGCCCTCCGACGGTTGCAGCGTGCGTGTGGCCACGACTTCCAAAGAATCATTTTTCGCTTGCAGTTTGCAGGCGTTTTCCGTGGAACCCAAAACTCCTGTGTAACATATGAAATCCTGTGGCTTTTCGGCTTTGAGAGGAGAAGCCAAGGTAAGCGAAGCGGCGTCAATCGGAACCTGCCAGCCATTGCCCGTCACGTTCCAATACAATTCTGAGCGATCAGAGAAGAAATTTATGACTTTTGAAGATTGATACTCAATGACGTATGTATGCTGACCCGTGATAGTCAGATTGGCACTGCCGATCTTCAGATGTAAATTGTCCTTAGAGCGCGATTGTTCATACGGTTCGTCTTTGCCGTCGCGCTGCACGCTGGTCACGTGATAACGATAGTTGTAACTCATCCCGTTGCGCTTGTAGCTTTCTGGGATATCGCGAAAGATGCCGTGTTTTTGGGCTGCGCCAAAATCGTATGTGATCTGTTCGCGGACGGTCAATAAACGTTCCGAGTCCAAAGTGGCTGTTACCTTAAAATCGCGGATGCGTTCCCCGCCCTGGACCACGGAAGCGCCGGCTTGGGCAGAACCCAAGGCGTTTTGGGCCTGGGCCAAGGGCACGGAAAACCCCAAACCTAGGAGGAAAAACACGAAAATCAAAGCCTTTTTCATATTGGGAATATGGTAAACCATTAACCTACCTAGGTCCATGAACATTGGACAAAAGGGGGCTGGAATTGGTATTTTACGCTGCATGAACAGGTGGTTGGCCAAGTTCGCCAAGAATCCGGTGGGTGTGGGTTCGGTGGCGCCGAGCTCAAAAGCCCTGGGCAAACTCATGTCGTGCGACATCGGCCAGGATTTTCGCGTACTGGAACTGGGTCCTGGCACCGGAGCCCTGACGAGCCACATCCTCGAAAGGATAGTTTCACCAAAACAATTGACGTTAATTGAACACGACCCGGAATTTTCCGAAATTTGCAAAAAAAAATTCCCGGGCTTGGACGTGCGTCAAACGGACGCCGGTTTTTTTCTAAAAGATTCGGACGAACAGTTCGATGCCATTATCTCCGGCATTCCTTTTGTCATGTTGCCAGCGGAAAAACGGGCCCCAATTTTCAAATCCATAAAAGCCGCCCTCAAACCCCATGGCATTTTCGTCATGTTCCAATATTCACCCACCACGCGCAACGAATTGAAGCGTTTGTTCGGAAACGTAAAAACGCGTTTCACACCTTGGAACATCCCCCCGGCGTTCGTGTATACGTGCACGAAGCAGCAATAGCACGGATCGACTATCGTCGTCGGGTAGAGACACCGTCGGATGCCTCTTGGGGGCGTTGTTAGATATTCAGCAACGCAATCGTTAAAAACATTTAACACATACCCGTAGAGACACAAAATCTTGTGTCTCTACCGCCAATCCACGTGGAAAACCGGACAAAACGGACCGACGTACAGGGAAATCCCGGGTCGCGTTGTTTATCGGGGGCGGAGACGCCATCCGATGGCGTCTCTACGCACGGTCAACGGTTTCGCTGGAATGACGAAAAGGTTGTATAATGGGTAACATGTTTTGGAGGGCAAAAGTGCTTACCGTCGGCGCCGGTACGCGCGACGTGTTCGTAAAAAGCAAGGTCTTCGAGCAACGTACGGATAGCCACGCTCCGGACGGTTTTGACGTGTGTTTTCCCATGGGTGCAAAAATCCCGCTCGACGACGTAATCCTTGAGACCGGAGGCGGTGCGACCAACGCGGCCGTGACCTTTCGGCGTTTCGGTTTGCGTACGGCTTGCGCCTGTTGCGTGGGCAATGATGCGGACGGACAGGCCGTAGTTCAAGCGCTCAAGGACAACAAGGTCAAAACGACCGCCATCCAAATTGAAAAGAGCAAGAAAACTTCTTTTTCCGCCATCCTGCTCTCCGGTTCTGGCCACCGCAGCGTCCTAGCGTACCGCGGAGCTTCCAACGATTTGAAGACCGACCGGATTCCGTGGAGCAAAATCAGACCGAAGTGGGTCTATTTGACATCCATGGGCGGCGACATGAAGAAGAATAAGGTAATCATCGAGGACGCCAAAAGAATTGGGGCGCATATAGCTTGGAATCCGGGCAACGGAGAGCTGGCCCACGGACTCAAAAAGCTCAAACCTCTAATTTGCCAAACAGACATCCTGATTGTGAATCGAGAAGAGGCGGCCCTGCTGACGCAAGAACCGCCGCGTATGCTCGAACGCATCAGCGCAAGCCTGAAAGGGTTGCCGATTATGTCACTGATCGTCACGGATGGACCTCGAGGCGCCTACGCTTTCTGTACGGGCAAGGACTGCGACCTTTATGCCCCAGCCGCGCCGGGCAAAAGAATCAACGCCACAGGAGCGGGCGACGCCTTCGGTAGCGCCTTGGTGGCCGCGGTCATCAAAACCAACAGCATACAGACGGGCCTTAAGGCAGGTTCACTCAATAGCGTGGGGGTCATCACCCACATGGGCGCCAAAGCCGGCATCCTCAAACGCTATCCCACAGAAGCTGAACTCAAGAAGGTGAAACTCAAAACTTTGTAACCAGGAAAGATATGAGTCTGGCGCATAAATTCAAACAACTTTTTTCCGAAAACCAAATCATGGTCGTGCTTTTAGGTATCATTTTGGGTTTGGTGTTTCCCAAAGCCTTCCGTCCCATCGCCCCTTTTGGCACGTATCTGCTGATACTGATTTTTTTCGCTTCGAGCTTGCGTTTGGACGTTAACGAAATCATCGCGTACGCCAAGGATTGGAAAATGTTGCTCCTGAGCAACGCCTTCATGCTGGTATTTCTTCCGCTATTGCTCTGGGCACCATGTGCCGCGTTCGCGCCGGAGTGGGCTATGGCGTTTTTGATCATGGGTGCCATGCCCACGGGCATGACCATAGCCCTGATAGCGGATTTGTTCGGCGGCAAGACGACATTGGCCTTGGTCATCACGGCCACGACTTCCCTCTTGGCACCGTTCACCATCCCGGCCGTGTTTTGGGTGGTCATGGGCCGCTCCGTCCCGGTGCCGGTTTGGACCATGTTCCTGAATCTCTTGATCACCATCGTCTTGCCTTTTGCCCTTGCAACCGTGGTGCAAAAGAAAGCGCCGAAGATGGTCAAAAAATACGATTTTTGGTGGCGTGAAATCTCTATAGTGACTTTTGGGATATTGATTGCGGCCATCGTGGCCGACACCACGGGTGCGGGCCAAATCATACTTACGGTAAAAGATGTCGGTTTGGTCATCGTCATGTTGATTTACACGGCCGGTCTGACCGCCGTCTCTTACTTCATGACCTTCTGGCGCACAAACTCGGAAAAGGCCACCATCGCGCTTTGCATGGTGTATCTGAACAACACTTTGGCCCTGTTCATCGCCAACCGATATTTCCCCAACCCCAAGCTCATGACCCAACTGGTCATCCTGCTTTTGGTCATCAACGTTCTATTGCCGCCATTCCGCTGGATCGCGGCCCACGCCGTGGCTTTGGACAAAAAGAATTTACGGATCGCCAAGACGAAAAGACCGATTAAAAAACTCAAAAATAAATGACTGACCCCTTAGGGTCTTTTTCTTTTACTTGGAAACCTTGACCGTTAGCGTTTATTAGCGGCACGGATTTTGGTACACTCAAGTCAATAACCCTTTAACGTTCTTGTATGAAATCCGTGTTCGTCACGCGACGCATCCACGAGGCCGGTCTGGCCATGCTTAAAAAGGCTGGCTTCAAAGTGGACGTCTATTCCAAAGATCAAATTATCGACCGCAAAACCCTGTTGGCCCAAAGCCGCGGACGGGATGCCGTGCTTTCGTTGCTCACGGATAAGATCGACGGCGAAGTTTTGGACGCGGCGGGCAAACAGCTGAAAATCGTGTCCAATTACGCCGTGGGTTTCGACAATATCGACCTCAAAGCCGCGGCCGAAAGGAATGTGGTGGTCACCAACACGCCCAGCGATAAAGTGAATGAATCGGTGGCGGAACATACTTTCGCGCTCATGTTGGCTTTGGCGCGACGCATCCCGGAAGCCGACCATTTCTCCAAGCGTGGGATGTACCAAGGCTGGTCACCCACACTGTTGAACGGCGCCGACCTTTACGGCAAGACCTTGGGTTTGATTGGCGCGGGTCGCATCGGAGGCATGGTGGCAAGGCGCGCGGTCCGCGGTTTCGACATGAAGCTCATCTACTCGGACATGCGCCCCAACCAGGCCCTGGAAAAAGAATTCGGAGCCAAAAAGGTCTCGCAAAACGCACTCCTGAAAAAAGCCGATTTCATATCCTTGCACGTTCCGCTGTTACCATCTACGCGGCACCTGATTTCGGACAAGGAATTCGCGCTCATGAAGAAGACCGCCTATCTGGTCAATACGGCCCGCGGACCCGTGGTAGATGAAAAGGCATTGCTCAAGGCCCTGCGCGGTAAAAAGATTATGGGCGCAAGCTTGGATGTGTTCGAGTGTGAACCGGCCATCGATTGCGACTTGCGCGACAATCTGGAACTCAAGAGTTTCGACAATGTGATTCTGACGCCACACATCGCCAGCGCCACTGAAGAGGCACGCAAAGACATGGCCATAATCGCGGCAAAAAACATCATCGAAGTACTGAGAGGAAAGAAACCACTCACCCCAGCAAAAATCTAAATAAAAAACCTCCGCAAGGGGGTTTTTAAAAAACCGCCATAGTTATGACGGTCAGGTACGTTTTGCACCCACGACGTTCTGAGCCGTAAACTCAAACTCGTCGTCGAGTTCGCGGGACTCCCCCATCTCGATGCAAGGCGACGAATCCGGAGGATGCGATCGACCCGGGTCAAGACTACTTTCCAGCGGGTCGTCCAAACGCATCAGCTCCGGAGCTAGAACCGGTTTGGGTTTGAAGCCAAAACTTTCCCAAGACGGCGTTTGTGCGGGCCTTGGAAGGGACTGACCAACGGACTCGATTTGACCGCTCGGCGGCCGTACTGCAGGACGCGTATCAACCTCGGGAACCGACGTCTCCGCGAGAGTCCGCGAAAGACGATGTTCCAGGGCGGCAAGGCTCAGGCTGTCCGGCGCCGATTCACGCCCCAAATCCGTGACCAATTCCAAAGTCTCTTCATCGAACATAACGGGTCTGGTGGGGCGCGCATCGGGCATGACCGTGACGGCTTCCGAAGCCGTGACCAGGTGTTTTACGCCCGTCATTTCGGCCCAGAAAGATTTGACGTCAGAGGCCACGCCATACGCGAAAGAAAAGATTTTGCGAAAAACCTTCTCCATCTCCAAGTCCGACATGCGCTCGTCATAAGACGCGTACAGACGCATGTTCAATTCTGCACGCAGCGACTTTTCCCGGGCTTTTTTCCAAGTACCCAGCTCAAAATTCAGGGTCTTGTCGTCGATGGGCGGTAAGAAAGTTTCCAAAAGGGCGACGAAAACGGGACGCACGGCGGCGTCGAGCGAACGCAATGCGTTCTTGCCCAACGGGCTGTCCAGGTATGCCCGGACCGCCTCACTCCATAGCGCGATGAATCGGTCCAAAGGCATGTTGTCCATGTACAACCTCCAATGATCGATTTAAACAAAAAAACGCCTGCGTGTCAATCCTGCCAAGCGTTTGTAAACCCGATTAATAAGTGTAGGCCAAGCGGTCCAAATCGCGCACGAATTGGATCTCTTCGGCTAAAATCTTTTGGAAAGTGGCCAGGTCCTTATTGGCGAATGCCGTGCGTTTGCGCACGTAGTAATCCTGCAACTTGGGTAAAGACTGGACGATTTTAACTTCAAATTCCGGCTTTGAGTCCGGAACGCGCTCCAAGACCTTAACGAAACCCGGGTCCGGATTCTTTAAAGTGTCTATCAACTCGCGTCGCATATCATTCGGCCTTGTCCTGACCGGAAATGATGCGTAACGTACCTTCTTGGACCGCGCGTAAAGCCTGAACCGCGACATTATCCTTGATTTCGTCTTTTTCCAACATGGAGTCCAAAGCTCGAATCTGTTTTTTACCCGACTCCTTGAGCGCCTCGAGTCCTTGTTCCTGCGATTTCTCGGTTCCGGTTTGATTGATGTTTTCAAAAACGTTTGCCATATGCTTGAATCATAATCGCAAGTTTCCCAACTGACAAGTTTCCATCGTATGAAAAAGGCGCGACAAGTGTCGCGCCTCAATAGCGGCCGGGGCGGGCCATGGTAACGACGCCGTCAACCTCATCCTCCAAATCACCCGCACGGTCTTCGCTTTCACGAATCCTGAAATATGAAGTCACGGGCACCGGAGCCGGCGGAGGGATGTTGGGAACCGCGGCCGCGAAACGCAACCTAGGGCGTCCGTTGGATTGTTTCACGATCCTCAGGTCCGAGTACGGATCGCCAGAGCACAAGACCTCCAACACGTCCGGATCGATGTCACAGGGCACGGTGGCCATTTGCGTTCCGTCATGGGATGGCGAAGGCAGGGTGTCGCGTTTCGTCTCTTGCACGTAACGCTCAAAACTCCTGTCCTTAGGCAAGGCACATTCAGCATGCCCTTGGGCATGGGCTAAGAGCGCACTGAAAACCTTCCAAGCGGCCTGGTCGCTGCGATATACGCCTTTCAAGCATTCCGCTACTTCGTAACGTTCGCGGCTCCTCCAAATTTCCACGACCTGCATCAACTCCAGTTCCATGCCTCTGACGGGTAGACAGGAAACCATCAGCCTACAAAAAAGCGTCCAATGCTTGAACGCTAGCGGTTCCATGGCGTTACGGTTTTCTTGAAGTTCGGAGTACTCCTCGATGATTGAACGCCAAGTCGCCACGATATTAAGGACTTGGGTGTCCAAACCCATCACAATCCTCCGTTCTAAATTATGAACGTGCCCCTCTTAAATGACGTTCAAAGAATCCGATGCGAACAAGATTATACAGCTCAAGAAGTCCAGCATCAATGGTGTGATGGAATAAAAATAAAAAAACGCCGCGGACCATTTGCCACGACATTATCCAAATTAAAGGCTCACGGAGCATCGCCCACCAGTACAAGCAAATCGTTTTCACGATTGAAAGCCATGGGACGTACGCCTTCTCGTAATATTTCAAGAAGCGGTTTGAATTCTTTGGCCTGTTCTACCCAACCCATCCTTATCAGGTAATAAGGAAAATTGAGTACGCCCGAAATCCACGGGTCGAATATGTTTTCGCCAAAGGCCTGGTCGCACGCGTCTGAAAACGAGGTGTCATCAAACGTCATGGCCAAAGAATGGCCCGAAACGTCAAAATGCGGCCCCCACAATCCATCAGCCAAGGCGCCGGATACGAATGAGTCATAAAACCCCCTCATAAGCTCCAGCTCCTGAGAGGCCGGGATAACTTTGATGCGCTCTATCTTCATCCAAGGCAAAGATGCCTTCAGGCGATGATCCAAATTCGGCTTAGCGGACTTCAATTCGGCCTTCCAGCCGTAAAATGGCCCTACGATCTCCAATAGCTTGTCGCCCAGACCAGGGTAAAGCTTTTCCCAAAAGGCGAGTCGTTTTGCGTATTCCGTGTGATTTTTCATGGTGCGCTCCTCTGATTGCGAAATTTCATTCGGGATATCCCACGCTATCTTAAAAATGTGTTTTTGTCAATCCTGGCAACAAAAAAAATCCCCTTAAGAGGGATTTCTTGGCCCTCCTTGGCTCTCGAGAGCTTCAGAAGGGCAACCTTCGACAAACCTTTTTGCTGGCAATGCCAGCTGAAGCCTTGGCGAAGGTTGGTGGACCCTATCGGATTCGAACCGATGACCTCTGCCTTGCAAAGGCAGCGCTCTACCAACTAAGCTAAGGGCCCTCGTTTTTTGAAATTTATAGACGGATTCGGAATGCGCGTATATTATGTTTTTTGACGGCCCCAGTCAATCCCCTGTTTAGACTTGAGGGTCGGCTTCAAAAAACGCGTTTTTATGCCTGTAGAATTGCCATCGAATGCCGAACTCAAATTCAAAGGAGTTATCTACGACGTCTACCAAGCTCCGATCAGGATGTTCGACGGTTCTGAAAAGACTTTTGAATACATATTGCGGGCGGATTGCGTGACCGTTTTCGCCTTCCCCTCACAGGACGAAATATTATTGACCCATCAGGAACAACCAGCCAGGCCGCCGTTTTTCGATTTCCCTGGCGGTCGTGTAAACCCCGGAGAAACCCACGAACAAGCGGCGTTGCGCGAACTCGAAGAAGAAACTGGCCTGCGCGCCAAACGGATCAAGCCTTTTTGGAATCTTACCCTTGAAGGCGCCACCCGTTTCGAGAAGACTTTTTATCTGGCCACTGAGCTCATACCCGTAGCGGATTGGAAAAATCCAGACAACGGCGAACGCATCAAAATCATCCGCGAACCTTTCCGCAAGACCGTGGAGCGTTGTCATGCTCGCGAACTGCGCCAAGCCGAAGCCATGCTTTGCATACTGAATATGGCTTATGATCAAAAGACAAAAAAAGAAGTGAATGATTGGTTGGTAGATTGTAGACGGTAGCTGGTAGACGGTAGGAGTTGTTCAAACTATCGCGTTATCGTCGCAATCGTCGCACGCCGTGCCCGCCTCTGGCGTGGTCCCACGTCGCAGGGAGGGAGATACTACCCCTGCCCCTCCTTTGATAAAGGAGGGGTTCACCATTCACGTTCGACAATTGGCTTTCCGCGCCATGCACCTATTGCGTCTTCCGTCGCCTGCCTCTGGCGTCGTCCTGAGTCTCTTCCGTCATGCTGAACTCGGTTCAGCATCTCGTACCATCTGACTGACGGCCGGTCATTGAGTCATCAAATCGCTCAAGATTCTTCACTTCGTCGAACTTCGTTCAGAATGACGGTGTCATTGGTCTGCATGCCCCAACTGCGACTGTGCACTACGACTAACCACTAGTCACTTACCGCTGTACGTCCCCACTGACGACCGACGACTGTCGACTGACGACTCGTTTAGTCCTTTGGTCTTTGGTCTTCCAGTTAGTTATCCTCTCGACTAGTGTTAAATACGGCTTTAAACTCTCGCCATATGAAAAAAGCCTGGTCCATATTCCTTTCCGTGCTATTGGGTGCTCTGGTCGTGGGCATCGGCACTGGATATTTTCTGCATTTGGCCAACAAAGACCGTGAACGTCTGGCGGATGAGGCCATGCAGGCCAAACAGACAGCTCAACAAGCTTTGGAAGACAGACAACGCGCGGTGGACGAAGCCAATGCCAAACTGGATGAAGCTAACCAAGAAGTAAACAAGGCTCAATTCACCCTGCAAAGCATGCGTTTGGAGCGCGATCTGTTGGTCAAAGCCCGTCCTTTGAGCGCTTTACCCCGCTCGCAATCCTGGCCAACGGCAATTTCCACGGGTTTGGCGCTTTCGGTGCGATTTCCGGCTGGCAATGCGGTCACGGCCAACGATATTTACGGATTGACAGTCGCTGCCTCTGGCACACGGATGGTAAACGCGACGGCAACACAACCTTGGTTGTCGGTCACACCGTTTGATCAGAAGATGCGAGAACAATACGAAGCGCGTCTCGCCTCCTCCACTGAAGTCACATATTTCGTAAACGGAAAAATTCTGAACGGTGTTTCTGGAATATTGCAGGACTCAAATAATATCTCTGCTGCAGCGCTCTCCATTTTGACGGACGGTACGAGTACGCAACTGATATGGATTCAAGATCCGCCAAAAAATGATACGCGCAAAAAAAATTCCGCGGTTGAAAGTTGGATAGACATAATCGCAACATTGGATTTTAAAAAATAATTTTCACTCGCGTCGTAGTACGCGAATTTTTTTAGAAAAAGTTTTTTACAAATGATAATTTATCCACACCTTCGCATTCCATTTTCCGCTTGACGCGTGTGATATGTGATATACTTATTGTGGACGCAGAATTTAAAATCAAACTGCGGGTCCTATCCGATGAAAATCGGAAATCTAACTGAAAGGGAGGTGATTCACATGGCAGCCAAGAAGAAGGCCAAGAAAACCACCAAAAAGGTGGCCAAGAAGAAGACCTCAAAGAAGAAGAAGAAGTAATTTTTCTTCACAGGAGGAATCCCGTTGAATCATTCGACGGGATTTTTTTATATCAAAGACTGTTGGCTTGATGCGTGCGCAACGTTCTTTACGTGCACTTTTCCAAAAACGCCATCGTATCCAGGCCTGATTTCCAAATCACCCACGCGCATACTCATGATTTGATTCACGATTTCCGGCGGGGCTATTTTCAACAAGCTCCCACGATCCAAATCCAACAAAACAGAAAACTCATTCGCCTTTTCGACGATGCGATCATATTCAGTCACTACTGCTTTGGCCGTTTTGCCTTTTCCCAAAGCATCTGCAATCAATTCCTTAAGGGGCACGAGACTGCGGTAAGGGGCCGAATTCATTGGCTTTTCCGGCTTAGGTCCTCGATCCGCCAAATCGGCTACGCGCGACATCACGCCCACGGTCAACTGTTTGCCGCACTTGGGACACAGACCTTTATTCTTTCTCGTCTGCTCCGGTTCGCACCAAAAACCGCAATTCGCGTGACCATCAACATGGTATTTCCCCTCTTCCGGAAAAAACTCCAAGGTCTCAACGAATTTAGTCGCATCATGTTCCATAAATATGCGACGCATTTCCATATAATCAGGTCTATCCATGTCAAACACGTTGGCTTCGCGACCCAAATTTTCGCACGAATGCGCGTCGCTGTTGCTGACCAGCATCAACTTATCCAACGCGCTCACTCGCCAATTCATGGGCGGATCGGATGACAAACCAGTTTCTATGGCGAAAATTTCTTTCGATAAAGAACCGAAACATTCTTCCAGAGAATCAAAACCCGATTTGGAACCAAAAATCGCGAACCACGGAGTCCATACGTGTGCCGGAATTAGCATGTTGCGTTCGTCTATTTCCAACAACATACTTAAAAGCTTTTCCGAATCCAATCCCATGATGGGACGACCATCGCTTTTTAGGTTAACTTTTTCCTTTTCCAAAGCTGAAACCATTTTTTCCACGGCCACAAAATCCGGAAAAAGCAGGACATGATGCACGCGCCGTGTCTTGTCGCCTCTTTTATAGATGCACGAGACTTCCGTGGTCAGACAAAAAGCGGTCGGTGAAGATCCATCCTTCAAGTAAAAAGCCCCATCGCGAGGTATCAGATCCTCCTGAGCCTCTTGCCTCCACTGTGGATGCAGGATATCGCCAGAACCTACCCAATTGATGCCTTTACGTTCGCAGGCTTTGGCGATATTAGGAAAATTCAGGTCCTTTGAACAAGACCGCGAAAAACGCGAATGGATATGCAGGTCGGAGATGATGCGCATAACGGCATAATTTTATAGTAAACCACGATTATTTGCCATCTTATCAGAAATAACCAAATTCAAATGACCAAACATCAACCCGCCTTCGTCAGACTTCGGCGGGCAAAAAAATCAAAATCAAAACACCAACTTGGATCTTGGTCATTCGAATTTGGTCATTTTCCCTTTTGTCCCTCGTAATTCGTAATTCCCGTAATTCGTAATTTTATTGCAACTTTAAAAGCGCCCTCATGGCGCGCCTTTAAAGTAAGGTGGAGTGACAGGCTCCTGCCCCCAAATCGCTTCCATATGACCGTCAGCGCCCAATTTTTAGGCACCCTGACGGCACGTGCACCGCCATGCACTTATGGAAGCGGTTTAGAGGAACGAACCGAGGAACAAAGGGCTGGGAACAGGAATTGGTAGCTGGGGCTTGAGTACGCAGTACAGAGTACGAAGTACGACTAAGGTCCGATGGTACGAGGGCGTCCGATAGTCCGAGGGAAGCCCGGAGTCCGACTTGAGGTTGTGTTAGAATTTTGAATTTGAAACTTACTTGATTTTTGGTTATTCGAATTTGGTTATTACGGAGTATTCGGCGTTATCACTGTCGGTTCTTCAGTTGGTTGAGTCGTTACTGTTTCCGTAGGGGTTTGCTCGACTGGATCAGTCTGTTGGTCCGTATCAACCGCGGCTTCGGCATCCGTATCCAAAGCCGGGGTCTGGTCGGGCAGAACCGTTTCTTGGGTACTGGTCGGTGTTACGGAAAAACCATCTAACGTTGACGACGCATCCGTGTTTGTATACGTATTTTCCGGCGCGGGATCGCTACCGATTGTCGCGTCAGTGCTGGTGGTTTGGGTTGTTAGATCCGTATCGAGCGTTGGCGAAGTGCTAGAAGCTGATTCGTCAGACGTTTGCGATTGAATGCCCACGGCCATCCAATTAAATCTCATGGTGCGGCCGCAGTTATTGGGATCAATGCACGCGCCGTCATCAACGTAGATACGGAATCCATTGACCGTCTTGTTGCCTACGCGGAACTTGCCCATCCACGGCTGGAAGTATTCTTGCGCGTCAGATTCAGGCGTGACCACGACAACGGGTGCGCTGTCGTACGGTTTCACGAACCTGATTTCCACGTACTGCTCACCCGCCGGCAAATCAACCACACCGGCAGAATCGTTGGACACGACCACATGACCCATGAGCCTGGAAGTGCCGCCCACGGTCAAATCACCAGCCACCAAAGCCGCAGTACGCACAATCAAAGTCCCGACATTCGCGACCAGCAAACCGTTGACATCCGATCCGTCGGCTACCTGCGGATTGACCATACCTCCTGATACTTGGCTGATGGCATATGTATCGCCCTGGAAAGCCTGCTGGATAACCTGGGTACTCGTGGATTCGCCCAAGAAACCAGCCAATTGACCTACGGGCGTACTGTCGTCACCAAAGAAATATCCGGGTTGGACCACCATAAGCACGGTTGGGTTTGTGGTGGTCGCGGTCTGCGCCGTAGACGAGGTGAAGTTTCCCAAAGCGTGTCCGATGATCATGCCTGGGCGCGTGGCTTTCATGGCGTAGCCCGGTTTTGCGGCCGAAGTCAGCGGATCGCCAGCCTTGATGTCGCCGTTTTCCAGACTGATTCTGACGCCCACGCGTCCCACCAAAGCCACAGCTCGTGAGCTGCCGTTCTGCGGTCCGGACAAAAGGAAGCCAGGATTGCCAGATATAACGCCCATCAAACCTTTTTCATAACTCGCGTTGGAACGATGTACATACCCTTGATTGTTTTCGTCGATGGACACGACTTCGCCTGGCTCCAAACTCGAATCATTAGTGGGATAAGTTTCAGCCAAGTCATAAGCACCGGCGTCCGTAATGATGCCATGCGAGAACTTGAACGCGGCTTTGGCGAAAGAATCCGAAGAACCTGGGCCTAAGCTGTCCAAAGAATCCTCATCAAACCACATGGAACCCAACGAACGGCCTGCATTCATGCTCAAAGCGTTGGACATGCTCTTTTCACGGCGGTAGTACCACACTTGTCCATTGCCCGCGGCATTACCACGACCAGCGTATAGATATCCGTTGTATTGGGCGAAGGAGTAAGTGGCTTGGAAAGTCGCGGTATTATGGCTGGTCGTGACGTACGAGACGTTATAGTCATAAATATTACCATCGCCGGTCGCGCCTTCCGCGCCGAAGAACAGGTGCGCACCATAAGACACCAAAGCCGGGATGCGCGTTTGGTTTGGGCTCGAAGAGTAAATGGTCGAGAAATCGTTGGCGTTATCGCACAACATGCGGTTACCCGCGATGGACGGGTTACAGATCCGAACATTTGCCTTGCCCGCGGAGTTGCCCGTGCCATTGAACATGAAACCGTTGTACGCGGCCGACGATTCGATGGATTCCGTACCTGAATTGTTCAACACGCGAGACCAATCCGCGGCCGCGTCGCAACCTTCAGAATTTCCAGTGACATTGGGGGTGCACACCATGTAATCACCATCACCACTGCTATTGCCGGTCATGGCGTACAAACGACCGTTGAATACGGTGATGGTCGGCACTTCTTCGTATGTACCGATGGGTACGGGCACGCTGGTCCAGTCAGCCGTGTTGTCGCAATCCGTATTCACGCCGCCCTTGGTCGGATTACAGAACAGGACCGCACTCTTACCCGCAACGTTGACCGAATCGGCGGCCGCATAGAAGTAACCGTTGTATTCGATCATGGAACGGATTTGTGTGAATGAAGTACTCGTGGCCACGCCCCAATCCGCCGCCTCGCACTTGGCGCTGTTGCCCGTCAATTCTGGACGACAATAGCGGATTACACCCAAACCGGCCCCCCTGCCTTCACCCACGTACAAACGTCCGTAATAGCTGGACATGGTATTGATCCTGCTTGCGCTCGCGTTATCGATAACCTTGCTCCAGTCAGCAGCGTTGTCGCAAATGCTTGAATTGCCTGCAATTGTCGGATCGCACATCAACAGGTCGCCCAAGCCGGCCGTATCACCTTGGCCCGCGTACAAATAAGCGTTGAACACGCCCATGGTCCTGACCGAATGGACGCCCGTGGAAGGCGCATTGGAATTGGTCCACCATACGCGCGGCTGAGAGGTCGCCGACGACATGCTCAAGTTTGAAATGATATTGACCTCGCCGCCGCCGATACCCAAATCCACATTGCCAGTCGCCACCAAATCCGTGGTCACGATACCTGTAGCCGTGGCGTTCACCACGTACAAACCGCGCCACTGATAATCCGAGCTTCCCAAATCGTAAGTATTGTCATGCATGGGAAGCAAATGGCTGTTGACCTTTCCGGTCAAAGCGAAGTTCGTACCCGTGGCGTTGATGAACAAAGCGCGCGTGGTCGAGACAGTGGACGACCACAATTGGTTGGACAGGGTGAGGTTGGTGCCGGACGCGTTTCCAAAACCAAGTTTGCCCACGACTTTGAGATAACCGGACACGTCCTGGTTGGTCGATGACACGTTTGTTAGCGTAGTCTTTCCGTTCACCTTCAAATACCCAGTCAAATCAGCATTGGTCGAAGACACGTTGGCCGCATTCAATCTCAGCCAGCGATAAGTTTGCGTGCCCAAAACATAAGTCGCGTCCTGCATGGGCAACAGGTTGCTATTCACGCGACCCAGGATCGCGATGTTGGTGCCGGTCGCGTTGATAAACAGGGCTTTATTTAAATCCGCGAGTTGCACAACAGACAAGTCGCCTTGTATGCGGAAGTCAGAGGTGGACGTGCCGCCTGCGAATTGCACATCTTTATTCGTGACGTTGCCTTCATTGGTTACCTGTTGCCAAGTCGGCACCGATGTTGTGACCGCCGCGCCGTTGACCATCAAGTTGGTTGTTGAGACCGTGACCGCGTTAACGTAATTCGCGGAGATGTTGGTTGAAGTCACGCTAACCGCGAAAACGCCCTTCCAGCGATTCGTGGCTGAACCAAGCGCGTATTGATTATCCAACTGCGGCAAAAGATCAGAATTCACAAAACCCAACACCGCTAGATTGGTGCCAGTCGCGTTGATGTAGAGCAGACGGCTGGAGGAAGCGGTGCCGGAAACCCACAGATTATTAGAAAGTGTCAGACTCGTGGCGCTTGCGTTGGCTAGAGTCGTCTGCCCATTAACGTCCAAAATACCACCAACCGTTACGTTTCCCTGACGGTTAACGCTAAAAACATCGTTTGATCCGTCCGACATGCGTAAAAGGAAGTCGTAAATGTCGGATGTTCCTTTGGTCTCTACATATAAAGCAGTACGCGTGGCGTTGGCCCCGTCATTAGACGCTTGCCTCAACCCAAAAAGGTCGCCGCCCGTGTTGGCCACCGTATGCGACGCATACTGTCCCTGCAAAGTTTCCGAGTTATAAGCGTAAGGCACGGCCGAGAGGCGTTTGCGGGGTGTCATCTCACTGTCCGCCGCGACCTTAACGCCCAAATACAAAGAGTCGTTATTGAAAAGATTGTCTGGGAAGGCGACCTGGCCGTTGGAAGCATCGCCCAAAAGAACACTGAACAAACCGCTCTTCACCTGGACTGGTACGCTGGCCGGAGATCCTCCGGGTAGACCGTTGGTCGTGCTGGCCGACCAAAGTTGGCTACCACCCGAGGTTTGGGCATACAAGCGGAACGTTATCTGGTAAACGCCATCCGTCACCGGATTGCCGGAAGCGTCCATGAGGCGTCCTTGATAATTGATCGAACGATTAATCCCAGTGGCCGCACCAGCTTCTGGAACCGCCATTCCAAAAGCCGACGCGGCCACTGAGATCAATAAACCGGCAACAAAAAGCACTTTGCTTATGGCAAATTGTTTGATTTCCGTCTGCGGGGAATGTTGGCGGACATTTCCCATAATTGAATTTTTGTTTCGGTTTGATTTGTTTTCCCTCCTGGAGCTTCAAACCATGGCCAGGAGAAACCTTTGCCGAATAGCATGGGATCGACAAAGGAATGAAGTAGTCACGCTTTTTGTTTTTAGCGTCTTACTTCTGGATAGGACTTGGATTCCAAGCCCTTTCAAAGTGCTGGTATTAATATATATCAATACGGTCTTAATAAATCTTGGCTAAGATAAAGAGAAATAATAACGACTTCTAAAATAATGGCTGTGGAAAGCATGTAGATTAAAAAAACACCGTCTGTTAGGACGGTGTTTTTATCCACAATGTTTTTTACTGGAAATCGCTGCCCACCACAACCACCACATCGCCATTCACGCCCGTCTCACCCGGCAAGTCCTCAACCACTTTGGCTTTAGTCGCTTGGACCAGGGCGGTCATGGTCGCATCAAGAGGCTTGCTCTTGTTCGCCTTGTAAACCACAGTCTGGCTATAATCTTTCTTTTTGGCATCTGTCACAGTACCGACAGTAAATTTTTGCTCTTTCAGTGAGTTGGCCAATTTCTTGCCCAGGCCAGCCGTCAAAGTACCGTTACGGATTTCGATATTGGCCTTCTCGGATTCTACCGTGCTTGCCGTAGTCGTGGCTTGAGTGACCGGCGTAGCGCTAGTACTTGTCGGCGATCCCTGCTCAGAGGAGATAGGCATCACGGCCAACAACTTATCCATTTTAGTGCTATACAAAACCGCTTTGTCCGACCAGACCAAGAGACGGTCACCGTTTTCCGCATCCTTGTAGAACAGCGGGTTGCCCTGTCTCAAGATTTCAGCGTCTTGAACCGTGGCCACCGTCGGCTGTTCGTCGCTTTTCACAATTATCAATTGTGAGATGCGATTCAACAAACCTTGTACGTCATCACTCTTGATGTTTTGCCCGCCCTGTTGGCTCGCAGCCACGTTTTGACCGCCTTTAGCCAAGTTGCCATCGTTTTTCTTGAAGGCGTTTATGGCCATCAATACGAAGGCCGTGAGTACGACCACCAATATTATGGCTATAAAAAAGAAATTTTTATTCGACACCCTTTTTGGGGGTTCTATGGAGGGCGTTACTTTTGCCGCCGTCCTACCCGTGGTTTTCTTGATCATAAAAAATTTAAAAATATTGCTTGATTGAAAGGATTATACCACGTTGTGACTGAAAATATTTCGCGCCATGTGAACAAAATAAAAACAGCAACTGTTTTAGTCGCCATTTTTAATAAAGGACGTGTTTGTTATTAAAAATTTTTCTCTGTTTTGCCCACCAATATTAATGATATATGTTTTTTCGCAGCTTGTTTAAATAATTGTTTGTTGAGCATAAATTAAATACTTTCAATCATGTTTATAAATTGTTAGTCGAGAAAGACGGTAGATAGTAGGCGGTAGACGGTAGGAGTACTGACATTCGTCGCTCGTCGCACGTCCCGCGTCGCACCGTACCAGGGACGCGGGACGTGCGACGACTGCGACGATTTCAATGGGTGCATAACGCCGTGACCGATTGTAGGAAGGTTGAATGGGAACCCCTCCTTTCTCAAAGGATGGGCAGGAGTAAAATCTCCCGGTCCCATGCCCCCCCCTCTGACTTTCGTACCATAATCCGACGTACTCATACTCAAACTCCGTACCGCACCGTCCTTACCGTCCGTCCCACCTCTCTCATGCCCGACTCCGCGCCCGGACTTTCCGCCGAACGCAGGAGCCCGACTCTGATCCTGACCCTTCCGTCATGCTGAACTCGTTTCAGCATCTCAGACCATCTGACTTTAAACATACTCCCTACCCACCCCCCGTCTCCCCACTGACGACCGACGACTGACGACAGTCGACTCGTTCTTGTCTTAAAAACTGCCAATCAGAAAACATTATTTTAAATGTAGACGGGTAACCATCCTTCAGTTCCCTCACGACTAACCATTAACCACTATCCGCCGGTCTGGTCACCCACCCTCGTCCTTCCCACTGACGACCGACGACTGACGACTCATACTCCTACCGTCTCTCCCCTCATCTAGACTCCGCTCTCCGAGCTCCGGGTTTCTCTGCCCGACGTCTTCCGTTCTGCAAACTTCGTACCCTTCGAACTGATAAAAATTTTGAAACTTTTGGAAGCGGAATTCGGACTGTTTTTCGCCTCAGAATTTTCACCAAAAAATTTCCACTTTTTCGACAGATATAAAACCGCCCCGAGATTATCTCGGGGCGGGTGGCCCAGTACTGTTTTGGTACTGGATTTTGTTTGGGTGATTTCCCGCTGTGCGGGTTTGGGTTTTGATTTTCGCCGTTTTGTTTTAAAAGTGGGTGGTGGGATTGGAAGGTGCACCGGCGAATATCTCTTTTGAAACCCACAAACATTGTATCCAATAATTATACAATCTAAAAATAACCGCTACATACAAAACAAAAACAGCATTTTGCATGCTGGGGATATTTTTCTAAAAACTGGTGATAACTAAAGAATCGCAGGCTTGCTTACACAATCTTCATAAAACCACGCCAGAGCCGACGGACTCTAACCAGAAGTCGTCGAACGACTGCTGCGGTCTGATTTCGGTCTAACCGTGCTTCACTTTTCGACCACCTCTCGAGGGATGTTTCTGAATAAAAAAGAGGATGAAAAACATCCCCTGGAAACCATCCATCCGACGTACGATTTTTAGGTCTGAAAATCTTTGATCCCCGGGTTAACTTCCAGACCCATTTCCATGATCCGTGCGACCGTGGAGTCCATGTTTTTTTCCGTCCCCAAAATTTCCAAAAGCGCGGCCGCGAGTTTGTCCGGATGATGACGGATGAGACTCCGTTCCAAGCCGTCACCGTTTTGGACTGAGGGAGCGTCAGCCGCCAGACAATCCACCCGATGCACTTTGGGATCCTCCCAGTCATCCAAATCGTCTGACACCAAAAGTTCTCCGGCTTCCGTATATCTCTCCAAAAGTTTCCCGGCCGGTTGACCGACATTGACCACAACATCGGTCAGAGTACCGGGCATCAGGTATTGGTTGATGACCGACACGTATGCCGATGCCCTAGCCGTTTGAATCTGGCCTGGCTTGATGACCAAATTGACCACGTAACAGGTCTTTCCTGTCCGTTGAGCCAAGCTTTCCCTGATTCCTTGCACCAAAAGCACGGGGATGAGACTCGTATACAGGTCACCTGGCCCAATTATCACCAAATCTGCAGTTTTTATGGCTTCCAAAGCTTCGGGATTGGCTTGGACGTCTGGCGAGAGGAAGCAACGACGAATCGCGGGCTGGTCAGACCGCTTGCCGTCAACCATATGCTCCCCTTCCAGGACAACTCCATTTGTCAGCTCGGCATACAAATTCGCGGACAAGGCCGAAGCCGGAATCACCCTACCCTTCACGTTCAAGATGCGTTGGGCGGCTTTGACCGCGGACAAGGAATCGCCAGTGACCTTCTCCAACACGGATAAAAAAAGATTGCCGAAATTGTGTCCGGACAAGCTCCCTTCATGGAACCGATAGGCGAAAAGTTCACGTAACAGTTTATCCCCAGTGGCCAGCGCTACCAGACATTGCCGGATATCCCCAGGCGGCAAAACGCCTAATTCATCGCGTAAAATGCCTGTTGACCCGCCGTTATCCGCAATCGATACGACTGAGGATAACTCTACGTCGTGGTTCTTTAAACCACTCAAGACAGTGAACTGACCGGTTCCGCCTCCGATGCAAACGATGTGTGGTTTAGACATATGTTATCAATCTGACAAAGTATATTACGAGCGTGCACGCAACTCAATGACATTTATTTCAACCTCTCATTCAGGTAGAGACGCCATCGGATGGTGTCTCCTACCGGATTGCGAAAAACCATTTTTATGCTTTCTGTCATATTCCTGACATAAAAAAATGGACTCTGATTCGAGTCCAAAAACTTCACCCTCTGACATTCTGTCATCAATGTGACACGACTTGAGCCAGGGCCAAAGAGCCATCGTTCAACATCATGTAAGCGTATGTCAGGACCGCGACCAGGGCGAACAGGGCAAGATTCCAGTGCAACGCATGCTCCACCCAAAACCAAAAATCACGCTCCACGTAACCGTGGTCTTTCTCCAACTGGGCGAGCCTCTTCTTAAATGCGCTTGTCTTGCCCTTTTGCATAACCATATTATAGCACACTAGGCCGTGGCTTCCCTCAGATTCTGGAGTCTGATCCTGTTTAAAAAGCTCTGAGCTGTCTGAGCCATGCGTTTATAGCCTTCTTCAGTCATGTTCTGGTCCACAAAATTGTCATGCTTGCCGAATTTAGCGTTGATACCAGGATCTATGATTTTGAATTTTGCCTTAAATTCGCCAAAAGGCAGCAGATTGCCATCCTTGTAAGCCTGCCCTATAAAGGACTCAAAGGCCGTAGCCAAACTTCCGCCGTTCTGGAGAATGAAATTCTCGATGCCGATGCCACCCAAACCGCCCTCCGTCTTTTTGTAGACTCCTGCTTGTTTAAGCACTTTTTTAGCCATGACGACATTAGCCAAGACCTGCTCCCTTGTCGTTTCATCCATGGCATCAAACCTGTCTTTAGCCGCCTGATGGGATTCGTAGACTTCCAACTCGGATTTGGAAACGAAAGCCAAATCGATTTCTAAATTCTGTTCGAGGCCTGGCAACTTTCCATCTTTGAGACGCAACTGCCCTTCATGGCTGCCGTTATCCGTAGCGCCCAAGAGTTCCTGGAACTTGTTTTGGATTTCCAAAACCTTACCCATATCGTTCGGATTCAGCTTGAGTGCGAAATCGAAATCATATTCGCCGGGCACATTGGTTCCGCGGCCTGACGATCCAGTATCTAAAAGTTCCGGACGTACGGCCACATTTCGGTCCCCGGCATAAGTCTTAACCCCCAACTCTTCCAAAATAGAAAAGATGGCGGTTTTGATGCGCTCCGACGTCTCTTGAATCCGTTCCCTTTCCATCTCCTGGCTGGAAGCGATTTTCTCAAGTTCCAAATCATGGCTAGGATCAACTTCGAATCCTGGTTTCCGCATCTCAAAAGATTTTCCTCCTAGTTTTTCCAAACCTACATTGTATTTCTCCGCGTAATTAAGATAATTTTCTTGGCTAAACAACACCTTTCCTTCGCGGTCAGCCACCGGGATGTAGTATCCGTTCTGCACGATGTCCATACATAAACTATCCATGCCGTGCATCTGGTCGTTGTCCCATGCATTCACCAATATGGCGTCCACTTGGGTCATGGGAAAGCCAGTCCTGATGCCAAAATGACGTTTTTGGTCCACGGCCCCTGAATTGAAGAGCTCCAAACCAGCTTTTCTTTCTCTAGCCTTAGCCAATAACTCATCCTTAGAATTCTTGTCTGACGTCTCGATGAACTGTCCGCGGTCTCTTACCATCAGCAACATGTTCCCATATTCCATGGCCGGCGAAGGACCGATAGCCTCCCGGAACGTGCCTTGGGCATCCTCGTCCGTCACGCGACCCAAATCCGTATCCAAGGGCGTGGCATCGGAATCAGAGCTGGCTCCCAAGTAATCCTTGGCCACGGAGCCGTTTTGCATGATGTTGCGCAAATATCTTGAATCCACGCCCTTCAACAAATCCCCGGCCTTGATGGACAATTTTCCTTTTGCCGCAAACTCCGCATTGCGCTCACCCGCATCGGCTTTACATTGGTCCATCCTGGCCAATACCTGAGATGCGGATTGGTAACCCAAGGGTTTAAAAAACATTTCCGTTAGCCGCTGAGCTACGGTCTGACCCTCCCCCACTCCCAAATTTTCTTTTAGTTTCGCATATTCTTCCAACAAATCCTCCTCGACGTGCGACTCTTCGGACATGCGACCGAGTTGTGAATTCTCAAACAGCATCCGCATCTTGCCCAAAAACCCGGCCATGACGCGCTTTTCACCCTCATCCAAACCCTCGACACCCCGCTCGTCGGCCTTGGACATGATCGTCTCACCCTCGTGTACGGCCTCGATGTATTGCTTCAATGAGGGGTTGGAAGATTCGATGTGGACGTTAAGCAGATCTTTGTAGATGGTCAGCATGCGGCTGCGATGCTGCTCTGCACGCAAAGTCGGACTCAAATTGGCGTTAGCCAATTTTTTGTCCAAAACCTTAGGCGGATTCAACATCTCAAAAATCTTGAAGACCTTGCCTACGGTGGGCAGGTTGTTGCGCAGAAATACCGACTCGGCCTTGTCGAAAGCAGCGTCCGGATTCTCACTGTCAGAAATTTGGTCAGCCAATTGTTCGTCGATGCGTTGAATCTCCTGCGAGGGTGATTCCACGATTTTACGGAAGACATCCAGGTAGGCCAAGGCGCGACTTTCGTCGTAGGCAAAGAGTCTCTCATAAGCCGTGGGCGAGAGCTTCTTTATCAGATATCTGGCTTTGTCCTTGGCCAAGGCGTACCTCTCAGAGAACGCCTGACGCTCTTGGGGTTCGGCTTCCAAAAGCCTCACTGCCATGGCCGGAGATTTTTCGTAAGTCAGAGAGAGCGCGCCCGGATCCTCAACCGACAATTCGCGGGCGGCTTTGACCAATGTTTTTGCGGCTTCTTGCGGATTCTGGTCGGTGGAAAGGATGGCCGCATAATGCTCGACCAGGCCTTGCGGCAAACCGCTCTGGCGCAAAAAGGCGAATGCTCCGCAAACTTCTTTTGGATTGATTCTCCTGTCTTTAAAAATACGGCTGAATCCCTGATCGCCCAACATCCTCTTCAAGACGAACACATGGTCAACCAAGCCCTGCATTTCCTTCATGTTTTCAGAAACGTCGCCGGCATCACCGAATAACGAGTCTATGGCGTCTTTTGATTGGCCCAGCCTATCCGCCATGGTTTCAATCAACGCCGTTTTCAGCTCCCTGGCTTGAGAATCGTTCAAATTCAAAAGATCAAAATCTTCCAATAATTTGAAAGGCTTAATCTTTACCTGCTTTTGAAAAACCTTGTCTTTTTGTGCGCCATCGAAAAGCAGATTGTCCGCGTTGCACTTGGCCAAAACCGCACTGGGGTTATGTTCAGATAAATCCTGATACAGCTGGTCGCGGGTAAGTTTCATTTTATCCATGAACTCCCCGAATTCTTGGGGCGTCAACTGGACGAATTGGAGCCGCTGTTTCAAATCCCCCATTTCATAGGCTGTGGCTTTGTCGAAAAAATCTTTTTTCACGCGTTGTCTTTCCGCGTTCGGCAAAGAGGAAAGCTCTTTCCTAAAACCCCAAACGTTTGCGATCAATTTCCTGGGTTCGGTTTGTAGATACACGCGCGCCAATATCGGACGGGCTTGGTCCACGGTCGCGGCTCCAAAGTCGCTTAACCCAAAACGACCGGCCGATGCAAGATGACCGTTATTTTGTATGATTTTGTTGAGTATTTCCAAACGTTCTTCGTCGGTCCAAGTTTGATGCGTATATTGTCCCGTGGCTTCGTCGATTAATGCTTCCGGCGCAGCGTCCAAGATTTTGAATAATTTTTCCTTCATCACGTCCTGATTGAAAGACCCTGAGAGCGAGGCTTTGGCCTTGCCGAACAAATGCCATTCAATTTCCCTTAAACCAGGGGTTTGCGCGGGTAGGCTCCTATAAAAACCTATGGCCGAGTCCAAATTTTTTTTCGCGAGTTCAACGCACTCGTCTTTCACCATTTTGGATATTTCCTCGTGTTTGTATTGCGTGGCATTGGGCCATTCAGATTTCATATAAATCCGCACCGCGCCCAAAGCATCACCCTTAGCCATGGCTTGAGACAATTGATCCTCCCAACGCATACGCTTCCTAAAGTCCAAACCATTTTTGAAAACCAGCATCTTTTCATCGATTGTGGTTGTATCAAAGCCTTTGCGTTTCAAAAATTCACCATATGCTTTAACGCCTTCCCCGGGATGGTCGATCTCCATTTCTTGTAAGGGTTGTTCAACCAGTTCCGCGGCCATCTCCTTGAGTTTGATTGCCGACCCGGCTTTTAGAGCCGACTCCGGATTGCGACGTAAATTCTCGATGGCTTCCATGCCGTAACGCATGCGCAGACTTTCCGCCTCGGTCAGCAATTCGCTAAAATCTTTGCCTTGACCCATTTCCGGAGAGTGTTTTTCCGTCAATTCGTTCAATTCAAAGACGAATTGGTCGATTTCCGATTCTGGACGCTGTCCCTCAGACGTTTGGGTCGCGTATTCCTCTTGTGAAAAATCCCAATACAGCTTGCGTGACACGTAAGCCAGCCGAGTCCCGACCTTCATGACCTTGCCTCTGAGCCAATCAATTTTGGCTTTGGTGCTCCCAGCACCTACAGCCTCCTGCACATCCTCCAGGGCTTGGTCGTATTGGCTTCTCAGATTTGCGGCTTCGGTCTTCAGTGCTTCCATGTCCATGGATTCGTATATCGAAAAATCCTCTTGCGGAGAGACGCTGTCTTTATCGGCGGATTCCAGCTCTTGAGCCGCTTGGCGCAACTCAGCCGCGGCAATCTGTTCTTCGGCACGAAATTCCGAAGTCAGGATGGCATCCGCCCCCGCATCTTCAGCCCTCGAAATGGCCCGTTCGGCTTCCGCGCATTCGGCTTGGGCCGCGGCCAATTCGTGGCGTACGGATTCCATAGTATTTTCCGGGGCTTTTTCCCTATTTTCAGCCTTTCGGTCACCCGTCTCCAAATTTGAGACGGCGGCTTTCGCGATTTGGTTTTCGTCCATAATATTACTATATGTAATTCAGCAAATAGTATAAGCTATTAAGGCACAAGTGACGAATTCGACTTTCAGTATGGATAAAAAAAGTCAAAACCCGGATTTATCAAAAACGCGCGCCCGGATCAGGGATGTGCACGTTAAATTGACAAAATTGAAGGAAAAAGCCAATCGGGCTTGGCGCAAAGCCGTCGAAGATAAGGATTCTCGTGAAAAAAATTCGATTTTGGACAGCATAAAAAAGGCCTAAACGGCCTTTTTTTCGTCTCACTCTCCCAAAAAAACCTTCCAGGAGCGCATATAAATCAAAAATTGAATCTGCTCGTCCTGGGTCAGGAATTGTCCGTTTTGAATTTTCTTCAACAAACCCACGGCGCCCGGCATGCTGTACTCCTCCATCTTGGCCAGCTCGTAAAGATAGGCCAACACCGTACCCCTCTGTTCCGGTTTCAGATAATCCATGGGATTGAACAAGGCGTCCTCCTTTCCCACCGGACTGGACTCGATGGCCGCGGCCGCTTGCTCAAGCACGGTTTTATCCAACATGACCGTTTCGCCATCCGCGGATTTGGGTTGTTCGGGTAGGGTAGCCATCAATTTTTCCGCCATGCCAGTTTTGTCCGGATCGTACAAGGCCTCGGGATTGAAAGCCATCAAATCTTTGAAGTCCTCGTCTTCATTGGACTTGATTTCACGTACGCCTTCAAAACCCCTATGTTTGGGCACATTCTTTTCATACGGTTTCATCCGATTCTTCTGATCCAGAGCCAGTGGCCGGAATGGGTTGTACGGCATGGTCGTATTTTAGCATGAAGCGCGGAAAATAGCCCCGCTTAACGATCTTCAAATAAAAAACCGACGCGAGTCGGATAAAATTTCACTTCGTGATATAGGACGCGATCCCCATCCCAAGCAACAAACCAACAGTGATGAAGAGAGACAAATTGCACATCACGAGGTAATGTGCCCTCTTGCCCATCGCGGCCAAATCCTCGGACAAGACTCCATGAACGGGCCGCTGAGCCGCAGGAATCCTTACGGCCACGAAAGCTCCGCAAGATCGCAAAAACCTGAAGATGTGGGACTTGGTCCGCAAGATGGCCACGGCCATGCCCACGGAAACCGCCACGCCCACGACCAATGAACGGAATGAGACGAATCCCAAGACGCTACCCATGACCGCGCCCATAACCATAATCACCAGCCCGGGCAGAGCGACCATGCACGAAAAACGCAATCTCTCCCTGATGTTCATGGCTGACCTCCAAGGGACGTCGTGATTCGACCACGACCAGGTTAGCACTAAAGCCCCTTTTGTCAACCATGCTTCCTATCCAATATCAATCGCGTTTTCTCAATCAAAAAACCCGACCGACAGGTCAGGGGTAAGGCACGCCGATTTCTTCGCCGAATTGGGTAAGGAAGACGTGCAGGAACGTCTCGCGTTCTTGGGCGATTTTTTTCGCGGTATCGGTGTTGAGCCGTTCGCTCACGCGCAGCAGACGAGATTTGAAGAGGTCGACCGCGAACTGCCGCGGATTCAAATCGCGCTTTCTGCCGAACGGATCCTCCGCGTCGTAGAACGCGCGGTTGATTTTGCCGCTCGAAGCGAAGGTACGCATGATGGCCACAGCACCAAGCGATTCGAGAAGGTCAGCGTCCTGCAGGATGGCCGACTCCACCGACGACGGCTTGAGTCCGTTGGTGAACGAGCATTCGCGGATGCAACGCTCTACCTCGCGGATCGCCTGATCTGGATAGTCATTGATGCAGATAAGGATTTTAGCGGCTTCGAGTGCGGAAAGCTCCGGTCCGCGACGCGCCTCGGGACTGCACTTTGGCGGGTTGACCAGGTCGTGGAACAACGCCGCGGGTATGAGAATCTCCATATCGCCGATTTGCTGGCTGGCGATGAGTTGGGCGTTGCGCAGCACGCGCAAGGCATGTGAGATGTCGTGCGACGGATCGTCCTTAGGCAGACGTTCGGCCGCGATGCTCTTGAGATGTTCGATTGTGGTAAGGTCCATGGGCCGCAACATACAGAAAAAATGGGAAAATGTCAATGGTCTTAACCCACCCCACCCCCTCCCTTACAAATGGAGGGGCTTACAAATAGCATATCCCTCGTTAAGGGAGGGCAGGGTGAGTTAACGTTTAAATACAAAAGGCTTGCCATCCCAAAGAGTTGGGACGACAAGCCTTCGAGTCAGCCGGCAACGTGGCACGCGAGAAACGCACCGAAAGCCGCACCGGCAAGAATGAACGCCGCGAACGCAGGCAGAGCCACACGAGCAATCCGATCGACCATGCCGCTTTTGGTCACGACGCGCACCAAGACGCTAACCAGACACAACAGCATGGCGATTTGAGGATCAAATCCAGCCACGCTTCTTTCCAAATGCTTTAAGTAAATGCGACAGAAAACCTTCTGTCCTTCGCATGTGCTGAAAGTCACGCGGCTGAATCTGGATGAAAGGTTCGTTGTTGTCTTTCGCATCGCGAGTCGTCATGGCACGCTCCGTTTCTTTGACGCCTGGATTTAAGCAACAAAATGGCGAACGGTCAATGGTGACGGCAAATAAAAAACCCGACGTGAGTCGAGTGAAGTCGGCGTCAAAGGCAATCGAAATGGACGACCTTTCCGCAGTAGAATGGCAGATAGCGCAAATCCTCGGCCTTCTCGTTGATCGCATTGGGAAAGTTGGCCACGGCCATCCTGCGATACTCCATGGCCAAAGCCAAGCTCAAGGCTTCGGATCGGCAAGAGACTTCCACGCCCGTGACCGCATCAAGGTTGAGTCTGACTTCATTGGCCAAGTTCCAGCCGCCCACGGTTATCGTATTGTGCTGGGCCCTGAGCTCCAACAGGATGTCCGGCACGAGGCACGACCAAAACTCTTGCGCGGCCAAAGGCAGCACGTCCCATTTGGGCGTGTATTGCCTCCAACCATCCAGGGCGTCGGCCAGATTTTCGAATTTGACGCGCTCCAGATCATGGAGATACTGGATGTTGTCGCCGAGCGGCAGGCCCAAGTTGGGCGCAAGTGAAAAGATACGAACATCTTCACGCATGAAGCTCAGGCGGCACATCTTGTCCTGCTCAGGACGCGTGACGAACGCGACCCGACCAAAGATGCTTCCAGTTTGCCCATAGAGTTTGATCGCGACCTGCCTGGCATCTTCCCTGATTGACATGATCCGAGCCTCCCATCGTGTGCAGCGCAAAAGGCGCGCCAAAGATTTAATCACCAAAATATCGACCGGTCAAGGGCAGGATTGAACTTCTTGGAAAGGGATTTAGAGAGCCACAAATCCTTGACAAAAAGGCTTAAAACACGTTTAATCCTTTGGTCGACCGGAATGGCTTCGGATCGATCCATCGATCGGGCCCGTATGGGCATGGCTTACGACAGTGAGTAGGTGCGGTTGCCGCGCCACTTACCGCCGAGGCCTTGTCTGACGAAGTCTGACGAACGGAAGGAGAAAAGCCATGGCACTCCGTTTTTACCTCAATCAGGAAGCGCACGCTCAAGCCGTTGAACAACTCGGACGGGATACCTTCTTTCCTGACCGCGACGGAGTCAACATCAACGGCATTACGGTCAAAGTCGATTCAGACATTCGACCGTACTACGAAGTTCGAAACGAACGCGTTCCGCTTCCCCTGCTCATTCCACCGGCCATCAAAGACATGGTCCAACACTGCAGTTGGCTCATGCCACTGTGGCCCAACTGCCCGATCCAGGAACCCGGAATCTACTCCCACGAATCAGCGGAAGCCACCATCGAGCGACAGGACGGCGGCTACAAGCTCATGCTGCACGTGTACGGCCCCAAGATCGAAGATGTCTACGGTCTCATGCGTGCCATCCGAGCCGGCCGAGCCGAAGTTGTCGAAAGCTGGGCATGGGAAATCTTCCCCGATGCCGAGAACGGTTCGGACGAAACCCGCCTGAGCGACGAACAGGCCGGAGCGCTCATGGACATGCTCTCGTCAGGCGCGGAAAGTGAGGCGGATTCCATCCTGGCGGTTTACACCGCCAATCCCGACCGGCCAGCTGTCAATTGCGTGGTCATCCAGTGCCACGATTGCCGTTCAAAGTGGACGATTGACGGGAACAGGACCATGGGAAAAACCGTAAAGGTCCTGTGCCGTGAATGCGGCGCCAATATCCACGTTGCCGACGGCAAGGTCGTGGACAATCCTGAGCGAACCGACGCATCCGCGCCAGAAGACCCCATGGTCGATGCGGCTCACGTCGTGTCCTGGTATCCGAAAATCAAGCTCGCGTGCCCCAACTGCAACGCCAAGTACACTATGGATCCTGACAAGGCCAAGGGCCGTACGATCAGGCTCCGCTGCAGGAAATGCGGTCAGCACATGGAGCTCAAGGGCCGCGAACCCAACAGCGACCCGACCGGCGGAAACAACGGCGACGTCAAAAACTGACGGCACTCAACGTCAGTTCTCTCAAGACCTTCAAGGTCTTTTTCTTTATCGCGTACCCTTGACTTTTCTTTAAAAATATAGTAGCTTCGTAGGGTCTTGGGAGCTTTTCAGGGCAAGCGGGAGTGGCAGTGAACCTCCGACTTTGGGGATTTTTCTCCAGAAAGGATGGCCACATGGCAAGCCGCAGCAAAAAGCCGCAACCCAAGATGACGCCCGCACAAGCCCTGGAAGAGGCCAAAAAGCTAGCCCTCGAAGGACGAATCGAAATCGCACCCGCCACAAAAACCAAAAAGCTCTTGCCGTGGATCGACCGTATCATCAGCGCCATGGGACTCAGGTGGGCCATGATCACGGACATGAGTCGCATCAGCGACTGCCTGCCGCGCGGACTCGTGACGCCAGAAAAGGAAACGCGTGCAGAGGCAGTGGCAGAAGAATGCCACTACCTCGCAAACGTTCTCGGCGTACCCGTGGCCCCGCACGACACGTTCGTAGCCGTAGCCGAGAGGCTGCGCCAGCGCGAAAGCCACTGAGTCCCCCACCTTTCCAAGTGACCGTTCTGGTCGCTTTTTTCATTTTTCAAAAACGCATCCTACCATTGACTTTTCTTAAAAAAAGGTATTTTGCATCAAATACCTGATCCTTGAAAGACTTAAGGAACGAAAATCGAAAGGCGGCATACCTTGAAGAACACTCTGTCTGTGATAGCTGGCGTGTTGTTCATAGTCGGCTTCATCCCCTATATCGTGGCCATTCTCCAGAAAAGAACGCGGCCATCGAGATCTTCATGGATTGTTTGGACCGCGCTTGATGGCTTGACCCTGGCCGGCATGCTGGCCAAACACAGCGTGAACGGACAGATTCTCGGTGCGTTCGCAGGTTCATGCGTGACTGTCGGGCTGGCCCTGAAGTACGGCGCACCCGGCTGGACCTGGCTCGATAAGGTGAGCTTGGGCGGAGGTTTGCTGGGCATCATCCTCTGGAAGGTTTTTGACGACGCGAACTTCGGTATCGTGGCCAGCATGTCGGTGGTCACGCTCGGTTCGTTCCCCACGTTCGTCTCGGCCTGGAAGAATCCGGCCAATGAAGACAAGTTGGCCTGGACCATCTTCTCCGCGTCTTGCGTCTGTGCGGTGATTGCCATACCGGGTTGGACTTTGGCCCACGCGCTCCAACCCATCACGTACCTCGCCATCGAGTTCACAATGATCCTCATCCTCTACGTCAGACCCAGATTCATGGTGCAGACAAGTATCGCTTGAGAGATCGCATGTTCTGCCGTTCCGCTGGGAACGGTTTTTAATAATCAAAAACCTCAGTTAAAAAAGCGTTTTTCAAACCTACAAAATTTGTAAAAAAATGCCATTTTTCTAACAATTTCGACCCTCAGTCCATTGACAAAATGGCAAAAATGTGCTAATCTGGATGATTACATTCTATGATTACATTAGAAACCACCTTAATAACGCTAAGTGCTCGAGAAGTAGAGCTGAAAAAAATATTGAAACCTGGTTGGCTAGTGCTTGGAATGATTGTGGTTGGTGGAATCTTATCAATCCAAACTATTATTTTGCCAATTATTTTTTTGGTAGCTTTTATCAAATACTATAATTTGATGCTGCCTGAAATGCGTGAATTAAGTGATGTTCGCAGAGAAAAAAAACAAATTGCTCAATTAATAAATATTCAAAAACAACAGCAACGTCAGCAACAGATTGAACAAGAGCGTCAGCAAATACAGGAAGCGAAAATTAATAAATATAAACAATTAAGGAAGGACATTGAAGCTATGCCCCAATATAGCCACTGGAGACAAGATGTTCTTCGTAGATTTGGTGATAAATGTGCCGTTTGCGGATCAACCGACAACATAGAGGTTGATCACCGCTATAACTCATTTTATGCCATCGTAAAAGAATGCAGCATAACGAACACAATACAAGCATACGAATGCGCCCCTCTTTGGGATATTAATAATGGAGCGCCATTATGCAAAATGCACCATGATCAGACAAGGAGCAGTATATACTACAGAGAGCACAACCATGACAATATTTTCCAAACCGCCTAATAATGATTAGTACTGTAAATAATCTTTAAAGCTTATGGGAAACTCAAACCCACCGAAAATGACCATAGGCGCCATAGGAGAAATGCTTGTTCAATTGCGATTAATGGAATATGGTATTGAATCCGTAAAACCATTGATTGATAGTGGCACAGATCTGATCGCTATTAAAAATGGACGCGTTAAGTTCATTCAAGTGAAAACAAACAGCAGCCATGTTAATACGAGCCGGCAATATGACCTGATGGCACACGTAAAATTCAAATATATTTCTAGTCATTGCGGCGGAAATTCTATTTCATTGGATGATTCAGTAATCGAGTTAAAGAGAAAGAACGACGGTAACTGGCAAATCATGTCAAAAGAAAACCTTGAACAGCTTTGGCAATAAAGTCAGTATATTTATTACAATTGAAAAAACCCTCTTTCGAGGGTTTTTTCATTAGTCCGGCAACGGGCTACTCTTCCAGGACCGGGTTGGGTCCAAGTACCATCGCTGCTGAAGGGCTTAACTTCTGTGTTCGGGATGGGAACAGGTGTGACCCCTTCGCTTGAGTCACCGGCCTCTTTACGCAACCATAAGTTGCGAAAACAAGTCGGAGATTCAATATAATCAAAGCAAGAATCAAAGAGCAAAAATCAAAAAATATTGTGCTTTTTGAATTTTGCATTTTGCTTTATCGTCATTTCTAAGATCACACGTACAAGGCATTGTTAGCCGTACGCAACTTTTCTTTCGCCATCCAACGTTTTCTAACGTCGGAAGGCCGAAGCATTGGATTATTAGTATGGTTTGGCTGAAGGCCTCACAGCCCTTACACCTACCACCTATCAACCTCCTGGTCTCGGAGGATCCTCTGAATTCTAATCTTGGAGACGGCTTCACGCTTAGATGCTTTCAGCGTTTATCCGTGCCGAGCGTAGCTACCCAGCGGTGCCCCTGGTGGGACAGCTGGCGCACTAGAGGCTCGTGAATCTCGGTCCTCTCGTACTAGAGATTCGTCTCCTCAAAATTCCACGCGCGTAGTAGACAGGAGACCGAACTGTCTCACGACGTTCTGAACCCAGCTCGCGTACCGCTTTAATTGGCG
>CAZRYH010000009.1:0-52755 GCA_964604275.1 uncultured Gammaproteobacteria bacterium
CTGCAGACAAAATATTGCCAACCGTGTTCGAAAAAACAGTAGTGCAAGCCATTGCCTCGGCAGTCAGACAATAAGCAACAAAAACCGCCTATTCAGGCGGTTTTTGTGATTAGTGCGATGAGTTCGGGTTGATTTTATTGGGGTTATACACAGGGTTGCCCCTTAGACCCTTGATTTTATTGGGCCAAATGCTTGCAGGGTTTGAGCGCGGCTTTTATACTTTATGCCATTGAGCTTAAAACTCAAGATTAATCACTATTTTTCATACATCATTGCTATGGCAAAGATGACCAAGTCCCAAATGCTGAGCGAACTCGCCGGCAAGACGGGGATGTCTAAGAAGGACGTAACCGGTTTGTTGGACGCCATGATCGCGATGGCCTACAAAGAGGTCAAGAAATCCGGTGAATTCGTTTTGCCCGGTTTCGGTAAACTCGTCAAAGTGAAGCGCGCTGCGCGCATGGGCCGCAATCCGGCCACGGGCGAAACCATCAAGATCGCCGCCAAGACGGTCGTCAAATTCCGCGTGGCCAAGGCCGCCAAGGATGCCGTCTTGTAAATTTCCATCCTAAAAGAAATAAAAAATCCCGTGGAAACGGGATTTTTTATTTTCCATCTGCTATTCTATATGGATGCCAATCGTGAGTTCGCAAATCACAAGACGTACGCCGTATACGCTCAAGGTCGCGTCTCTGCCGCATGCGATTTTCGAACAACCGATGGCGCCGCCGCAACCCTTGACCTTGAAACAGGCTTTGGAGGAATTTGGTCATGAGTTGGTCATGGCGGCTTCTGACGACTGTCGTGTCTTACCGCACGTCCTGCGCCTGTTGGGCAAGGGTGGAGAGCATGTGGTGTTTGAGGACGTGCGATTCCCAAATTACGTGCTCAAAGTAGATTTCATCGAGAGTCTGCCCATGCTGTATGCGCAGGCCAGGGGTGAAGACGCCATCAAAAAAGAAGAGGCGCGATTGCGTGACAAGGCTACGAACCACCATCAAAGATTGGCCCGTCTGCAATCCTACTTTTCAGCCGGTACCGTGCCTTTGGAATTGGTGGCCGTCAAAAACATCCCGTTGAACGAGTCCGTGGTGCTCGCATTGATGCGCGATAGGAACATCGAAATACCGGCACGTCTCGTGGTGCCGAAAAGCATGGACGTGCTGTGCACGTTGCAGCACAAGATCGATTTGGACAAAAAGTCTTGCGTGGACATCTATTCGAGTTACGCGGAACTCAACCGCACCATCCTTTTGGATTTTTATGTTGAAGGCCATCGTCTGCTCTCTTCGTCCGAGGCCATAGGTCCGGCCGATGCGTTGGCACGCCGGAAAATCATCTTGTACACGTATCCCTCGTTACGCACGGCCTTGGAAAAAATGGACGCGGAAACTGGAATCAAATCCGCACTCCGAGATTATATAGGACGCGCCATGCGTTACGCCGTAGATACCGGTGAGATAATCGATATGGCGGGCGGGGGCAACGTGTTGCTCAGAAAGGATGAGGACGGAGTTTGGGGACCGTATCTCATGGATGTGTTGTCGCCACCCGAATTGAATTTGGATTTGATTAGGCAGGCGGCGGCTATGATCAAGCATGGGCAGGAGATGGACGTGCGGATGCGGGCCAACGTTTTGAATGTCATCAACTTTGTGCGGTTTGCCAACGCTTTAGCCATCCTGTCTGACTCGGGGGAGAGGTTAGACGTACGCGGCATGAACGACGTGACCCCGGAACAGTGGCATGACGGATTGATGATAGAAAAATATCTGGACACATATACGCCAAAACAGAAGACTTAAAGACGGAAAAACCGTCCATTTCGGTCTAAAACCGTGGAAATACAGGGAATTGACATAATCAGTCTGGATAAGTAGGATATGCGCATTCTGGACGTTTAGCTCAGTTGGTTAGAGCGTTCGATTCACATTCGAAAGGTCGCAGGTTCGAATCCTGCAACGTCCACCACGTAAAAACAGCGGCATCAGTCGCTGTTTTTATATGGCCGCTGTTCACGTGGCGCCGCCGCAGAGAATTTGAAAGTCACGCAGACTTGCCGCTATCACCATAAGAGCGGGGATTAAATTTATGCATACGAGAGTAGATAGGTATTTTGAAAAAAACAGTCTGTTCGACTGTTGGAGAAGGTGATCATAGGGATGGAGGCGGAATCGACCCCCAGTCCTTGAGTATTCCGGGAATCGTTCTGCCACATCTGGCGTCTTCTTGCGCCTTCTCGTAATCCGACTCGTGCATTGTGGATTGGGCGAAGGTTCTGGGCGGGGGCGAATCGGGCGCCATGCGAGCCGCCTTTGCTGGCCGCCAATCTATTTTGGGAACGAAGGGTGATGTCATGGCCAACGCACCTTCCCGAGGAGTTGAAGGTTAAGGTCCGGACCAAGTGGTCTCGTGGGTTCGATGGTGCCATCCACCCTCATAAAAGTCAAAGTTGATGGATGGATAATCCCAGAATCTCACATTTGAATTTAGTGTGGATAGCACGCGCTTTTATAGTGTGGTATTATTCGCCTGTATGGAGGAACACAAAGCCAAAAAGCGCCCGGTCCGCGCCAAAGCCAAAGCGGCCAACAGTCCTACACCAGAGCCTTTGATGGCCAAGTGCGGACATTCGCATTGCGGTGAGCAATGCATGGTACGTTACGTGGGTGCGACATCGCACATCAGCCATCATCACATAATGCACGCGGCTCGCGGTGTTACTCACATCTGGAGCGCTGTCATAATAGCGGGTCTGGCGGTCGTGTTGACCGGGGCTGTGGCTTTCGCCACCGCCAACGCGCAAGCCAAAGAACAAGACGATTTGCGGACAGCTCACGTAACGTCACAAATTTTGGATAAATTGGATGGCATGGAAGCCCGTTTGAACGCTTTAGAGAAGGAGGTCACCAGCTTGCATACCGTAAAATTGAACGCCTCAGAAGGTGGGGAATAAGTCAAGAATTAAGCTAAAATACAGTGGATTGTTGGGCTTGCGGGAGAGAATATCCCGTGTTATTCTTTCCACAGAACGGCGGGCGAGTTCTACGAACGGGTTTCCTGGCGAGGATTTCCGTTCGAGATCTCACCCGCCGTTCTTTTATATGCGAAATGATCATCCGCGAGCCGTGAGTTTGCCTGGCGACAGGGAAGAGAGGGTTGCCCAAATCCAATCTTGGCGTTGGAAAGATTTGGAAGTGGTGATTGAGCAAATTGACGATCCGCACAACGTGGGCGCGATTCTTAGGACCTGCGACGCAGTGGGCGTAAAGACCGTGCATTTGGTGTATGAAGAAATGAATCCGCCGCGACTCAAAGAATTGCGGCACTCGGCCGCATCCGCGGTCAAATGGCTTGAATTGAAGAGATGGAATTGCGCGCAGGCGTGCATCGACGATTTGAAGGCGCGCGGCTTGGAGGTTCGGGTCACGGCCTTGTCAGAACAGGGGAAAACGCAATGGGATTTCGACTGGACCAAACCCGCGGCTTTGGTGGTCTGCAACGAAGCCTTGGGCGCGTCCAAGATTTTTCTGGAACAAGCCGACCAAATAGTGACCATTCCCATGCGTGGGTTTGTTCAATCGTTAAACGTTTCCGTGGCCACGGCCATGGTATTGGCCGAAGCCTCGCGACAAAGATTGAAAACATAAAACGTCCCGGGTTCGGGACGTTTTTATAAAATAATCGTAGAGACGCAAGATTTTGCGTCTCTATCTAAAATTCATTTCAATTGTTGTCGCAGGGATTGGACCACGAGGTCTTTGGCCTCCAAAAGCGGTTTGGCCACAGCGCCGCTCACACGTTGTTTAGAACCGTCCAAGCCCAAAGATTTGCCGTAACGGTTGGCTTCGTAGGGGGGCTGGGCAAACAGGGCCACGCGCGTGCTCGAGGCGTCGTGTTCCACCATGACGCAGGCCAACTTGGCGCCGGGGGAGTAAGCGATGAGTTCTTGGACCATCTCGTCCAGACGCGCTTCCGTGGCTCCAGAATCCACGATGTCTTGGCGCGAAAGCGTGGTCCAAATCAAACCGCGTTCGTCGTCTTGTTCCAAGCGTGACAGGGCGCGGCCCCATAGCTTGAGCGTGTTTACGGGGCGCGTGCGCCAGAGCTGGTGCACCACGGCCTCGCGGTCCGCGCCCATGGACACGAGTTTGGCTGCGCGTTCCAAAGTCTGCGGCGTGACGCGCGGGGTGCGGAAAGATTGCGTGTTGGCGATCATGCCGGAGAGCAGGGCCGTGGCGATCTTCTCGTCGATCTTGTTTTCATTCCAATCCCGCAACCAGGAGAACAGGACTTCGGTCACGGAGCTGGCCGTGAGGTCAACCAGATTTATGGGCGCCCAATGTTCGTTTTTTGCCTCGTAATCCACATTGACGACCGGAACGCGAAAAGCGAAATCCGAATTGTCGCGGAAGGTCTTGGCCAATTCGGCGCGATCCGGGCAACCGAACGCCACGATCAGGTCGTAACGATCTTGCCCCGGGCGCAAATCTACGTCTTTCTTTTCCCACTCGCCGTTTTTAGGTGTCAGCAATATGTGGAGCTTGCCGTCTTTAACGTCGTACGAAAGTTCGTGGATCGGCGTTTTTGCAAGGTCGACGCTGATGCGGAAATCGCGCGTACCGCCGATTTTGGCTTGGAGCTTCTCCTTTTCCGGCAGATAGCCGGGCAACTTGTCTAATTGAGCGTTGGGCACCAGGGCTTCGACCGTGACGCCTTGCGCCAAGAGGTACGCCAAAGCCGCGGATACGGCGGCTACCGCGTCCGGCGTGGGATTTTCCGGGGCCACCAACAACGCGCGCTGGGCGCGTTTGACGGCTTCCGTGGCTTGAGCGAAACCTTGCAGCATAATCGTTTTCTAGTCGTTTCCACGTAACCTTAAAGCAAATTCGCCATTCGTGGAATTGGATAAATTACGTCATTTAAAAAATCATGTCAAGAGATTGACATATTTTTAATAAAAAACATCAATTTTGCTGAATTAAGCGATTTTATTCTGTCCGAATTTTAAAACAAAATTCATGCCACCCGTGCTAACGATCGATATATTTGTAAAACAACCTTTTTCCGCCTTCGACCATAAGTCCGTAAACAGCCACTATGCCTATAATGAAAACCAGGATTTGAACTGGAATTGGCGCGAATTCGAAATCACGACCATAAGGTGAATATACGAGCGCCATAGCCAGTCCGACTGACACGAAGCATGCGACAACCAATATTTTGCTGGGTAGGTTCTTGAGCGTGGTCAGGCGCGAACGCATGAAGAATATGACCACTACCTCCGTAAGCAATGATTCGACGAACCATCCGCTTCTGAACAAGGGGAGGTTGCTGTTTGCCTGCACCACGAAGAAGAGCAGTCCGAAAGTGGCGAAATCCGCCAAACTTGAAATCGGGCCGAAGAAGTACATGAATTTTGAGATCCTCCCAACGTTCCAAGATCGCGGTTTGGCAAGATCTTCCTCGGCTACGCGGTCGTTGGATATGCCCAACATGGGTAGGTCGCTGAGTATGTTCAGCAGAAGTATCTGCGCGGGCAGCATGGGCAGAAACGGCAGGAAAAGTGAAACGCACGCCAAAGAAAGCATGTTGCCGAAGTTGGAAGAGATGGTGGCGTTGATGTAGGTTTGCGTGTTGGCGAACGTACGTCGACCTTCGCGGATGCCGTCGGCCAGGACCGAAAGATTTTTCTTCAACAGGATTACGCTGGCAGCCTCTTTGGCCACGTCCACCGCATCGTCGAACGAGATGCCCACGTCGGCCATGCGCAAAGAGGGCGCGTCGTTAACGCCGTCGCCCATAAAACCGACCGTGTGCCCGTGTTTTTTTAGGGATTGAATGACGCGGAGTTTTTGCGCCGGAGTGATGCCCGTGAAGACATTGGCTTTTTCGCAGGCTTGATCGAAAGCCGCGGGATCAAGGCCCTCCAACTGATCGCCCGTGAGCAGGGAAGTGATTTTGAACCCGAGTTGCTTGGTCACGTGGCGTGTGACACGTTCCGTGTCCCCGGTCAAAATCACGATGCGTACGTTCAATTTTTCCAAAGATGTCAAAGCCGCGGCCGCGGTCTGTTTGGGCGCGTCGCTGACCTGCACGAAGCCAACCAGTTGCAGATTCTTTTCGTCCTTGGGCGTGTATGTGTCCTGTTTGCCGATTTCGCGCCTTGCCACTGCAAGCAGCCGATAACCTTCGTCCTGCGCGCGATCGGCCAGTTCGTTGATGCGCTTCACGTCCGTTTCCGTGAGTTCATAGGTTTTTTCGTCTTGAACGTGATGGGTGCAAACCGCCAATGTTTCTTTGACCGCGCCTTTGGAAATCAGCCAACGTTGTCCGCCTTCGTTTTCTATCACGCAACTCATGCGCCGTCGTTGGAAATCGAAAGATATGGTCTCTAATCGCGTAGCGTTTCTTATAAGTTGCGGCGCGTGCTCATGGCTGGCCGCGTCCAGTATGGCCTGGTCTATGGCGTTGGTGGCGCGACCCGAGGAATTCAGGGTGAGGCATTGCGCCGCGTAGGGCACGATTTTGTCGTCGTCCTTGCCCAAGGCGTTTATGGCGCCGCGGACCCTGAGGGTGCCCACCGTGAGCGTGCCGGTCTTGTCCGTGCAGAAAACGTCGGCGTTGCCCAAGTCTTCGATGGCGATGAGTTTTTTCACCATCACGTGTTTTTTGCTCATCTTGATGGCGCCACGCGAAAGGTTGACGGTCACGATCATGGGAAAGAGCTCCGGGGAAACGCCCACGGCCAAAGCCAAGGCGAAGAGCACGGCTTCTATCCAATTGCCGCGCATCAACCCCATGCCGATGGTGGCCAAGGCGATAAGTCCGACCGTGACCTTTATGAGAAAACCGCCGAAGGCGCGTACCCCTTTTTGAAAATCGGTTTCTTCCGTGCGCGTGGCGAGCAACGCGGCGGTGCGTCCGGTTTCGGTATTGGAACCCGTGGCAACAACCACGGCCGTGGCGCAACCCTCCACCACGTTGGTGCCCATGAAGGCCATGTTTATCTGTTCTTGCGGCGTGAGTGCACCTTCCCCGATGGCTTCGTCGGTTTTGGCTACGGGCACGGATTCGCCGGTGAGCATGGATTCATCGATTTCCAAATCGTCGATTTGCAATAAGCGCATGTCGGCCGCGACCACGGTGCCCAACTCCAATCTCACGATGTCTCCCGGCACGAGCTCGCGCGCGTCGATTTTTTGCGGTTTGCCGTTGCGCATGACCGTGGCGTAACGGTTGAGTTTTTTCCGCAGCATCCTCAACGAACGCTCGCTGCGGTATTCCTGTATGAAGGAAAGGACCGTGCTCATGGCCACCATCGACAAAATCATGATCACTTCCATTTTGTCGCCGAGCCCGTAAGAGAGCAGGCTCGCGCCTACAAGAATCAAGATCAGCGGGCTGTTGAATTGGCGTACGAAAATCAGCCACGCCGGCACGTTCTTCTCCGCTTGGATGTCGTTGGTACCGTGTTTGGCCAAGCGTCTTTTGGCTTCTTCTGAACTCAATCCGTTAAGGTTTGTTTCCAAGAGTTCCAATGCCTCATCCGCGCTCAAGGAGCAGATTTTTTTGTCGCTTTGCAACATGGTTTGATTATAGCGCAACTTGGCCAAGGGCGCTTGTGCATCTTTGGCTAAAATAAGGTCTTTTTTCTTTACGGAAGTTGTCCAGACACCCTTGACAAAAGGCCTTTTTTGTGTTATATTAGCCCGTTATCTGAAAATCGTGTTCGTTGCCCAAGCGTGGCTTTGAAGCTGCGCAAAACCAAGGAGTTCGTCATGAGATGCAGGGATCAGCGTAGGTTGGAACGCGCATTGGCGCGCAAACAGGAGAAGGTAGCCGCGGCTCAAGCCAAGGTTTCCCAATCCGCGTGTACGGTCATAGTCTGCACCACCGTCGAGGAGCCAAAGCCCAAGTCCGCGGCCAAAAAGCGGCGCGAGGCACGTCTGGCGCACGAGCGCGAACGCAATGGCAGCCGCAAGGGGTCGCCCTCGCTCGGACCTCGCAATGGGGTACAGCGCGGAGTCGCCGATCCGTTCGCGTGCGATGAGACTGTGCTTCAGAGGGCCGGGGCGGACGAGCTCGAGTACGAAGCCGAGGTGGCCTCGATGCTCGAATCCATGTTCAACTCGTCTTCCGAAAAGGCCGCATGAAAGAATCACGCACCTTCCCGCTCGGCTCGTCCATCAGAATCTTGATGAACGAGCTCCCGCCCTAACATCCGAATACTTTCGGCTGTTGAGACGGGAGAAGCAGAACCGAAAACTCAACCAAGGCAAAGGAATACCCAATGCTCCGTACTTTCCATAGCGATGAAGTCGCAGGTCCGAAGCGCAAGGCCCCCAAGGGCACGGTGATCATCGAGGTCGTTTCGCGGCCCACCATCGTGACCTACGAGGCGTCCGAAAGCAGTCCTCGCTGCTGGGTCGGCAACGCGCGCGTCAATCCGGACTACGTCCAGGACGTGCTCGCGGGCAAGGATTCCGGTTCGACCAAGAAGATCGAGACCAGAGTCGAACTCGCAGCGGAAGTTGCGAGTTCAGGCGAAGCCGACTGGCACAGGTACGACGATCGCTACGACGATTTGGCAGACGCAGAGAATCAAGCCTGCGACACCGAAATCTCCGAGCGACGCCGTGCTGCCTGCGAAGGCCGTGAAAACCGTCGTGCTTGGCGCAAGATGCGTCGTCACTACACCGTGGTTACGCCCCATGGTGTGGAATGCGTACGCAAGTCCGCCCACAAGACCGGCGACGTCAGCGGCCGCAAGCACCGGAACCGGGACATCGTGCACGTGCGTATGGAGTTCGAGGTGATCCTGTGGCCCGAGCCCGAGTACGACGAGTGTAACGATGACGACGGCCTGGAGAACCTCGGCATGGTTTCCGGGGATGTCATCGTGTGCGAGGAGGCCATGATTTGGGCCGCCGAGTACAACGATGACGACGAGTGGATCGAAGCCATCCGCCCCACGCTCGAGATGATTGCGGCGTAATAAATCGTCGCAGTCGTCGCACGCCGTGCCCGCCTCTGGCGTGGTCCCGCGTCGCAGGGAGTAGGCTCATTCAAACTCGACTCGTCTATCAGATCCTTGATTTGACGAGTTCCCGCCCGGTGGCCCGAACCGTTTCGGACCATGAGGTGGGCAAGCAGTACATTCCAAGATTTCTATACCGGAGGTTTCGCATGGGTAAAAACAAGGAGCCGGGTTTCTGTTTCGAAGTGTTCTCGCTCAATCAGCGTCGGCTGTCTGCATTGCGTGAATTGCGTATCACGATGGACGCCATCGCCGAGGACGAGAAAAAGCTGGAGGGTCGGTTGTTCGCCGTGGCATCGCCCGAAGCACGTCAGTTCCTCGGGGAGACGACCATCATCGACGACCTGTTCGCGTACGGTTTCGCGGATCGCAAGATTGACGTGAAAGAATATCCCGGCATGGGCACCGTCGCCTCGATCAAGCGGGTACTCGCCGGTCTGCGTGACGTGTGGCAGAACGCCATATCCGTGGAGTTCAATCGGGGCGAAGGCGGCAGGGTCGAGGTCGAGTTCCGAGCCATCGGCTTTTGAGGAGGAAGACATGGCGAAATCGATTCTGTTTTCTGCGCGTGAAGCCATCGCCGAAGGTCTGTGGGACAAGCGGGTCTGGGAAGCGGCGGAGGAGGTGGACAAGGATCTCGAAGCGTTCCTCCATGCGGAAGAAGATGACGGCGACGGCAAGGACCAGTGTGCGGATCGTTGCGACTGGTGCGGGCAATCTACGGATCTGTGCGGCGAGCTGGTAAGCGCGCGCGACGCGGACGAGGGCATGCACGGTCCCGTTTATCGCGTGTGCCGGAAGTGCGACGGCAAGCAACAAGCTGCGCTGCAGGCCGAATTCGATCGCACGATGCTCGACATGGACAATCGCTCTTTCATCAGGCCTTGAGTCGTTTCGACTCGGCCTGTCACGCTTGGCCCCGATCACTCGATCGGGGCTTTGCTTTAAACCCCCTCTATCTCCCCCTTTCACAAGGGGCTTTTAAATGTTATTTTTTAGTCATGAAGAACGGATTGATTTGCAAAGGGGATAATCATTTGCCTTACAACCCAAAGTTGAAAGACCGGTCGAGAAGGTTGAGGAACGAAATGACTCCCGCTGAGAAGAAATTGTGGTTTGAATTTTTAAGAAAACATTCAATTGGTTTCACGAGACAAAAGCCTTTACATCATTACATAGTCGATTTTTATTGTTCCAAGGCGAGGCTTGTCATCGAAGTGGATGGAAGTCAGCATTGGACCAAGAGCGGGTTGGCTTACGACCAGGAGAGAACCGCTATTATGGAATCCTACAATTTGGAAGTCATTCGCTTTCCGAATTTTGAAATCCTTAATAATTTTGAAGCCGTTTGTGCCATCATTAATAAAACAGTGGAGAATAGATTGTAAAAGCCCCCTTGAAAAAGGGGGAAACGAAGTGGGTTTGTGAGCCTTGCCCTTTGGGCGAGTTTTACGTACCATTAGCCCATTATGGATTATAAAGACTTGCCCAAAGCCTACGAGGCCGGGGGCGTGGAACAGGATATTTTCAAGAAATGGGAAGATTCCGGCGCTTTCGATCCGGACAGACTGGCGGATTTGGATGAGCGTTATAAAAATGCCGAACCGTATTGCATCGTTTTGCCGCCGCCCAACCGCACGGGCACGTTGCATGTAGGCCACGCCAAGATGTTGGCCATCGAGGATTTGTTGATCCGCTTCAACCGCATGCGCGGCAAGCAGGCTTATTGGGTGCCGGGTACGGACCATGCGGCGCTCGCGACTCAGGTCAAGGTGGAACAGATTTTGATCAAAGAAGGCATCAAGGATCCGCGTAAAGAATTGGGTCGCGAAAAATTGTTGGAACGCGTACGCGAGTTCGCTCAGAATTCGCGCGACACCATCGTCAACCAATGCAAGGCCATGGGTTCTTCCATGGATTGGAAGCGGGAGAAATACACTTTGGACGACGAACGCAATCGCGCAGTGAACGCGGTGTTCGAAATGATGTTCGAAGACGGTCTCATCGAACGCGGTTATCGCGTGGTCAATTGGGATCCTGCTTTTCAGACCACGCTTTCGGATGACGAGGTGGAACACAAGGAAGGCCAGGCCGAATTTGTCACGTTCACGTACGATAAGAATTTTCCGATCGCGATTTCCACCACGCGTCCGGAGACCAAGTTCGGAGATACGGCAGTAGCTGTGCATCCGGAGGACGAACGCTATAAAAAATTAGTAGGCCAGACACTGGAAGCGATCTTTTGCGGCAAGAAAATCTCGGTGAAAATCGTCGCTGACGAAACCGTGGACAAAGAATTCGGCACGGGCGCGTTGGGCGTCACGCCGGCGCATTCCATGGTGGACGCGGACTTGGCGGAAAAACATGGCCTTCCCATGGTGCAGGTCATCGGTAATGACGGAAAGATGACAACCGAGGCCGGAGAAGATTTTGCGGGTCTGACCACGGTCGAGGCACGCCAAAAAATCGTCGCCAGACTTGAGGCCGAGGGCTGTCTCATCAAAAAGGAAACCATCCCGCAGAATCTGCTCGTGGCTCAGCGTGGCGGCAATCCTGTGGAACAGTTGCCCATGCGCCAATGGTTCGTACGCGTCAACAAACCGTTCAAGTTGCGCCAAGACACGCTCGGCAAATGGAAGGCCGGCGACCAAGCCACGCTCAAGGAGCTGATGCGTTACGCGGTCGAGTCCGGACAGACCCGTGTCATGCCCGGCAATTTCGAAAAGATTTATTTCCATTGGATCGATAACCTGCGCGATTGGTGCATTTCGCGTCAAATTTGGTTCGGGCATCAGATTCCGGTGTGGTACAAAAATGGCCCAACGTCGGGAGAGGGTGACGGGGTAAAGGTGGGCAATGAATCTCCGGGCGAGGGTTGGGAACGCGATCCGGACACTTTGGACACTTGGTTCTCTTCCGGTTTGTGGACCTTCTCGACTTTGGGTTGGCCGGACGCCGAGGAATGGAAAAAGAACCGCGCCTTCCATCCCACGGCCGTGCTCGAAACCGGTTATGACATCCTTTTCTTTTGGGTGGCGCGCATGATTTTGATGTCCACGTACGTTTTGGGCGAGGTGCCGTTCAAGGACGTGTACCTGCACGGTTTGGTGCGTGACGATCAAGGCCGCAAGATGTCCAAATCCCTTGGCAACGTTTTGGATCCTTTGGAGCTTATTCCCAAATACGGCACGGACGCGGTGCGCCTCTCCTTGGTCATGGGCACATCTCCGGGCATGGACCAGAAATTGTCTGAAGAGAAAATAAAGGATTTCAGGAATTTCACCAACAAGCTTTGGAACATTAGCCGCTACATAATTCAGAGTTCTGCGGGTTTGGATAAGGCTGAATTGGACAGGCAGTGGGACGCGCTGAAAACCTTGGCCGACAAATGGATTTTGAATCGTTTCTATCTTGTCCAAAACCGCGTCACCAAGTTGATTGAAGGTTATCAGTTCTCGCAAGCGGGAGAATTGTTGCGCGATTTCACTTGGGGCGAATTTGCGGATTGGTACCTTGAGGTTTCTAAGATAGAAAAAGAAAAAACGGCCATACTGCTTCATATCCTAACCCGTCTCGTTAAACTCTGGCATCCGTTCATGCCTTTTGTGACGGAATACGTTTGGGACTTTATCGGTTACGATCATCAACTGATAATTTCCGAATGGCCGACGGGTGAATACGAGGACAATGATGCGAATCGCGATTTCGAACTCATCAAAACCATGATCACCGACATTCGTCGTCTGCGGAGCGAGAACGGGGTGGAACCCGCGGCGTTCGTCCGGGTTACCATGGTGGCCGAAGACTCGGTTCTTAAACTCGTGGAAGAGAACGTTGCGGTGATCAAACAAATGGCGCGTCTTGAGGCCGTGGATTTTGTGGATGCCGTGGAACAGGGTTGGCCAACCTTGATGTCTGGTACGACCACGATTGGCTTGAATTTAGCCAGCGGCGTGGACTTGGAAAAGGAAAAGGAAAAAATCACCAAGGAAATCGCGGCCCTCAAGCCATACGTAACGTCAACCCAAGCCAAGCTCCAAAACGCGGAATTCGTCTCCAAAGCCCCGGAAAAAGTGGTCAATGATATGAAGGTAAAGCTCGAGGAGGCCCAGGCCAAAGTGCAAAGCTTGGAGAAACGGTTGGAAAGCCTGAAATAAGACATGGGACAGCGCAAAATCCGCCATAGGCGGATTTTTTGCATTTTCCCGTTTATTTAGATAATATTCACGGCATGTCTAACCTCAAAACAGACGACCAGACGGTCAACAATTTCCTGGAACGCGCGGTGGAAAACGCCTATCCCAACAAGGATGCGTTTGCGGGCGCGCTCAAATCCGGCAAGCGGCTCACGGCCTATTTGGGTATCGATCCTACGGGTCCGGCTTTGCATTTGGGCCACGCCATCGCCATGAAGAAATTGCGTCAGCTCCAGGATATGGGGCATCGCGTGATTCTGCTCATCGGAGATTTCACGGCCATGATCGGCGATCCGACGGATAAGACGGCGGTGCGCAAAAAGTTGACCCGAGAACAGGTGTTGGAAAACTGCAAAAACTATCGCGACCAAGCGGCCAAGATCCTGGACATGGAGGGTAAGGAGACCGGCAACCCGGTGGAGATGAAATTCAACGGGGACTGGCACAATAAGATGAATTTTGCGGACGTGCTTGAACTGACTTCCAATTTCACTGTCCAGCAGATGCTGGAGCGCGACATGTTCGAAAAGCGCATGGCCGAAGGCAAACCCGTGTTCCTGCATGAATTCCTGTATCCGGTAATGCAAGCCTACGACTCCGTGGCCATGGATGTGGACATCGAAATCGGCGGTAATGACCAGACTTTCAACATGTTGGCGGGTCGCGATTTGATGAAGTCGCTCAAGGGAAAGGAAAAGTTCGTGCTCACCAACAAACTCTTGACCGATCCGGAAGGCAAGAAGATGGGTAAGAGCGAAGGCAACATGATCACGCTCGAGGATTCGCCGGAGGAGATGTTCGGTAAAGTGATGAGTTGGCCGGACGGAGCCATACCCGGGGGCTTCGAACTCTGCACCGACGTGCCGGGCGAGGACATCGACAAGGTGGTGGAAGAGATGGAAGGCGGTGCCAATCCTGTGCAATACAAACGTCGTTTGGCACGCGAGATCGTTACTGCATGGCATTCGGGAACCGCGGCTCAGGCTGCGGAAAGTCACTTCGACCGCCTGTTCAAGGAGCATGCCGCACCGGAAGACATGCCCGTCCACCAAGTTTCGGTCCGCAATCACAAACTTGTGGATCTGCTGGTCCAGACCGGACTCGTTACCTCCAAAACCGAGGCGCGTCGTCAAATTGAGCAAGGTGCGGTGAAGGTCGACAGCCAACCGGTGGAAGATGCGGAAGCCGAAGTGGAAATCGCTAACAAAGAGATGGTGCTGCAGAAGGGTAAGAGGCACTTCGTGAAAATAGTTTTGAAATAGTAACAACCCGTCATTCTGAACTTGTTTCAGAATCTATAGCTAGAGATGCCGAAACAAGTTCGGCATGACGAGCGGTAGTTTATGTATACATTGGAAGCCATCAAATCCAACTTGGCGCGCCATATCGGCGACGTTTTGGAAGAACGGGTCGCGCCTTCGGAAATCGTTACGCCACCCAAACAGGATATGGGGGATTTGGCGTTCGCATGTTTCAGGCTGGCCAAGAAGCGCGGCACCAATCCCGCGGATTTGGCCAAAGAGTTGGCGCGGGCTTTGGAGAATATTGACCAAAGCATAAAGGGCACGGAAGCTTTGGGTCCGTATCTCAACATCAAACTCCAGCCGGGCGTGTTCATCGATCGCGTGGCGCGTGAGATTGAACAGATGGATGAGAATTATGGCAATACGCAAACCGAAGAGCGTAAGCAGGTGATGCTGGAATACGCCAACCTGAATACGCATAAGGAATTCCACGTCGGACATTTGCGCAACATACTTTATGGCATGACGTTGAACCGCATTTTGAAATCCGCGGGCTGGGACACAGTGCCCGTGTCTTACGTCAACGACATGGGCTCGCATGTGGCCAAATGCCTATGGCTGTTCGTGCGCCGTGGTTCCAGCATTATCGAACGTCCCAAGCCCAAAGTCGCCAAGGGAAAAAAGAAAGCCGAGGCTTTGGAGGACCCAACGGTCACCATGACGGACGAGCAATGGAATAAGTACGTGCTGGAAAACCTGACCACGGCGTGGGCCCACCGCATGATCGACGCATTGGCGCCGCAGGAGAGGACCGGCAAATTCCTGGGAGACATCTATGCCGAAGCCAGCAAGTTGTTGGCCGAGAATGAAACCTGGAAACCCGAAGTCTCTTTGGTTTTGAAGAAATTGGAGGACCATGACGATGCTTGGACCTATTTGTGGCAGGAGACGCGGCGTTGGAGCCTAATGGAGTTGGCGCGCTATCTTCAGGATTTGGGAGCGGAAATCCAAAAGCAATACCTGGAAAGCGAATTCGTGGACCGCAGCAAAATAATCGTGGACGATTTGCTGACCAAAGGCATTGCCATGGAATCGCAGGGCGCCGTCATCATCGATTTTGACGCGTATCCGGACCCCGAAGTGCAGAACCAGAAATTAGGCGTCATGATTCTGCGCAAATCCGACGGCACGCTTATTTACGCATCCAAAGACATACCCTTGGCGCAACAGAAGTTCGAGGATTATCCCAAGCAGGATTTGAGTTTGCTCGTCGTGGATTATCGGCAATCCCTGTATTTTAGGCAGTTGTTCGCGGCTCTTAAACTTTTGGGGTACAAGAAACCGTTAAAGCATTTAGGTTTCGAATTCGTGACTCTTCCGGACGGGGCCATGGCCAGCCGCAAAGGCAACATCATCACATTGCAGGATCTTTTAGCGCGAGCTAACGAATTGGCTAAAAACGAGGTCGTTGCACGGCATCAGGATGAGTGGAATGACGGCAAAATCGAACATGCGGCGTGGTGCGTGGCCATGGGTGGAGTCATGTTCGGCATGCTTAAGCAGGATCCGGAAAAACCCATCGTATTCGATATGGCCAAGGCCTTGGCTTTTGAGGGCGACACTGGTCCGTACGTTCAATATGCGGCCACGCGTCTGACTTCGATTCTGGAAAAAGCCAAAGCTGAAGACAAAACGTTGACCTTAGCCGAACGCAACCGTAAGAACCGGAACTTCGAAGGCGTGGACATGTCGGTTTTGGACCATGACGCGGAAAAACGTTTGGCCTTCGTGCTGGCGCAATTGCCGGAAGTCGTGGAGCGCGCTGCCGCGGAATATAAACCGTCGGTTATCGCACAATGGTGTTTGGACGCGGCCACGGTAGTGAACGCTTTCTATCGCGACGTGAAAATACTGGAAACCAAAAAAGAAGAGGTCAAGCTCGCGCGTTTGCGCCTGATTTCCGCGGCCAAAATCGCCCTGCAGAACGGCTTGTATCTGTTGGGAATCAACGTACCGGACGCCATGTAGCTTCCGTTACCGCCACTTTCCTTTTATAATTGGGGAGTGCCGTATTTTTCGTACATACAATCTTTGATTTTGGGCGGAGCCATTTCCATTTTGGGTTACGGCATTTTCGGTTGGCAAAAACAGCGGCGCGAAACGGCCCGTATCTTGATAGCCATCATGGCAGGCTTATTCGCGTTTTGGATCACGGCTCCGTGGATCGCGGGTTTGGGCATGGAGTGGAGGTACTACGTGATGGTCTGGTCCATGCTGTACTTCATCAGCCTGAGTTTTGGCCCGGCCATCTGCCTGCACGCCTCATCGCGCATCGCGCGGCACGTGCTCGAGACTTGGTGGGTCTACGCCTGGTGCGGCTTCTTGGCCGCGTTTTTCATTTCCGGCGCCATCCTAGAAAAATTCGGTTTGAATCAACAATTAGGGATAACGGTTTTGAACTTGGCCACGTTCTTGGCGCTTTTCACTTACGCCGGCGTGTTCTTGCATGCGGTTTGGGTACATTATCCGCAAATCATCGCGCATCGTGAAAACGAGCAGGGGATTTTGACCGCTTTGGTCCTTTTCGCGCTGTTCGTGAGCGCGGGTACGATGCAATTGGCTTTGGGTCCGGTCACGGTCCAATGGGCCATCGCCTTAAATTCCATTATCTTTTTTTCGGTCGCGGTTTACACCAGCATCCGCGGTGGGTTTTTGGGCGTGAAACTGCATCCCCTCGAAGGATTCGTGTTGGTGTTGTTGGGCGCTGGTGCAGCTATCGTATTCCATAGCCATGATTGGATGGAGTTCGCCCTGTCGGTCACGGCAGTGTGTATGATGGGCGCGTATGGCTTCGTGGCTATCCGCATGGTGATCGAAGAGCATGCGCACGCGGAACAGATGGATGCGGTGAACAAAAGATTACAGGAACTCGAAGAGGCGCGCCGCGACTTTACGGCCATGGTGGCGCATCAATTACGGAGTCCTATAGGCGCCATCCGCGCGGCCGCGGCCTCGCTTTCCGACGGCACCGAAGGCTCTTTGCCGCCAAGAGCTCAAGAAACCGTCGAGCTCATCCAGAATTCCGCTGAACGCTTGCTCGGGTTGGCCGAAACCTATCTGCAGGGTGTACGCCTTCAAGACGGGACGTTCACCACCAAGTCACAGGATACTGACGTGCCTGCGGAAATCGCGTCCGTGGTACGCGAGCTTTCGGCTTTGGCCAAATTGAAAGGTCTGACTTTGACCGTGGACACCAAGGATGTTCCCAGTAAGCTTCGTCTTGATCGCGATGTACTCGTGCATTCCTGTTTCAATGTTGTGGACAACGCCGTCAAATACACGGACCATGGCGGGATAGTGGTCAAAGCCACGTGGCGTCCCGACGCTTTGATATTGAAAGTCATGGATACGGGTATCGGTTTGTCCGTGCAGGAACTGCGCGGCATCTTCGAAAGGTATTCGCGCGGCCTGTCAGCCGATGTCAGGAAACGTCCGGGCAGTGGTTTGGGTTTGTATATCATCAAGAAAATGCTCAAAGTGGCAGGCGGCCGCATCCAGGCTTCAAGTCCTGGGTTGGGCATGGGCGCGGAATTCACGGTCGAATTGCCTGCGGTCAGAAATCATAATAGCTAAAGTTGAAAGTGGATAACTTTGGTTTGACTAGCACAAGTGCGCACCGTAAGGTTTTTGGCATATGCCATTTTTTGGTTCGCAGGCCACTGATTCGGGATTGCTGCCGCAAACTCCCGCGCCCACACCTTCAATTTTTAACACGCCGTCAAAAGCCGTGCCAGCCACGGTCATTGCCAAAGGTGTGCGTTTGGAAGGTCAATTCAAAAGCCAAGGCGACGTTTTGATCGAAGGCGAAGTGCAAGGCACGGTTCAAACCGAAAGTTTGTTGACCGTGGGTCCGGAAGCTTGGGTCAAGGCCAAGGTCATGGCCACGGATGCAATTGTCGCGGGTAAAATCGAAGGCGACCTGACTTGCAAGAGGCGCTTGGAGGTGAAATCCACGGCCAAAATTTTCGGCGATATCGCCTGCGAAACCATCACCGTAGAAGCCGGCGCCACTCTGAAAGGCGTGTTGGCCTCGGGCACCAAGCCGGAAGTCAAAACCGAAGGAGCGTCCGACCCCTCGGACCGAAAAATGACGTCGTCCGAACCGGAAAAATCCGACGTCGCCAACAAAACATAGGACCGCGGCGAGCTGGACTCGCCGATTTTTTTGGATGAACGCAACGGCGTGACACCAACACGCACGACGCGCCTATGAATCCGGCCTACGCCTACATCTACGACGACTTCCTGACTGACCCGCGTTATGGCGATGCGGTGGCGGCTTTGGAAACGCGTTTGGCGAGCATGGGTCTAGCCGGGCAGATCGGCAGATTGACGTTGTTCAGGAGCGCCAAAGAATTGGTGGAAGGCATGGTCAACCAGGGCGCAAAAACCGTGGTTTTGGTGGGCAACGACAATACGCTGAACAAGGTGATGTGGTTTTTGCCGGACCTGCCCGTGGTTTTGGGTTACATTCCTTTGGCTGAACCATCCAATGTGGCGAGTCTTTTGGGATTGCCGCCCGGATTGGCCGCGTGCGACACTTTGGGGGCGCGCCTCATCCAGACTTTGGACGTGGGCAAATTGGGTGACCGATATTTTTTGACCGAGGTCGCCTTTGACCGCACGCGCGCCAAGCTGCTCATGGATGGGGAATTTTCTCTTTCATTGCCGAGCGGCGGCGATATCATGCTGCGCAATTTGGGCAGTGCCTCAAAATCCGGATTGTCGCAATCCAACGCGCGCGACGGATTGTTGGAGGCCGTGCTGGTACCGCACAAAGAACAACCCTTAGCCACGCGCATTCTCAAGCGTCTGTCGCTGAGCGATGCTGGGGAGACGCATGTTTATTTTAAGACCGGGGAAATCATCAGCGAATCCCCCATGGAAGGCCATGCCGACATGTTCGCGGTTAGCGGCTTTAAATTTGAAATCTCGGTCGTGCCCAACAAACTTCGCGTCATCATGGGGCGGGGGAGAAAGTTCATTTAGAAAAAATGTAGATTATAGAAATCAAAAAACCGCCGAAGCGGTTTTTTGCATGGTCGTCTTGAACGTATGATTGCGTTCAACGCGATGGTGCTCGGGAGAGGACTTGAACCTCCAAGGGATTGCTCCCACTAGCACCTCAAGCTAGCGCGTATACCAATTCCGCCACCCGAGCATAAATTGTGCTGGCAGGATACCCAAAGACCGTTTTTTTAGCAAGGGCCAGCCATTGGGTGGTGGTCGTGCTATAATGGCACGGTATATGGGATTGAAAATATTGGCCTTGGGCACGGGCGTGTGCGCCAACTGTCTGCAGGTCGCGGGTCCACGGCGCCATCCGCCGGGTTTTTTGGTGGACTGGAACGGCGAGCTCTTCCTTATGGACGCGAGCGAGGGCATCCGCTTCAGGATCGAGGATGCGGGATACGATTACGGCCAGCTGAAAAGCGTGGCCATCACCCATGCGCATCCAGACCATGCGGCTTTGCCGCAATTGATCCAGGCCAAATTGTGCCGCGTGCTCTGGGGCAAGGCCGCGCCGGGAACCGATCAATTGAAAGTCTACATGCATGAGGCTTTGGTGGAAAAATTCCAAGAGGTTTGGGATTGGCACCATCCGGAAGGGGATGTGGTTTACAAGAACAAGTTGCATTGGTCTGTTGAGGGCGTGCGTACAGGATTGGAAATCGAGGTTTTGCCGGGCATGAAGATGAAACCTTTCGGCGTGTACCACGGTTTCGGCCAACATCCGTCTTTGGGCTTCAGGCTCGAGACCGCACAAGGCGTGGTGGTCTACACGGGCGATGCGGGTTTGACTGATTCGCTGTTCGACGCCGTGGCCGATGCAGACTTGTTGATTTCAGACGCTAGTTCACGTGTGGGCCAAGACTCCACCGGGAGCTATGGCCACATGTCACCCAAACAGTGCGGGGAGATCGCGTTGCGCGGGCGGGTCAAAGAATTGTGGATGACGCATTACACGGGTTTGGACACGGTCGCGGCCATGGAGGACGCGGTTCGCGGCACTGGATACACCGGGATGATCAAAGCGGCCACGGACGGCATGGTCTGGTCTAGATAGCGTGAACATCTAAAACCATAAATTCAAAATATGTTTTTACGAATTTTGATCGGAGCCATCCTGGTCGTGCTCGGGGCCGTGCTGGTCATCCGCACCAATTGGTTCATGGATTTTTTCGGGTCAATGGATTTCGCGGATAGGTATTTGGGCGGCGGCGGTTCGCGGCTCATGTACAAACTAATAGGCATCCTCATCAGCCTCATCGGTTTCATGTACGCCACCAATTTATGGAACGCCTTTTTGCAGGCCACCTTGGGTTCTATCCTGCCACAACCGCAGAACAGACCCGCGTTGGTGGAAACCGTGGAGGAATGATTTTTTTATGCCAAACCTGATTTTGCGTAGCGGTACGGAGCTCATAAATCCGTTCAAACTCTTGGAACGCGTAGGCATCCGCCGCGGATGGCAGGTGGCGGATTTGGGTTGCGGTTCCACCGGGCATTTCGTAATTCCTGCGGCCCAGATGGTTGGGCCCGAAGGCAAGGTTTATGCCGTGGACATCCGTCGTGACGTACTGGAGCACGTGGACAGGATGGCCAGACGCGAGCAGTTCTTCAACATCCAAACTGTGTGGTCAGACATGGACGTATTTGGTGCCACGCGCATCGAACCAGGAATTTTGGATTTGTGCCTGTTGATCAATAACCTTTACGTGTCCACCAATCGCCCGGCATTGCTGCGCGAGATTTCCAGACTGACCAAGCCTGGAGGCAGGGTATTGGTGGTTGAGTGGAAGGCTTCGGCCACGCCCATCGGCCCTCCGGTTGACCATCGGCTGACCGCTGAACAAAGCCGTGCCATCTGTCATTCGCCATATCTGGAATATCTGGACGAGATCGACGTGGGGCATTCGCATTACGGCTTGATGTACGAAAGGACAGAACTTCCTGTCGAAGATTGAGGCGACGAAGCCTTGACAAGGACTTGATTTAGCCCCTCTAGTGACGCATTCTTTTGTCCATATGAATTTTTTGAGCTTCTCCTATTGGTTCGGTCTGCAACCTCCCATGTTCACGTCTTGGGTCAGCACGACCTTGATTGTGGTGTTTGTGGCCATGTCAGTGATGGGTGTGGGTTTCATGGTTTACGGCGCCAAAAGTGACATGGAAAAATTGATGCGCCGCGCCGTCGAACGCATGGGTAACATGATGTTGACCATGGGTGTCGCCGGTCTTTTGTGGTGGGCCGTGACATACTCAAGCGTGCCCATGTTGAGCCTGCGCGTTTGGATTTTGGTGTGGTTGGGTCTGTCGGGTTGGTGGATCTGGAGCATCGTAAAGTATGTGAGGGTGGAAATTCCTGCCAAACACGCCATGGCCAAAGAACGCGAGCAGTACGAAAAATGGTTGCCTAAGCCCAAGAAATAAAATACATCGTCGCAGTCGTCGCACGTCCCGCGTCCCTGGGACGTTGGGACGTGCGACGTGCGACGGTTATGTCTCATAATCAGGAGTTCGGAAAACGCGGCGAGGATATGGCCGCGTCTTTTTTTAAGCCCTTGGGTTACGAAATCGCGGAGCGCAATTGGAGATGTCGCTTCGGGGAGATCGATTTGATAGTTAGAAAAGACGACGAGTGGCGTTTTGTGGAAGTGAAAACGCGTTCCTCGTCCAAGTTCGGTTTTCCGGAAGAGGCGGTTACGCGCAACAAACGCGAACATTTTTTCAAAGCTATGGAAACGTACGCATCAGCTCGCGGGATATTTCCGCGTCAAATCCATGCCGATGTTCTGGCCATCGTTTTCAATGACGCGGAATTTGATGTGCAGTGGCTGAAGGATGCGTGCGAATGATGTTGACCGTTTGCGGTCCGTGCTATTAACTCTCCCACGGAGGAGACGCATGAAGGAGATAACCCGACGAATCGGTTGCGTGTGTTTCCCGTATGACGCCCAACGTCAGGGTTGCGATTACGTTCCGCCGCCGCAGTTGGCGGTCGCGAACGTGGCGCTGAAAAAAGTTTTTGATGGCAATTGTCCTTTCGTTCTGCACTTCAAAACAGAGCTCCATGGATATTTCGTATTCTGTTCTCGCGAACCGGATTCGCGTGAGGCCGAAATGATAAAAAGGGCAATTACGAGTCCTGTAGCTTCCGTCCATGTGTGGTCGCCTGGGATGCGATCCGAAGTTTTCTACATGGACCCGGACTCCAAACCTGACATCTGAGTCGGGTTTTTTAACATATGAACATGGCGTCGCCGAACGAAAAGAAACGGTAGCCCTCGGAAACGGCTTGTCCGTAAGCGTCGAGCATGAATTTTCGTCCTGCGTCTTTGTCCAGCTCGGAGTCCGGAGCTCGGAGCCCGGCATGACGGTCGAGATGCGAGATTTTGAATTGGGCGAAAGCCGAGACCAGGACCAGCAATGTTGATTCGGGGAGATGGAAGTTCGTTATCAGGGCGTCGATTTTTTTGAATTCAAAACCCGGTGTGATGAAGATTTTGGTAAAACCGCTTTGGATGCCGGATTCCAGGGCACGGACTGTGGTCGTTCCCACGGCGATGACGCGTCCGCCATTCCGTTTGGTGTTTTCAATAGCCTCTGTCGTGGCTTGTGGCACGTCGATCCATTCCTCGTGCATCTCGTGGTCTTCGATTTTTTCGGTCTTCATGGGGCGAAAGGTACCCAAGCCCACATGCAACGTGACGTTGGCAAAACCGATGCCCATGTTTTTCAGTTTTTCGATCAGTTCCGGGGTGAAATGGAAACCAGCGGTTGGCGCGGCGGCCGAACCCGTTTTTTTGGCGTACACGGTTTGATAGTCGTCTGGATCCGTGGGCGCATGTTCCACGTATGGTGGAGTTGGCACCTCGCCATGCCTGTCCGTAAACGCAAAAACCTGTTCTGGCGTGAGGCCAAAGCGGATTTTAATCGTGCCGTCTTCCGTCTTTTCCACGACCGTGGCCCGGATATCCTCCGCGAAAATCAATGTGTCTTTAGCCGCCAGTTTGCGTCCGGGTTTGGCCAAAGCAATCCAGCAATCGTTTTCCGTCATGTCTGGCCGGAGCAAGAAGATTTCCAGATTTAGGTTTACGCCTTCGTCCTGCCGAACTTGATTCGGCATCTCTGACCAGCCAACCTCAGATCCTGAAACTGGTTCAGGATGACCGACGGGGGCCTTTTTGGCATGCAATCTGGCTTTGAAGACTTTGCTGTCATTGGCCACTAGCAAATCTCCTGGCTGCAAAAAATCCGGCAAATCGAAAAAGTGTACGTGACGGAGGCTGCGCGTTTTGGGTTCCAAAACCATGAGCTTTGACGTGTCGCGCGGCTTGGCCGGCTCTTGGGCGATGCGGTCCGCGGGCAAATCGTACCAAAAATCTTTGGCTAACATGGGCATTAACATAGGGCAAAAGGCATTTGACGGTCAAGGCTACTCTTGATAAACAGGGTGGACCAAATAGGGAGACGACAATGGACCTTGAAAAAGACCTGGAAAAAGTTCCTTGCGAAAAGTGCCAAGGCCGCGGTGAAATCGCCACCTACAAAGACTGTCCCAAATGCGAAGAGTGCAACGATGGTCGTCTCAGGCCGTGTCCTATCGAGAATTGCGGGAAGGGAATGAAGGGTTTTTCAGGAAAGGACGGCAAAATCATCGAGTCCATCGACATCTGCGGCAGCTGCAAAGGTCACGGTCATATCTTCCGGCACAAGAATCCCGTGGCCTGATGTTCCGGAAGGCTGTCCTTTGGGTCGGAATTGGACGTGTGGCACGACATGGGGGAGGTATAGGGTACGGCAAACCCGGTCGGTCGTGTCATTGGAAGATTCGGGTCACGGCGACCAAACTAGCACATTATGCCTTTATTAAGGCGTTTTTTCTTATAAATCCATATACGGGCTGGGTCTTGCCAACAGCTGAAGCTTTTGCTAACGTATGGCGGTTATGAAATCGGATATCCATCCCCAATACTTCCCGGACGCCAAGATCGTCTGCGCTTGTGGTAACGAGGTAACCGTCGGTTCCACGGTCAAAGAAATCCACGTGGAATTGTGCGCCAAGTGCCATCCGTTCTACACGGGTACGCAGAAGCTGGTCGACACCGAGCGTCGCGTGGAGAAATTCAAGGAAAAGGCTGTCAAGAAAGAAGCCAAATCCGCGGTCTCGAGCGGCAAGAAGGCCAAAACCGCCAAACGCGCTGCGGCCAAAGCCGACAAGCGTGCCGCCAAGCAACCCATCCAATTGGTTGAATCTTAGGTTACAAAAATAAAGTCGAAAGTTAGGTCCAATCCTTCGGTTTTGCCCATGGGCCGGAATCGAACGGAGCGCGACCGGAAGCTTTCGGCTTTTTTGTATCCTTTTGAATTCACATTTTAATATGTCTTCCCTAAGAGAACAGTTCACTGCCGCACAAGACAAGTTGGCCGAACTGGAGGCCCGCATGGGCGATCCAGAAACCCTTTCCAGCCCTGAAAAAGTCAGGGAGGTTTCGCGTGCGTACTCGGCCCAAAAAAAGACCGCCGAATGCGGCAAAGCCTGGTCAGAAGCCGAGCGCGCGGTGCGTGACGCAGAGGAGGCGTTCGCTTCCGAAGATGCGGATCTCAAGTCTTTTGCGGAAGCCGAATTGCCACATCTCAGGTCCAGTTTGGAGGCCGCCCAGCAGGCGTTTGAGGCCGCGCTGATTCCGCCAGGACCATACGACCACTCCAATGCCATCGTGGAAATCCGCGCGGGCGTGGGCGGTGACGAGGCCGCCATCTTTGCGGGTGATTTGATGCGCATGCTCGCACGCTTTTGCGAACGCAGGAATTGGAAAATGGTTTTGGCCAACGAGTCGCGAGCCGAACAGGGCGGTTACAAGGAAGTCGTGTTCACCGTTCAAGGCGACGGCGCATACGGCTTGCTTAAGACGGAGATGGGCGTGCACCGCGTGCAGCGCGTGCCGGAAACCGAAAAGCAGGGACGCATCCATACCTCCACGGCCACGGTCGCCGTTTTGCCCGAGCTCGAAGAAACGGAGTTCAAAATCGAGGCCAAGGATTTGCGCATCGACACCTTCTGCGCCGGAGGCAAAGGCGGACAGTCGGTCAATACCACTTACTCGGCCGTGCGCATCACGCACTTGCCCACCAATACGGCCGTGAACTGCCAGGACGAACGTTCGCAGCAACAAAATCGCGAACGCGCCATGCAAATCCTGCGTGCCCGTTTGTGGGAACTCGAGGAGCAGAAGCGTCGCGCATCCTTGGATGCGGAACGTCGCTCACAAATTGGTTCAGGTGACCGCTCTGAAAAAATTCGCACCTACAACTATCCTCAAGACCGTATTACGGATCACCGCATCAAAAAATCATGGCATAGCATCTACCGGATCATGGACGGAGAATTGGACGACCTGATTGATTCCGTAAAAAGCGGCAAGATGGGTAATGAGGAAGAAGAATGATGACGTGACGTGGCACGCTAAGTAAAAAATATCCAATTAGAATCAAAAAATATGGCTAAATACAGCCATATTTTATTATGCTTTCAATGGTGTTATGGTTGACAAAAGGGCAAATTTGTGGTAAATACCCTTGAATGGCCTGATTTGACCATTGCGGTAAAACAAAAGCGCGGGAGGACTCCATGTCCCAAAAAACCATCAAAGCTCTTTTCACCCGATGTATGCTTGTGGCCGCCACGGCGGCTTTCACCGCGGCTTGCACCCTGGGCACCATGGGTTGCGGCGGGGAACCGTTCGAGTCAGGACTTTTCGACCCTCCGGAAACTTCGGTTCAGCCGGACGCTAAGTCAGATGTCCAGCCCGAGGCGGGCGAAGACGCGATCCAGGAAGATACGGCCGCTGAAAAAGAAGCCGCTATCCCGGACGCGTTGCCGGAAGCCGACACCTCCACCACCGAGGACGGCTCGGGACCAGACGCCGCAGAAGAGGACGCGCTGTCCGAAGTCTCGCCCGAAGCCGAGCCCGACGTGGTTGCGGAAACCGGAGAAGACGCGGTCGGGATTGAAGCCGAAGCTGAAGCCCAAGCCGACGCTCCGGAAGAGCCGCCCACCGGCATTTGCGGCACGCAAGGCCACGACGGCAAGATCATGGTCCATACCGAAGTCGTGCTCGGGCCCTCGGCCTATCTCACGGTTTTCGGCATGCTGGTCTATTCCGGAGACGCGGGCAATGGCGCCACCCCATTCGAAGGCTGGTGTTGGAGTCCGCAGGGCGGCCAGGGAACGCTCGACTGCTTCCCCAAGGACAACGGCCAAGAAGCTGCGGCCCTGCCCAAGACCAAGGTCGTGACCCAGCTCGGGACCACCACGTCCGGACCATCAGGACCGCCGAGTTTCTACTTGTGCGATTTCGGCCTGTGTCCGGTGAACGTGGTGTTCTGCGCGGGTAAGACCGAAGCCTGCCGCTGGACGGCCGGCGTACCCAGTGGAGACGTGGTCTACAAAGAGCCTGGCCATGAAGGCAAAGGCGAACTCGTCTGCACCCTTCCTTGAGAATCCCTTAACCCGGGGTTCTTTTATTTTTATCGGAAAAAACCTCTGATTTAGGCCTTTCGCAGCACGGGCCAATACGGGTTGTGACTATTGACAAAACGGCCAAATTATGGTTAAAAAGAAGCTATCGACGTTCCGTACAACATAGGAGCAGCCCATGAAGCTCGCCAAGATTCTTTTTCCGTCGTTCGCTCTCGCGTGTTCGTTTCTGATGGCATGTGGCTCGGACGAGTCCGAGGACCAGCCGGCTTCGCCCCAGGTGGACGTGGACGGAGGTCTGGGACCCCAGCCCGATTCGGCCGTGCCCGAGGCCCAAAAGCCCGGACCGTCGTCCGGCATCTGCGCATCGATCGGCAAGGTCAACGGGGACATCAAGTACACCACGGTGTACATGAAGGCACCCAAGGTCTCCAGCGACTACCTGGCCATGGCCGGGTACCTCAAGGACGCCAACTACGCCAAGCAGAATCCGGGTTGGGGAGTGTGGTGCTGGGGAGGTGCGGACAAGGACGACATGTACTGTCGCCCCGTGGCCTTGGACGGCAACGACGCCATTGCCTACCCGGCGAGCGGCGTGGTGTTCGCCCCCGGCCATACCTCGGGCTCCACGGAAATCGACTTCTCCAAGTGGCAGTGGTACTGCGAGAAGGACGCCTGTCCGGTGGGCACGTTCGTGGTTTGCTCGGGCAAGGACGAGGTTTGCCGCGTGGAAAACGGCAAGCTCTCGGGTACCGCAGGGTACGAGAAGAACAGCGACGGGTGGAGTAACATCCTCTGCACGTTCCCGACTTCTCCTTGAGCGTCGTATCTCACTTTCAAAGAGCCTTTACCGGCTCTTTTTGCTTTGCGAAAACGCGGGGGACGACCTTGACATTTTGGCTTACATGTGATGAATTGGCCGCACCAAATGGAGGACCAGATGAACTTTGGAAAGCGTTTTTTAGCGGTCTTGGCTGGTTGTCTGGCCCTGCCCGCTTGTGATTCAGGGGAGTCCGAATCAGACGGCCAAACCGTGCTGATCAAGGACGTGGAAGTGGTGGTCAATTTTCAGCTCGCGCCGGATAAGGAAGCGTACCAACCCATGTGGGTGAGTGGCCGCTCCTTCGACGCGGGCACGGAAGCCAATCCCAAGCCGATCAAATGCGTGAGATCACCAGTTAACGACTCGCGGTCGCTTAGGTGCTCCCTCGGCAGTCTGCGCACGAGCTCGGAAATCCGGTTCATGGTCAATATCCCCATGGAAAACGGGGATAGCCTGCCCGCTTGTTCTTCCACGGACTCCAACCAATGTTCAGGTGTGGTCAAAGTGACCCTGACCGGTTTGGACTTCGCGCCTCCCGTCAGTCTGATTCAGGACGATGGGTTTAAGGCCGGAATCGCCTATCGGGTGCTGATTCCGGACACGCGTACCCTCCAGAATCCCTGATCCCTATCACGGGTTGACGAAACGACCCGTTTTTTGTTACTATCAGCCAGCCATTTTTGGCGCATTTAAGCTTAATTCGGGCCAAAGAATTCGCCGTCAGGTGGATTCTTGGACCAAAACACACCCCGTGCTTTCAAATGGCCGGAGCCTCCCCGACACAGGGTCGAACACAATCGACTTCGGCCGGGGCCCGGACACTCGCAGGGGGAGGTTTAAAAGGCTCGTCCATCCCGGTTCACCGAGATGAGGCGATCAAAACACTATTATGAGTAAAGTTCCGTCCCTCGTGGACTTGCTCCAATCCGGCGTGCACTTTGGCCACCGGACCAGCAAGTGGCATCCGAAGATGAAGAAATACATTTTCGGCAACCGCCAAGGCATCCACATCATCAATCTGGAAGAGACGCAGAAGCAAATGGAAAAGGCTTTGGCGTTCTGCAAACAGACCACGGCCCGTGGCGGCGTGGTGTTGTTCATCGGCACCAAAAAACAGGCCGCGCCCATCATCGAAAAGAGCGCGCGCGACGCGGGCATGCCCTTCGTCAACAAGCGTTGGCTTGGCGGCACCCTGACCAATTTTTCCGTGATCGCCAACCTGCTCAAACGTTTCAAGGATTTGAAGCGCAAACATGAGAAGGGCGAACTGGGCAAATACACCAAACTTGAGCAATTAAAGTTCAGCGAACAAATCAAGATGTTGGAAGAGAAGGTCGGTGGCATCCAGGATCTGATGCGCATTCCGGACGTGGTCTTCATCCAAGACATGCACAAAGACAAGACAGCTTTGGAAGAGGCTTTGCGCCGCGGCGTCAAAGTTGTGGCCATCTGCGACTCCAACGTCAATCCCACGCCCGTCGATTACCCGATTCCGGCCAACGACGACGCCATCAAATCCATCGAATTGGTGGTGGGTATGGTGGCCGGGGCCTGCAAGGAAGGTCGTGACGAATGGGAAGCCAACCGCTCCCGTTTGGCCGGCGCCTTGGTCCAGAACAAACCCCGCGCCGAAGTCTAAAACCATAAAATTCATAAAGCACAAGAACCTTACAAAAATATGGCAGACCCCAAACAAGTCATGGAGTTACGCAACCGCACCAATGCGGGCATGATGGCCTGTAAGAAGGCTTTGGACGAAGCCGGAGGCGACATGGAAAAAGCCATTGAGGTGTTGCGCCGCATGGGCGAGGTCAAAGCCGCCCAAAAGACCGCGGAGCGCACCACGGCCGAAGGTTTGATCTTCGTCTATCTGCACCATAACAAAAAGATGGCGGCTTTGCTGGAACTCCAATGCGAATCGGATTTCGTGGCTCGCAACGAGGACTTCCTTTCCTTTGGTAACGATTTGGCCATGCAGGTCGCGGCCATGAATCCCTTGTACGTGTCTCCGGAAAAAGTCCCGGCCGAAGATTTGGAGAAGCAGCGCCAGCTTTTCCTCCAAGAGATCGAAAAGGACAACAAGCCTGAGGAAATCAAGGCCAAAATCGTGCAGGGCAAGATCGACAAATGGCTGGCCGATGCGTGCTTGGTCAAACAGCCCTTTTTCAAGGATGAGGAAAAGACGGTCGAGCAATTGCTCAACGAGCGCATTTCCACCATCGGTGAGAAGTTGGCTATCGCCAGGTTCGTGCGTTGGGAAATGGGCGGCAAGTAAAAAACGAAAGCAGAAAAACGACGCCACACGGCGTCGTTTTTGGTAGGCGGATTTTTTGTCCGGGTTGACGCAAATGTGCTATCATTAAACACGCCATAAATAGAGGGGCGCAACCCCGTACTTTCAATTTTATATGCCAATCAAAAGATCGGTCCGCAAACCGATGGCCGTTAAGGCCGAAGCGCAAGCGTGCTGCCCCACGGGCGGCAGGCATTTTTCCAAATGGTTTTTGACCATAACGTCCGGGGTGGCTTTGGTGGTTTTGGGCTATCTCACGTTCGTGCTCTTCCAGCACGTCATCAGCCTGACATACACGGTCAACAGCCTGAACGAATCCATCCGTCCGCGCGTGGGTTTTGCGGCGCCAGCGTCCCGGACCATGCTGAACAAGGAAACCGCGGCCCAGGGTTTTTGGCTGGCTTACACCCCATGTCCCGAAACGTTTACCGGCGCTTGCGATTCCGCGGCGGTCTATCGCTTGGCCAAGGATGGATCCAAAGAGGTTTTGATTTCCGACGTGCGCCGCTTGCCGGGCGCGCCGCAGACCAACGAACTCATGCAACCCATGTCGGCCAGCGCTGACGGCAACATTTTGGTATTGGGAGCGTGGGCCTTCGGCGGCAACCGCAACGCCAACGACAAACGCATCTGGCTGTACGACGTATCCAAAGGCTCGATCGTTGTGCATTCCAACGCCGTGCCGGGCAACGCGATATTCTCGCCGGATTACGCCTACGCCGCGTATGCGGTCGAAGACAACGGGGATATCCGCGACGTGATGATCGTGAACCTTTCCAGCGACAAGACGGTTTCCGGCGCCCAAGCCGACTCGGGGCGGACGTTCAAGAACCAAAACGGACAAGCGGAGATGTCTTGGAAGGACGCCAAGAATCTGACAGTGATCGAATACAGCGTACCGAGCGGCGACCAAGCCTCATCGATTCCGGTCAAGGTGGGGGAAAAGAATATCAGAGTCAAATAATTCTTAGGTAACGATATTAAGGAACACCATCAGGTATGACACGCATTGCCATCAACGGTTTTGGACGCATCGGGAGGGGCGTCTTTAAGGCCGGTTTAGAAAAGAAAGGTTTCGAGGTCGTGGGCATCAACGACCTGACGGATACCAAAACTTTGGCCTTTCTCTTGTCCCACGATACGGCTTACGGACACTGGAACGTGCCGGTGGGCTATACCAAAGACGCGTTGATCGTTGGCGGCAAACGCATCCCGGTGTTTGCGGAAAAAGATCCCGCGGCCTTGCCGTGGGGCAAAGTGAAAGCCGAAGTGGTGTTGGAATGCACGGGCCGCTTCCGGGATTACGAAAAAGCCTCGGCCCATCTTAAAGCTGGCGCGCAACGGGTCATCATCAGCGCCCCGGCGGACGACAAAAAAGTGCCCACGTACGTCATCGGATTGAACGAGAAGGATGCGGGCAAGAAAAGCAAAATCATAAACAATGCGTCGTGTACCACCAATTGCATCGCGCCGGTCATGGCCGTGCTCAAGGAAAAATTCGGCATTCGTAAGGCCATGATGACCACCACACACGCCTACACGGCAGATCAGGTTTTGCAGGACGGTCCGCACAAGGATTTGCGTCGCGCACGCGCCGCGGCCGAAAATATGGTGCCCACGACCACGGGTGCGGCTATCGCCGTCTCGGAGGTCATAACCTCGCTCAAAGGAAAATTCGACGGTTTGTCCATTCGCGTGCCGCTCAATGTGGTCTCGATTTCCGACATCACGGTCGTGACCCGAAAACGCGTAGATGTTGATAGCGTAAATAAAGCCTTGAAAGCCGCGGCCAAATCCAAGAAGTGGCAAGACGTTCTGACCGTGACCGAGGATCCATTGGTCTCATCCGATATAAAGGGCAATCCGGCCTCGTGCATCGTGGATTTGGCCTTGACCAACGTGGTGGATGGGGATTTGCTCAAAGTGGTAGCTTGGTACGACAACGAAATGGGCTACTCGCATCGTTTGGCGGAAATGTCTTTGATCGTGGGGAAGAACATCTGACGGCCTCGTCATTCCGGGCTTGACCAAGAATCCGGAAAGGCTACAAAAAATGAATTTCTGTTTGTTTGAATTTTCTTGATTCCTCCCGAGTTCTTAGGAGGAATGACGGATGAGCATGAAACGATTAGACCTGAACAAACCGTTGGAAACCTTCGCCATGTTCGATATTTTGATGGCGCTGGTTTTTTTATCCGCCCTATTGCTCGGAATTTGGTTATTGTCGTTAGGGTCGTCGTGGTTGGCGTTGTTGGGTCTGTTTTTGTTGGTTGGCGACGGACTCATCGCATATGGCGTTTTGGTCGCTCCTAAACTGATATCGGTCACGCATTACAAAAAAACTCTTGTCCAGCAACCCACGGTTTGGATCAAGGTCGCGTTTTTGTCCGACTTGCATGCGCACAAACGCAAACCCGCTTCCTGGTTTTTGAAATTAACTGAACGCGTGAAAGCATTGAAACCGGACTTGATGCTCATGGGCGGCGATTATGTGGTGTGGGAAGGGAAGGCCGCGTCACATCTAAATCCGTTGGCCGAACTCGAGCCGGCATATGGCACGTATTTCGTATTGGGCAACCACGATTATCTGGATGATCCCGTGGCCGTGCGCGAGCGGTTGGAGTCTTTTGGGTGGCATGACGCAACCAATGCGAGTTTGACGTTGCGGCTGCAGGGGAAAGAGTTGGGACTGACGGGTTTGGACGATCCCATGTTCGGTGAATTCGTTTTTAGCGGCGCCCGGAAGTCCGGAGTCCCGCATCTTACCTTGGCGCATAGTCCGGATTCGGTTTTGGATTTGTCCGAAGGCCAAACGGATTTGGTTTTAGCCGGCCACGCGCATGGCGGACAAATTCGTTTTCCATTCATCGGTAGCCTGTTCACGCCTAACCGGTTAGGTCGCAAAGCCGATCAAGGAGAAAAAATCATCAACGGCATCCGCATGATCGTAAGTCGCGGTTTGGGAGAGGTCGGCGTACGCGCCCGTTTTATGTGCCGTCCGGAAATCGTGGTCATCGAGTTGGGCATTTAGGCGTCTGACGTGGCGTGGTAGAATGTCTGCGTGAACCTGGAGAACCCGTTCTTAACACCTGCATCCAAGCCTTCCGTTGGCGAAGGATTATTTTCGCGTTTGGGCGCTTTGGCGGAGATGAGCGAGAAGAGATACGACGTTGGGCGAGGGGATTTGGATCCTCATGTTTTGAAATACGCTGAAAAGCTCCGCGCGGAAATCCGGAACATCTGCGGAAAATACGGGACCGATAAATTGATTGGCCTGTTCGACGGCTTGTCGTCTGGAAGAATAAAGACGGTCGATAAAAAAGACATTCTAAAAATCTCCTCGATTCTCACGAAACTGGAAAAATCCTTGGACGAGAACTGCGTTCCGCCACCAGAGTTGCCGTCTGCCGCGGCTTTTGAAAAGATGGTTCAGAACGTAAATGAACAAATTAGCCCGTTAAAAGTGTTTAATTTAGGAAATTGGGATTCTTATCGATTTGAAGACGGCGAATTGACGGGCTTGGTGTTTCTATCAAAGGAAGTAATTTTTCCGGTTATCGATGGGGAATTGGTGGATGTGGTCAAGGATGAACATGGGAAACTCATCAAATTCGAAAAATGCGTTGGGACGCCACGGATAGAAAAAAGTAAATTGAATAGCGTTGCTATGGTGGACGGAGTCATTCGTATCGTAGCGGATGGGGTGCTCATCAGCCGTGAAATCGATCAAAGAGCGGTATACAGTGCGCTTGAGGTGGTTGATGGAAAGATCAATGGGATGTGCTATTTAGGCGGTGGTACACGTAGGCAGGTGCCGATAATCAACGGGGAAAAGATGATGGCCATCGAGGACTCCAATAGAAAAATAGTGAACATAGTAAATTGCACAAACGTAAAAAATATAGAAGGCAAGCTTAATGGTGCCGTATTTATTGGTGAGAGCGGTTTGGGTTTGCCGGTGATAGATGGAGCGTTGCAGGAAACCGTTAAAGATAAAACCGGAAAAGACCACAAGATTCTGGATTGCCAAGGCATAGAAAATATAGACGGAAAACTAAATGGGGCCGTTAAGCTGGAAGATGAGATTGAGATTAAGCAACCAGGAAGCGTGGTAAAAGAGCATCATTGGTTGCCTGTTATCGATGGAGTTTTGGCGGAGACTGTCAAAGATGAGGATGGCATAGAATATCCCATTCGGGTATGCAAAGAAATTTCTAACGTGAACGGTAAATTGAACGGGATAGTCGGGGTCAATGAGAGAATTTGGGACGTGGGAATATCGAGCCGAAGACGAGAATTGCCCGTAATTGATGGCAAGTTGGTTGAAACGGTTAAGGATAGGTCGGGAAGAAGGAGATACATTTTGTCCTGCATGAATGTGCGGAATGTGGACGGTAGGCTGACGGGAGTGGTGCAAATATCGGATGGACGCTTCCTGCCTGTCATCCGTGGTCGGTTGATTGAAGAGATAGAGGGCCAGGTGATTCAAGACGTTGACAAGAAAGAGTTTTCCGATGCCGGTGGATTGTTTACCGGCTACGTGAAGTTGGCTCCAGGTGGGGAGGTCAGATATGCTTTGCTGGGAAAATTTTTAGAAGTTTTGGCGTGAGAGACGCGCTTAAAGAATCGTGATAAAATACGGGCAATATGCAAAAATTGCCGGTTTTGAGTAACGATAAGGATTTGCGTCATAAACGCGTAATCGTGCGCGTGGATTGGAACGTGCCGCTTTCCGGTGTGCCACACGAGGCGGAGTTGGTGAAGATAAAACAATCCGTGGACACCATCAAGGATTTTTCCAAACGCGGAGCCGTGGTTTTGGTGCTCACGCATTTGGGTAGGCCAGATGGTTGGGACGACAAATATTCCACGGCGTGTCTTTTGCCTTTCGCCGAAGCGTTCTTGGGCAAGCCCATCATCTTTTGCGAAGAGGACATAACCACGGAAGACGGTTTGGCTGCCGTGTCGCGGTCCGTTGGAGCGGCCAAAGCCGGGGACGTCTATCTTTTGGAAAACGTAAGGTTTTATCCCGGAGAAGAATCCAACGATAAAGCTTTGGCCCAAACCTACGGGGCTTTGGGCGAGATTTTCGTGAACGACGCATTCGCGTCCTGCCATAGGGCACATGTCTCCGTATCCGGTATCGCCCGCGTCTTGCCGCATTTCGCCGGACCGAATCTGGTCAAGGAAATCGAAGCCGCGGATAAACTCATCGGCAAACCCAAACGTCCGTTCGTGGCCATCGTCGGCGGTTCAAAATTGTCCACCAAAATGTCTGTCATCGAGTCGTTGCTCCAGGTCGCGGACAGGGTCTGTATCGGCGGGGCCATGGCCAACGCGTTTTTCGTTGCCAAACGCCATGAGATGGGCAAATCCTACGTGGAAAAGGAGGGCGTCAAATTGGCCAAGGGCCTGCTCAAGAATCCGAAAATCGTTCTGCCCGTGGATCTGTTGGTGGCTAAAAAGTTGGATGAACAGGCGCAACCCAAGGCCGTGGACGTGAAAGAAGTCAAAAAAACAGAAGCCGTGGGCGACATCGGTCCGCGGACCATGCGCGATTGGGCCGGATTGATCAAAGGCGCGCAAACCATCATGTGGAACGGACCCGTAGGCATATCCGAGTTCAAACCTTTCTGCCACGGCTCATTGGTCATCGGCCAAGCCGTGGCCATGCGCAGCAAGGGCGCGGCGTATGGCGTCGTGGGCGGCGGGGATACCGTGCCCGTGGCTCTGGAGACCGGGATGGGCGAATGGTTCGACCACGTTTCGATGGGCGGCGGCGCACTCCTGGAATACATCGCGGAGAAAGGAGAATTGCCGGGAATACTGGCGCTCACGGAAACCGAGGATGAAGATAAAAAAGCAAAGAGCAAAATTCGAAAGAGCAAAATCGTGGAAGTGGTGAAGAAGGTTAAGGTAGTTAAGGCGCAGAAGGTTGTTCCGGTCAAGTCCGTAACGAGCAAGACGTCTGTTTTGCGGAAATTGGGAGGGATGTTCAAGCGGAGTCCCAAGCCAAAGATCGTGAAGAAAAAGATCGTCACGGGGAAAACAGCCAAAAAGAAGAAATAGCACGATATGTCTTGGAGGGCGTATCTTGCGGTCTACAACAGGTCCTGGGTCAACATGTTGGAGTATCGGTCAGAAACCGTTATCCGCATTTTGATTGCGCTGATTTCCATGGTCAGCATGTTCTACCTGTGGAACGACGTGTTCGCGGAACGTGCCGCTTTGGCCGGATACGATAAGCCCCAAATCGTCACTTATTATCTTTTGGTCAGTTATATTTTCGCGTCATTGTACGCGGCCATTCCCATAAGCGAAGAAATACAGGAAGGGCGTACGGCCATGTATCTGTTGAGGCCCGTGAATTATTTGTGGTTCCATTATTGGCAAAGCCTGGCCAGGAGGGTTTTCAGATTTTTGATGGGGCTGCCCGTGCTTTTAGGGATTTTTTTATTGTTCCGCGAACACCTGTTTTTGGTTACGAATCCAACCGCTTATCTGTTTTTGATTTTGGCCTGTTTGGGTGCGATAAACATTTTGTTTTTGGTTGATTTAATCCACAATTTATTGGAGTTTTGGGTCACGAATGTGGATAGTTGGTCCATGATTGTGAACAATTTCGTGACCTTTTTTGCGGGCACCATGATACCGCTGGCGCTTTTGCCGCCTTACATCAGAACGATTTCCGATTGGTTGCCCTTCAAATACACGGGCACCTTTTTGATCGACGGTTTTTTGGGAAAGTTGAACTGGTCCCAGATCGGTTGGGGTCTGTTGGTGCAGACGTTTTGGACTCTGCTCTTGGTCGCGGTGACCGCGTTGGTTTGGAAACGCGGGGTAAGGCGTTATGAGGCTTTCGGCAACTGATATGGATTTGACTCACGAAATCTCCATCGCTTGGGCGTGGTTCAAGATGACGGCCATGAACCGGATGCAGGATGCTTTGACGTTTTTTCCGTTGTGGGCCGGCGTTCTTATGAATACGACTCTGCAATTGGTGTTTTTCAAGTCCGTTTATTTGAATGCGCAAACAATCGGTGGTTGGTCGTTTGCAGAAGTGGTTATCTTGCTGGGGAATTTAAGAATCATTCAGGGTGTGGCGTGGGGGCTTTGGGTCAGGGGTGGATTCAGACGTTTGCCGGCAGCTATCGAATACGGAGTCTTCGACACCCACCTGATCAGGCCCATGAATCTGAGAATCCAATTCATTTTTAATAACGCAGATTTCATCAGCATGGCGCAAGACCTGATCGTGGGCAGCCTTTTGATTCTGTATGGCCTCTCTGTTTCTCAGGCGCTTGTCAATTGGCTCATGTATTTTGTAATTCTTGTCTTAGCCCTGTCCCTGCATTATTCGTTGACCTGCCTGGTTTCGTCCGTAAATTTTTGGACTATCGTGCCACAACTATCTTATTTCATGGATGAGTTGTTCGGTCTTGGGCAATATCCGAGTTCAATCTACAAAGGAGCTGTTAAATGGATATTGACCCTTGTCGTTCCATTGGCCTGCATTTATTCTTTTCCGCCGCGCGCCTTGATGGGCAGTTTGAGCATGGCCGAGTTGGTCACCATGGTCGCGGTCACGGCAGCGTTCTGGTTCATGGCTTCCGGTATTTGGCGTCTGGGCTTGAAGCGATACGAAAGCGCGCAAGGATAGATTTGATATACAAAATATGAATGCCATTTCGGTCAACAAATTATCCAAAACTTTCCGATACCATAAGAAAGCGGAAGGCCTTTGGGGTTCGGTCAAAGCCATGTTTCACCGCGAATGGCTGACAAAGGAGGCGGTAAAGGACGCGTCTTTCCAAATCTCTAAAGGCGAGTTTGTGGGTTTTTTGGGACCGAACGGCGCGGGCAAGACCACGACTTTGAAGATGCTTTCCGGAATCCTGTACCCGACTTCCGGAACGGCACGGGTTTTGGGTTTTGATCCTTCCAAGCGTCAGGACCAGTTCAAAATGAAAATCGCCATGGTGGCCGGGCAAAAATCCCAGCTTTGGATAACTTTGCCGCCCATAGAAACGTTCAGATTGCTGCAAAAGATTTATCGTGTGCCGGAAAATATTTTCCAAAAACGTCTGAGCGAAATGGCTGGCATGTTTGAAGTGTCTGATATTTTGAACGTCCAAGTGCGTAAACTCTCATTAGGCCAGCGGATGAAGTGTGAACTAATCGCGTCTTTGCTGCACAAACCAGAAGTTTTGTTCTTGGACGAACCGACCATCGGTTTGGATGTAGTCTCGCAGAAAAAAGTCCGAGAATTTTTGAAGGCCGTCAACGAAAAGGACAAGACCACGATCATACTGACGTCGCACAATATGGATGACGTCCAGGATTTGTGTAAGCGGGTCATCATTATCAATCAAGGCAGGTTGGGTTACGATGGACTTATCGATCACTTGATCCATGAGTACAGCCAGGACAAGACCGTTTCCCTGCAATTTGAAAAAAGCGTGGCTCGAGGCGAATTGGAAAGGTTTGGCAAGGTTATGGCCAAGGACCAGTACGAAGCTGAAATCGTCATGCCCGCATCCGAGACGCCGGGTCGTATCGCTGAAATCGTCAGCCGATTCCCGGTCAAGGACATCGGCATTTCCAGCGTTACTTTGGAGGAGGTGGTGGCTGACGTCTTTTCTCGGAAATAGGCAATCGAGACATTGACAGTTTAGGCAAAGCGGCGCATAATGGCAGCCCGGCTTTTTTTCGCGGGATTTTTTTGCACTTTGGACAGGAGACGAGATGTCGGAACTGAATTGCGGACAATTCGTAAAATACGTGGTGCCCAATAGAATCAAGGCGGGCGTGGGTTTGCTCGTGGCCGATGACGATTATGTGGCCAAGCGGCGCGACAGGACCAAGTTGGTGTTTGAGTCCGGGGCCAGTTTGCCATTGGATGCGCTAAAAGAACGAGGTGGGGAAGTGGTTGAGGTTCTTCCCAATGGCCATCCGGAAGCTCATCGCGTGGTCGCCGGTTTTATGGCCCCGGAAGGTTTCGTGTACGAACAGGAACCCGTGGTCAAAACCTATTTGCACCAGGGATGCCTGGTCGCCTACATCAACACTTATGGCGCCAAGGTCAGAGTGTTGCCCATCACCACGGAAGTTTCCATCAAGACGCGCAATCTGGTGCATGCCATCCATTCCTTCAAGCGGGTGACGGCTTTGCCCCAAGCTTATCGCGACAAGCGGTTCGGCAGTCTGGGCAAGGGCGACTTTTTGGAGCATGAGTTGTGGGGCAGAGGCGTGCACCTCGGCCACACGATTCTGTTCGAGAAGCCGCGGCGCCTGTGGCCGCAATCCAGGGTGGACTTGCGGTTCGCGGATTGGTCCGAGCCCAAGAGATTGCGCTCGGATGCGTCTTTCCGAGATACGTCATGTTTGCAACTCGATTTCGACCGCAACCCTTCTGAATACCCGGAACCGAACGGCTCCTTTGGCCCCAACAGCTTCGACCTGCCGCATGAATGGGAAAAGAACCGGTCGCACTGCTCGCATTGCGGCTCCGATTCCCTCAGGTCCAAAGATCTGACCAGGCTCGGAATCGTGCGCTTCTGCCAGGAATGTACTTGGACCGGTTTGGTGCCCACGGTGCGTACCAGCCTCCGCACCATTCTGGCCGCCGAACAGGAATTTCGCATCTCCAGTCTCTCCTGAGACCTCTCTCGCCGCCCCATAAAGGCGGTTTTTTCTTTGTCGTGGTATGATATTCAGGATATGAAGGATAAATTTTTTAGTTCACCCAAACTAGAGAGTGGGGACAATGGCAAGCGAGAGGACCGTGAATCAGTGGATGGCGTTTTGGAATCTTCAAAGACAGCGTGTGAGGATTTGGAGGCCATGCGGCGCAAAGAGGGCTTGTTGGCGCGAAAGTCGTTCGCGTTGGACGTTTTTTTGAAAACGGTGGGCAATGTTTGCTAGAGGAGTTCGGGGCGGAAAAGGTTTTTAAGGCCATGCAGGAAATCAATGCAACAAGTCGGGCGGAAAAAAACCATTGCCCGATTTATACGATTTGTTTGTCGCCTTGGAAGGCGATAGAAAAAAACGTACCGTACTTATTTCATCCATCCGCGATAAAATAAAAGTTCGCTTGCAAGAATTGTCTGATTTTTACAACGGCAAAAGGACCTCCCCGTCGCAACACCGGAATTAAACTTGGAGTTCGGTCAGGCTTCAGGATGATGCCATGCAAGAACTGGAGCTGAGAGATTTGCCGGTCGTGGGCAGAATACTGCAACAAAAGGGTTCTTTATTGCCACGGGCTTGTGAAGGATTGCAGATTTACTTCATCGAACAGAACGCGACCGGCGAGCTCATGGATCAATTGAATTCTCAAGATGATAAGACTGACGTTTTGACCGCGGCCGAGGCTTTTTATAATAGGTCGAGGGAAATGTCGGAACGACGCACCCAAGAAGTTCAAGACAAATCTTTTCCATTGACCGAACGCATACGGGAAATTACGGCTACGGCATGGGCGGAATTTGGGGAAAAAGTCCTGGGCATGTTGGAGCCTTACGCTCACTTGGATGGTACGGAAGGTGCAAATCCTTTTGAATCCAAGGTCAAACAGGTAGTGATAGATGCCATCGAAAAGGAAGTGGCCGAATTGGAAAAAGCCACTTTATCGAGGATAGAAAGGGAGACTGCGGCTTATAGAAAAATGTTAGAAAAAATGCAAAGCGTGGGCACTGCTTCATCCGTGTATTAAAAATAGGATATAAGATTTGCGTCTACCGGATGGGTAAACGGCATTTCAGACGCAAGGGTAGAGACGCAAGATTTTGTGTCTCTACGTTTTGTTTTTGTTTATTTTATTTTCGTCGGTTTGATGCAATCGGCGACCGGGGAGACATGGGACGGAGACGCCATCCGATGGCGTCTCTACGGGGATGTTTATGACGCCGTTTGGCAATTCAACAATCGGGTAGAGACGCAAAGTTTTGCGTCTCTACGGTGAACGTTTAAATTTTTAAAACATCGGGACCTTCCGTGGGGCGATGTCTCCGGAGGGCTGGCGCGTTGGTCCGGGCGGAGACCGCATGATATGCTGTCAGCCATATGGCAAACGCATTTACCATCAAAAACATCCACGCCAGCGAAATTTTGGATTCGCGCGGCAATCCTACGGTTGCTTGTCGAGTAACTTTGTCGGATGGCACCACGGCTAAATCAAAAGTCCCATCAGGGGCCTCCACGGGTTCACATGAGGCTTTGGAGTTGCGCGACGGCGGCAGACGGTATGGTGGCAAAGGTACGCTAAAGGCGGTCAAAAATGTCAATGATAAAATCGCCAAAGTGCTGAAAGGCGTGGATGTGCGCCGGCAGCAAGATGTCGACCACGTCATGTTGGAATTGGACGGTACGCCCAATAAGAGCAAGTTGGGAGCCAACGCGATCCTGGCCGTGTCTTTGGCTTGCGCCCATGCCCACGCCCGCGCCATCGGACAGCCGTTGTGGAAGACCTTGCGCAAAATGTACAGATTTCCGCATCAGGCTGGATTGCCCATTCCCACCATGAACGTACTGAACGGCGGAGCGCACGCGGGTTGGTCACTCGACATCCAGGAATGTATGGTCGTGCCCATGCAAAAGAAAATGTCGGAACGCGTACGCGCTGGTTCGGAAGTTTTTCAGACGCTCAAGAAGATGTTGGTCGAACAGGAATTCCCGACCACGGTGGGGGACGAGGGCGGGTTCGCGCCCAAGTTCAAGAACGTGGAACAGGCTTTTGACACATTGATGTTGGCCATTAAAAAAGCGGGCTACAAACCGGGCAAGGACGTGCGTTTGGCCGCGGACGTGGCCTCGTCTGAATTCTACGATGCGCAAACCGCGGAATACGTTTTCAAAGCCGAAGGCGGGAAGAGGTTTACGGCCGAAAAATTGTTGGAGAGATATCTGGAGTGGCAAAAGAAATATCCCCTTGAATCCATCGAGGATCCTTTCGCGGAAGACGATTGGGCGGCTTGGCAGGGTTCGTTGCCGCGTTTGGGCAAGAAGTCGCGCGTGGTGGGCGACGATCTGTTCGTCACCAATCCGGAACGCCTGAAAAAGGGCATAGAGGAAAAGTCGGCCAATGCCATACTCATCAAGCTCAACCAAATCGGTTCTTTGACCGAGACCGCGGAAGCCATCATCATGGCCCACAAGAACGGATTCGCGACCAGCATCTCGCATAGGTCTGGCGAAACCGACGACACCACCATCGCGGATTTGGCCGTGGCGTGCGGTTCGGAATACATAAAAACCGGGTCGCTTTCCCGGTCCGAACGCGTGGAAAAATACAATCGCCTGATGGAAATCGAAGAGAACGAATTGTAATCCTAAGTCGCAAGAATTTTAAATTCAGGAATTCGGTTGATGCCCGATAAGGCTCTCCAATTCCTGGATTTTTTTCTTGTCCAAATCACCTAAAATCTTTTTGACCTCGGCGTGGTGTTCGGCCACAATCTGGTCGGCCTGCTTGCGGTAATCCTCTAGGATGGCTTGGATTTTGCGTTGTTGTTCTTCTGTGAGTGGCATATCGTGTGGTCTAAATCCAATGATTCGATATTCGACTATTTCCTTCCCCCATGTTACCCTCGCGCGCGACGAATGTCGATATGCAAGGACCAGCTAAATACCACATCCACACGTACGGATGCCAGATGAACGCCAACGACTCCGAGAGGTTGAGCGTGGTTTTGGAGGCTGCGGGCCTCGAAAAAGCGGTCGACGAAGCCTCGGCAAACCTGGTGATTTTCAACACGTGTTCGGTCCGCGATCATGCGGAAGAGCGCGTGTACGGCAACCTGAAGCGTTTCGCGGCCCGCCGCAAGCAAGGTGACGACGTGCTGGTTGGCATTACGGGTTGCATGGCCGGACGCGACAAGAACGGGGAGCTGAAAAAACGTTTGCCAGAAGTGGATTTTGTGTTCGCGACTCCGCGCATGGTGGAATTACCCAAACTCGTGTCGCAAGTCCGTCCGGATTGGCAGGTGGGTGTCGACGCGCCCACGGATTATTTGACCGTGCATCCCTCCAAGCACCAGGCCGGACAGGCTTACGTGACCATCCAGACGGGCTGTAACCAATTCTGTTCCTATTGCGTGGTGCCGTACGCCAGAGGATTGGAGAAGAATCGGCCGGCTGCCGACATACTCAAGGAAGTGAACAAGCATGCGGAAAACGGTGTGGTGGACATCGTTTTGTTGGGCCAGGCCGTGAACGCGTACGTGGCGCCGGATCCCGGGGCTTTTTCTTCCGATAACCCGTATCAGGATCATTTCGCGGCTCTGCTTTGGGAGGTTAACCAGATTCCCGGCATCGGACGCATCCATTGGACGGCTGCACATCCGCTAAAGATGTCGGAACAGGTCATCCATGCGTTATCCCTGCCCAAACAGCTAAATTACCTGCATTTGCCCGTGCAAGCCGGTTCGGACGCGGTCTTGAAACGCATGAACCGGAAGTACGGCCGCGCTCAATTTTTGGAGGTCATCGACAAAATCAAGGCGCAAAGACCGGGAATCGCGTTGGGCACGGATTTGATCGTGGGTTTTCCGGGTGAGACGCAAGAGGATTTTGAGCAGACTTTGGATTTGTACCGCATTTGCGATTTCGATATCGCTTATCCCGCCCAATACAGCCCGCGGCCTGGCACCTTGTCCGTGCGTCTGTTTCCGGATGACGTGACGCCGGAAGAGAAGAAGCGCCGTTGGCAGGCCGTGCAGGATTTGATGGAACAGACGGCACTTAGGAAAAATCAGATTTACGCAGGCAAGACGGTGCGCGTGTTCGTGGAGCGCGTAGAGGGCGAGACTTTATTCGGCACCAATGATGAACTTAAGACCGTAAGTGCGACCGGGGCCAAACCCGAGATGGTCGGCACGTTCGTGAACGTCAAGGTCGAAAAGCCGTTGATGTGGGTTTTGCAGGGCGCGGTCCAAGAACAAGCCTGATGGAAAACGCATGCGGATGCGCTATACTGATAAAGATATGCGGAGATTAAAAGTGATTTCTTTGTGTTTGCTCGCTTGTCTGATGACAGTGGGCGTGGGATGTAAGGGTAAAAACAAGGAACCCCAAGCTTGGGCCCCGAATTCCGATGTCGTGACCGATGGGGATTGCTCCAAGGCCAAATACGCTTTCGCTTGTTATTTGGATATGGCCATGGCTAAAAACGATCCGAATACATGCGCCGAGACGACCGAGAAACGCATGGATTGCCTTTTGGCGTATGAAGAGATTAAGGGCATGCCCGTGGATTGCGGATCTCTTCAGGATCAGGGTTTCAAATCCGAATGCGTTAAAATCCGGGACAACTCGGTCACCAGAAGTCTGAAATCGCAAGACGCGGCCACGGGTGTCCAGGACATGGTCCAAGCGCCTGGACTTAAAGTCGATAGCCGAAAAGACCAATAAATATGGCAACACGTTCGTCCGCCAAGGGTCGGAGCCTCGAGTCGGGGCGGGTCCCCCGGACGCTTGTGATTGTCGGATCCACGTCTTCTGGCAAGACGTCTTTGAGTTTGCGCGCGGCACAGGCATTCCAAGGTGAGATAATTAACGCCGACGCGCGTCAGATTTATCGCGAAACGAGCATCGGTACGGGCAAGCCGCCGGGACGTCGAGGAAAGTATTTGGGGTATAACGCCTTTTTGGTGAGTGTGCCTTACCAATTCGTGGCCGAAAAACTCATTGACCAGAAAAAATCCAAGTCAATTCCTCCGGAAATTCCGCACTACCTCATGGATTTCTTGTCCCCGGATCAGATCATGACCGTGGCCGAGTGGCGGGAGCGGGCGTTGAAAGCGGTCCGTGGCATAGAGCGGCGCAAGCATCTGCCCATCATCGTAGGCGGAACCGGATTGTACGTTTCCGCTTTGGTGGATAATTTTTCCATCCCCCAAGTCCCGCCAAATCCGTCGTTGCGCGAATCTTTCGAAAAACAACCTTTGGATAAGCTGGTAGATTTGTTGTTGAAAATGGATCCCACGTCGGCCGGGGTGGTGGATCTCAAAAACGCGCGCCGCGTGATACGGGCTTTAGAAATCTGTACGTTTACGGGTAAGCCATTGGCCCAACTAAGGACCAAAAAACCGCCGGTCATCGATCCGTTTATGGTCGGGTTGCATTGGTCGCGAGATATTTTGAACAAACGCATCGACGCGGCCGTGGACCGCATGATGGAGGAAGGTTGGCCCGAGGAAGTCAGGCGTCTGCATGCCATGGGTCTCTCCTGGAGCGCGCCGGCCATGACCAGCATCGGCTATCGCGAAATCGCCATGTATCTGCGCGGTGAACTGATGTTGGAGGAGGCGGTCCAAAAGGCCAAAACCGCCACGCACCAATACGCTAAGCGCCAAGAGACGTGGTTCAAACGCGACAAGCGCATCCAGTGGGCCAAGAATGAAGAGGAGGCCATGGAAATGATTGGGGATTGGGTGGAGGGCAGGACTGGGGGAAGTGATTAGTGGCTAGTGGATTGAATAAAAAAAGTGATTGAGATTATGTGAGCGGTGGTTCAAACTAACCACTAGCCACTAATCACCAATCACTTTTTAAAAATTTGTTAGTGAATTCTATACTCCGATTTGTTTTTTGATTTCCTCTTCGGCTTGTTGTGGGTTGGCGCGGCCTTCTGTTTCGCGCATGATCAAGCCCACGAACCATTTGATCAGTTGGGTTTTGCCCGCGCGGATGGCCTCTACCTGGTCCGGATTGGCCTGCAGTGCGCGTTCCACCACGCCCAGCAATTCGTCATTGCTCACGCTTTGTCCCAAATTGTGGGTTTCCATCAAGTCGGAAGGATCGCCGCCCGTCTCGTGCATGAACAGCAGGAGTTTTTGGCCGTTGGCGCTGTTGATTTCCGCCTTGTCCAACAAACGGATGAATTCCGCGAAATTTTCTGGTGTGATGTTGGCCTGTTTGATGGTGAGGTTGCGCTCTGCCAGGATGCCCGCAAGTTTGGATGTCAACCAGCCGCCGACTAGACGGGACATCTCCACGCGCCTTTCGCGCAACACGTCTCCGCCGCTGCGGTGTTCGTCGTCCGAGGCTTCAAGCCAAGCCGCCAGTTCGCCCATGATTTGTTCCGCATACTCGTCCCATTCGTTGGTCACCAGCAGGCTGGCGATGGGAGAGGTGAAGCCATATTCCTCTTTGAGGCGTTGGCGTTTTGCCGATGGCAATTCCGGCAAGCGCGACGACACGGATTCTCGCGCTTTGGTCAGGTCTTGGGGTGGTAAGTCAGGTTCCGGAAAATAACGGTAATCCGCGGACGTTTCCTTGGAACGCTGTTCGAGCGTCTTGTCCTGGTTCTCGTCCCAACCGCGCGTGGATTCCACGGGCGGGGTTCCTGCCTCGTACAATCCCTGTTGGCGTTTGATTTCGTATTCGATGGCGCGTTCCACGGCTCGGAAAGAGTTGAGGTTTTTGATTTCCGTGCGCGCGTTAAGTTTGGCGCTGATGGGAAAGCCTTGGTCGTCCACTTCGAGCAGGGAGATGTTCACATCACAACGCATCTGGCCTTTTTCCATATCCGCGTTGGAGACTTTGGCCGTGCGCATCATGGCGCGCAATTCCTGCAAAAAGTATTTGGCTTCGGCTGACGAGCGGAAATCAGGTTCGGTCACGATTTCGATGAGCGGTGTGCCGCCGCGGTTATAGTCCACCAAGGTCGCGGGCCGTCCATCCACGCCTTGCGGGGCATGAAAATTTTTGGCCGCGTCCTCTTCCAGATGCGCGCGTGTTATGCCGATGCGCACGTTTTGCCGTTGGGGCAGAGCTTCATCCGTAGGAATCTCGAGTTCAACCGCGCCACCCAAAGCCACGGGCAAACCGAATTGCGAGATCTGATAGCCTTTGGGTAAATCCGGGTAAAAATAATTTTTACGATCGAAAGCGCTGCGGTCAGGAATGTTGCAGCCCAAAACCAAACCGGCCAAGACGCCTTTTTCCAAAGCCGAGGAATTCAAGGCTGGCAAAGCCCCGGGTTGGCCCGTGCAAACCGGGCAGATGGCCGTGTTGGGAGGTGCGCCATCGTCCACGTTTGGGCACGCGCAAAACATCTTGCTCTTGGTATTGAGCTGAACGTGGATTTCTAAACCAATGATGGGGACCATCTTCATAAAGGAAATAACCAAATTAGAATTACCAAACATCAACCCGCCTTCTCTAAGGCTACGGTTGGGCAGGGAAAAAATCAAAATTCGAAAGTTGTCTCATGCCGGGTTCCAGAATCACATCCAGCTTACCGTCCCCACTGACGACCGACGACTCGTGTGTCTTTAGTCTTTAATGAGTCTTATTCCGCGGTTCGCTTAAATTCCTTATACATCTTGATTTGGAAAGCTAACGCGACCGGCATCATTACCATTTGGAGTCCGCCTCGTAGCATGCCGCTGAGAATGGTGGTGAAGGCCTGACCGCCAAGGGCTGAGTCTTTAAAGAACAGGGTTGTAGCCGCGATGATGGCTACGGAGAGGATCTGGACCACGATCACCAAGCCCAAGCCAAAAGTCATGCCGAACATTTGGTTTTTCCAAAACACGCCCCACCAGCGGTTTTTGACCCAACCCGTGGATTTGGTCAAGGAGTCTGAGGCCATCTTGAAAGCGCCTCTTCCTGCGGGATTGTCGATTTGCGGTCTATCCTCCAGGATCAGGGCCGGCAAGGCGAAAGCGTATTGCGTGCTCTTGTAGATGGCCCAAATGACGGACGCGATGAACAGGACCGCGAAAATCAAACCCACGACGATGAGCGGGAGCGCGCTGTTGGCCATCATCTGCAAGAGTCCGGCCGAACTGTCGCCATTGGCCAAGCTCAGACCCAAACCGGCGCCGGCCATCAGTATCAAGGAGACGACGACCGAGGCAATAAGAGGTCCGGCGGTTATGACCATTATGAGCAACGTCAGAGCGAAATATTCCACCAAGCTTTTTTTGGATGTCTCGCTTTCGTCGCCTTGCGGTTCGTGTGCGTTGTCCAATGCCGCAATCTCCAGGATCAACTTAATTGTCACCCAAGCCGTAAACACCACCATGCCAATCATCAGCAGGAAGTGGATGAAGAAGTAAGGGGTGAAGAACAAAGCCAAGACCGCGGACAGGCTAGTGCCCAAAGCCACGTACAAGTACCAAACCGCGGTTTTAGAAAACTTTTTGAAATTTTTAATGGAAAAAACCATGCTATCTTTGATGAGCCCCCAAGTCGCGGGCAGGCGTTTTTCCTGCGGCTTATTGTCGCCGATGTACTTCAGCGGTTCGAGATAGAGCATGCCTACCAGAAAGGTTCCCAGCCAAGGAGCGAGATACCAGAGCGAGGCCCAGGGAGTGATTCCGACTTCTGGTGAGAGCTTCCATAAATAGATCACGATCCAGATGTAGATTGCCAACCAGATAAGCCCCAGCGCGATCAAGGCCAGGTTCATGTAATTGAAATCCGCGATTCCGAGTAGGGTCGCGATGACGATGGCGAGCATGGGCCAGAATATGGCTACGCCAAGCCAGATTAGTATGTTGCGAAAAGTCGTTTTCGCCTGGTCGGGTTGGAGCATAATTTTTGCGAGGGCGCACTTTTTAGGTCCGGTCCGAAGGGATCGGAATTTGCGGCGTGCGTTTAATTTTATGACTGAATGTTAGCAAAACCGCCCAATTTTTGCGAGAGCATGGCCAAAGCCGCTTGGGCCATGGCGTCTTTGGGTAAATTGCCGTCCAGTTCCGCGATTTCCGTGCCCGCTTGTTTGAAAGGACCCAAAACGTCATCGGATAGAAAACGGATGGCCAGGCGTTCCTGAAATCCGCGTTCCTCAAAAATAACGTTGTCCTGTTTTTCCGTACGACCCTCCAGACGCGCCATGGCCGCGGCCGCCTCGGTGCGCACCAAGACGAGTAGTGTGGGCGCGAACGCGATGCTTTGGGCGTTGCCCGAAAGTTCCAGCAGTTTGGGCGTGGTAAGCGAAGTATCTTGCAGCGGTTGATAAGCCAAAGACGAGCCTACGCCTCGGTCTTTGAAAACTATGCGGTCGGGATGGCCCTGCAAGAACGGAATGATGACGCGCCGAAAAAGCACCAAGCGATCCAGCGCAAACGCCTCAGCCGTCTCATACCCCGAATACCTCGGTCCCTCAGACTGACCACTGACCACTGACCACTGACGACTCTCATCGTGTTTGGCAATTATTTCTTGTCTAATGGAATCTCCGGTCCAACAAAAACACGGTTCAGCGGCCATGAGCATTTGCGCGTCTCCGATGTCGTTCAGGTCTGGTAGACGGTGTTCGCGCTCGCTGAACTCAACCACATCAAAAATTTTCAATCCTTGGGCCTGCACCCATTTTTTGCCCGCGTCCAAAATCGTGGACTTGCCTGAACCGTCTATGCCCTCGACCACGATTAGTTGCCCATCATTTTCTTTGCGCGAAATCATATGGCCACATTTTATCAGCAGGAGACTGAAGAATGAAGGCTTTTACGAGTCGTCAGTCGAGAGTCGTCGGTCGTGAGTGGGGAAAAAGTAAGTGGTAAGTGGTTAGTCGCAGTGCGCAGTCGCAGTTGGGACGTGCCGACCAGTCCGCATCAACCTACAAACACCGTCATTCTGAACGAATCGCGTCCAACGCAACGAAGTGAAGAATCTTGAGCGATTTGATGACTTGATGGACCGGGCCATCAGAAGGTCTGAGAAGGCGAGATGGTTAGAGATGCTGAAACCGTCCTACGCTTTCTGCTTCGGGCGGCAGGCGAGTTCAGCATGACGGAAGGGAAACCGATTCTTGAACGCGAATGGGGAACCCCTCCTTTAGCAAAGGAGGGGCAGGGGTAGAATCTCCACTCCCTGCGACGCGGGACCCCTCGACAAGCTCGGGGCAGGCAGTGCGACGCTGCGACGGTAGGTTAGAATCCCTTCGGTTTTTCCCCCAAAGTTCCGACGCTCGTGCTGGAAAGGTCGACACGGATGAAGGAGGCGAGCAGGGGATGGGCTTCGTTGAGCGTGCGCCAGATGTCTTGGGCGATACGGCGATAGGATGGGTGACCCTTTTTGCCAGATCGCAATTCGATGAAATGGAAAAGTTCGCGTAAGTTCCAGCTTACCACCATGCGGCGGCGATAGGCCATGGGCACCAAGTATTCGGCTTCGCATTCCAATCCGGCCGAAAGCACGGCGTGGTACAAATCGCGGGCAGTATCCATGACTTCCATGAATTCCTTGTCTTTACCGATTTCCATGAATTCTTCGGGCATGTCGTAGCCCAAATCCGTGCCCAAAGTTTGGTTGCTGGGCGTGCAGATGCGGTGGCGTTGAATGTCGCGCCAAGCTCCATAGTCCATGACGATTTCGTGTTGGAACCAGGCGTGTTCAAACTCGCGAGGCGGGGCATCGTGTGCGCCCCGGCTTTGGATGGCGGCCTTGAGCACGGCGTCGCGTTTGGCCGTATCCGCAGCCAACGCGTCCATAGCCACACCCATGGGCAACCGCGCGTGTTTGGCGAGTAAGGCCGCGGCGATGCGCAACTCGGCCGTGCGGTCGTCGAAAGTGCAGGTCACGGGCCGATCCGCGGTGGCATGATCGCGCAGGTCCTGCTGATCCAAACCCAAATCCGTAACGCAATTTTGGATGTCATCATGTAAAGCGGATTGGTATTCGTTGAAGTCCGCGTATTTCAACAGCGTGGGGAAGGGGAAGTGCTTGAGTGCCTGGTCGCGATCCAAATGGGCGAACCCTTTGAGCACGCCTTTGACCTCCTCGCCAATCTGTTGGGCCAAAGCGTCTGGTGACGAGAGGAGTTTGACGATAGCGCGTTCCCAGACGCGAGCGTTGGCCGTCATGCCCAAAGAGGTCAGAGACGCGGCGGGCAAGAGGTAGCGCGTACGGTCGCAAATCATGGCCTTGAGCGTAGCGTTGTACGCACCTTCAGACATGTCCGCGGCTTTGGGGTTGCGTTCGCGAAACAGGGCTTCGAACAGCGGGTAGCATTCATCGTACAGGCCGTAGAGAGCGTCAAAAAGTCCGTTCACGTTCTCCATGAGCGGGTGTTGGGCCAAGGTTTTGGGTACGCCAACACGGTCGCGCGTAAAGACTTGGTAACGAGAGGATTTTTCAGTGAAAGAAGCCAGACGTGAATCTTCCAAAATTTTCACGATGACTTGGGGTACGTTCTGGAGAGCCAATGACGCGACTGCATGTTCCGCGACCGAAGCATGGCCATAGCCCACGACCCATTTCTCATGGAATTCAGCGGCTTTTTCCAGGGACACGTCGTCCACGTTTTGGTCGAAGGGCGTGGTGGAGCGCGAGCATTTGGCGATGGCCACGGCCATCTGTTCTGGCGTGGGGCGCAAATCCGCGACCTCGCCGTTTTCGCGTTTGGCGCGGATATGGTTTAGCCAGTAAACGCGTCTGGCGCTTGGGTCTTGAGGTTGCACGAGTTTGGGTGCGCGTTCTTGGTCTGTTGTCATAATCTGCCTTCCGAGTTTATTAAAAAATCGGCTATACCTTGGCATGCATGCATGACCCTCGCAAATCAAAATGTCAAACCTGGGGTTGTATATAAAAAACGCGTGTGGGACGCGTTAGGGGTGACGGGTGAAAATATGCGGGAGACGCAAAATTTGCGTCCCAGGAGGTTTAACCGGTTGAGCCAAAACCGCCGCGCGACGGGCCATTGGCGGCGCCTTCCTGGAATTCGGCCATGACAACGGGCACAATCATGCCTTGGGCCAGACGTTCGCCTTTTTCCACACGGACCTCGGCTGGGCCCGGGTTGTACATGGAGAGGCGAATCTGGTCCTCCTGGCCGCAATAATCGCTGTCGATGACGCCGATGCCGTTGGCCATGAGCAGTCCTTTTTTCTTGAAAAGGCTGGAGCGCGCGGCCAAAATCAACACGTGGCCCGGAGGCGTGGCGATGATGAGTCCTGTCGGGACCAGGGCCGAGCCTTGCGACGGAATACCCACGGGCTCGGACGCCGCCAAATCGAACGCGGCCGATCCTGGGGTTTGGTAAGCCGGGATTTCAACGCCATCATTTAAACGCGTAATGCGAACGATCATAGGTCGGTCTAGCTTTTTAATTCTGAAATCACCCTCTCCAGCTCAACGTCCAACTCCTCCATGCTGCCTTGGTTGTCTATCCTTAGCTCGGCCTGTTGCGCCACGGCAGCGATGGTGACCTCTGTTTCTTTATTGCCCATTTCCAAAAACTCTTCCCAAGACATGCTGGATTCCCCCGGCTTTTCATTCCGCAATTTGAGGCGTTCAAAGCGCGTGGCCGGCAGGGCTTGGATTTCTATAAGATGGAAGTTCGGGTTTTTGCGCAAATCTTCGATGTCCTGGATACGTCGGATGCCGTCCACCACGATGAGTTCACAATTCGACTCCGCAACCTGTCTTTCCATGGTGTTGGCCAAAATGTCCTGGCCGAAAGATTCGCGTAATGTCTGCGACATCTTTATCAGATTGTCCCGTGAGTTTGGCAAGAACAGACGGTTCAAGATGTGGTGCAGAATGTCGCTGAAAGTGAAAACCTCAGCTCCGTATTTTTTATGCAGGATGTTGGCGGCCGTACCCTTGCCCGACCCGGCCTGGCCCACGAAACCGAAGATGATTTTTGACATAAGATTTAGTG
>CAZRYH010000010.1:0-8847 GCA_964604275.1 uncultured Gammaproteobacteria bacterium
GTAGTCGAGGAATCTTGGTTCTTTTGAATGGAGTGGGACTCGGGTTATCAAACTTTGAAGATTCCTCGAATCGACTCGCGGGAGCCTCGTCTCCCTCGGAATGACAGAATCGCAGCCGACCAGGACGCCGGACCCAGGACCAACCGATGGCCCGGTCATCAAGTCATTAAATCGCTCAAGATTCTTCACTCCGTCGCGTTGAGCGCGACTCGTTCAGAATGACGGTGTTTTTAGGTTGGCGTGGATCGGTCTGCATGTCCCAACTGCGACTAACCACTAACCACTGGCCACTTACCACTTACATTTACCCCTTCCCCACTGACGACCGACGACTGTCGACTGACCACTGGCCACTAGCCACTAATCACTTACCACTGTCTTTACTATTTTCTCTTTGTCGTTTAGCGATTTCTTTCAGAATCAATCCGCGTAAAAAAATCGCTGGGTCTATCTTGAGGCTCGGTCTATTTTTCTTGATGTAATCGTTGATGGAACCTAAGACACTTTCCAGCTTCATGCCTACTTGTTCCAACAGCACGCCTTCTTGTTTGAACCTTTCATTAAATTCTCCGGAAATCGAATGCAATGCGCTCGGCAATTTAACGGCGCCGTGATACTGGGTTAGATGTCCGCGTCCTTTTTCGATGATAAAGTCAGCACAAATTTTTTTGGCCAACCACTTGCCTTCCTTGAACGGCACGATGGGATCGTTTTCCGCATGTATGCACGTCCATGAATCAGCCTTATCTTTGATGATCGCGAGATTCAAACGCATGTCATACCTGTCCGTAAATCTATCCAAAAAAGGAATCTTGCGCGCAAACCCGCTGACTAAAATCACTTTGGGGAAATTCAGACCGTGGTGTTTTTGCAGACAGTATAAAATCGTGGGGCAACCCAAAGAATGGCCGATGAGGATGGTCTCCTCTGGGTTCAAGCCTTCGAGCGCTTCTTCCAGCTCCGCTACCCACTGTACGCGATCCGGATGTGCGGGGTTTGGCATGGCAGGTGAGATGACGTTGTATCCCCTGCCCTTAAGTTCTCGCTTGAGCCAAGGAAACCAATGCTGGTTGGGTGAACTAAGCCACCCGTGGACCATTATGACGTTCATATTTTTAGGCTTTGACCTTAATACGTACACGGTAACACATAACATTCCAAGCTTAAATACGGGCTCGACAAATCCCACGGTACGACCTATGCTGTACTTATATGATTGAAGAATTAATAGCCCTAATCGCAGGCTCTATGAGTTTCGTTGTAATCATCCTGTTCGTCCTTCTGATCTCATCCATCAGACAGGTGAACCAGTACGAACGCGGCGTCAAGCTGCGCTTCGGTAAATTCGTTCGCATCGTGGAACCTGGCTGGCGCATCATTTTGCCGGTCATCGAGTCCATGCAAAAAATCGACATCCGCATCAAAGCCGCGGACGTGCCGTATCAAGACACTATCACGCAAGACAACATCTCTTGCAAAATAAACGCGGTCATCTACTACCGTATCGCGGACGTGGGGCGCGCTTGGCTGGAAGTGGAGAACGTTATCAACGCGGTCAACCAATTGGCGCAGACCACCATGCGCAATATTTGCGGTGAACTCACGTTGGACCAACTTCTCTCCAGCCGCGAGGAGACCGCCAAACGCATCAAGGACGTCATTGCCACGCATACCACGGCTTGGGGCGTAGAGGTCGGATCGGTCGAACTTAAGGACATCGCTTTGCCGGAAGATATGGTGCGCACCATCGCCAAACAAGCAGAGGCCGAACGCGAGAAACGCGCGGTCATCATCAATTCCGAAGGCGAACTCAAAGCCGCCCAGAATTTGGCCGATGCAGCCAACATCTTGGCTTCAACCGACGGAGCCATGCATCTGCGCACGCTGCACTCCATAAACGACATAAGTTCGGATCAATCAAATACCGTGGTCTTCATGTTGCCATTGGAGGTCATGCGCGCATTCGAAAGGTTCCAACAAAAATAATTTGACATCAAATTAACGCGGCGGACAAAGACCGCATCCGTCCCGATCACAAGTCGGGACGGTTTTTTTAAAAAAAAGAAAAAACGCCGTAAGGTCGGCGTCTGAGGTTGAGTCGCAGTCGGATGATACGAACGCGTTACGCAGCGAAGGGCTGGCGGTCCTTGGTCTTCTCGAAGGCCACGGTGACGTTCTGTTCGTCGTACGTGTAGCCCACGAACAAGTCGCGCTGACCGAACAGGTTGCCGAGCACCACGTACGGAGTCTTGTACGGCGTACCCACCTTGGTGGAAATCTTGCCGTTGGTGTCGATGAACTCCACGTTCTGTCCGTTGCCGCCCAGGAGCGTGGCCGTGAATCGCGCGATGTTGCCGATGACGTTCACCTTGGAGATGGTGACGATGGGCGTCTCGAGATTGTTGATCTCGGTCATGTTCCAGTTGGCCTTGGCGAACATGTCGAAGTTCGTGGCGACGTTGCCCGTACACGTGACGATGCCCGTACCCATGCCCACGTGGTTGCGGATCACTCCGTACAACGTGTTATTGGTGCGGTCGAAGCGGATGTTGCCGATGTCGCGTGACGTGACGACCGTGCCGTTGGGCATGAGCACGTGCTGGCGCGCGATGTTGGCGTTGGCGCCCACGAAGTAGACCTCGTCCACCGTGTGCCCCTTGGCGTCACGCACCCCGTCGAGCTGCTTGAAGAACGGCGCGATGGTCTTGAGCGTGTCTTCGTCCATGTTGATGGTCTCGAAGAAATACGACCCGTTGACCTTGATCCACGTGAGGATGGAAGGCGTGTCGCTGCGCATGAACTGGAAGTTCATCTTGTCGCGCGCCTTCATGTTGCCGTCCTGGTACGTGAGCTGGAACACGTTCTTCTTGGGGTCGTACGACAGAGCGACCATGCGCTCCACGGTCAAACCTTGATCCTGAATGGTCTGTCCGAGCCCCTCCACGTTGATTTCCACGGTCTTGATGGTGACTGCCCTGTCGTTGGTCTTCTGCATTTCCTGAGTTCTCCGAAAATTGAAGTTGCGATCCACCGGTCAAGAAGCCAAGTCGTTGCTGCGAATTTAAGGTACGAAACCGACGAAATATTTTTGTCGGAGTCGCAATAATAATACATGTAACCGAACCGGTCAAGAGTAAATGTGGACAGGGGCGACTATCTATCGAGTCCTGCGTTTGTTAGTCAGACAGAATCCGAGTAAAATCGTTTTCATATGAAACTTTCCGTACGTCTGATACCCAATGTCAAACAATCCCAAATCGTGGGTTGGGAAAACAGCGTCCTCAAAATCCGCATCGCCGCGCCCCCTATCGACGGCAAAGCCAACACCGAACTCATACGTTTTCTGTCACGCGTCTTGGATTGCGCGCCTAGCGAGATAGAAATACTCAAAGGGCAATCATCAAAAATTAAAATCTTGGATGTTCCAAATTTGCCGGAAGACATCCCTCAAATATAAAAATCGGGAAAGAAAAAACCGCCTCGATTGAGGACGGCTTATAGATTGCCCGTGGGACAACCTTTGAGATGCGATGCGAACTCCATGATGACCATGGGGCACATGGTGTAGTACTGCTGGTCCGGACCATATTGGGTCAAACCGCCGTCCGCCTGGTATTCAAGCCAAGACCCGAAGCATGCGGCGTCACCGCCATGGCCAAGGTGTTTCAAATCCACGGCGTGCAGCAGCTCGTGGATTATGACGAACGAACGGAACGCAAGCGGGTTCATGCTGGGATCGCTCAAAACGCTCTGGCACACGAACCCGGTACCATACGGACTGGGCACGCAAGTGTCGTTTAGATCACCCCGACATTCGCCCGCAGTGGGCTTATCGCTCACGTGTTCGTTTCCCGGGAAGTGCTCGTGGTCGTAACCGCACACACCGAAGCCATGGTCCCAGTCGATTACCGCGATGGCCACGTAGCGCTGGCCCATGGGTGACGGCACAAACATTTCCCACTCGTTGCAGTAGGACGGGGCCGTCAACATCGAGGCTCCGGAGTAGCCGCCGAAAGTCCAAGCGATGCCGGCTTTGGAGAGTACGATGACTGCCTCAGGAGGATTGGATGCGCTGTTGGCGCGATCGGTCACCCATTGCTGTATCAGCCCACCCTGTTCCGGGTCGAGGTCCACGCCAAACGAAACGCGTTCGATGCCCAACAAAACTTCTTGGACGTGCGCGTTCTGCTGGAGCTGTACTTTGACCGAATCCATGACCTGAACTATCTCCGCGTCGCTGACATGGCCGTATCCGGCGAAAGTGTAGTTTCCAACCCTGTACGTGGAAACATCCACCACGACCAAAACGTCCAAAGCGTTGTCGTTGCGGTTGAACGCGACGCTTGCGACATCCGACTGCGCGTCAGACTCGACCTCGGCAGGAGCGTCTGAAGCGGCTTCTTGAGAATCCGCACTGTCCTCTTGCGCATCCGCAACATCTTGAACCGCGGCTTCGGTCTCAGCATCAGTCGAGACCACGCCAGCGTCTACAAAGTCAGGACATTGGCACGAACCGTATCCGTATCCTTTTTCGTCGCAGACCTGAATGCCTTCGTGGCCGCCGGGACAGCAGGGAGTCGTTTTTGGTTTGCCGGGCGTGCAGTTGACGCCAACTGGCTTGTCTTCGCACAAACACTCTCCATAACCTGTACCCGTGGCGTTGCACTTCTGCGCACCTTGCGTGCCTCCGGCGCAACATGGCGATGGACGAGTCGAACCCGGATCGCAGATCATATCCGCGGATTCCGTCTCAGTGCTCGCCGCGTCCGTCGATGGTGCCGTGTGGACGGCAGACCAATCGACCTGGTCAGCGGGTCCACATCCCAGCAACCACGCAGAACACACGAACAACCAAAAAATTCTTCCCATTGTCTACCCCATGGTGTTAGGTTTTAAACAGCGAAAATGACTGAACAAATTTGCATAAATTTCAATAAAAGTCAATCGTCCGCAAGTCAGCAATGCTGTTTTAAAAAAAGACCCTGATGGGTCTTTGGACTAGTGGCGCATGACGACTTGGCAGCCGCAACGGTTGATCAGTTCGATCACGGGTTGCGGCAAGCGCGAATCGCCCGGCAGGTTTTTGCGCACCCGCCGCAAGACGTTGAGGATCCTGCCATACGACAGGATGTCGAAATCGCTTTGGGCCTTGAGGAACGGCTCTTGGTCATAGCCTTGCGGCAGCATGTATTGGTTGAGCGTTTCCAACCCCAGAAGCTTGGCCGGATTGCTTCGTGCCGTTGACAACAGGATCTCGCACCAGGCCTCGAATATCCTCACCGTCAGATTCTCGAGTGCGGTGTGCACTGAGCTTTTCAAAAATTCGTTCCCGTTGCCTCCGTAATCCAGACGGAAACCGCCCAGGATCACAGGCTCGAACGTTTCGGAAACGATAGGAAAGAACAAACCCAGGGCTTCGTATCTCAGCCGCTCTACGCGCTCCGCGACGCTTACCTCCTCACCATCCTCCAAACGCTTCATGGCACCCTCCGTTTTAGGTTTCGACCGCGCAAAATTACACGGCAATCTAATCCATGTCAAACGTAAGAACGCGTCTTGACAATCAGGCTTTTACGTGCCAATTTCCATGCATTCGCTCCTTAAATTCCACGCGGAAGGGCTGGAACATGATGAATCACGGATTGCAGTTGGTGGCCACGAACGACGTTCGCAACGGCACGGTAAAATCCTTGATCTGCGCCCACGACAACAGCAATTGCGCCATTGTCACCCAGACCACGGGCTATCTTCCGATGGGGCTTGAGACTCCGATCACTCGCTACGTATTCAATGACATGGTGGTCCTGGAACAGGTGGACCATGATCCACCGCCGACTTTCTGCATGTCATTCGACGGTCGCAAGATCGCCACCGCCGAACCTCAACTGAGGGACGAACGTTTCGTACATGTCGTGAAAATCAACGGCCAACCGCAATATGTGATTCCGAGCGACACCGTCCTCGCGCTATCGTGGCTGGATGACCAACGCTTGGCCTGCATGGCTGTGAGCTACGAGGCTGACAACAAACACAAAATGTGGTCTCGTCGCCAACGGCATACGGTTTGCTTCGTAAACGGAAAACTGGAAAGCGATCTAGAAATATTCCACCATATGACGGAAGATCTGCGCACGTCCGCCACGATCAGGCATGGCAATCGCCAATTCACGTTGTTGGACGACGGAACCATGATTGATGGCGTGGATTACGACCCCGACAATCCTTTCGGCTCGGACCACGTCTATCCAGAACAACCCAAAGAGATGTGGGACGACTCCCTCAAGGAAGTGCGCGTCCGATTCCGCAATGCCACGACCGTGAATTCCTTCCATGCCATTGAGTCGTTCGGCGGATTGCGCCAGTACATCTTCAACCGCGACCGGACACGAGTGTCATACGTGGGCATTCGTTATCCCACCTTGTCCAGAAAACTACAAAGACTGGCGGAAAAGATAATACAGCGAGGAGAAGAAGACGACCGGTTGGGCAGGTTCCTGTTCATACCCACCGTCATCCTGTTCAACATGTACTCCGGTCCTCTGTATCACATGACAGAGGCGACACGCCGCTTTCACCCGGTCAACCACGACAAGCCTTGGCGCAAGGGATACGAAAACGTAGAGCATTATTTTCTCACCCCCAAAGACAACCTCGTGGCCGTGGTGACGGACGGAAAAAAGTTTCGTGTCGTGATCGACGAAAAAGAAGGTCCGGCGTTCGACCAGATAGTTAACGTGCGTTGGCTCAAAAACCGAAACCACGTGTGCTACATGGGACGCCGCAAAAACGACATCTTCCGCGTGATCGTACATTGACTCAAAAACCGCTTAGCGGCTTTTTTTATAATCTGAATTACTAATTACGTAATTGGGAATTACGAATTACGAGTGGCGACAAGGAAAGAACCAAATTCAAATAATCAAAAATCAACCCTCCTTCCTTCGTCTGACTACGGCGGGCGGGGAGATTCTACCCCTGCCCCTCCTTTGAGAAAGGAGGGGTTCACCGTTCACGTTCAACAATTGGCTTTCCGCGCTATGCACCTATTGCGTCGTCGCAGCCGTCGCCTGCCTCTGGCGTGGTCCTAGGACTCTTCCGTCACGCTGAACTCGGTTCAGCATCTCGTACCATCTGACTGACGGCCGGTCATTAAGTCATCAAATCGCCCAAAATTCTCCACTTCGTCGGACTCGTCGCGTTGGGCGCGACTCGTTCAGAATGACTGTTAAGCCGCTGACGACCGTCGACTAACCACTGGCCACTTGCATTTACCCATTCCCCACTGACGACCGACGACCGTTGACTGACGACTCGTTTAGTCTTTAGTCTTCCGTCTCTCTTCCGGAACCGGATCGAATCCGCCCAAACTCCACGGATTGCAACGAAGCACTCGCCATATGGTCATGGGAACTCCGCGGAGGACGCCGAAGCGTGAGATGGCGGTATAACCATATTCGCTGCAGGTGGGATGGTATTTGCAGACCGCGAAAGATGAATATCTGGAAAGAGGACCATGGTCCAAAGATAAAGTTTTTTGGTAAATCACAATCAAACCGCGGAGAATTCGGCGGGGAATCCAGACAATCCAGTTGAGCCATCCGGATGGCGGTTTGATGGGCTGCATAAAGCGTTGACAGTGTATACTAAAATTGATAGCCTAGGCGAGTTCCGAAATTCCGGGAGGCGAAAAAATGAAAGAAGGCTGTCTCGTCTGCGACATTGTCCGCCTGGTCACTCTGCGCCGCTATCCTTTTACCGCGGCTCACACCACGGCCTCGATCATCGTCATGGTCTGGCCCACGGAAAGCTTGGGTACGGCATTGGTCTTGGCCAAGCGCCATGCCTCGGCCATGGATGACGCCATAGTGCGGCGCTGTCAGGAACGTGACTTGGAGATAGTCCGCGACGCCATCCGCGCGTCCTTCCAACCCACGGACGTGGAAATCGACCGCATGGTCGGGCACCCCCACACCCACGTGCACGTGCTCCCCGTGTACGCTGGGCGAAAGATCGAGAAGGCGGACCTCGCGTGCTGCAAAATTTCGGAACAACCCAGTCCGTTGGAAGACAAGAAAGCTTTGTTCAAGGCTCTCAACACCTTCCGGGTTAATCTGGCCAGCATCGCCCACGCGCAGGACCGCGAAGACCTGAGCCTGGACCTGTTGCAGCAGTCCACGTATCCCCCGCCCGCACCTTGAATCGCGCTTCCAAGCGCCAACAAGCTTCGCACGGTTCGTAACTTCGGCCCACGCCCATCCGAGCTTCCGACGTTTCCCGTGCGCCCTCTTCAATCCATGCCATAAGCTCCCTTTTACCTATTTGGTCGATGGCCTGGATGTCTACACGCCGAAATACTTCGGCGTTTTTCTTTTTTTCAAAAAGAGGTTGATGCCTCTTTATTTTTTACGTTTGGGTTTTACGAAACGCGCCCCAACTCCGATCTTCCCTTTCTTCATCTCACGTTGGGCGCGCGGGGAAATCTTTACAGGTTTAGTCATGGCTTCCGGAATCTTTTCCAACATGTGCGCCGCATCGGCTTTCATTTTTTCAAACTCACCGTCCAGGGTCTGCGGTTTAAGCACGAACAAAAGATGGTAACCTTTGGGCACGGTCGGCAACAGAGATCGCACGGCCTCGCGGAAACGGCGTTTGGAGCGGTTGCGATCCACCGCATGTTTGAATATTTTTGTAGAAATTATGAACCCGACCTTGCTTTCTTTGGGCCCGACTTGCCTAACCCTCAACGTGGAATAAAAACCGAAAATCGACCTGCCCTTGGTGGCCATGGCCGCAAAGTCTCGCGTCTTCTTCATTCTAACTTGAACCGGCAACATACGTTTGCAGTAC
>CAZRYH010000010.1:8947-45827 GCA_964604275.1 uncultured Gammaproteobacteria bacterium
TTATTCCTATTATAAACCAATCCCCGCTTCCGCGGGGTTTTTGGCATTATCTGGCTTTCTTGACCACCAAGCGCTTGCGGCCGGTGGCGCGGCGGCGGGAAAGGACCTTGCGGCCGTTCTTGGTAGCCATCCGCGAGCGAAAACCGTGAACTTTCACGTATTTGCGCTTCTTGGGCTGATAGGTTCTTTTGGTTGCCATAATGCGTGGAACTATAGCCAAGATTGAGAAATTTGGCAAGACCCGGGCGCACCCTTGACCCTAGGGCCGGAAAGGTGTAAGCAAAAACCGCAAAACCAACACTTTGACATAGGGGTGACGTAATGTCGCAGTCCTCATATAGGCTCAACAAATTCAACCGACACAGCCTATTGCACGCAGTAATCGACAGCCTGGAATCCGGGCCGTTGTTTAAAGGCGATCCCATGTGCCAGATGAGCGAAGCGGACTTGAAAGATTTTTGGTGGTACTACGCCTTTAATCTGTTCCATCGAATCGGCAAAGAGGGCACGGGCTTCAGTGCTGACGAGTTAATCCGGGCCAACGAAACGACCATGGATGAACTCGAAAAGCAAAACTTCGAGCCCCAGATGCGCAAACTGAGGATGCAGTATTTTTCCTTGACCTACCTTTTGCCGGCTTTGGCCGAAGCCATTTCCGACAGACTCAAAGATGAGGTTTTGGAGATCGTCAAAAAGACGTACTGCCTCTAGGCGAGGAGGACGAGATGGGCAAAGAGTATCGCGTGGACATTGAGAACCTGGCCACGACCGTCATCAACAAGTTCACGGCGCCGGAGTTCGGGTCGTGCGACAAGGATTGCGACATGAGCCTCGTGGAGTTGCGCGACTTCTGGTTCATGTACTGCCACGACCTCATCACTCGTTTGCCGAGCATGTTGGACAGGGGCCAAAAGAGGACGGTCCGCGTGCTCATGACCAATGCGCAAAGACTGCTCGAGGCCAACGACCAAGTTTGCCACGAGTACATCCGACGCCGCGTCGAACCGCGTCTCGGACACGTTCCCTTGGTGCGTTTCGGCTACACCCACCTTCTCCCGACGTTGGCCGGACACATCTCTCCGGAACTCAAAACCGAAATCCGGCAACTCATCTTCGAGAAGTACGGGTCCGCCTACCAGTCACCGTCATGATACGAATCTTGATTGGACCTTAAAACGCAAAAGACGCCTCTCGGCGTCTTTTTTTCATTTTTGACCTTTTCACGACCATCCGCACGACCATACTTAGGGGCAATTCATGAATTGACCTACGGTATGACGACGGTCGGAATCGACCCGACCCTTATCTGACTTCGAAGGTCACGCTCACGTTGGTGATTACGTCTTGCGAGCCGACTTCGATTGACGGGGCGGCCATTTCTTGGGAATTCATGGCGTCCTTGGCCATAGCTAAATACGGCATGGGGGTGGGCATACCACCGGAATACTCGCTAAACGACACCACGCGTACCACGTTTAAACCGAGTTTCTCACCCAACACTCTGGCTTTTTGACGTGCATCTTCGATGGCCTTTTCGCGAGCTTGCGCCTGCAAAGCCGAGGGGTCGTCGATTACGAATTGCATGCCACCCACCTGGTTGGCGCCGAGTTCGCCTGCTTTAGCGATGATGTCGCCGGTCTTGTCCATGTTGCGGACCTTAATGGTCACGTTCTGGGAAACAGTATAACCAATCAGGTTTTGCCTGTCATTGGTCCACTCGTATCTGGGATTAAGGTTGTAGTTTTGGGTTTGGAGATCTTTATCCTCTACACCCATGGCTTTGACCGCCTCAATGACCTTGTTCATCTTATCAGTATTCTGGCTTTGCGCCTCTTTTACGGTCTTAGCGTCCGTGACTACGCCCAAACCGACCTGCGCGATGTCGGGTTTGGCCGCGACCTTACCCTGACCTTCTATGGTGATGGTATCGCGACCTGTTTTGCCGATGTAATAATATTCTTGCCAGGCTTTTCTGGACTCAATACCCAAAAAAACCACCAAGGCAAAAGCCACCACCGCTATCACGCCCATCAAAAAACGATTTTTCATACCTATATATAAGGTTCGAAGATTAAGGATCGAATTATTTTAGAATTATCCGTTCTGGTTCTGGCCATTATTCTTTCCGAAGCGCTTGTCTATAGCCTTATTCAGCTTGGCCAAGCGACTGCCCATCCAAACTATGATGACCGTAATTATTATAGCGTAGATGAACTTGGCGGTCAGTGAGTTATTGTCCCCAAAAAGGGTTTTGAAGGCGCTCTGGATGGCATCGTTCCAAGCCAAGGCCGCTACCAAGGAGAGGGCCGCGGTCATAAGCTCGTACATTTTAGACAAAACGACTTTACTCATAGCATCGTCCTGTTCCTTGGGAAGGTTTTGAGTGTCTTCTGGCATATTTTTCAGTAACTTATCACATTATTTATACACATTTTACCCGACCTTTACACAATCAACAAACAGGTGGTGAAAACTCGAAAAAACTAATCAGTTGAGTAATAATTCATTTTATAAGCGTCACAAGTTAAGAATATTGGCCAAATATTTGTTCACGTTTTATCCACAAGTTTGACAGTCTCTTGCTTGGCTGTTGACATTGCTCCTGTCATTAACGAACCACGAACCTTTCTATGAATCCCGTGGAGATTTGGCAAGCCACATTGGGTGAGTTAGAACTCACCCTGTCCAAAGCTAATTTCACAACTTGGTTTAAGAACACTTTCATATCCCAGATCGACAACAGCAAGGTCATCATCGCCGTCCCCAACACCTTTACCAAGGCGTGGCTGGAGAAAAAGTACCACGATTCAATCGTCCGCGCCTTACGTAACGCGACCAACAATTCGGTCCGTGAGGTGGCGTATCGCGTAGAGGTGCGCAACACCTCGCCCATCCCGGGTTTCGCGCCAAACGAACCCATGGAGTCGAGTTACGCGGTTCCGACTTTGGAAACGCCTCCAACGCAAGATGCGGAAAACAACGAAACCGGACATGGGACGGTGGGTTTGAACCCCCGTTACAAATTTGAATCCTTCGTGGTGGGCAAAGCCAACGAGTTGGCGCACGCCTCGGCCATGGCCGTGGCCGCCAGCCCAGGACTCACCTATAATCCGCTGTTTTTGTTCGGCGGCGCGGGCTTGGGCAAGACCCACCTCCTGCAGGCTATCGGACATCACGTCCTGGAAAAGAACTCCAAGGCAAAAGTCATGTATGTGACCTGCGAACGCTTCACCAATGACTATATACAATCCGTGAGGTCTGGCCGGGCCAATACTTTTAAAGACACTTATCGCAACTTGGACGTCTTGCTCTTGGATGACATACAATTCATCGCGGGCAAAGACAGTACGCAGGAGGAATTTTTCAACACCTTCAACCACCTTCATCAGCTTAACAAGCAGATCGTCATCACCTCCGACCGCCCGGCCAAGGACATCGGCATGGAGACGCGTCTGGTCTCTCGCGTGGAGTGGGGCATGACCGCCGATGTTTCCAGCCCTGACTTTGAAACGCGTGTGGCCATCTTGGAGGGCAAATGCAAAGACAAGAGCTATCGCTTGAATACGGAAATTCTGCGCTACATCGCTGGCACCATCCAAACCAACGTGCGCGAACTGGAAGGTGCGCTCAACAAGGTCATGGCCTACCACCAATTCAAGAACATGGAACCCACCATGGAAACGGTGCAAGGCCAACTCCAGAGTTTCATGCCCACGGTACCCAAACGGACCATCACCCCACGTCGCCTGCTCGAGATAGTCATCCAGTATTTCGATATTCGCATGGAGGATATCATGGGCAAAAGCCGTGAGCAGCGCTTTGCCTTCCCGCGGCAGATTGCCATGTATTTGTTGAGAGAAGAGGCAAAATGCTCGTTTCCCTCCATCGGCAAACAGATTGGCGGAAGGGACCACACCACGGCCATGCACGCCTGCAACAAGATAGACGGACTCCTGAAAAAGGACGATCAGCTCCGTCGCGATGTGAACCTCATGCGGGAAAAGATTTATAGCGGCAATCCATCCACATGAGGTGTGGAACACCATGTGGAACGCAGAGGATAAACTAGTGACACCTTTACACCACCTTCAATCTCCTCCACACCACCTTCAGAAACAGTCCCCTTCGGTGCACATGCCTGTGGAGCGAAGATCAGCTAAACCCAGCATTAAAACAAACTTATCCAACTCCATACACATACTTATTACTATTACTACTCATATAAATATATTTTATTAAAACCATAATAAGAACCATGAGTATGAAATTTTCCTGCACACAAGAGAACCTTCTGCAGGGACTGTCGGTGGTCGGGCATATTACCGGAAAGAACATAAACCTTCCCGTGTTGGGTAACGTCCTGATCCGCGCGGAGAAGGGAGGCATCCAACTCAACACCACCAACCTCGAGATATCCGTGAACTGCACTATTCGCGGCAAGGTGGACGAAGATGGTGAATACAGCGTGCCGGCCAAAATCTTCCAGGATTTCGTTTCACTGCTTCCTTCTGGGAAGGTGGAATTCGAGCTTAAGGAAGGTGGTTTGGAGGTGTGCTCCAACGAACAGGAGACTATTTTGCGCGGCATGCCGGCCAGCGAGTTTCCGTTGTTGCCAAAATTGACCAAAACCCAGTCTTTCAACCTCAAGGCCGCTGACTTGCGAAAAGCCATCGGTCGCGTGGTGTTTGCGGTATCCATGTCAGAATCCCGTCCGGAACTTTCAGGCGTAGCCTGCTTTTTCAACCCGACCAACAACCAGGGAAAGGTGGCGTTGGTGGCAACCGACTCATATCGTTTGGCCGAACAGGTGATTTCCTGCGGAGAACAAGGTCGGACTGCCACGGCCATCGTACCGGCCAAGGCCATGAGCGAGGTTTTGCGCATCATAACCTCATACAAGGATGACATCGAACCCCCGGAGGATGCGTCTTTCAGTTTAACGGACAACCAATTGGTGGTGACTTACGGTACGGTGGAGCTGACCACGCGCTTGATTGAGGCTTCTTTCCCGGATTATCAAAACATCATTCCTTCGGCTTTCAAGACCCAGGCGGTTTTGGGACGTCATGACCTTCAAAAGGCAGTCAAAACCGCAAGTTTATTTACGCGCAAGGAGATAAATGACGTTCATGTGTCTTTGGATCCAGAAAATGGCTCAGCCACCATCGAATCTTCGGATGAAGGTACGGGCAAAACCAAGACCGTGGTCAAAGGTGAGGTTACGGGCGAGGTCAACCAGGTGGCTCTAAACTTCAAATACGTGGCCGATGGTTTGGCCGCCTTTTCCGCGGATGCCATTAAACTGTCTGTAATCAGCCCCATGTCCCCCGTTCTGCTCCTGCCGACCGAAGATGAGGGTTATAGGTATTTGGTGATGCCTATAAGGCAATAGGGGCGTACAACGTACCGCGTGCAACACACCAGACGTCGCAACGTCGCACGTCCCGCGTCCCAGGGATTAACCCGACCGTTGAGGTCGGGTTTTTTTTAATCCCCTCCTTTGGAAGGAGGGGCAAGGGGTGGTGCCCCTCCGGTATAGACGCCTGTTCGATGGCGACCCCGATCCAATTTTTCAGAGGTTTAAACAGCGTTCAACACATACCCATAGAGACACAAAATCTTGTGTCTCTACCCCAACCACCTTCCGTGCACCTTTTCCACACCTTTCCACAACCTTGTGGATTAATGTGGATACCTTCCACAGACCATTGACCATATGGGGAAAAGATGGTAAGCCGAAGGTCATTAGGTTGGATGTTTCGTATATTCGACAAGCCCGTGTTACGAACGAACGTATCTTCAAACCTCTCGAGTCGCGGTTATAGAATCCTCTTTTGATAATGCAGAGGGAACCGTGTCTCATCGTTTTTCCTCGCGCACTCAGTTAGCGCATGCCGGGTTCGTCACGATATTTTGGTGGAATTATGTCTTGGTCGTCTTCATAACGTAGATTTCAAATACAACTACCCTAAGACGACCACGTCTCCCGCCGACCTACCAAGGTCGGTATTTATTTATTTATTTATTTATTTATTCCCGTAGAGACGCCATCGGATGGCGTCTCTGTCCGTTGGGCCGGACATGCGTTTAACAATTTAAAACACCCGACCCGACGTCGACCAATCGTCCAATCCCAACACGGTTCCAAAACAACCGAAACACAGGATAGATTTCTGGCATATACAAAAGACGCCCCGGAGGGCGTCTATGTTTTATTGCGTGATGTAGACGGTAACCGGAGAACCTTTGTTGTTCGAACCATCTGTTCTTATTACCTCGGCGTACAATGAGACCGTACCTGGTTCGGGTATAGCTGACCAATTTACGTGGTTGCCGTACGACGAAGGCGCTATCACGCTTCCGATCAACGATGGCATTCCATCGCGTTCCATGTAGAGGTCTATCTTTTTTACGTCAGAGAGTTCGTTGAGCTGTACGTTTATTTGTTGTGGGAAGGTGACGGTCGAAACGCTGGCTCCTGATGATGGCGAAGTGATGGTCGCGGAAATCGGCGCCGCGTCTGCCAACAGGTTGACCGTGACCTTGGCCTCGTTGTGGTTGCCCACGTCGTCATAAGCCGTGACCACTATGTCGTGATAACCCTGGGCAACGTTATTGGGTATGCGTACCGAGATGGAAGATTGGTTGGCACCGGCCACGCCCAGATCCGTGCCATCCATCTTCACCTCCACGCGGTGTATTGTGCGTTGGGCTTGGACAGAGAATTGGATGTTCACGTCGCGGCTGTAAAGCGTGTCGTTGATTTGTGGCGAGATGATGTTGATGTTGGGTTTGTTGGCGGCCGTATGCACGTCATCGTATTCCGTGGGCGCCGTGCTGGTGGTGTGCCAATTATTTTTTTTGATCCATTCCTGGACGCTGGTTTCCCAGTTTTGATATTGAGGATCTTTTGCCGGGTTGGTGGGTACCGGACCAAGGGGGTCGTCCTTATCTAGATACCAGAGAATGTTGTGGCCTTCGTAGACTTTGCGTTCCTCGACCAATTCTGGCGGAGTGAATTCGGTCGCCAGCTTGCCGGTCATCTTGTCCACCTTCACGATTTTTTCTGCGGACTTGCCGATAAGCACGGATTTTGTGGTTTGGATGGCGGGCATGGGCGGGAAGGTTTCTTTGGGCGAGTCCACCAAAGCGCGCTTCATGTATCCGTTCCAGATTGGCGCGGCCACCACGGAACCGTCCGCACCGCCGTTCATATAACTGCCGCTTGAGTTGCCGACCCACACGCCGGCCACAAGGGACGGGGTATAACCCATGGTCCAAGCGTCACGAAAATTGTTGGTGGTACCCGTCTTAGCCGCAACCTCACGTCCGGGCAAAGCCAACCAGCTGCCGCCACCGAAAACGTAAGCGCGGGCAGCATTGTCGGAAAGCACGTCCGTGATGGTGTCGGCCGCTTCTTGCGGCATGACCTGTTTGCCTTCTGATTTTTGCGTTTCATCCACCGGCGTTCCGTCGGCTTCGGTCACATTCATGATGGCCGTGGTCGGGAATTGGATGCCGCGGTTGGCGAAGGCTGCGTAGGCGTTGGTGTGTTCCAAGAGTTTGACATCACCACCACCCAACACCAACGAGAGGCCAAACCGGTCGCGGTCGCCGAAGGTGGTATAGCCCAACTGTTCGGCGAAATCTAAGACGCGTTGGATGCCAACCAAGTAAAGCATCTTCACGGCAGGGATGTTGAGCGAACCTTGCAGAGCTTTGCGCACGGTCACGGGTCCGTTGTAGGTGTTGCTGTAATTATGGGGCTCGTATTTTCCGATTTCGGTTTTGAAAGTGGTCAAAACGTCCCACAAGATAGTCTCCGAGGTATAGCCTTTGATGAAACCCGCGGTGTACACGATGGGTTTGAATGACGAACCCGGTTGGCGCGGACGTAGGGATACGTTTACTTGTCCGTCAATCTTGTCATCGAAGTAATCCTTGGATCCAACCATGGCCAAAATTTCTCCGGTTTTGGGATCCAACGAAACCAAGGACGAGTTATTGAAACCGTATTTGGGACCATATTTTTCAACGCCTTTTTTGACCTCCTCTTCCGCGATTTGCTGTTTGCCCCAATCTAAGGTCGTGGTCACGCGCAGGCCGCCCTGTTCCACGCGCTTTTGTCCGTACTTTTCGAAAAGCAAAGACTTCACGTACATGACGAAGTGCGGGGCTCTTATTTCGCCCATTTTTTGTGGAACCAATTTTGCCAAGGTATCGATTTTTTCCGTCTCATCCGCCTTTTCGCGCGTGATGTAACCGTCGCGTACCATGCCGTCCAAAACCAATCGTTGGCGATCCACCAAAGACTTGCGGTTATCGCCGCTCACGCCAGAGCCGTATGGATTGTACCGATCCGGAGCCTGAGGGATGGCGGCCAAAAGAGCGGCTTCATCCAAGCTCAGGTCTTGCACCTTTTTTCCAAAGTACGTTTCGGCGGCCGAACCCACGCCATAAACCATTGAGCCGTAAGGTATTTCATTCAGATACATCTGCAGAATCTGATCTTTGGTAAAGCGGCGCTCGATTTGCAGGGCCAACAACATCTCCTTGAGTTTGCGATCGAAGCTTTTTTCGTTGGTCAAAATCGCGTTCTTTACGAGTTGTTGGGTAAGGGTTGAGGCGCCTTGGGCTTTCCGTTGTTCAATAACGTCCACGTAAACGGCTTTGGCCAAGCGTACCCAGTTCACGCCGTGGTGTTCGTAAAATTGGCGGTCTTCGATGGCGAGGGTCGCCTGTTTCATGACTTCTGGTATGTCTTCGATTTTCACCAGGCTGCGTTTTTCGTCCCCGTGGATTTCGTACAGCACGGTTTGGCCCGTTCGGTCGTAAATCTTGGTGGATTGCGGTATCTCGCGCGTCATCAGAGTGTTGGGATTTGGAAGGTCGCGGCTGATCCAGGCCATGGTCAGGGTAAAACCCAAAATGCCGAGCAAGCCCAAGCCCAGCAAGACCAAACCGGACACGGTCAAAATGGAACGCGTGTTCCATTTGCGACGTATGTTGCTTTTATGAGGGGTATGTTCCACGGGTTTTTCAAAATCTGGGATAGGCATAAATGTTTAGTCTATATCGTAGCACGTATTCCCAAAAACACATCCTCTATCTTGAAGCTACCGCATGATGGCTTGGGACCATTGTATTTTTTTGGCTAAAATTATGTAAAATTCACGGTTTAACCATTGACAAAAACAGCAAAATATGGTATAAAGTCCGTCCTAGATAATCGAAAAGCCGTATTTGTGGAAGAGTCAGACGAATCGCACTTTTTAGCTGAAAATAGCCACAAATTGGTTAAACGACATCTTAGGAAACTATATTATGATGTTTTTACGCAACGCCCAATATATTAACTCGAACGCTCGTAAGTTTATCGTCTTTTTGCTAATCGCGGTCACGGTTACCTCCACCAAAATCCAGACGGCTTCGGCCATGGAGTTGTTGCCGGCCCCGGTGTTTTCAACGGCCACCCAAATGGTTTATGACGCCATCCAGGAACGTGGTTTCCAATTGATGGAAAACAAACCTGATGCGGTGGTCCAAGAAGTCGCGGTGCAGGAGAACCAACCTCAAGTTAAATACACCAAAGTCTATACGGTTACGGCTTACAACAGCGTGCCGTGGCAGACGGATTCAACGCCGTGCATCAGTGCGGATGGATCAAACATCTGCAAATTGCGCGACCTGGGTGATCATAGTTGTGCCGCGGCTTTGCCGTTTGGCACCAAGGTGAACGTCCCGGGATTCGGTGTGTGTACGGTGCGTGACCGTTTGGCCCCCCGTTTCTCACATCGCATCGACGTGTACTTCGGCGGTTCGGATCAAATCGTTGCCGCCAAACAATGGGGCAAGCGCCACATCGAAGTCCAAGTTTTGGCCAAGTCATAAAAAATCATAAAATTGAAAACGCCGCGTTAAACGCGGCGTTTTTGTTTTTGGGGTTGTTCGTGACGTTGTGTTTGAGGTCGTGGTGGTCGAAGGTGCGGAGACGTAAGGGTAGAGACACAAAATCTTGTGTCTCTACGGGTTCCGGGTTGGTTATAAATAATCCACCATTGACAAACATCACGAATCTATGGAACCGGGTATATATGGACGATTTATATTTCCGGAACAAATACCGCGTCACAACCGCACGTTTGCGCGTCTGGGATTATGCGCACGCGGGTATATATTTCATTACGGTGTGCACCAAATACAGGTTTCCATGGTTTGGGGAATTGAATGACGGTACAATGCAATTATCACCGATTGGAAACGCGGTGGAACGTGCGATTGCGGAAATTCCGCATCATTTTCCGTTCGTGTCCGTCGACGAATTCACGGTTATGCCAGACCATGTGCATGCGTTGATTAGGATTAATGATTTGAAACGCGGGGTAGAGACACAAGATTTTGTGTCTCTACGGGAAGGGGCGTTTAAAAACGTTTTCGGTCCACAATCAAAAAACATTCCGTCGATTGTTCGAGGTTTTAAAATTGGGGTGACGAAATATGCGCGGGAAAACGGGAATTTTGATTTTGTTTGGCAACCCGGTTATCACGACATGATCATTCATGATGATGACGAATTGAATGCTGTACGGCAATATATTCGGAACAATCGTTTGAAAAATACGTCGTTTAAAATTCCAAACCCGATTAAAAATAGGCTTAGAATCAACGGGTGCTTTTAAAATCGTAGACAACCAATCGGTAATTTAACAATAGGTAGAGACACAAGATTTTGTGTCTCTACGGTCAGGTATTAACCATTCACAGCCTTGGAAAACGGACCATAAACAAAAAACCGCTGATGCGGTTTTTTGGTATGGAGGCCAGGACGGGAATCGAACCCGTGATAAGGGTTTTGCAGACCCTCGCCTTACCACTTGGCCACCTGGCCGTGTTGATGCTTGCGGTTTCGGGTAAAGGTCCATCCGCGATAGGTCCGAACCTGTATCCGAAACTGGAAGGATGTTAGCAAAGCCGAACGGGCCCGTCTAGATGACTATTCCCTAGGCTTGGGGTATGCTTTGCGGAATATGATATTGCTGGGACATCGCGGTTTCCCTTCCCGTCGCATAGCGGAAAACACCCTGCTGTCTTTTATGCAGGCGTTACAGGCAGGATGCGAAGGCATTGAATTTGACGTTCGTCTATCCAAGGACGGTGTACCCGTAATCATTCATGACGAAAACCTGTCCCGTATCGCCGGAGACGCGCGAAGGGTTTCTGATTTGACGGCCAAAGAGTTGGCGGCCATCCAATTACGCGCCGCGGGCAATATCCCGAGCTTGAACGATGTCACGACCTGGATACCGGCACCCGCGGTTTTGAATATGGAGATCAAATCCCGCGAAGCTACGCAAGCCGTCATATCAAAATTGAAGACCAGTGCGGGTCTGCGCGAACGGACGATCATTTCCTCGTTCCACCTGGATTGCCTCAAAGATTTTTTGGAGCAGACGCCGGAAGTGCGTCGCCAAGCCATGTTACCAACCTGGTTTTTACCCGGACGCAAACAACGCAAATGGGAAGATGTCTTGGAACTTAAGCCCTGGTCCGTGGGACTCAACATTTCGTATCTGAATAAAAACCGCGTTTCTTGGTTGCACGAACATGGCGTTTTGGTGGGCGCGTTTGAGGTCAGACCATCGTCACGTGCGGCTAAAAAAATTGTGGCCTTGGGCGTGGATATCGCCATGACCTTTCGCCCGGACGTGGCCAGGACCGCAATCTCGGTTTAGGTCAGCCTTGGTGGTTTAAAATCCCGGGCTTCTGTATCATATATATTATGAAGAAAGCTTTATTGATTGATGCCAACGCTCTAATCCATCGCGCTTGGCATGCTTTGCCGCCCATGACCAGCCCCAAAGGCAAGCTCGTCAACGCGGTTTATGGATTCACTTCCGTACTGATCAAAGTCTTGGCCGCCGAGCGTCCGGATCTTTTGGCCGTGTGTTGGGATACTCCGGAACCCACATTCCGACATATCAAACTGGAGACGTACAAAGCCCATCGTGAGGAACAGCCCGAGGATTTTTATAATCAAATTCCAGAAGCCAAAAGAATCGTGGAATGTATGGGCGGCACAAACGTGGAATTGCCGGGTTTTGAAGCGGACGATCTTTTGGGAACCTTGTCGGTCAAGGCTTCGGAAGACGGTTACAAGGTGACCATCCTTACTGGAGACAAGGATGCTTTCCAGTTGGTCAACGACAATGTCAGCGTTTTAGCCTTCAAAAAAGGCGTGAGCGAAACCGTGACTTACACGCCAGAAAGCATGGTCCAGATATTGGGTTTGAAACCCGAGCAGATCGTGGACTACAAGGCCATGCGCGGCGATGCCTCAGACAACATCCCTGGCATCCGCGGTATTGGAGAGGTGACGGCCACGGAATTGCTGCAAAGATTCGGAGATCTGAAAAATATCTTCAAAGCTGCTCACGACCCCAAATCTGAAATGGCTAAAGGCGTGAGAGCCAAATTGTTGGATGGCGAGAACACGGCACAAGAGCTTTTGCCCATAGTGACCATCGTGACCGATGCGCCGCTCAAGGTCGCGCTTTCCAAATTCGCACGTCAGCCCGTGGATGAAGAAAAGGTGCTTACGCTTTTCAGCGAACTGGGTTTTAAGTCTTTGGTTTCTAGGGTATTTAACGTCAAAACAGAACAAGTCCAAAACAACGAACCCATCACATCCACCAAGCCGATTGAATTTAAGACCAAAAAGAAAGCGGAAAAGAAAGTTTTATCCAAAAAATCTCAAGGTATAGAATTTATTTCGGCTAAGGGCAAAGATGATATCGCGGACATTATCGAGTGCGCCAAAAAACAAGGTGGTTTGATGGCGCACCTGCCCCAAGCTACGCAAACTTCCCTGTTCGGCGACAATGAAGTCCTGTATTTGGGTACCGAGACGCGCGCCGTCACGCTTTCGAATGAGATTTTGAACCACAAGGGCTGTCGCGAATTGTTAGCCCAGGCTTTTGCGGATGAAACGATCAAAAAGAACGGTCATGGTTTGAAAAAGTTTTGGCATTGGGCGGATGAAAAAGGTTTTGAGTTTAACGGCTTTGGTTTTGACGTTGAATTGGCAGCTTATCTTTTGGCCGCCGGAGAGCGCGGGCACGATTTGCCGACCGTGGCCGGCATGTACCTGCAGCGTTCGGTGGACGAGCAGGATCAAAAACAGGTGTATCAGGCCATGGTGGACCTAGTTCCGGTATTGATGAAACAACTGGAAGAGACCAAATCTCTCAGAGTTTTTCAGACCATCGAGATTCCTCTGATTCCGGTTTTGGCGGAAATGGAAAAGGAAGGCATAAAAATTGATGTTCAATATCTCACCGAACTCTCAAAAGAACTGAGCCGCAACAAACAATCTTTGGAAAAAAAGATGTGCGAGATGGCAGGCGAAGCGTTCAATCCCCTGTCCACCAAACAATTGGGGCACGTGCTGTTCGACGTTCTCAAGATTTCCGTGAAAGGCATCAAGCGCGGAAAAACCGGAATCTCCACAGCCGCATCTGAACTGGAAAAAATGCACGGTGCTCATCCCATCATCGAACTGATCGAGCAATACCGCGAGTTATCCAAAATGTTGTCAACATATGTGGATGCTTTGCCGCGTTTGGCTGATGCGCAAGGTCGCGTACACACCACCTTTAATCAAGCGGTCACGGCCACGGGCAGATTGTCGTCGTCGGATCCGAATCTCCAGAATATACCCATCCGATCGGAAATGGGTCGCAAAGTCCGAAGGTCATTCGTGGCTAAACAAGGCTGTCTGCTCGTCTCGTGCGATTATTCGCAAATAGAATTGCGCATCGCCGCGGCTTTGGCCAAGGATAAGACCATGCTTGAGGCTTTCGAAAGGGGTTTGGATATTCACTCGGCAACGGCTGCCAGAATCTGGAATAAAGAATTGAAGGACGTGACCAAGGATGAGCGTCGCGTGGCCAAGGCCATCAACTTCGGTTTGATTTTCGGACAAGGACCGCAGGGTTTGGCCAGGACCGCGGATATTTCAGTTGCGGAGGCCAAGGATTTCATCGATCGTTACTTCCTGGCCTTTTCCGGAATTCAAGAATGGATGTCGTGGGCTAAAGCCTTCGCTTCTCAACAAGGATATGTGGAAACGCTTTTCGGACGGCGTCGTCCGTTACCGGAAATCAATTCGCCGTTGCAACAAGTCCGCGCCGCGGCCGAGCGCATGGCCATCAACATGCCGGTCCAAGGCACGGAAGCTGATTTGATGAAGTTGGCCATGATAAAAGTAGCGCAAGTTTTGCCTCAGGTGTGCCCAGAAGCCAAGATGTTGCTGCAAGTACACGACGAACTTGTATTTGAAGTGCCAAAGAAAGACGCCACACGGTTGGGTGAAGCCATGGCTGATGTCATGCAGAACGTGGAAAAGATCGGTTGTCCCATCGTGGTGGACGCCAAAGTCGGAGAAAACTGGGAAGAGATGGAAAAGATTTAATAGGTGAAATTGTATTCGAGAAAACGGACCGAAAGGTCCGTTTTTTGGAAGGTGACCTTCCGCGTCATGTGTCTCGACCTCGGCAAGACGAAGGTCGTTTGAAGGTGCGCGGAAGGTGGAGTGCGTATTTGGGAAGGTCCGGCTTGTGCAATCCGCGCTATGGAATTAGCATGTTCGCATGCTTATCGTATGTGCGGGTCCGGATAGCTATCGGGCCAAACAAAAACTTCATGGCTATGTGGCGTCTTTCCGGGAAAAATACGATAAAAGTGGCAAATCCATTGAGGTTTTGAGTATCGAGGATCCGTTGCGTGAGATTCTGGCGCGCCTCTCTTCCCCTTCTCTTTTTAGCGCCAAAACCATGGTGGTCTGCGAAGGTCTGTTGGATGGTCTGAAGGTGGGACAACTGAAATCTTTGGCCAAAGCTCTGATTTTAGATGCGGACCAGACCGTGGTCTTGGATTACGAAGATAAGAAACCGTCGCAAAAGACCCAGGATTATTTTACGGAAAAAAGTTTGTTGCTTTATGCGCATGATTTATTGGAAGGTGCGGCTTTAAAAAAAGAAGTTGTGGCCATGTGCCAGAAGTATGCGGTGGACCAGAAGATGGCTGACAAGTTGCTTGGCGCGTATTCCAATGATTTGTGGTCAATTGATAGCATCCTTCAAGTTGCGTCGGCTGGTTTGGAGGGTTTTGATTTGGATGAAACCTCTGAACAAAGCGTGTTTCAGATTTCAGAAGACGTGATGAAGGGTAATGCCAGTTGGATGAAGAACGCTAAAACGCTCGATAAAGATGATGTTGTCAACGTTTTGGTGAATCAATATCGGTCGTGGCACTTGGTGCAAGGCGGTGCGGCTGATGGCGTGCATCCTTTCGTACAGAAAAAAATGTCTTGGCTCAAGTTGGAAAATCCGCATGAAAAGACATTGGCGGCCATGCGTGCGCTGTACTCAGCGAGAAATTCCATCTCTACGGAACAGGACACGGATACTCTGATCTATTAAAAAACGGCCCGAAGGCCATTTTTTATTTTTTGGCGTTGAGAATTTTGGCCAAAGCAGATTTTTTTCTGCGAGAGCGGTTCATAGACACCGCGTTGCGCTTGGCCGCCTTGTCCACCACTTGCTGAAACTGGGCGGCGAGCTTTTTGGCTTCGTCCAATTTGCCGGCGTTCAAGGCTTCCAGACTCTTTTTGTAGAGCGTCTTGACGTGCGTCTTGAGTCGCAGATTTTGAACCGCGCGTTTCTTGGATTTGCGCAGTTCTTTCTCGGCTGACGGTTTATTTGGCATAATGTTGTGCAATTATTATCGAAAAATCCCAGATTGTCAAATGATACAGCCAATTTACGGCCGTTGACTCTTGATATATTAGATTGTAAACTAGTTTCACTTCAAAATATCAATGATTAGAGCGTAGAAGGAGTAAAAAGGATGAACTTGTTATATATTTTACGACGCATATAGGTTCCCATAGTTAAATGGATATAACAAGGGACTCCTAAGCCCTAGTTGGAGGTTCGATTCCTCCTGGGAACGCCATCGCGTTGGACGCGACAGCCGCGTTTGATGCGACCATTCCTCCCTCACCCAAAAGTTTGCGGGGGACGCCGTGGGCTGGTAGCTCAGTTGGCTAGAGCGCTGCATTCGCATTGCAGAGGTCGGGGGTTCGAGTCCCCCTCAGTCCACCACGTAAAAACAGCGGCTTCAGTCGCTGTTTTTACTTTGTCGAATTAACGATTTGCCATTAGGGGTAGAGACACAAGATTTTGTGTCTTACGATGAATGTTAATTACCCAATTGTTTAACAACTTCCGGTAGAGACGCCATCGGATGGCGTCTCCTTTTGTAAAAATATTTATTAACCTTTAAACGATCGCCTGATAAATGCGTTTCGTCTGATGTTTCACGTGAAACAAATATAAAATTGTTTGTTAATACCCAATCACAAATACAGAGACGCCATCCGATGGCGTCTCTACGGGATATTGGAATTTATTTAATTGTTTGTTGTTTCATGTGAAACATTGGTTGGATGTTTGATAACAATTACCGTTGGTTTGGGGTGGGTAGAACACAAAATCTTGTGTCTCTACGGTAAACGGTAAATGGTGATTACGATAATTGTTAAATGTAACGTAGAGACGCCATCGGATGGCGTCTCCTTTGTAGATAGGATGATAACCATGAAACGATTCGTAGGAATTGTGATGTTTCACGTGAAACAATTAACAAATGGGTTTTGTTATTACCTGTTTACACAACGGTAGAGACACAAGATTTTGTGTCTCTACGGCACGGGATATGTTTAAATATGTTTCACGTGAAACGTTTGAGAAATATAAAGAAGCCCTGCATTTATCATATATATGTATTGATTCGTTTCACGTGAAACGTTTGGGTGTTGATTTTGGGCAGCTAAGAAGGTTTCACGTGAAACATAAGGTTGTAATCGGTTTTTTGGATACCAGAGACGCCATCCGATGGCGTCTCTACGGGGACATGGAAATTTACATATAAATATGTCGGTTGTTTCACGTGAAACATTGGTTGGAATGTTTTATAACAATTACCGTCGGGTTGGGGTGGGTAGAGACACAAAATCTTGTGTCTCTACGGTAAACGGTGATTACAATAATTGTTAAATGTATCGTAGAAACGCCATCGGATGGCGTCTCCTTTTGCAGATAAGATAATAACTACAAAAACAATACATAGGATGGGTTACAAGGAAGGTTTCACGTGAAACATCAGCAAATGGGTTTGTTATTACCCTATTTACATAATGGTAGAGACACAAAATCTTGTGTCTCTACGGGTTGATGTTTATGATCCGGGGAAGAGACGCCATCCGATGGCGTTCTCTACAGGTAGGTTTTGTCTAATATGAATGTGTTTCACGTGAAACGTATGGTATAGGCAAAGGAAGCCTGGATTTATCATATATATGTAGATGGCACGTTTCACGTGAAACGTAGGGGTATTTGTTAATAAAGATGGTTCCCATGTGAAACATCGGTTTGAAGGTGAGAATCAGTGGTGATCAACAATTACCCATAGAGACACAAAATCTTGTGTCTCTATTGCTTTTGCAGCATCAAGATCCCGGTAAAGACGATTGGACGGCGTCTACCATCAATCCATCAAAGGGTCTCTTGACAGGGATTTTGGTTTTTTTAGATTTTTTCATATTTTCAATGGACGCTTCTTTTTAAAAATATCAGTATTTGTAAAAAATAACATTTTACGGTTTAAAAAATGGCTTTATTAAGCTATTTTAACCCCGTTATAAAATATTTTAAGACTCTTTATTTCATTCACACGAAGAGTTTGACGGACCTATGCTATAATTTGTGAGATGGATATGAGAAAAGTGATTTGCATGATTCTGGTTGCTTTCTTTTGCCTTAATCAAGCCGCAAATGCCATGACGAGCACGAATTTTCTTATTGAATTCGATTCCATCAATAGCGGCGGTACGGATTGGAGTTCATCCACCAACTATTACATGAACGACACCGTGGGTGAGCAGGCGACTGGTTATTCGACGAGCACGAATTACACGATGCATGCGGGTTATCGCCAGGCTGATGAATATAAAAGTTTGTCCTTTAATGTGGGGGCGCAGGAAAACGCGACTAAAATCGCCTATACGGCTTTGACTTTAAACTCGCCATACACGGTTACGGTCAATTCCGCTGCTGGATATTCAATCGGATCCCATATAACTGTGATCGAGAATTTGGGCTTGTCGCAAAAAATGATAGTGGGGAAGATTACAAATATCGGTGGAAATGTTTTGACCGTTGATAAATGGGATGGAGATACGGCTTCAATTTCTCCTTCACCTGCAGGAGGCGACGACTTCGTTTATAAATCAGATGGCACGAGCGTGCAGTTTGGAACCTTGTCACCATTCGTGGGTACCACCGCTTCTGTTCAGACGGAAGTGACAACGAGCGCGGGACTCGGATATACGGTCCAGGTTTATTCTGATGATTACTTTAAATCAGGCGCCAATCATATAAGAGATGTTGACGATGGTTCCATCACGGGGGATAGGGAAGAGTATGGTGCGAGCGTAGTGGGTCCGAATGCTGTTGGTGTGGGTTCTGATTTTGCGGTGACCACTATGCAGACGTTGATTCAATCGTATTCAAACTCCGCGGTTAATGATCGCGTAGGCATGAATTACAAGGTATTTATAACAATGGGAACGTTGGCTGGAAGTTATACACAAAACGTGACTTACTTATTAACAGCAAACTTTTAACAGGTGCGCAAATATAGTGTACAATGGCCTCAGTTGATAGATTTCGAGGTGCTGTGAATGTTTGCCTGACAGGGATAAACGTCCATGGTTCCTTGAAAGGTCGAGACTACATTTTTGTAGTTACGGAGCCAAATTATTCAAAATACAGGAGAAGGGTGTGTCGATATATTTTCCTTCATGAGGGGGGTAAATACTGACACATGCCGCATTGAACTCATGGCCAATGCACTCCTCTAATAAAATCCAATTCAAAAAACGTTAGTAATAAATATGAAAAAATATTTATCGAAAGTAATGTCAGCTGTTGCCTCCCTATCTTTGGTGGCTTCTGCTGTGGGTGTGTTGCCGGTAAGCGCTGCTGAAACCCAATATAAATACGTGGACGTTACCGCTGATGTGAATCAATCGCTTGCGTTCGAAATCACTGTTTCGGATAATGCAAATACCCCGACCACGACTTGTGCCCTTGGAGTTTTGACTACTGGCGATGTGAATACCTGTTCTTATGGCTTGAGAATTGCCACGAACGCTTCCGCTGGCTGGATTGCTAAATTTCGTGCCGCAGGGGAATTGACCAATGGTACCGATTCCATCGCTCACGTGACCGATGGGGAAGTGACTGCTGGTGTTGAAGAATATGGTTTGGCCATCGCTTCATCTACTGATGGTGGATACAGTGGCGTGAACGCGTACGAGAACCCGTCAATTGTGAGTTCACCTTACAATGGCACGGATCAGGAAATCAAAACCTCAACCTCAACGACCGCTGTCCACTACAATGATCCGTTTGATTCTCACAAAGGTACCGCTTCGCAAGTTGATACAACCTTGACGGTTGTTACACATAGAGCTTCTGTGAGCGTTGGTACGCCTGAAGGTCATTACACCCAGCGCGTTTGGTGGGAGGTCACCACGAGCCCGTAATCAAAAATTGATTTTGACCATTATTCCCCAGCCCAAAGCTGGGGAATAAAAATACAAAATTGATTAAAAATTTATTTGTTTTATTCCATATGATGTTAAGGCGAGTGCTTGCGTTTGTAGTTGCTTTTATCGGAAGTTGTGTTTTGGCCTCCAGCGCCAACGCTTTGACAGTTAGTCCTGCAGTGATTGATTATGACGCGGACCCGGGGAAGACGATTTCCGGAAAAATTAAAATTTTCAATGATTCTGGAGCAACTTTTACTTACGATGTAACCACGCAAAGGTTTCAGGCCGGAGGAGAAACTGGAGAACCCGAAATAATTACTGAAGGCACTGACAACGTAGTAAATGATTTAAAGGATTGGATTAACTTTAATGGTGAAAAAAGAGTAACTTTAGACGCTGGGCAGTCCAAAGAGTTCACATACGAAATCACAGTACCCCAAAACGCTGAACCAGGAGGCCATTACGCGGTAGCTTTTTTTACTCACAGTTCGGGAATAGAAGGTGAAAGTGGTTTAGGGTTGGGCGCGAAATTAGGAGTGCTTTTCTTGGTTAACGTCTCAGGAGATATTAATGAGAGTTCTTCGTTTTTAAATTTTACAACAAAAAAGTCTTTTATTTCTCATCTGCCAGCTGAATTTGTATTGAGAATAAAAAATGAAGGTACCGTCCATTTTAGACCAAAAGGAAACATTACCATCACAAATATTTTTGGTAACGAAGTAGCTAAAATTCCAGCCAATACAAACAAGAATGCTATTTTGCCAAATAGCATAAGAAGGTTGGATAGCTGGTGGATTAAGGATAAAGAGGCGGTCCAGGACAACGGCTTTGTTTCCGGGTTGTCAAATGAATGGAAGAATTTTGGAATTGGTTATTACAAAGCTACGGCTTATGTTACTTGGGGTTCAAAAAATACGGAATTTGCTCCAATGTCCGTATCCTTCTGGGTGTTCCCGTGGAGGCTGGCAATTGTATTCATCTTGATTCTCGCAGTGTTGATTGGAGGTATCAAGCTATACAACAAAATGATAGTCAGTTCGGCCATGAAGAAACAAAAATCTTAATGTGATCGGATTCAGTCCCGAGATTTCGGGACTGAGATGCGGTCGGATTAGAAAACTAAGGGGGAAGGTTCTTAAACAAATATGCCCGCAAAGAAGGCGAAGTTTTCTATTAAGCTGGCAGGTATAATAACCGGCATATTTGCGTTTATATTGGGATTTAGTGGAGTGGTAGCGGCTGCAACGTCATATTCTGGCGTGGACATCAGCGCTCAGGTGGGTAGCGTAGCGCCTCATATTACGAGCATCAGCCCGAATTCAGTAACGGCAGGAACGTCTGCGTTTGTGATGGATATATATGGTACGAATTTTGAAGCGGCGGCAGTGGCTAGGTATGACGGAGGCGGCAGGGTCACGACTTTCATAAACGCAGGTCACATCCAGGCTAATATCACGGCGGGCGATGTAGCTGCTGCAGCGACGCATCAGATCACGGTTTGGAATCCGGGCACGGCTACGCTTTCCAACCAGGTTGCGTTCAACGTCACCACTCCTTCTGGCGGAGGTGGCGGTGGTGCAGGGGACGTTCAACCTCCGGTGATTTCCAACGTACAAGCCATCAACATCACGCAAACCACGGCCAGGATTATTTGGGACACAAATGAGAATGCGACAAGTTTGGTTAACTACGGTTTGACTAACGCGTATGGCGATTCCGTTTCCAACGGTTCTTTGGTCATGTCGCACGGTTTGGATTTGAGCGGTTTGACGCCAAACACCACTTATCATTTTAAGGTGACCTCCGCGGATCAATACGGCAACATCGCCACTTCCGCTGATTACACCTTTACCACCTTGCCGGTCGCGGCTTTGATCATCTCCAACGTCACGAGCACGGGCATTACGGACATTTCGTCTTTCATAATTTGGGACACCAACCGTCCGGCCACTTCAAAAGTTTTGTACGGAACGACCCCGGCTTTGGGCATGTGGAATACGGCGGGAGGCTACGTTTCCAACCATAACGTCTGGTTGTCGTCGCTCACCCCGAATACGCTCTACTATTATCAAGTGACGTCCATGGACGCGGGCGGCAATTCTGCAACATCGAGCATCTACACTTTTCGCACCTTAGCCGACACCACGGCTCCCACCAACATCAGCCTGACGGCCACGCCGGGTGATACGGTGGTGCAACTCGACTGGACGCATCCGCCGGAGCCGGATTTTGCAGGCGTTCGCGTCATCAGAAAGCTCGGAAGTTTTCCGACCGGTCCCATGGACGGGGTTTTGGTGTATGACGGTTTGAATATCACCAAATTGGATACTGGTTTGACCAACGGCGTTACATATTATTACGCGGCTTACGCTTACGACATTTACGGAAACTATTCTTCCGGTTCTTTGGACGATGCCACGCCTTTCGGTACCATCACGGTCGTGCCAACCTCTACACCTCCATTACCCCCAGCGACAACGACACCTCCAATCGTAACCCCTCCGATCGTGACGCCGCCCGTGGTCACTCCTCCCACTGGAACGACCACCACCACACCTCCAGTCGTGACACCTCCGACTTTGCCGGCTTTGAAAATCACTGTCATTTACTACACGGCCAATGGAACGTTGATGCTGCAACCGGATGAGGAGGGTGTTTATGGCGTGTTGGGTGCGGCTTCTGTGTTGGCCAAAGTGCCGACCACGAGTTTGACCACTACGGCCAAAACCGTGACTTTGAACGTGAACGGACAGTTGTATACTTTGGCTTTGTCTTCTGACGGCACGGCATATACCGGCACCTTCATCGCCCCGACTTCAGGAACCTTCCAGTCAACCGTGAGTGCGGTTTTCCAAGACAATCGTCAAGCAACCACGCTGTCTAACTTTACGGTAGAAGCTGCGGGTAAGGTCGTAGAATCGACGTTGACCGGAATTAAACCCACATTGCCGGGCGCGACCGTGACCTTGGAAGAGTTGGTTGATGGCCAATGGACCGTGTGGAACGGCGCGCCTTACGGCCAATCCAATCCAGTTCAAAGCGGACCTGATGGTTCGTATGTTTACGTGGTCCCGAACGGTACCTATAGGGTCAAAGTAGAAAAAAGTGAATTCCAAAATGACATTTCCGATCCAATATCCATTAAGAGAAATGTTTTTGGCGACGAGGTGCCTTTGATTCGTTTGCCAAAAGTCGTGGCAACAAGCACTCCGGCCGTGGTGCAGGTGGTAAAGAATGTGCCTGACTATGCCACATTCGCGGCTTTGAATGTCATCAAAATCGCCAAATCCGAACCCGCGAAAGAAGTGGTGACGTATACGGTCCCCGCGGTTTTGGCGGTTTCCATCATCAACGCGGCATCGGCCTTTTCGTTGTTCAACCTGTTGGCCTACCTGCAATTCCTGTTTACACAACCGTTGCTTTTGTTCGGCAGGACCAAGCGCAAGCGCTGGGGCGTGGTGTATAACGCCTTGACCAAACAGCCCATCGAATTCACCATCGTGCGTCTTATCAATCAAGACACGAACATGGTGATGCAGACGCGCGTCACGGATAAGAACGGCCGCTATTTCTTCCAAGTCAAAAAAGGCAGTTATCGCCTGGAGGCGGTCAAACCCGGATTCGCGCCTTCGCCCACGCAATATTTGGCAGACGTGAAACAGGATTTGGACTATCCAGACCTGTACCATGGTGAAAACGTGAACATGCAGGATGACGGAATTTTGGCTTTAAACATACCGTTGGATCCGTTGCAGTCGTCCGTGACCCCACGCAAGATTACGATCAGGAAATATTTGAAATTTACCCAGCATACCTTGGCGATATTGGGTGTGATTTTGGCTGGATTAGCGTTCATCATCTATCCCACGGTATATGTGGGCATCGTATTCATCGCCCAAGCCATCTTCTACCTGTTGTTCAGACGCCTGTCTTTGCCGGCCAAGGCGCGCAACTGGGGCCGTGTTTACGACTCCAAGACTCGCAAGCCTTTGGGCAAAGCCATCGTGCGTATCTTCGATAAGAAATTCAACAAGCTGTTGGAAACCCAACTTACGGACAATGGCGGCGGATTCGGTTTCTTCGTGGGACGCAACATCTATTACATCACCGTAGAAAAAGCAGGCTTCGGCAAATTCACTTCAAAAGATATCAATTTGAGTTCAGGAAAAGAGATGGTCGTGGATATGGACGTGGCCTTGGTCGCCGCGGCTCCGAAACAAGTTACCCAATAGAACAAAAAAATACACAGAATGACGCCTCAAGCGTCATTTTTTGTGTTATACTGTTTGGGCTTTTAAAGATTTGTAAGATCCTTTTTTCTAGTCCACAAGACTATGCTGAACCAAGACGCTGTGGCCATGGCCACATGGGAGGGGCAAGGTTCCGCCCCGCTCCTTTCCAGAATCCTTTCTTGGGTCATCGACGCGTGCCTCTACGCTTCGATCGCCCTGGTGCCCTTGTTTTTCATGCCCATCACGCTGGACGTGTTGGAGCTGAACAAACAGACTTTGCTCATCATCCTAAGCTTGCTGGGTACGGCGGCTTGGCTGGGCAAGGCCGTGGCCGAAAGGCGTTTCATGCTTTCCAGGTCTTGGTTGCACCTGGTCGTGCTGTTGTTCACCTCCGGATGGTTGGTGACCAGCCTTTTCTCGACTGACAAATATTTGTCCTTGGTCGGCAATTTCGGCCAGATGCAATGGTCATTCGCCACCATGGCCGCGTTCACCTTGTTCTATTTCTTGTTGGTGAACAGGACCGGGACCACCAAAAAACTGTATCGTTTGATAATGGTGTTCTTGGGTTCGTCCATCGTGGTCGCCATCTACGGTTTGTTCCAGATGACCGGCGTCTTCACCTTGGGTTGGTTGGCTGATTTCTCCAAAGCTAAAACTTTCAACACGGTCGGTACCATTAACGCGTTCGGCGTTTATATGGTTGTACCTTTGGTGTTGGCCGCGTCCCTCACGGTTTTCGGATGCCGCGAGGACGAATGCGTTTTGGGTAAAGGCAAGAAAGGCAGTGTGTTGGCCAACGTGATAGTCTGGGCCAATATCCTGTTGGGTTTGGCTATTGCCGTGGCCGTGGATTTTTGGGTGGTCTGGGCCGCAATCCTCTTCGGCATGGTGTTGTTGGTCGCATTGCCCATCATCCGTTCCATGAAGATCAAACACCCGGCCCGCATCGCGGTCCCGGCTGTGTTGATGGCAGTGTCCATCCTGTTGCTCGTCTTCCGCACCCCGCTCAACCTCAACCTCCCGTCAGAAGTCTCGCCCTCGGCCATGGCTTCTTGGAACATTGCCAAGGACGTGTTGCGCGACATGCCAGTGTTCGGCTCGGGTCCTGGCACGTGGATCTATGATTACGCAAAATACCGCTCACCGGCAGTCAACCTGTCTGAGTTCTGGACCGTGCGCTTTGAACGTGGCCTGTCGTCATTCTTCACGTTGATGGCCATGATCGGCATCGCTGGCATGGCCATGTGGCTCATCCTCATCATCTCCGCGATCGCGCAGAGCGTCACCCATCTATTGAAGGAGCGCAACGACGACGACTGGCAATCCTATCTCACGGTTTTCGTGGGTTGGTCGACCGCGGGTTTCGTGGCCTTCCTGTATAACTACAATTTCGCACACCATTTCGTATTCTGGTTCCTGTTGGCTTTGTTGGCCTCTTTGGTGGCCAAGAAAGCTTTTATCTGGGACGCGCAAAAGAACGCGGCTAGCTCCATCATCTTGTCCGTATTGTTCATCATCCTGTGTGTGACCGGTCTTTCCACGGCTTGGTTGGCCGGACAGCGCTTGGCCGCAGACGCCGCCTACTCATCGGCAGTGATGGCTTACCGCAGCAACAACAATATCGACCAGGTCATAAACTCGTTGAACAGCGCCGTGGCCATGAACCGCTACAACGACGTTTACTATCGCAACTTGTCGCAAGCCTACCTGATCAAGGGCGACCAAGTGTACCAACAAAAGAAGGATGACCCGCAAGCCCCGGCAGAAATCAACCGCATCGTGACTGCGGCCGTGGATACGGCCAAAAAGGCTTCACAGATTTCTCCCATGAACGTGGACAACTGGGAAAACCTGGCCGTCATCTATCAGGCCATCGCCAGCTTTACCCAAGGTGCAGACGAATTCGTGGTTAAAAATTTCCAACAAGCCTTGGACCGCGAACCCAACAATCCGGTCTACAGCCTGGAAATCGGCAAGACCTACATCATGAGGGCCGATGCCTACTCCACGCTCCTGCAAGCCAAAGAAGAGGATAAGCGCAAGGAAGCGGAAAATAACGTGAAGGAGGCCTTGGACAAGGCCGCTGAATGGCTGAACAAGTCCATCCAAGCCAAACCCGATTACGCTGCCGCACACTACTTCCTGGGTATGGTCTACGAACGTCAGGGACGCACGGCTGATGCGGTGAAGAAGTTGGAACAGGTCTTGTCCGTGAGCAATAAGGATGTGGGTGTGGCCTTCCAGTTGGCCATCCTGTACTACAGGAACAGCGAAAAGGATAAGGCTCTCAACATGTTCGAGCAGATCGTGTCCTTTGCCCCGGATTACTCCAATGCTCGCTGGTACCTCTCGGCCATGTATGAGGAGAACAAGAGATATGAAGACGCTTTGGCCCAGGTTAAAAAGGTGGAAGAAACAAATCCGGATAATGACCTCGTGAAACAACGCATCGCATATCTGGAAGACTTGGCAGCCAAAGCCAAGAGCCAGCCCAATGCCAAGCCCGTGGTCCAACCCCTTCCCAATCCCGTGGAGGAAAAGATAAGCGGACCCAAGACGCAGAACGAAATTCAGAAACAATAAAAGAGTTAGCATACCAAGAGGAGGCGTAAGCCTCCTTTTGATATTTATCCACTTTTTTCCTGAAACACGCACGATAATGTATAATAACGAACATGGCATTTGCCACATGGATCCGTTCATTATTCGGCGGAAACGGTAATGAAGAAGTTGATTCCAGCCTTAAAGAGAAAGAAGGTTTATTTTTGGCGTCCCGGCAAAGGGAACTATCCAGTCGCGCAGCCAACATCTGGAACGAATTCGAACGGGTTTTGGATGGCCTGACACAAAAAAATAAATCAGTTGGCAGAAACCTGTCCTTGAAAAACAAAATCCTCCAAGAGCAGAAAAATTTGGAATTGGCTTTGTTGAGATTCGAGACCTCACTCAAGCGCACGCAGGATTTGCAGCGCGAGTTGGTGGAGTGGGAAAGGTTGTCCAAATCCAGCGGCACAGAAGTGGATCAAAATCATCCGTCTTTGAGACGGGAAATCGTAAAATCAGAATTGGAAATCAGAAACTCCATTGAAAGCGGTAAATTACCCAAGATCCAAAGATTCGTGGAAAGCGAAGAGGCGTCAGAGACCTTGGAGGCTGTCTTGGTTCCTGAGAAACAGGATGAGTATCGTGAGTCGGTACCGGAGAAGCCGTATCGTTTGGTTAAAGTCAAAACAGCTAAGAAGGAACTGGTACCCCATGATCCAGAAGGTCTTATAAAAACCATCAGACACGTATCCAGGGAATTCGCCCACGAAGTCGAGCAGAAGAATAAGAATAAAGGCAATATCATGCAGTACTTACACGAAATTAAGGATTTACACGGCGCCCTACGTATCTTGGACAGGACCAAAGGTAAAACACGTGATCGACTATCCATCACCGATGGTTTTAAGCATGTTTTTACGCACCATTGACAAGGTTTTTACCAATTAGTAAAGTTGACCACGCAATTAAGGGCCTTTAGCTCAGCTGGCTAGAGCGTCCCGATGCTTCGGGAAGGTCGAGGGTGACAAATTTCAAGGGCCTTTAGCTCAGCTGGCTAGAGCGTCCCGATCGCGTCGGGAAGGTCAAGGGTTCAAATCGAGGGCCTTTAGCTCAGCTGGCTAGAGCGTCCCGATGCTTCGGGAAGGTCGAGGGTGACAAATTTCAAGGGCCTTTAGCTCAGCTGGCTAGAGCGTCCCGATCGCGTCGGGAAGGTCAAGGGTTCAAATCGAGGGCCTTTAGCTCAGCTGGCTAGAGCGCTTCCATGGCATGGAAGAGGTCAAGGGTTCAAATCCCTTAAGGTCCACCATAGAAAAAACCGCTGAAAGGCGGTTTTTTTCGTTCATGCATAGACTACTCTAGAGCGTCCCGATTGCATCGGGAAGGTCAAGGGTTCAAATCCCTTAAGGTCCACCATAAAATACCGTCAGTTGACGGTATTTTATTTTAGTTGTACGGGTATTGTATGGCGTATTTTTATATTCTGTTTTCAGAAAAGAACAATAAATACTACGTGGGTTCAACCGATGACTTGGAACGACGTTTTTCCGAACACAATCGAGGACAAACCAAAAGCACGGCATCGGGCAGACCATGGAAGCTTGTATTTAAGCAAGAATTTGTTGATACGCTATCGGCAAAACGTCTTGAGATTAAGATAAAATCTTGGAAGAGCCGGAGAATTATTGAAAATACTATTAAGACAAACTCGAAGTTTATCTGCTAGAGCGTCCCGATCGCGTCGGGAAGGTCAAGGGTTTCCCGATGGCGCGGATACAATTTTATGCGCATCGGGATCCCGATTCCCGACAAGGTCGGGACATCGGGACAAATCCCTTAAGGTCCACCATAGAAAAAACCGCTGAAAGGCGGTTTTTTGATTTATTAACAACTTATTAAGGTTGTTGTTGATAACAAATATGGCTGAGTAAAGGCTTGTAATCGCCGTGCACATCTCTCTGCTAATATATATTCAGGAAAGAAAAAAACAAAAAACTTTCCTAAAACAAAACAAAAATATGTCTGCCACGTGCGGACAATTTCGGCAAAAAACAAAAACCCGAAACAAATCATTTATATCCAAGCTCGCGGTATGCGTGGGCTTTTGTTTTTTTGCGTTAGGCTTTAGTCTTTCGTCTTTAGTCCAAATCCCGACGGTCCAAGCCGCCACCGGCATCAACCGGATGATCAATTACCAGGGTCGTTTGATGGATTCTACAGGCAACGCGGTAACGGACGGGACTTATAAAATTACTTTTAGGCTTTACACACAATCTTCCGGCGGTTCGCATATTTGGTCGGCCAGCACGACCAATGGTTTGCCGACCGGCACGGCCACTTCGGTCAACGTCACGGTGCATAACGGATTATTCAGCGTCTTGCTGGGCGATGCGGGGCAAAATTCGCTTAGTTCCGTGGATTTTAACCAAGACACTTTGTATCTTGGGGTAAAAGTCGCAGCGGATAATGAAATGACGCCGCGCAAGCGTCTTTCATCCGTGCCTTACGCTTTCAACGCCGAAGCTCTGCAGGGCCAACACGCGTCAGCCACGGTCAATACCTGGGGCGGAAATGTTTTCTCTTTGACACAAAATTCAGCTAACTCCGCTACATCTTCGCGCAGCGCTTTGTTTATTAAAACTTCAGGCACTTCCAATGCCAACGATTTCTTGATTCGCGGCAACAACGGATCGGACGTGTTCACGGTTACGCGCCAGGGCAATGTCACCACCACGGGCAATCTGCAAGTCTCGGGCAATACTTTACTCGGCGGTCTGCTCTCGGTGTCCGCGACCTCGACTCTTGCGGATTTGACGCTGAACGGCCGGGTGGATTCGAATTTGTTGCCGTTCCTCTCGAACGCATACGATTTAGGTTCGTTGACCTACCGTTGGCGCAATTTATACGCGACCAACGTTTACGCTTCGGGAACGGTCCAAGGTTCGACCGCGATTTTTGGCAACGCGACCACCACCAACCTGTTCAATTCCGGCGTGGTTTCCACGACCCAGCTTTTTGTGAACGGCGTGGCCGTGACCGGTGCGGGTCCGACGCCTTCGTGGCAACAAGTCACGGACGCGGGCGCGACCTCAAACCATTGGCTCCAATTCGCAGGGGCCACCTCGACCTCCGACTTCCGGCCATCTACCGATAACGCCTACAGCTTGGGTTTAGCCAACTTCCGCTGGAAGGGCGTATTCGCCGTGGGCGTGACCACGACTTGGCTCGGCGCCACGACCGTGTCCACCACCAACCTGTTCGTGAACGGCCAGTCCGTCACCTCATCCGTCCCGACGCTCAACCAGGTGGCCAACAAGGGCAACGTCACATCAAAAGACATCCAGTTCGGCGGCGGCACTTCGACTTCCGACTTCCGACCTTTGACTTCGCTCGCGTATGATCTCGGCTCTTCGTCGAACCGTTGGAAGGATGTGTGGGCTTCCTCGACGCGCATCGGCACGAGCACGTGGGAATTGTGGCAAGCCAACCAAGGTTTCACCATCAGCCGCGGCTTGGGCAACCGTTACGTGACAGTGGCGAATAACGGCAATGTGGGCATCGGCATCACGGCACCCGAAGAGGCTTTGGACGTCAAAGGCAACATTCAGAACGTGTTGCATGAAAATCAAGATTTTTCCACAATAGCCACAACCACCATCACCGCGTCCGCGACCGGAGGCAGGAAAGTCGGAAAATACCTGTATTTTGGCGCGTCAGGCGGCAGTCAGCTCATCATTTTTGACGCCTCGAATCCCAAGGCGCCCATAGAGTTGTCGGCCAACGATTTTTCTTTCACCGGCGTTACGGACAATCCGGCGATTATCGGCGATTATCTTTTCCTTCCCACGTCGTATTCTTCGGAATTGATGACCATCGACGTTTCCAATCCGGTTTCGCCGATACTGGTGAACACGTACACCTCATTGTCTTCGATACAGGACGTTGAACCTTATGGCAAACACCTATTGGTCGCCGATTCGGGCAACAACAGATTGGTCGTTTTGGACGTCACCAACCCCATCAATCCCGCTGAAACGGCCACCTTGGCTACCGGCATTTATCCCATAGGGCTCGATGTGCAGGGCGGTTACGCATACACGGCCAACAACGGAGATGGAACCATGTCGATTATCGACATGACCAACCCGTCGGCACCCATGCTGGTGACCAGCATTTTATTGAGTGTTGGATATTCGCCACGCGACGTTAAGACCGTCGGCAATTACGCGTTTGTGGTCGGGGCGAACGGCTCTGGCGACGGTGAGATGTTCGTCATTGACGTAACCAACCCAACCAGTCCAGCGGTTGTTTCCGACCAGGTCCTGATGGTTGGCGAAGGGATTTCCAAAATTACAATCTCCGGTCGTTACGCCTATCTGGTGGACAACGGTTCAGCAAGGATTACCGTCATGGATATTTTCGATCCGACCACTCCGGTTTTGATTAAATCCATATCAGGAAACGGGTTTACCGGCGCCGTTGTGGACGGTCGTTACGTCTACGCACCTGATTATGCTAACGTCTTGAATGTCATTGACATTCAGGGCACGGAAACCAATGGGCTGATGGCCCACTCCGCAGAAATTGGGTCATTGAGCGTGTTGAATGGCGCCACCTTCTCTGGGCAGTTGATTGCCCAAACCAGCGTCGTGGCAGGGTCCGGAGGCATACTCTCGTTGGGGGGGTTGGGGGTATACGGCACCAGCACTCTTTCGGATTTGAAATTATCCGGTCGCATCGATTCTGATTTGTTGCCGAATTATACGAATACATACGGCCTCGGTTCATCTGCTTACCTTTGGAAGAACCTGTTCGCCTCGAACGTCAGCTCCACCAACATCGACGCGCTCGGCTACGTCTCGACCACCAACCTGTACGTCAACGGCACGCAGATCACGGGCGGCGCGCCGAATTTGCAGCAGGTGACGCTCCAAGGCAACACCACGACCTTGCCCATATACGCTTTGGGCAACCTGTACACCAAAGACCTGAACGCCACCAACACCGTCGCGTTCGGGTCGGCGGCCATGCCTGCAGGCGACTTCGACTTCATGGCCACGCTCAAGTCTTTCTCCTCGACCACCGCCGATTTATTCCAGGACTACCTCGGCAGCTCGTCCACGTACATAGCCGATTCCGCGCCGTTTGGGGGCGCCAGGTTCACCCTCACGGGACAGAACCTTAATTTGGTCAACGATAAATATTCCCCTTGGGGCGCCGAACTGTACGGGCAAAAAATCAACGTAACGAACAACGCCAACCTGTTCACGGGCACGGGTTTGGACATCGCGATGACGGGCAGCGTCGCGGCCCCGACGCAGAGCATGACCGGCGTCAACATATCGATGACGCAAGCAAGCTCGGCGAACGGCATTTATGCTTATGTCAACGGTGGGTCATCCGCGGGGGATTTGTCCGACACGAGGGGCGCATACTTTTACGTCACCGGAGGCGCCCAAGTCAGGGGCGTCCAAATCGACGCCGCACCGGGTTGGCACGGCGACGCGTCCGAAATCTACGGCATGGACATCGCGGCGCAACCGGGCAGCAACATCGCCGACGTAACTTATGGCGCCAGGGTCATAGCCATGGGCAACGGCGGCGACACCACGGTCAACACTTCGTACGGCGTTTACGCCGTGACCGGAGACGAATGGGGATTCAGCCGTCCGGCAATTGGCTACGGCGCATACATTCGGGGCAGCGCCATGGCCACATCCGTGGGCGCTTACCTGCACTCGCCGGACGGCCCTCAAACTTTCAGTTACGGCCAAGTGTTGGACGTGGGTTCGATGTCTCAAAATCCTGGCGGAATGTCTTTGATCGGCGACGACGGTTCGTTCAAGTACGGCAGCTTCACCCGGGTGAAGGGGGCGATGAGCACCAGCACGGGTTCATATGTCGACGTCACCACGAATTTCGGCATGGGCACGGGCTACGGCGCCTACCTGAACGCCGCCGGTTTCGCCAACAACATCGCTTTGTACACGGCCTCGGGCACGGTGGAGATCCAGGGGTCGCGCGTGCGCACCGTCCCTGATTCGGCCACGGGCGACGGTGATTTGTACGTTAAAAACGACATGGAGATTGACGGTGGCCTTCTTTTGGGCGACGGCCCGAGCGACACGGTGATTTTCAATTCCTTGGTCGATTCAGACCTGTCTCCGTATTTTACGGATACTTATAGCTTGGGGTCGAACAGTAACCGCTGGAAGAACCTGTTCGCCTCGAACGTCAGCTCCACCAACATGGACGCGCTCGGCTACGTCTCGACCACCAACCTGTACGTCAACGGCACGCAGATTACGGGTGCTACGCCGACCTTGCAGCAGGTCACGACCGCCGGACGCTACACCGACCTGGCCATCGGCGTGGGCGGCGTTTCGAGCACGGGTTCAATCCTGCCGACCTCCAACTTGGCCTATGATCTCGGCTCCTCGTCCAACCGATGGAAGGATATCTGGGCTTCATCGACCCGCATCGGCACCAGTACGTGGGAGTTATGGCAAAACAATAGCGGTTTTGTCGTGAGCAAGGGTTTGTCTAACAGGCTGTTCACAATCTCAAACGCGGGCAGTCCTTCTTTCTCGGCATCCGGAGCGGTCTTGCAGGTTGGAGGCACGACATCGGGAGCCGGCGGACGCATCAGGACCAAAGAGTACGCCAGCTATAGCGGTACGATTTTTGGTGTGGCCGAAGCCACCGATTCCGGAACGGTAGCCACTAAATTCACTTTCCGAGGCCCGGTCAATTTCAATAATGGATTGCGAGACGCTTCGGACAACGCACGTTTGGCCTTTAGCGCCACAGGTTACAACATTGTCGCGACGGGTACCACGAGGATAGTGGGAACGTTGAACGTGACCGCGACTACTACGCTTAAGGACTTGGCGTTGTCAGGACGCGTGGCTTCTGACCTGTCGCCCTTTACGAACCTGACCCACAGTCTGGGATCGTCCTCGTACAAGTGGAAGAACCTGTTCGTGGGCAGCGTCTCCTCGACCAACATCTACAATACGGGCACGGTCTCGACCACGTATCTGTACGTGAACGGTCAACAAATCCAAGGCGGATTGTCGACCCTTCAGACCGTGACCAACAACGGCAAGACAACGACAAACGACATCCAGTTCGCGGGCGGTACGTCCACGCGCAGGTTCGCCATTTTGGGTTCAGCCGACCAATCGCAGCTTTTGGTGCGTGCGAACGCCACGCAATCCATCACCAATCCGTTAATCGTTTTGCAGGATTCGGCTGGCGTTGAACTGGCTAGGTTGAACACTAACAACTACCAAAACATTTTTGCTGGTTACAATTCTGGAAACAGCGTTACCACGGGTTCAGGTTTGGCTTTCTTCGGTGAGAATTCAGGACAAGGCAACACCACCGGCAATTACAATACCGCCATTGGTTCTCGGGCCTTGTACATGAACACATCGACCTATTCCAATACGGCCGTGGGACGCGAAGCTTTGTATAATTTGAAAGGCGGTTCAGGCACGAACGGCAGCAATGTGGCTTTGGGTTATAAGGCTTTATATACGGACGCCAGTGGTTATTACAACACCGCCATCGGTACGCTGGCCATCAATTTGGCCAACAGTTCCAACAATACAGCGGTGGGTTACAGAACTTTTGATCAGATGACCACAGGCGGCAACAACACCGCCTTGGGTTATGCGGCCGGTTGGAGCGGCACTGCGGTGACTACGGAAATCAACGGTTTGTTCGTCGGATACGGCGCGGGTTTGTCGGCCGCCGGCGTAAACAAGGCCACGGCCATCGGTTACAATGCACGCGTAGGTTCCAGCGATTCAATCGTGTTGGGCGGCACGGGAGCCGATGCGGTCAACGTGGGCATCGGGGACGCTACGCCCACCGAAGGAAAATTGGTGGTGGCTGGTTCGGCCGACCAATCGCAGTTGGTGGTTAAGGCTAATGGCACGCAATCCAATACCAAACCATTGATTGCTTTAACGGACTCGGGCGGGACAGTCCTTAACACCATCCACTCGGATTCGATGTACAACCAGTTCATGGGTGTGGATACGGGACGCAACAATGCCGGTACGTCCAATACTTTTATCGGCTACCAAGCTGGATACACTAACGGATCAGGTTACCAACTTGTCGCCTTGGGTGGAATGGCCTTGTATAGCAACACAACGGGTTTCGACAATACCGCTCTAGGAATTTCTGCCATGCGAAATAACACGACCGGCTTTTACAATGTGGCTGTAGGTGACGGTGCATTATGGCAAAACACGACTGGCATAGGCAATGTTGCCGTCGGGCATTTGGCGCTAGAAAAAAACGTTTCGCCAACCACGACCGTGGCCATAGGCGGATATGCGGCATACGGCTTGTCCAGTTACCATTCGCAAGATGGCGTATATATCGGTTATGGGGCAGGTTCCATCGTAACCACCGGAGCGGACAATAACACCATGATTGGTTTTGATTCCGGAAATGAGAATACTTCAGGCGCCAACAACGTATTCATTGGCTACGGTTCTGGCGATGCCATAACCACGGGCAGCAACAATACCATGGTTGGTTACGGCGCATATTCAACGACAGGTGCGGTGAGCAATTCCATGGCTTTGGGCGCAGGAGCTTCGGTCACCTCCAGCAACATCGTGCGCGTTGGCAACAGCTCTATCACCTCCATCGGCGGTTACCGTCCGTGGTCCAACCTGTCGGATATCCGCATCAAACATGACATCAACGACAGTTCCATCGGCTTGCCGTTCGTGCGCTTGCTTAAGAGCAAAACGTTCAAGATGAACGGTACGGACGATGTACGCGACGGCTTCATCGCCCAGGACGTTTTGGCGGCCATGACCACTTTGGGCACTGGCTTCAGCGGTTTGGACGACCATGAAGTGGCGGACGGGGGATATTATTACCTGGATTATTCGGCTTTCGTGGTGCCGCTCACCAATGCGGTCAAGACTCTGGATTTGCGCACGGACAAATTGGCCCAAGGTTTGGAGATCGCCAACGGTTTTGCCACGGGCACCAAGTATCTGACGGTTGACGGCAATGGTCAGCTGGCTTACGCGGGCGCCATGGTCAAAGCCGAGGGCCAAGCCTCGACCTCGACCCAGGGTTATGGTTCGGGCATGTTCACCTTGCAGGGTTCGGGTTGGGATTCGGTGTCCTCGACTGCCGTGACCACCAACTTCAAGATCTTCAACCGCACCATCAATGCTACGACGAGCGAATTGGTCATCGGTTATTCGACCGGGACAAACGAAGTGTCGAATTTCGAAGTTCGAATCTCGAATCTGGGGGATATGAATGTCGCGGGTGACGTGACGGTCGGCAAGCGGTTGTTCTTGGGCAACAAGACGACCGGAGTCGGTTCGACCTCTACATATATATTCGTGGACGACACGTTGGCCCCGACATCTACATATATAGCGACCAATGCGGACGGTTGGCAGGCTTCCACGGCTTACGATTATGCGGAACGTTACGTCTCGGACCAGGCTTTGCAACCCGGAGACGTGGTGGCCATGGACCAATCCGGCGTGAATAAGGTCAAATTGGCTACTGGTAACGGGGAACCGCTCATCGGCATCGTGTCCACCAAGCCCGGCTTCATCACCGGCGCGCACCAAACCAGCACTTATCCCATAGCTTTGGCCGGCCGCGTGCCCACCAAGGTAAGTACGGCCAATGGCGCCATCCGCGTTGGCGATTACCTGACGGTTTCGAGCCGCGACGGCGTGGCCATGAAGGCCACCAAATCCGGCGAAGTCGTGGGTATCGCGTTCGAAGCTTATGAAAAGGCCGAAGACGGAGTCATTAGCGTGTTCGTAAAACCCCAACAAGTGACTTTCTATGGACCCGAACCGATCTCCGGTCCGGTCAATCCGACAATCAACACGACTGTGCGTACGGGTTTGGCCAAAATCATGGCCGGTTCGAACAGCGTGAACGTTAAATTCCAGACCTTGGGCGCCTTCCCGGTGGTTAGCGTGACCCCGTACGGCCAGACCCCGGGCGGGTATTGGATCGAGCAGGTGACCGATTCCGGCTTTACCCTGGTCTTGGCCCAACCCACGACCATCGATTTGACCGTGGGCTATACGGCCAGCCTGCCCACCGAAACCGCGGTCAGCGTGTCGGACAATACCCAGTCGACTTTGGATGCGGTGACTGGGCAGACCGTGTCAGGTGATCAACAAAATACTTCAGGCATGCCCCAAACCCCGAGTTCGACATCGCCTGTCACGACCACGGCAGACCAATCGGCCACTGGAACCAGCCCTGGCGTTGATTTGGGTGTCTCGACCAGCACCGGTCAATAATTTAGCTAAATACAAGCAAATATCATTAAAATCAGGTTAGTTTGTCCATATCTGTGGATAAGGTGTGTTTTGTGTTGATAAGAGGAGAAAGGGCAGACGGTAGACGGTAG
>CAZRYH010000010.1:45927-47636 GCA_964604275.1 uncultured Gammaproteobacteria bacterium
GTAGACGGTAGTGGTTTGGGGGTGGTTTTTAGAGTTAACAGAATATACACAAGCGTTTATTTATCCATATACAGATAATTTCGCTTGATTAAGTAAAAAATCAGGACGTACTTATTTAAGGAATAATCTATATAGCTCATGAGAACAGGCGTGTAGCTACCTGCTCTTTTTTAAAACGTCGAAAAAGAAGACGGCCAAATCCAAAACCACAATCAGTAAAACACATTGGTAAAAATAAAAGCGGCAAAAGCAAAAGCTAAAACCAAGGATAGGAAAAAAGCCAAAACAAAGATTGAGATCTAAAGGTCAGCCAAAGAAACCGAGATCAAGATCGAGACACTTACAAAGGCAAATTCCAATCCAAACATGTCAGCCGCTAAAAACACCAACTCTCGGCAACACAATCTTGCCGACATAAGAGAAGACATCAAATCCACGCCGTGCGTGGGTCGTTTCGTATCCGGTCTGTCTTCCATAACCAAGTTCGTGCGCAGAATGGTCAGCGCAAGAACTATCCCTGTCACGATGGGAAGTTGCAGCCGCAACAATTCCGTCGCATGGAAGCCGGGTTATTGGAATGCGAAACGCGTCTTCGCCAGTTTGGCGTTGTTGAGCGAGTTGATAACCGTCGCTCTTTATAATGGTTCGGTCAATTTCAGCTCTTTGTTGGCGGCCCAACCCGCACAAGCGGCTTCTGGCATCGCCAAGATGGTCAATTACCAAGGTCGTCTGATGAATGCCAGCGGTAACGCGGTCACGGACGGCACGTATGCCATCAAATTCACAATTTATAACAGCCTGAACAACGGCACTCAGCTTTGGTCCGCCAATACGGCCAACGGTTTGCCGACCGGAACCCCTGTCGCGGTCAACGTGACGGTCAAAAACGGTCTGTTCAGCGTTCTTTTGGGCGATGCATCGGCAGGTCAGGTCGCTTTCCCGGAAAACCTGTTTAATAACGATGGACTTTATCTTGGCGTTACTGTGGGCACGGATTCAGAAATGAAACCGCGCAAGCGTCTCTCGGCCGTGCCCTACGCCTATAATGCCGACGCTCTGCAGGGCCAGCATGCTTCTGCCACCACACCTTCTTGGGGAGGAAACACGTTTGCCTTGAACCAAAATTCCACCAACGCCGCGACTTCAACTCGCAGCGCTTTCTATGTCCATACGTCTGGAACGTCCAACGTGTTCGACTATTTGATCCGCGGCAACAGCGGTACGGACGTTTTTACGGTCAACCGCCAAGGAAATGTCACAACCACGGGTAATTTTGAAGCTCGGGGTTACACCAGATTGGGTGACGCGACCACGGATAGGATCAATGTCCAGGCCAGATTCGTATCGGACCTGACCCCGGCCACGGATAACACCTATTCATTGGGAACCGCTTCTTTGCGCTGGAAAAATCTTTACGCCTCATACGTCAGCACCACCAACGTGGACGCTTTGGGTTATGTTTCGACCACGAATTTGTACGTCAACGGCAACCAAATCACAGGTGCGACGCCGTCTTTGCAACAAGTGACCAACGTAGGTGCCACGACTAACAAATGGATTAAGTTCTCCGGCGCGACCTCAATCGGCGATTTCATGCCGTCATCGACCAACATGTACAGCCTGGGTTCCAACAACTACCGTTGGAAGGGCATGTGGGCCGTGGGCGTGACATCCACCTGGATCGGGGCGGGCACGGTCTCCACGAGCAA
>CAZRYH010000011.1:0-43486 GCA_964604275.1 uncultured Gammaproteobacteria bacterium
ACCTCGGCTTCGAGCTTGCGTTTTGTATCTGTTTGCATCATGATACGGACTATATCAGATTTCGGGGAACGTACAACGTGTTGGCGTCCGTCGCAGTCGTCGCACGTCCCGCGTCGCAGGCTCACCCCCATTCCCCAGCTACAAGCCCCCCAGCCCTATAGCTCCCCTTCCATGCCGCAACCAGTTCCACCGTTGGAGATTGCCCAAACCATACTGGAAAAAGTGTGGTTTTTAAACTGTCCGAGCAGGGCGGACATAGCGCGTGTGGCCAGAAAGGAACTCAAGGGAAAACCTTATCGATTCCCCTTGTCCACGGAATATTGGGAAGCGTATCGCAACCTCCTTGAATCAGGACGCGAACGAAACGAGAATCTGGAGAAGGCGATGCGCGTCAAAGACGTACGCACGGACAGCGGAGTCGCGCCGATCACGGTTCTGACCAAGCCTTACCCTTGCCCCGGCCGTTGCGTTTACTGCCCGACCGAGGCGCGCATGCCTAAGAGCTACATCTCCAGCGAGCCTGCGGCCGCGCGTGCCTTAAGTTTGCAATTCGATCCTTACGAGCAAGTGACGCAACGCGTGCAAACCCTGGAACGTCACGGGCATCAAGCTGATAAAATCGAACTCATCATCAAAGGCGGCACTTGGTCAGCTTACGATCAGGAATATCGCGAATGGTTCATCACCCGATGTTTTGAGGCGGCCAATAACCTCGCGCAAAATCAGATTCCAGTCTCGGAACGGAAAATCGGACTTGAAACCGCTCTCAAAGCCAATGAAACCGCGGGGCATCGCATCATCGGTTTGACCATAGAAACCAGACCGGATTGGATTAACACGGAGGAGGTCATCCATTTACGAAAACTTGGCGCCACACGTGTAGAGCTTGGATTGCAGATAATCAATGACCGGGTTTTGGGTTTGACCAAGCGCGGCACCACGGTGGCCGACGCCGAAAATGCAATCGCGCTTTTGAAGACCGCAGGTTTTAAAGTCGACGTTCACATCCTCCCCGGCCAACCCGGCGCCACACCAGAAGACGATTTGGAATCGTTCCGTCTGCTTTTCGGCGATCCACGCTTCCGTCCCGACATGGTTAAGCTGTATCCGTGCGTGGTCATGCCAGGCTCGGAACTCCAGGAATGGATGGAGCAAGGGCAATACCAACCACTGGAAGGCGAACCGCTGAAAGAGCTGCTCATCACCATGCTTTCCATGGTCCCCAGATATTGCCGCGTGCCGCGCGTGGTACGCGACTTCCCCACCCAGGACATCGCGGCCGGCAACAAGGAATCCAACTTGCGCGAAGATTTGGAAAGCGCCATGCGAAAACGCGGTTTGGCGTGCGTGTGTTTAAGGTGCCGCGAGGTGGGGCATGTGACAAATCAGCCGTCGCACGTCGCTCGTCCCACGTCGCAAGGAAGTAATGAATACGACGTATTACGCGTGAAGACTCGGGTGTTTGAAGAGAGATATGAGAATGCGGGCGGTACCGAAGTCTTCTTGTCAGTTGAGGATGAGAACCGAAAAGCGGTTTTCGGTTTTTGCAGGTTGAGATTGCCAGGGAAGACGGGAGGGGAAATCTCCCTAAATCCCTCTTTGGCAAGAGGGACTTGCAATCTAGCGCATCAGCCGGTTCCATATGACTCAAAGCTGAAGGAGACGGCACAGGCCATGAGGAATTCCCCCACACCTGCCGAAGAATATATTTGGAAAAAAATGCTACGCGACGACAAGACCGGTTACCGCTTTCTGCGCCAAAAGCCCCTGGGGCACTTTGTCGTGGATTTTTATTGTTCAGAATTGCTTTTGGCCATTGAGATTGATGGTTCGTCCCACGACGAAAAATCAGAATACGATATGGAAAGGTCCAACAATTTGTCACAATACGGAATTAAAGTCATCCGCTTCACCAATCAAGACGTTCTACATAACTCAGAGAAAGTTAAGGAAATTCTGACCCAGGAACTGATTGCGCGTCAAAACCAATTAAACACCCCCTTGCCAAAGGGGGCTGGGGGGATTTCCGCGACCGAAAAGATTTATGAATCCTTTCCCGTCCTACGCGGTGCAGCCATCATACGCGAGCTCCATACTTACGGCACGGCCCTAAAAATCGACGCCCAAGACCCGGCGGCCTCGCAGCACAAAGGTTACGGCAGGCTACTCATGCAAACCGCGGAAGACATCGCGCGCCAGGAAGGCTGTCCGCGCATGGCGGTCATCAGCGGCATTGGAGTTCGTGAATATTACAAAACCTTAGGTTACGAAGAGCGGGATACTTACATGGTCAAAGACATCTCATAAGAAAAACCAAATTCTAATTACCAAGATCCAAGAAAGATCCAAGTAAAAAAAATAACCAAGCTCCATTTGTGGGTTGGTTATTTGTTATTGAAAATTTCTTGATGTTTGATGATTTGAATTTGGTTATTTCCGTCTAATACGATTTTGCGAAAATAACCCTCCCCTTTGAGACCTTACCGCACAACAAACATTTCCCTTCCTCTTCCGTCTGGTCTAATGGGATGCAACGGATGGTGGCTTTGGTCTCTTCCTTGATTTTGGTTTCGCAGTCCGCGCCACCGCACCAATGTGCGCGCACGAAATTGCCTTCAACCTTCTGCTTAAAAGTTTCGTAATCATCGGCCGCGACCGTGTGTTCATTGCGGAATTCCAAGGCTTTTTGGTAAAGGTTGGTTTGGATTTGCGCCAACATGTCTACCACGGCCTCCACGGCACCCTCCTCCGGGGCAGTCTGTTTGGCGGCTGTGTCGCGGCGCGCGATGGTGACCTGGCCAGCAGACAAATCCTTGGGGCCGATTTCCATACGTACGGGAACGCCTTTCTTTTCCCACTCGAAAAACTTGGGGCCTGGGCGCATGAAATCGCGCTTGTCGATTTTCACGCGGACACCTTGTTCCTCGAGTTGTGACGCCAACTCCACGGCCTTGGACAAGGTGGTCTCGAATTCCGCGTCTTTGCCGATGGGAATGATGACCACTTGGTAAGGCGCAAGCTTGGGCGGCAACACCAATCCCTTATCGTCGCTGTGCGTCATGATCAAGCCGCCGATAAGGCGTGTGGAAACGCCCCAACTCGACTGCCATGCATATTGCTCAGTGCCGTTCTCGTCCTGGAATTTGACGTTGAATGATTTGGCGAAATTCTGTCCCAGCATATGCGAGGTGCCGGCCTGTAAAGCCTTGCCGTCCTGCATCATGGCTTCTATGCAATACGTGCGGACCGCACCCGCAAAACGCTCGGAATCGGATTTGACTCCAGGGATGACCGGGGTGGCCATGGATTCTTCCGCGAAGGAACGATAAACGTCCAAAAACTTTTTGGTCGATTCCTCGGCTTCGTTCTCCGTGGCGTGCACGGTGTGACCTTCTTGCCACAAAAATTCCGTAGTGCGTAAAAACAAACGCGTGCGTAATTCCCACCTGACCACGTTGGCCCACTGGTTGATGAGCAAAGGCAGGTTGCGGTATGACTGGATCCATTTGGAAAACACCTCGTACATGATGGTTTCCGAAGTCGGGCGCACCACCAACGGTTCGTCCAATTTTTCGCCGCCCGCATGCGTGACCACGGCCACCTCGGGCGCGAATCCCTCAACGTGCTTGGCCTCACGCTTCAAGAAACTTTCAGGGATGAACAAAGGAAAATAGGCGTTCTGTACGCCGTGAGTCTTGAACCTAGCATCCAAGTCTTTTTGCATGAGCTCCCAAATCGCATAACCGTAAGGCTTGATGACCATACAGCCGCGCACCGGGGAATGCTCGGCCATCTCGGCCTGCTCCACGATGTCCAAGTACCACTGGGAATAATCTTGCGCACGGGGCGTGATGGCCTTTTCAGCTCCGGCTGACACGTTTTTGTCCGTCATAATAAGCGAATTTGTACCATTTGGCGCGTGTTTGGGCAAGATTATCCCAATCCTGACACGCCCCCTCTTGCCATTTTTGGGCAACCCCTTTATCATGTCGCTCGCGGACTAGTTTCCGCGGTAAGGGCGAGTGGCGGAATTGGTAGACGCACAGGACTCAAAATCCTGCGGTCGCAAGGCCATGAGGGTTCGACCCCCTCCCCGCCCACCAACACGAAAACCGTCGAATTCATTTCGGCGGTTTTTGTATATCATGGATTACGGACAAAAATAACAAACCGATCGGAAGACGGCAGCTTGACGAATAGGCTTTCTCGCGTTAGTTTCCCACGACCGAAACGGAGGGCTCATGGATAAAATCGACAAAATGGAACCTTATAAGGAAGTCGCAGTATCCGACGGTTCGCGCATCAAAATCCTGGCTTCGAACCAGGACGAATACCGGATCTTCATCCGCCTCAGCCCGACCCTGGTGCTGGGCCACATCATCCTCCTGGGAACAGGCTATCTGCACCTATACAAAGAAAACGGTGGCCCGTATTTCTTCCACGGTAGCGTCTACTTCACAGAGCGCAGCGACGGGGCAGTGCTTTGGAACATGGACCTGGCGTGCGACGGTTCGCCCGAACAAAGCACGGAAGCCCGCAACACCGCAACCAAAGCCGGAGAATTCGCGAACCAAACCCCTGGGGCAGGCATCTTCCTCCAGCTCATGTCGGCTTCCACATTGCCCAGAATCGTAATGAAAGTGGCCGATGAGCGACTCCCGGCCACCGTACCGACACGTAAACCTAACCGCTAATCTCGCGGTTTTTTTATTTGAGATGAATCGAGACAATGCTGCAAGATGGAGCCAAAACAACGCGTAAGGTATTATTTAGCAATCCCACTATGCCTAAATCCCAGCAGCTTGCGAAAATCTTTTTTGAATTCGCGTACTGGAACGAGATGAATGACGTGGCTTTCAAACCGCGCGCTTATCAAATCGCCAGCGAATCCCTGAATGCTTTGGGGACAGAAGTGGATGCAGCTTGGCGCAAAGATGGCATAAAAGGGCTTAAGGAATTGCCGGGCATTGGGCAGAACATGGCGGAAAAAATCGACGAATTCATGCGCACCGGAAAAATCAAGGAATACGAAGTCATGAAGAAAAAATTTCCCGTGGATATTTGGGGTCTGTCACGCATCGAAGGTCTTGGAGCCAAACACATCCAGGATCTATACAAAAACCTGCGCGTCAAAAACGTCAAAGACTTGAAAACGGCCATCAAAACAAAACGTATCCGCGTGCTCCCCCACTGGGGCGAAAAGAGCGAGCTCAAATTGGCCAAACAACTCAATCTCATGGAGGTTTCGTCTGACCGACAACTGCTAGGCCACGTTCTCCCCATAGCCGACACTCTAATCTCCACGCTGAAAAAAATCCCAGGAGTGAATCGCTGCGTTTATGCCGGTTCTTTGCGGCGGCGGCAAGAAACCATCGGCGACATAGACCTGATAGCGACCAGCGACGATCCGGAAAAGATAATGGAGGCGTTCGTGAATTCGTATCTGGTCCGCACGGTGCATGAACAAGGCAAGACGCGATCGTCCGTGCGGCTCACCACGGGCATGGATGCGGATTTGCGCGTGGTGCCGGATAAGGTCTTTGGCGCGACTTTGCAATATTTCACGGGCGACAAAAAACACAACGTGATGTTGCGTGAATACGCATTGTCAAAAGGATATACCCTGAACGAGTACGGACTATATAAATTGAGGCGGAAGACAAAAGACCAAGAAAAAACCGGACATGAAGCAGGACGGTTGGTGGTCTGCGAGACCGAGGAGGAGATTTACCAAACTTTGGGCATGGATACGCCGCAGCCGGAAATCCGCGTTGGAGCGGACGAGTTGGAAGCGGCCTTGGCCCACAATTTGCCGGACCTAATCCCCTACGGCTCGGTCCGGGGCGACTTGCAGACTCAAAGCGATTGGACCGATGGGGCCACGAGCATCGAGGAGCTGGCCCAAGCCGCGAAAAAGTTAGGCTTGGAGTACATCGCCATCACCGACCACACCAAATCTTTGGCCTTCCTCCACGGACTGGACGACAAACGAGTTATGGAGCAAGGCAAAACCATCGACAAAATCAACGCCATGCTCAAAGGATTCACCATTCTCAAAGGCACTGAATGCGACATCCGAAAAAATGGAGATTTGGATCTGGCGGAAGACACACGCCGCAAGCTCCAGTGGGTCGGCGTATCAATCCACTCGAATTTCAAACTCTCGCACGCCGACCAGACAAAACGCATAATCAAAGCCATCTCGCAAAAATACGTGGATTGTCTGTTCCATCCCACGTGCCGCATCATCGACAAGCGCGAACCCATGGATTTTGATCTGGACGAAGTCCTGGCCGCGGCCAAGAGTAACGATGTGGCATTGGAAATAAATTGCTTTCCCGAGAGGTCGGATTTACGCGATCTGCACGTGCGCGCGGCGGTACGCGCTGGCGTGAAGCTAGCCATCAACACGGATGCGCACCATCCGGACCACTTCTATTTCCTACCTTTGGGCGAAGCCATCGCCAGACGCGGCTGGGCCACCAAGGACGACGTGCTCAACACCAAAAACGTCAAACACATTCTGGAATGGTCCGCCAAAAAACGTACATAAATATATAAATAACCAAAACATGTCTTCTTCTTTAGGCATCCTGTTCGCGCTTGGCTCTTTGTTCGGTTGGGCTTTCGGTGACTTTTACATCCAACGTGCCACACGCGTCGTGGGCAGCATTCGAGCCTTGTTTTACATCGCAGCTTTCGGAACCGTGGCGCTCCTGCCATTTGTTTGGAACGAAATCTTGCCGGCAGTCACGGATGTGTCCAATTGGCCAATTCTGATTTTCGCCGCGTTTTTGGTAATGGGAACGGCCGTAGCCAATTTCGAAGGTTTGAGACAAGGCAAACTGTCCGTGGTTTTGCCCATCAACGGCATCGAGCTTTTGATTGCCATTGGTTTGGCCATTGGTTTTGGCCACGAACGTTATAACTTTGGCGTGTACGCGCTCATGGCCGTCGTCATTCTGGGATTGATGTTCACCACAGTCGTTTCCGTGGACAATCTGAAGAGAATGGTTTTGGAGAAGGGCGCGCTGTGGGCTATCTTGGGTGCCATCGGACTGGGCGCGACTAATTATATAATCGGCCTCGCATCGCGCACTTATTCCCCGCTGTTCACGATTTGGTTTACGCACACCGCAGTCTGTGTTTTTTCCGCGGCCATCATGCTCAAGCGCCGCGATTTAGGCAACATAAAAAAGGATTTCAAAAAACACTTGGCCCTGATTTCATGGCAAAGCATTTTGGATAATTTCTCATGGGTAAGCTACGCCTATGCCACGGTCAACATCCCCATCGGCATCGCGACCACGGTCAGCGAGGGCTATTTGGCCGTGGGCACGTTGTTGGGCGTGGTGGTAAATAAAGAAAAATTGCTTAGGCATCAAATTTTCGGAATCGCGCTGACCATTATCGCGGTTTTGGCCTTGGGTTTCGTGGTCGGAGGATAACTTGACGGACGCGGCTGGGAGTTCTATAAAATAAGTAGAACCTTTTACATTGGAGGTGAGAATACCCTCGGATCGAGTTTCGCTTTCCATGACCTACGGCCACCTCAGCACAGGCTGTAGGTGGGGTGCACCATGGCGATTCGCCTGGTCTTCCTGCGGCACGGTCACACCACCATAATTCCGGACAACAAGGAGGTACTCAGCGAACAAGGTATCAGGTCTGCAATCAACGCCGGGAGAACGTTGCGTGGGTCCAAAATAACCCATGTGGCGTTCAGCCACGTCCGGCGTACGATTCAGACCGCCGAAGCCATAGGCCAGGGATTGGCGGCGGAAGCTGGCGAATTTCCGGACGACCAGCATCAAACCTTGGAAGCGCTCACGACACCGTGTCGCGGGCTGTGGGGCGACTATTTAAAGTCTCACCCCATACCGGACTTCAGACACCCGTTCGTGGCCACGGAGACAGCCCGCATGGTGGCCGAATTCGATCCCGTAGTCAGAAGACTGCCTTCAGGCTCGTGCCTGTTGTCGGTCGGCCACTCCAACTTGTTGGAGTGCCTGGTCTACGGGTTGACCGGCTACACGCTGGCGCCCGTCAGGAACTGCGAAGGCGGTTTGCTCATGTATGAGAACCGCGTTTACAGATTCTTGGACGAGTACCGCACGTGCGAACAAGCGAAACGTACAAGGCTCAGTGCCTTGGAAGACTGACACGAAGCGAACTTTGACCTCCCGGGAGACTCGTGTGTGGCGCTACCAGTAGGCAACTGCGGACAGCGACGTCACGTGACCCCGTGCAACATCAGCTCACCTTTGTCAGCGTCAGTACAAGCTCACCTTTGTCAGAGCAGTACAAGCTAACCTCGTGAGTGTCGAGACACTCAGCGGACGATCCATGTGGACCGTCCGCTTTGCTTTTAGGTCAGATCCGTTAATCTTGACCAACCCTCTGCGGATTGCTAGTTTGCGGCCAGGTCCTTCAAAGGCGGGATGATGATCACCATACACCTGCGACGTCACAGCTTCGTGGTATCAGACGGGAAAGGCGGAAAAAAACTGAGTCCCTACGGGGAAAAATGGGCGCATATCGTCGGTGATTTCTATCTCCTCACGTGTTTCACCCACCTCCTCAGCGGCAACACATCACACACTCAGACCACTTTGGAACTCATGGGTTCCAACCAGCTAAAAACCCAGCGTCAGGAACAAGATTTTTTATGCCATCGACGCGCTAATCTTTGGGATCTTTATCTGGTGCGCCACGGTAGTCTGGATTACGATTCCCCACTGGTGCTCGAAGAGGCTCTGCGCATGCGCGAGCAATTCCTCACCTTTATCCAAACATTGGATGGCGACGCCACGGTGCTTGCGGTCGGCGAGGCCAACCTTTTGGAGACTTTGGTCTTCGCGATAACCGGACGCATGATCAAGAAGCCTTTCCGTGAGTGTGAAGGCGCCACGCTCATACGGCGAATGAACGGCGGTTGGGAATTGGCCAAGGAAATCCGTGTGGACCACGACGAAGCTTTCGTCTGGTTGGTCAAGCAACACGAGAAACTCAACGGACGCAGGGAGAAAAGTTACCGCCACATCGTCACTTTCTTCGACTTGACCAACCAGCTGCAGGCCTTGAAGCAAGAGCATCTGGAAATCCAACGCGACGCCGTGGCCACCACGCAAAACAGCGTCCGCATTCGTAGGGACGCCGGCAGCAAACCTTGACCCCACCCTGGGGTTATTTTTTTCTTTCGTACAAACCCACCAACTCGACTTGCGAAAGGACGTGGCCTTTGACGGTGGCGAGAACGTCAGTTTTAGTGGATGCCTCGCTGATGCCCAACATGGTGTCCAGGGCGTACAGACGAAAAATATAACGGTGGGTTCCGGTGGGCGGACACGGACTCACGTACTCATTCGTGCCCAGGCTGTTGCGTCCCACCACGCCTGGAGCCGCTTGTCCCTCCATTATGCCCGGCGCATCCGGAGGCATGTTGAAAACGACCCAATGCACGAATTCACCGCTGGGCGCATCCGGGTCGTGCATGATCAAGGCCAAGGATTTTGTTCCTTCTGGCGGGTCGGTAAAAACCAACGTCGGACTAACGCCATCCCCGTCACAGGAAAATTTCGCCTCAAGATTTTGCCCACTCTGGAAAGACGGACTGGTCAAAAACATATTCTTTCAGGCTAAAATTCATCAAAACGAATCCGTTGCCCGATGATGTATACGTAAATCACGCCTTTGCCTTTACATTTTCCACAAAAAACCAAGGCGTTGAACTCAATAATTGCATACGAAAAATCCCCTGGTTGGGGGATTTTCTTGGTCGCGTTAAACGCGATGGTGCGACGGCTGGGGATTCGCTCGCGTCCGACTCGCGCCGCGTCGGCTCGCACCGCCCCGCAATCGTGCGGGGCTCTCGCCTCCCTTCAATCCCCAGCAAATGAAAAATCCCCTGCTGGGGATTTTTCATTGGTGCGACGGCTGGGGATTGAACCCAGGACCTTGGGCTTAAGAGGCCCCTGCTCTACCAGCTGAGCTACCGTCGCAAGTGAGGACGGAATGCTAAGCCTTTGGCTTAGCATTCAGGACGAACGCCGCGGCGGTATGTGGCATACCGTCGCAAAAATTGTGAATGCGCGGAAATGATACTTAATGGCACAAAAAACGTCAACCCTGTATCAAACCAGACCCTTAGCGCACCGGTCCCCGGGAATCAGCCGAGAACATTTCCCAGACTTTGGGGTCTTCCAATCCCAATCTCCAGACACCCACACCCAAGATGTTCCGTTTTTTGGCCGCGGACCACTGATTCCACGCAGTCAAAGCGTCCAAAAACCAAACTTCATGCGATACGCCTTGATTGTCCAAATACGTAAACATGGGATTGCCGCTGACGTGGTCAAAAACCGCTTGAGTCTTGCTTCTTTCCAGCAACGCCACGGCTTGCGCATACGACATGCTGGTCGCTGGCTGGCCAGACCCCACCTTCCAATCGTAAGCATAAGCTCCGATGCCGGCAATGATTTTTGAAGGCGGAATCTTTGCAGAAATCGTATCCATGTGGGACTCATACCAACTTTGTGCGGCGATTGGCCCAGGTTCTCCAGTTGAATAATGTTGATCGTAACCCATAAACATAACCGCGTCCGCGATTTGTCCGATGCTTTGCAAATCGAATGCCTCGTCAGCCACAGGAACGTCGACCGACATGAGCAATCCTTTGGCATGCAGGCGTTGCGACAAATCCTTCAAGAACTCCAGATATTCTTGCGCCTCTTGGGGTTGGAGCGCCTCCAGGTCCACGTTGATGCCATGAACCCCGTTTCTCAACGCATGGTCAGCCAGAAAATCCGCGATCATTCGGCGCCTTTCGGGTGAATTCAAGACAGCGGCGGTTTCCGAGGCGTGCCAACCCCGTGCGTCGCCATTGGTGAAACGCGGCATAATCGTAAATCCACCTTGGCGCATGGCCTGCGTCACCTCGGGTTTCATCAGCACATCCACCGTACCGCTGGATTGCGTCATGAAATACCAATCCGGCATCACTACGTCGATTTTATTCGCGTGCTCGACCATTGCCGACACGCTGGTCGCATCATCTTGGACCAAAAAAGCGGTTACGAGATATTGATCCTTTTTGGATATCTGTGAAAAATCAGTAGATACGCCTCTTGGCAGACTTGAGGCCTTAAACCAAAGCAAACCGGCAACGGCCGCAATCATAATCGCAAAAATAAATATCAGGACCACGTTTTGGCGTGGCCCCAAACCTGGCGCAAGAGACATATTTTTAACCCCCTATACCTAAATAGGCTTCCAACAGCTCTAATTCTTTCATTTGGCTAACCAAAAGCTCTACGGGCATACCCATCACGTTGGAATAACTGCCTTGGATTCCGGCCACAAACAAGCCGCCGATGCCTTGGATTCCATACGACCCGGCCTTGTCCAAAGGCTCACCCGTACCCACGTACCACGCAATCTCATCCGGCGTCATGGGGCGCATTTTGACTTCGGTCGTGTTTAAAGAAACATGAGACTCTCCACCGCGCATCAGGCAAAGACCCGAATGTACGCGATGGGTTTGGCCTTGCAATGACCGCAACGTCGCCTCTGCATCCTTGGCGTCACTCGGCTTACCCAAAATCCGCCCGTCCAATTCCACGATCGTATCGCAAGCCACGATCCAGCGCGTGGGATAAACCACGGCCACGGCGCGCGCCTTTTCCTCGGCCAAACGTTTGACCAAATCAGGGCCCGACTCCCCCGTCCGCGGCGTTTCATCAATGTCAGCAGGCACGATTTCGATTGGTAAACGAATGGTCTCCAACAATTGTTTGCGGCGCGGTGAACCGGAGGCCAGGATGAGGGGCAAGGTCATAATCCGATTAGTTTAGATTATCGAACAGGATTTTGAATAGGGTGGTTTGGAATTTGGCGATGACCGGATTCTCGATGATGGTGGCCGTATCCGTGTTGTAATCGATGAACGCTATTTTATCGCCGTAGATGAGCTGGGTGACGCCAAAATCGAACAGGCCGTATTTTGGCGGCACGACTTTGATGGCCCGCTCCAAACGCGGCTTTTTCCGTTTCATGACCGACGTGCTGGTGATGACGAAGCGCTGCAGACCTTTGGCGTCGCGGCGCGCGCGATAATCCGGCGGCAGATACCGCTCCCCTTCGGCCAATTCGTGTTGCACGCTGTACCGATAAAAAACATCGCCCCGCTTCAACGTCCTGAGCAAATCCTCGTACACGAAGCGGATGCCTTGGAGACCGTCGAAAGTTTTGACCAAGGGTTTTTTGGCGTTGACCGCGTAAGCGCGTTCCAAGTCCGGCAACACACGTTGGAATTCCGCGTTCGCCTCATCCAATAAAGACTGCAATTTATCTGGCGATTCGGCCGCATACCATCTCTGCTTGCCGTGCGGCACCGGTGAAACCAAACCTTTCTCGACCAGGACGGGCAAGATTTGGTACACGCCAGGACGATGTACCTTTGCGCGTCGCGCGATGTCCGACACGTTGCCTGCGCCATAATCCAACAAAGCCAAATACACTGCACTTTGGTCCGCGGACAAGCCCAACGCATGCAACAAACGGGATTTTGGCATAAGTGTAAAAATATTTTACATATATTTAATACCATAAATATGGCTAAAAGTCAACACTTTGCACACATACTGGGGATAGTATTTACACTTTGTGTATAAATTTATGACAATTCAATTTTAAAGGTGTAGCTTAGGCATCACGCAGAGCACCTTACAACTGAAGAGGAGCGGGAATGCCCATCACCCACATCGTCGTCGCGCGACACGGACACGGCTTTGACCTTTCGAAATACCACGATCTTTCGAAATACGGCATCGAGCAAGCGGAAAGGCTTGGCGCGGCAATCAAGGCTGAGCTTGAAGGCAAGAGCAAAATCATACTATGCACCAAGTTCGTGCTGGCACGACAAACGGCCGTACTGATCAGTCATGTCATGCGACACCCAAAACCGGTCGAAAACCTCGCAACTTGCGACGTGACGCAGTTACAAGAGTTGGGAGAAAAATTTGACCACGAAGCCGAAGCCGTGATCTTGGTGCTGACCCGTAAAATAGAGCTCGAAAATTTCTACCGCTGGTACCATCACAATTGCGATTTCATTCGGCTGAACCAACCGGATTACGGGTTCTGCGCCTGTCTGTCCGTGAATCTAGTTGACAGGACCATCAAAGCCCTGAGGATCCCTCCATTCGCACAGACGGAGCCTAAAAATGGATGAAAACAACATGAGCACAAAGGACCGCTTCTTGGCAGCCGCCAAACTCTTCTCATCGGACAACCCTTCCGCCCTACCGGAGGCCAAACTCTTCGCGGATGCCGGACCTGGGACATCGCGGAAAAACGCGCGCTTGGCCGAGATGAGTTCGCCGGATACGGCCTGGTGCTGGGTCGGCGAAATCATGCGCGTCATGCTCATGCATCAGGAGCTCGCGAGCAAGCCGGGCAAATTCGCGCGCAAATGGGACGGCGTCACCCCCTACTCCATCCATCCAGTCTGGTGCGCCATGATGATTCTGCACGAACCCCTGCTCGACCCCACCACTCGCGTGGGACGGTTCACGGGCCCTCTTGCATCACGACGTGCTCGAGGATACGCACGGTGGAATTGAACACCTGCCGGAAACCGCGCAATCCCTCATCCGCGATTTGACCTACGAAAGCTTCGAGCAAGAACTCGAGATGGTCTGGTCAAAACCACCGCTCATCCGACTGCTCAAGCTGTACGACAAAACAAGCAATTTGATGGACGGTGTTTGGATGACGCCAGACAAGCGCCAAGTCTACACCAACTATGTGGCCAGACTCATGGCCGATGTCCAAACTAACCATCACCGCAATCTCAACATCGTGCTGCTGGCCAGAGCGCTGCTGAAGACCAACCCATAACCATGCCCAAGTCGCAGAAAGGGAAAGCGCATGAAATCACCTCGCCTCACCTTCACCATCGCGCTCTCGATCGCAACGCTTGCCACGACCGCGCACGCGGAAACCACGGCCAAGTACACCTTCATGCCCTCGGAAGGGTTCTACTTCCAGAACGGACAAACGCATCCGGTGGCCCCATCCCTCACGCTGGGACTGGCGGTCGCTCATCGCTGGGGCAAGTTCGGTTGGGTGGATGAAGCGGACGTGGTCTCGCCCTTCACGGCCGCGAACCCGGCCCTGCAACTGGCTTTTGGACCTTCTTACTCGCTGAGCGGCAAGATTTACTTGGCCGCGGTGGGCTTGGCGCGCTACACACCGGAACAGAAGGGTAAGTCGGACAGCTTCATGCTGGGTGGTGGCTTGGTGCTCGGCATGGTCATCAGCCGAGAAATCTCGCTCGGGCTGGGCGTGGGCGCAGGGAAAGTGGCCTCGGGAGAACCCGGACCGTGGTGCTTCACCGCCGGTCCGAAGCTCGGCTTCAGTCTTCCTCTCTGAGATGAAAACGAGATGAATCGACCTGGAGTCGATTCAGAGTCCGGTCCTCTTAACAAGCAAGTCTATAACTTCCTTAAATCGGCGGCAGGTCCGCCGAATTTTTCCTTTGAATAAATTATGAATTGACCGATTATAAAACAAAAAAATATGTAGAGACGCCATCGGATGGCGTCTCCCTCAATTACAAGCGACACAATTCCCCAAACCCCTTGATCCCTCTGGTTCAACGCGACGAAGCGTTTTCAACATTTTTCCTGTCACGATGTTTAAATATTTTCAACGTTCACCGTCGAGACGCCCCGTCTCAACCCCGCTTTACACGGCTATTCCTTGTTTGAAACCGACGGAAAAACAAAAACAAATAACAATATGTAGAGACGCAAAATCTTGCGTCTCTACCGGATTGCGGGTTGCCGAAACCCAGGATTGCAGGATTGCAATTTTTCGATTGCGTTTATGGATTGACGTTTTTTACCCACCACCGACCGTTGATTGTTATATAACAAACCAGTAGAGACGCCATCCGATGGCGTCTCTACCCTAAACCGTCTACCCGGATTGTCGCGCCTCATTTTGATTTATGCGGCGCAGGGATGACCCACCTCCGCTTAAGCTACGGCGGGTGTTTTTGCCTTGGGGCAAAAACAAAAAGAGCCTTAGAGGCTCAAGTGAGAACGATGGCATCCATGACCATCAGGTCGGGATATTCCTTACACGGATCGAAGAGACGGTAACTCACGAACCGGTCCCTTACGTAGGCTAAACCGACCAGTTGGTTGTCTTGTGTGCGCGTAGCCGTACGGGCGTATAGAAGCTTTCCCTCGGGCTCTGAAGCCATGCCGATTTTACGTTTCCGATACAGCGACTCCACGATCAAGTAGGTCAGCTGCACGACATCGGGCACGATAACCTTTTCGAAAAATCCGCTGGCCGGGATGGATCGACGATGCTCGTCTTCATTGCGAAAGAGCGTTTTGTCCGAGGATACGACCCACGCATCGACCGCGGTCCTCAGATCACCTACCCACCGTGCGTAACCTGGGGGCGTGGAGATGCTGATATTCCTGGCCGCCAGGAAAGGGAACAGATGGTAGAGCAAAGTAAGCCTTTCCGGGCACCAATCGAGCTTCCGCATCCCAGCGTTCACTTCCGTGAAAAGCCCACGAGACGCAGGGCCCCGTGCAAAATTCGTCGGGCGTACCGAAGGCATGCCAAGCTCTTTCATGAGCGGCGCATGCACCACGTCCCAGGCCGTTGCGTAGTCGGCCATGAACTTGCCCAAAGAGCAAACCGGGGTATTCGCTTCAGCAGCGGCGAAACCAGCTTCTCCGAGCCTGCGATTTTCCCTATGTAGCGGTCCTTTACCCATCTTTTCCTCCCACCCCCCGGCGCCCGCCATTATAGCATACGGGTTCACCCGTCACCGTTGACAAATCTCCCACAAATAACTAACATCCGAACACGCCAAGCTCCTTTCATTTTTAAGTGGGCGTTTCATTAACGAGGTGAAAATGCAACATCGTGACTCTGGCATTTCCGTATCACCTGACCATCGTGGAGTTAATTCATCAGACGTGCAATCGGCCAACGACCAAAAAAGGCGTTGCCGCGTCATAAAAAAAGGCGAGCGTTGCAAGACCTTCCTCTCCCGCTATAACCATGGCGACATCTGCCATGCCTGTGAGGAACAAATCTTGCGCGGCCTGGAGTATAAGCTCGCACCGGCCGAACGTCCCAAGACGCCCAAAAAGAAGCGCGGCAAAAAAGCCGATCCGACTGCGGCCACAGAGGCCTCTAACCAATCGGCGCCCACACCTGAGGTCGCATCACACGACACGAATCCGACGGAACTGACCTCGGTGGCGGACACACAAACCCCGGTCGCGGACTCCCCGCCTCCGCCCCAACCGTGTTCGCCCCAGAGCGACGCGAAGCCAGACGCCCCGGCCCCCAAATCCTTACGTCCGGAAGCCTGCATCTCACCTTGACGGCAATCTGCCGTTTTTTTCTTATGCCACCTTCAACTCTTGCCACATCCAACATGGCAAGTTAATATCCAGACACAATTTTTAGCACCCCTAGCTCAGCTGGATAGAGCGCTCCCCTCCGAAGGGAGAGGTCAGACGTTCGAATCGTCTGGGGTGCACCATGAAAAATCCGTATTTATGCGGATTTTTTGATAAATACTTCATCTTGGGCTAAGCTGAGCATCCGATATGAACAAGATAGATTTTCAAAAAAGCAAAATGCTTTTTGAAGATTTTTACAATATATACGCCAGAGGATTCACGCCCACCGAAAAAGACCTTGCCGACGAATTTAAGAATAGACTAAACGTTATTGATCAAATTTGTGACGAAATAGTCGGAGCCATTTTTGAACTATTTCCTTTAAACACTTTGGTTCCAGACGAAAATGACACCGTCATTTTTGGCCCGTTTAAAATCAAATTGGAGCGTGCCATGCCAAATACACCAATTAAAATAGACAATTCAACAACGGCCTATCCTCGCGGCGACCATCTCGGCGCAGCCAACACAGGCAGCACAAAAACCGAGAGGCAATTAGAGAGGCTAACCGAAGAATTTTATCATTCCGCCGATCGAATGATGCAATTAGCTAAAAAAATTCCGGGACTGAAAACTTTCAAATCTACAGGCGTGACAATAGTATGCAACCAGCTGATCAAGCACCCAGAGGGAAACGGAAGCGGCGTTACCTATGACACTTTTTCTTATAGCATAAATGAAGGGCCGTTTGTAAAAGGATTACGCAGGGACGACCAGACAAAACACATGGACCAGGGATTTAAAAAGAACGTGGAAGAATTCATAATCAACCTGAATAATTCACTCAAACATGCGATGGGGTTTGACAAAACCAACAATTTGAATTAAATTCCCCGCACTATTTGGTCTCCGTACAGATGAAGAGCCGGAACGTCGTTCGCGAGAAGACCCAAGGGAGTTTTGGGTCTATTTAACACCTTAGCTGCCTTTTATGCTCAGCGAAGAACAAAAACGCGAACTATATGTCCGGGCCCAAGACCACGCGCAAGGAACGCACGCGGAACTTGAGGCATCCTTAGAGCGCGAACGCCAGGAAGAGATGTGTTTGACCCAAGCGCTTTTGAATTACAAGGGCCACGACCGTTTGGTCCAGGAAAAGATTTTGGGAATACGCCGCGAATCCATCAACCATTTGGCCGGTTTGACCCAATCCCCGTATTTCGTGCGCTGCGACGCCAGGCTCGTGGACACGGGCAAGGTGGAAAGTTTTTATTTCGCAAAATATTCGCATACGCCGTCCTCCATCTACTCATGGATTACGCCGGCATCAGCCATGCGTTACGAAAACATCGGGCCTTGCGAATACCGATTGCCAGACGGGACCAGGCAAAAAATCGAGCTGCTGCGCAAAGACCAATTCATGATCGTGCGCGACCATGTGGTTTACATGACCAATGAGGACGCGGGGCACGAGCGTACGCTGGTGTATCAGGAATATTTCAGCAAACAAAAACGCCAATTCGCGCTCACCGATATCGTGGCGCAGATGGAGAAGGCTCAGGACGCGGTCATTCGTGCAGACGCACGTGGTTCATTGCTCATCACCGGTCCCGCAGGATCGGGCAAAACGACCTTGGCCTTGCACCGTCTTGCGTACTTGGCGCAAGCGCCTGATACGCTGGAACTCTTTCCCTCAAACCGCATGGTGGTGTTTGTGCAGGACGCGTCTTCGCGCGCATATTTTTCCGACCTTTTACCAGAACTGGGAATCCAAAATGTCTTAGTTACGACTTTTGAAGATTGGGTAGCTGGGCTTTTGGAAATCGCGCTCAATCCACCTTCGCGCCAACTCATGGCCGACGCGGATGAGTATGACGAATTTCAATACCAAAAGAACGCAGCCCTGCAGTCAGCACTCGCCAATACACGCACGGACGAACACTACGATATTTTGGAGAAAAATTATTCCAAGACATTCAACGCCGCTTCTCGCAAACTCTTCAAGCTCCAAGCTTCAGAAGGCAGCCTGGACCGCTTCGACCTGACTTTGCTGCTTAAAAACTTGGCCAAAAGGAATGGCGCAATCGCCAAAAAGAAAAACTACGACGAAAAGAACGCGGACGGGAATTACGTAACAAAAACGCGTCTCATCCCTTTGAATTATTCCTGCATCGTGCTCGACGAAGTGCAGAATTACCTCCCGGAACAAATTAAACTGCTCCAAACCTGCATTGATCCCGAGACCAAGGCACTGCTCTACGTCGGCGACCTGGCCCAACAGACCAAGCTTTGCACGCTCAAAGATTGGAAACACGTGGATGAGGATTTTTCAGCCGGCCGCCATGTAAATCTGGAAAAAGCTTATCGCAACACCAAGCAGATTCTGGATTACATTCGTTCGTTGGGTTATAAGACGACGATTCAGAGCCTACGCGAAGGCCCATCCGTTTCGGAATTCGTGGGGGAAAAGTTTGAAGACCGACTTACGGAGCTAAGCCGCGTATTGAAAAGCAGTTCAAACCAACTGATCGGCGTATTGTTTAAAGACAGTGGAGCGCTTGAGTCTTATCGCGCGGTTCTGGCCAAAGATTTTCCGGATGTCCGCTTTATGACCGCGGCCGAAGCCCAAGGCGTGGAATTCGGCGTGGTCTGCCTGGTGGATATGGAACCTGACCCGCATCGAAAATATTCGGATGACGCACAACTGCGAACCGCCCAAAAACGCATCGAACGCGATCGACTTTACGTGGCCCTGACGCGCGCCATGGACCAACTGCACGTCATAAGTGGTTCGAAATTGTCCGTGGACTGGTCGGAGTAAACCGAGGAAACAGTGTAAAAAGAATCCCGACAAACGGGATTTTTTTTCGAACATTCAGACCCAAAAGTGCTATAATCTGGCCATGTTCAACATGTCCAATCCATTCTCCGGCATGGAGAAGGCACCCCAACCAAAAGTCCAAAAATCGGAATTGCCGGTACTGTTCACCGAACGTCCGCCAGACCTCGCGGATTTTTCCGTGGACAAACGTCAGAAGATGCTGGAAACGTTTTTGGACAAAGGACAAAAATTGCCATCCGGCATGCAAACCCAGTGGTTAGAAAAGTTTCTGGAGTTGGATATGGTCAAGGATGACCAGCTGCTCGCCTGTTTGAGACACATGCCAGAAAGCGCGGCCATCCGCATAGGAGATTACATGGCACGAATCTTGGACGAGACCAAATATCCCAAATCATTGAGGCTCGTTTTCGATGGGCTGGAATACAAAGAAAAAGAAAGAATTTTGGAGAAGGCAAAAAACAACCCCGAGCTTTTAATCACCCTGGCTCCGTACCTAATCGGGCGCTCTAAGCTACTCGAAGTCGCCTCACATTTGCATATCGACCATCTGCAAAGATTTTTTGAAACCTTGATGGAGAAAGAATTTTTTCCGGAGGATGACACGCGGCAATACTCCAGAAAAGCGGTTTTCAGGGACTTGGTCGGACTCATTTACAAAAACAGCCCGTCATTTCTTCTGCCGTATTTGAATTTTTTGAAAACAGAGGGGCTGGATAAATACCTGGAAGGCGACGACGTGTTAAAACCAGTGGCCGAGGCGCACGACTACGCCCTGCCCGATACCTATTTAAAGTCCTCAGAAGCCAACGCCTACACCGTAAACAACCGTGAAAGGCAGGTTGCGGCTTCCTTGAATTTTTGCGAACACGTCTTCTCGAATTACGAATCAACGCGCAAATTCATGACCGCACAGCAGGAAATGGATCTCTTGTTGCACTTCATAGACAACGACATTCCGCTCATGCTCCAATGCGCCAAAATCGGACGCGAGAAGATGGCCAGACTGCTGGAAGCCAACCGCAACCTTAAATACAACGGCTGCCCTTTCAGTCTGAATGACGATCGGGAATACAGGGCCATGCAGGCCGCGGGCATGGAGGATTTGGCGTTTGCCGAACTGGAGAACGCGCTCAAACCCTCACAGGATGGAGTTGATTACGAAACTCTTGAGTTTTTGCCGCTGGCCCTGCCCATCATGGATCCCAACATGGCCGAAAAAATACGGGAAAAGTTAAAAAGCATACCCGCAAAATTCCTGCGTTTTCATTTAAGGCTGGAACTTTCAGAAAATCTTTGCACCCTAGAGCAAGGGTTGGAAGAGCTAAATATCAGCAACTTCGAAGAACAATTGCCTTGGCTTTTACAAAACTACATGGGAGAGGATTTGAAAAAGATTAAAGCGAAAGCCAGAGAAATGGTCCTGCACGAACCACAGCTGTATCAAAACCTTAAAAAATTCGCGCCACAAATCTTGAGCCACGAGGAGCGCAAGGACATGGAGGCCGCGTTTTTCGATCAAGCCTCCCACTGGTCGATTTACGATTTCATCAGAGAAAATATGGACCGGCTGAGCCAATACTTGCCCGTCCTCAAGTCCACGCTAATCAAACGTCCGCAGATAATTTTAGGCGACAAACCAGAGGCTTTTAAAGACATATTCAAAGCCGAGGATATCCTCCAAGCCGAACTCGAATGTCTGAAGTTGGAGGGCGCCTTTGACGATCAACATCTGTCCGATCACGTCAAAAACATCTGCGGCTCAAGGGAGGCCACGGAGCGCGCCATCCAAATAACCGCTGCTGCTACGCCCGCCCAACAAGCGACCGTGTTGTCGGCCTTGGAACGTGTGTATTGGGGCGTGCGCCAAAACCGCAAGGCACAGGAGGTCAAAAACCTACCCAAAGCCACTTATACCGAATGGCTTAAAAAATTGCGCCAAGCCTATTTCCGAAATTGCGAAAAAAATCCGCACCTACTTTTCCAAAAACAAAGTTTGGGATTGAAACGTTTCCCAAAAGAGTTGCTCACCGAGCAAGTTATCGAAGATTATCTAAACACAAACCCCGGTGGAATCACGGACGTTTATCGCAGGTTCTTCGTATCCACGGGCAGATTATACGAAACAGCCGACCCCATGGCTTTGGGCGTGATGCGCAAGCACGTGCGCACGGCCGCATTTTTTTCGGAACTTCAATACGAAAGGCACCCGGCTTTCAAGGAAGTGCTCGAGCAAATGAAAGCCATGAATCCCCTGCTCGAGTTGGAGGGCGTGGAACGCCACGCTCAAGGCGAGGTAAAACTTGCAAAAATGGAAAAAGCCTTGGAAAAAAATACTTTTTTAGTCTTTGTGGACGATGATTTGGCGGCCCTGAAACGCAAAGCTTTGGATAGCGATGGCCGATTGGATATGCACGCCCAGTATGTCAGGATCCTCAAAAATTGTCTCTTGCTGGAGCAGAGCGTTTTTGCCAAAAAGAGTTTGGGCATCTTGGCAATGGCAGAATGGCCTGAGCGCAAAAAACTGATGGACCTCTTGGCCATGGCCTGTTCCTTGGAACTGGATTTCGGCATGACACGGCAAGATCGCACACCCCAAGACCTTGCGAAAACCTTAAACCTTGCCCTGAAAAACAAAGTCGCTTCAATTTTCGGCTCTGATGCCGGCGTGAACCCAGACCTGGAGTTGAATCTTGATGCCGCGGAAGCCGTCATGGTCTACAACGCAGGGACCTGTTCCATGGTCCCGGCCATGCAAAAAAGTTTGCGCGATTTCATGTCCCACTACCTACTGGGGCGGGCCGAGGTTTATCGTGCCTGGGGAGCGCCCCAAATCACGGACAAACAAAAAGTCTTTGCTTTGGAGAAGATGAAAAAGCGCGGTTTGTTGCCCCAGGGCATGCGTCTGGAGCAATACGAGAACTGGCTGGCCGATGCGGAATCCGACCTGAATGCGGTCATCACTTACGAGACTGACGACGTTTTCGATGGTGTCCAAAACGCTTTGTCGCAAGCAGTTTTGGATGGACACGTAAAAACCGAGCAAATAGATAAGAATTGGCACGTTTTGCAGGCTGAACTCCAAAAATTGTACCGACCATTGGCCGAACTCGACGACCGCATCAAACCCTTGGTGCAAAGAAAGGAAAAAGCCAAAAAGGCCAAAAAACAAGGCACGGATACCTCATTCACGCCACACGAAGAGCAGGAACTCAAAAGTTTGCGCTCCCAATACAACAACCTGATCTCCGAGTTGCAACCCGACATAGACCGCGTCAAAGCCGAAATGACGATCATAAAACTCCGGGACCTAACCGCCGAAGAGCTGGAATCGCGATCCTTGCAGTTGGGACGTTGGCGTTTAACCTTTGATCAAGCTTTCAAATTGGCACGCACTTACTACGCGGATTCAGCCCCGGAATTCACGCAAGACCTGGAACGTATAAAAGATTTATTGGAATTAGGCCGTGAACGCGTGTTCGGAAACGCCAAGGTCTCAAAACTCGAACTTCGGATTACGGATGGCTTCGATTTTAAGGACTACATCCGCATTGGCCAAGAACCGGTGCCCTCCTGCCAAAATTTCGACTCGCGCGGTTTCATGAACAAGGGATTGCTGTCTTACGTAGTGGACCCAAACGTGCGTATCATCCGCATTTTCGACCAAACCGGACGCCCGACCGCGCGTTGCGTCATGCGTTTGTTGGCAAACGCCCAAGGCCAACCCTGCCTTTTCTTGGAACGCCTATACACCAACAATTCTCATAAAAAAATCACGGAGGCCGTAGTCAATATGGCTATCAAAAAAGCAAAAGCCATGGGCGTGGAACTGTATGCGAACGACGAACTCGCCTACCCCGGAATACAAGAAAGTGATACGGTCTTGGCCAGCAACGGCAGCCGCAACGCCTTTGTTTACACGGATTCGGGCGGCGGTTTATGCGAAAATGGCGTTTATCAAGTATTTCACCCCCACAAAATCTCGTACCCACATACCGCGACCAAAGCGGCATAAACACAAAAGGCCTCACGGCCTTTTTTCATATTTTTATGGCAGATTGTACACTCTTGACTATATCAATATACTTTGATATAGTTTGGACATGCAAAACGAATCCCAGAACCTGACCCCGGCCAAAAGGCGCATGTCGTGCCTCAAGGCCTTGGCCGACGAAAACCGTCTGGCCATCCTCGGTTTGTTGAAACGCAAGGAAATGTGCGTTTGCGACATTTGGTCCGCATTGGATTTGCCGCAAAACCTGGTCTCACATCATTTGGGCGTGCTCAAACGCGCCGGCTTGGTGGAATTCCGGAAGGACGGCCTCAACGTCCATTATTCGACCAATAAAAAATGCATGAAAAAGCTGCAAGACCTTCTTCATCCAGTCTTCGAAATCTATGACCAATCCTGAATCCATCCAAGTGTTCGGTTCCGGATGCCCCACGTGCAAAACCCTCTACGAGCGCACGATTAAAGCTGTCCAGGAATTGGATATCCGCATCCAAGTCGAATACGTCACGGAAATCCAACGCATTATCGATTTGGGCCTCTTGCAAAGCCCGGTGCTTGCGGTAAACGGGGAACCGATCATCGTGGGCTTCGTGCCCAGCGTGGAAGAAATCAAAGACACGCTCAAATCATCAATCGCCTAAACGCCATGAGCATTTTTTATCCCGTCCAAATTTTGGCTGATTGGTTGACGTTTTCCGTGGCAAAACTGGATCCCCAATCCCAGGCGGGCGCGTCTTTGAACTTCTTCATATTTGATTCGATCAAGATTTTCGCGCTGCTCGTATTCGTGATTTTTGCAGTAGCTTTACTGCGTTCATATCTGCCACCGGAAAAAATCCGCAACCTCCTGTCCGCAAGACGCGCCTACGTGGGCAACGTGTTGGCCGCGCTTCTGGGGGTGGCCACGCCCTTCTGCACTTGCAGCGCCATACCCTTGTTCCTGGGATTCATCCAGGCCGGGGTGCCGCTAGGCGTCACGTTTTCGTTTCTCGTGTCGTCGCCCATGGTCAACGAAGTGGCCCTAGTCCTGCTTTTCGGCATGTTCGGTTGGAAAATCGCCCTATTCTATGCCGCCAGCGGAATCATAATCGCGACCTTCTCGGGCATGGCGCTGGGAAGGATGAAAGTCGAACACCTGCTTGAGGATTTCGTCATCAATACCAAGTCGAAAAACGGGATGTCGCCCAAAACGCCGAACGGCAAACAAAGGACGGTCCAAGCCTGGAGATATACGTCCGAAACTTTGGGTAAAATCTGGCCTTACGTGTTGTTGGGCATCGGTGCGGGGGCGTTCATCCACGGCTACGTGCCCATGGATTTTTTGGCAGCCTACGCGGGTGCGGATAAATGGTACGCGGTCCCCTTGGCCACGCTGATAGGCATCCCGCTCTACGGCAACGCCGCCGGCATAGCCCCATTGGTCAGCTCATTGACCGATAAGGGCTTGGCCGTGGGCACGTCATTGTCGTTCATGATGGCCGTGACCGCTCTTTCGCTTCCCGAATTCATGATTCTTAAGAAAATAATGAAACCTAAACTGATAATCATTTTCGCGCTGACCGTGGGGCTCGGCATCATGCTGACCGGCTACGCCTTCAACGCGATACTAAGTTAACCCTCACAAACTATGAACTTATCCTACTTCCGACGCACGAATCGCAACGCGAACGACGTCAAAAACGCATTGGTGGAACAAGCAGCAAAAATGGGGTGGACAAATTTGGGCGTGAACCCCCTACCACATGATTCCGGCTACATGGTCCTCCTGTGTAGACCAGAATGGCTGGAGACTTTACTCAAACGCGATCGCAATCTAATCGGCTTTTTGCCGTGCAGCATCTCGGTCGTGGACATTGACGGTCAGACCACGGTGGGCAGCGGTCAACCCAACGTAATCAAAGCCATCACCCAGAACCGCGAAATCCAGGAATTGGCCGGCGCTGCCGAACGCCAAATCAAGGAACTGATCCACGCGGCTGCTGGCGTCGAACCGCTCAAACCCAAGTCCGTTAAACTCTACTCCTCGACGACTTGCCCCTATTGCAGCATGGAAAAATCCTGGCTCGAGGAGAAGGGCGTGAAACACGAGGTCGTTTACGTTGACAGCGACCAATCCGCGGCCGAGGACATGGTCAACAAAACCGGGCAGATGGGCGTGCCCGTGACCGAAGTCCAATACGAGGAAGGCGAACCGGATTACGTGGTGGGATTCGACCGGTCGCGACTCTCGCAAATGCTAAACGTGGAACGCTGATATGCCGATAATCCATTTGGAAGACGGCACGGAACTCGCGAAAATCCTCCAAGACAATCCCAAGGTAGTAGTGGATTTTTATTCCACCGAATGTCCGCCGTGCGAGGCTTTGGCTCCGATATACGAAAAGATTTCCGACCGTTATCCGGACGTGAAATTCGTCAAACTCATGCGGCAGAACAACCGCGATTTGGCCGAGTCCTTTACGGTCATGAGCTCCCCGACCGTCCTATTCTTCAAGCAAGGAAAAATGCAGGACAAGAGGTTGTGCGGAAGAATATTCGAAGCCGAGCTGGATCAAGCCATAAACGAGCTCACGGATTAAATTCAATGATTCACAATATGAACTGCCCCATTCCCAACGAACATTTAATCGACCGTCTTGCCCGCGTCATCTTGGGCACGGTCGTGGCCTTGGCCGGATATTTCTGGCTTGGGGGTTACTGGCAAATCCTGGCCTACGTGGTCGCATTCGCCTTTTTGGTCACCGCGGCCGTAGGTTATTGTCATCTGTATAAGCTCATGGGCTGGGACACGACCAAATGGAAAACCAAAATCAGCCCCAAACTCATCTGGCCCGTGTTCCTGGTCGTGTTCGTGAGCGTCGTGGCAGGTGGCGGCTACGCCAGCGCTTTCTTCTCGCGTAAATTCTTCATTGAAGATTTCAATCGCATGAACGGCCCCTATAAGCAAACCCTGTTCACCACTGGCCAAAACGATAGGGCATCCGCAATCTCCAATTACGGCGCGCTCGTGACCGAGTACGCGAGATTCACGGACAAATATTCGAGCTACCATCCGTATTTCCTGAAGTCCGACGCCCTATTTGCGGGCGACATGAAGCGCGTGGGCGACATCATCGCGAGCCAGGATGGCGCAGTCCACGGAGGGGATTTGCCCAAATCCCATCTGGAATTCGAGAAGGTCAGGCCCATTTTCCAGGACATGCTCAAACGCAACGGCTTCTCCATGCTGGCCGTGTATCTGGTGGATTTCCACGACGCCATGGAAAAAGTCTTGGACGCGGCCAATGCCAAAAACTCAGCCAAAGTCATCGAGACGTACGCCGAGGCTGACGCGAAACTCAAGGACGTGGAATCCGCGGCCAACGACCAGGAGATCCAAGCTATACGCCAGAAGCTCGAAACCTTGGTCGAGTCCGCCAGACAGAATACGACCGATGTACTGCCGGCCCAAGGCGCGGAACTCAAAAGCAGTTTCGTGAAAGTCTATCTGCAAAGAGGCTGATAAATGAAAAAAGACGTCCCCAAATGGGGCGTTTTTGTTTGTGCGGTTGCGCAATACTCGGCCATGCTTTATCTTGATGCAAGATATGCAGGCAAAATTCCTGAAAAGCACGACGCGTATAGAAGATATACAGTCCGGCAACAAACCCCTGATAGCATTGGTGGGGCGCTCCAACGTGGGCAAATCCTCGCTCCTGAACAGCCTGGCCAACCAAAAGAACCTGGCGCGGGTCAGCGCTGAACCCGGCAGGACGCAAACCCTGAACGTGTATGATTACGACGGACAGCGTCTGATCGTGGATCTGCCGGGATACGGTTACGCCAAAACATCCAAGGAAAAACGCGCGGCTTTTGAAGGCCTGATAAACGAATTCCTATGTTACGCCCCAAATCTGGCGTTCATTTTCGTCATCATCGACGCGCGGCATGGGGCCACGGAATTGGACCGGGAAATGTTGGCGTTTCTTGAACAAGGCCAAACGCCTTACGCCATCGTGGCCAACAAAGCCGACAAGCTGAAACGCGCGGAAACGTCCAAACTGCAAAAAGAGATGGCTGACGACTTTCCGAACGTCCCCACGCTTCTGCACTCGAGCGTCACAGGCCAGGGCCTTGGCCAACTCAAGGAAATGATTCAGGGGTTACGATGAAAATCGGAATCTGCTAAACTCAGAGCATAACCAATTAATTTCGTACTATGTCCATCCCCTACAGCACCAACGTCATTAACGACGTCAAAGCCAACGAATTCTTCCGCAAGGAAATCACCACCTTGGGGCACGTGCAAGTCACGTTGATGAGCATCCCGCCCGGAGGCGAGGTCGGCATGGAGACGCACCACGACGTGGATCAAATCCTGATTTTCGTGGCCGGCAAGGGCGAGGCGTCCTTGAACGGCGTCGTCTCCCCCATCGAACCCGGCTCACTGTTCTCCGTTCCCTTGGGTACGGAACACAATTTCGTGAACACGGGCGACGAGGCCATGAAGATCATCAGCGTGTATGCGCCGCCCGAGCATCCAGTGGGCACGGTGCATAAGGATAAGGCCGAAGCGGATGCGGCGGAGGACGGTCAGGAAGAATGAGGGGGAAATAAAGCAAAATTCAAAGAGCAAAAAGCAAAATTTAGGAGACCGAATTATAAATTACTACCCTTACTACATTTTGCACTTTGAATTTTGCTTTTTGCTTTAAACTTAAAAAACGCCCAAGGCGTTTTTTAAGTTTTCTGGAATAGGATTCGTCGCAAAAAAGCCAGACGGTACAGCCATTGGTTCATGGGCAAATCCCAGGTACCGATAAGATCTACTTGATCGCCGCCCCAACCGTGTTTGAACCGCGAAATTCCATGCCACGATTCCTTGTAATTCGGATTGCCTTTGGCCGGCGGGTTCACGCCCCAAAAATCATAGCGTTCCTTGCCCTCTGCCTTGGCAGCGCGGATAGCGTCCCAGTGCAGTTTGTAAGGCGCCATGGCCTGCCGCATCAGATGGGACGAAGCGCCATACAGATATGTGACCGTATTGCCGTAAACAACCTCCATATCCGCGGCCAGCATGGCCCCGTTCAATTCTGCCACGCGCAAACGAGCCATATTGGCCGCAGCTAAAGTATGGAAAGTTTTGGCTAGATGCGCGTTGGAATGTTGTGTAAAACCGTCGCGGGCCGCGGTTTCGTCCATAAGTCTGAAAAACCTGTCCAAATCCGATGGATGTGACGTGACACGCGTCTGCACGCCGTGCTTTTCCGCTATCTTGATGTTGTAACGGGTCTTTTGGTGCATGTCGGACGACAACTCGTCCTCGCTCCGACGCAAGTCCAAAACCAAAGTGCTGGCCGGATTCTGCTCGGGAACGGATTCGAAACGCGGTGGCAACATACGCTGCCCGGAACGTATAGCCAACAGCGGTTCCCAACGCCAAAACAAAGAACCGGACAAACGCCCTTTCTCCAAAATCAAATCCACCAATGCCGTGACCAATCCCCGACGATCCTCCAGCGGCACCTGGGAGTCGAAGACAGGACCGCGGGGGGCGAACCAATAGCCCATGCCCATACCGCGGCGGCGATATTCCATCTGTACGGCGACCAACCATTTGCCCTCCTCGTCTTTCAGGCAAAACCTGGCTATGGAGCATCCGGCCTGCTTGCGGAACTCGCCCCAAACCCAAGATTGCGTAAACTGCGGCCACGTTTGCGTGGACACGAATTGTTCCCAATCCAAACGGTCATGCACCTCAATTAAATTCATAACCGACATCAAAGTCATTTCATCAAAATTTTCAAAGCCGCACGGATGCGCGCCTCGGGCTCAACGATTTCCGCGGACAGGCACTTGATGGCATCTTTGGCCTGGAACGAAGAATAGCCAAGATTGGTCAAAGCCGTGGCCACTTCCGCGTCGGCTTGGCTCTCCCCTGTCGGCTCAACCAGTTGGCCTTTGAGTTCCAACACGATTTTTTGCGCGGTTTTTTTGCCGATGCCGGGCAGGGACGAAAGCCAATCCACGTCGCCCTTGGCCACGCGCGCCCTCAATTCATCCGGTTTGCCGGAACCACAGACGGCTAAACCCACCTTTGGCCCCACGCCCTGCACTCCCAACAACAGCTCGAACGTGGTCAATTCATCGTAAGTCGCGAAACCGAACAACTCGTGCGCATCCTCGCGGATGTGTTCATGGATGTAAATCAAAGCCAATCCCCCGGATTGCAAAGCCGCCAACTGGCCCGAATGCGCGCGCACGCGATAACCCACGCCCTGCACCTCCAACAGAAAAAAGTCGCTATGGACTTCCAAAACCGTGCCCCGTAACGATCCAATCATAATGCGCACAGGATACCGCATGCACGGCTGGATATCAAAAAACCGCATGCATCAGATTGATGCATGCGGCACTAGGTTCATTCGGGTGCAGAGGTCGGGTCGTGTGACCTCTTGGTATCGAAAGGTACGCGTGGCTTGTACTTGGCCGGTCCGCTGGGCGCTACGGAAGCGCGAGGCGTGGCAGAAACGGATGACGACGGCAGGGCCTGGGCGACCGGAGGTGCGGATGCGGAGGCCGAAGGTCGGGGTGCGCTCACCTCATAGGCCGGTTGGGAAATCCGGTTCTGATAGAGGTACGAGATCCCCAGACCAAAGACCACGGCGCCCAACACGAGCAGAAGCAACGCCCCAAAATGCGGATGCGACTTTTTCTCGGTTTCGAGTGGCGGCGGCGGGATCGCGTCCTTCTTCTCCACGATGCGCGCAGCCGAAGATCGCTTGGCCGTGGCTTGGATGAGCAGACTGGCGTCGGCCAAAGAAGCGGATTCGATGGAGGGACTGGATGCGGGCGTCTTGCGTGCCTTGGGTGGATCCGAATCCGTACTCTCCGTAGGCGCGAAGGCGTCCGACTTGCGCCGGGCCGGCACCAGGAGAGGAGGTTCCTCCACCAAAGGACCGGACGACGGCAACTTGAGTTGCACGCGTTGCATCACGGCCAAAACCTCTTCCATGCTGGAAGGCCGATCCGCAAGTTCGTGCTCCAGGCACTTGGCCACCAAGTTCTCCAACTCGCGCGGGATGCCCTCGCAATACTGGGAAACCGTGGCCGGCTTGATGGTGCCATGGTAGACCTGGGCCCAGACCTCGCTCAGATTCTGCTCCTGATACGGGAACGGCAGGTGTCCGGTCAACCCCTGAAACAAGACTTCGCCAAACGACCAGATGTCGTTCCGCGGATCGTAACGATCCATGTCCTGCTTCTTGTCGGGCTTGGGGCCGTAGCCTTGCTGCGGGCTCATGTACACGATGGTGCCCACGCAGCTCCCGAGCTGCGTGAGGTCCTTTTCGCGGTCCTGGCTTTCGACTTGTGCGTCGTAGTAGCGCGCGATGCCAAAATCCATGACCAAGGCAGTCTCGCGGCCGCGGGCGTCGATCCGGATGAGTACGTTAGATGGCTTGAAATCGCGGTGCACCACCTTGCAGGCGTGTGCATCCCGCAATCCCTGGCCGGCCTGGAGCATGAGGTCCAAGAGCTTGGGCAGGGGCACGAAGCTCCCGGTGATGGGCTTGTTGGCCGCATGCTTGCCCAAGTAGTCCTCGAACACATTGTCCAAGGTCTTGCCGCCTTCCACGATGGGCATGGCCAGATACAAGACGGCCATGTCCTCGAACATGTGCATGCCGCTGTCGTTGAACGGCAGGATATGCACGCTCTTGCCCGAGAGACGCTGGTTGATTTCCACCTCGCGTTCGAAGCGTTCCCGCAGCTGCTCTTCGGCCACTGATGCGTTGCCGTTAGCGTTCTGCGACTTGCCTCGCGGCTCCACGACCTTGACCGCCACCACTCCGCCGTCCTTGAGATCCAAGGCGCGGTATACGCGGGCCAACCCACCTTCTCCCAAAAGTCCGGTGATTTCGTAGCGTTCGTTCAAGACTTTTCCGATGAGCGACATTGGCCCTCCGTTTATAGAATGCCAAAGGTTCTTTTGCCTGAAACTCCAGAATAGCGAACCTTAGGCCAAATTTTCGATTTTGTCAAGCCTGCCTGACAAGGTTTTCTCACCCTCTACAGATCTTATATTTGCTGAAAATTGCCAAATTTTAGGCAAAAAATGCTTAAGGCTGATTTTAACGGAAAATGAAAAAACCGCTTTGCAGCGGATTGAGAACGGAGTTGCCAAAACGTCACGCAGCCAGCGGCGTCTTGATCGTGCCGAAGTATTCGGTGAAACGGTTGATTTTGCCCAAATACGGATCCAGATAAAAATTCATGGAGCCGCTGATGGACACGTGTGCCTTGGGAGTATCGAACTCCCCTTCCCAACTGCACACCCCGACCGTATCGGAGTAGGCCACGGCATGCACCCCAAGCCGGATGTTCTTCTGACGTACCGGATATTCTTCCCAGTAGTCTCGGATGGCGTCTAAACCTGCCATCACGGGTCTGATTCCTGGCTTTTCGTCGTACGTGGCATGCGGCGTGAAAATCTCTAGTAAGTCATCGGGTGACTGGCGGCGCCAAGCGCGGAAATATCCGCGCACCAACGCCATGAGATGCTTGTTTTCCGGAACGTGGGCACGCACGTAAACCGGTGTCATGTCGCGCGCGTCAGGGGGAATGTGCGACAGGAACAGACGCACCTTGTCCGCGCTTATTCCCATATCGTGTGCCGTCATGCCCGAGAGGCCTAACACGTCGCGCAGATTCCGCCAGACCGGATCGCGCATCCGTTCGATGGCCACCAAATCACCACGTGGCCTGAGCGCCGAGACGGCCTTGGACACCGCGTCCTCCACTGACGCATATTCAGTGATGAAGTGGCTCATCACGACAAGATCCTCGGAATTCGGGCACGGATTCCAGTCGTCGAAATCCAAACACCGATAGGTCGTACGGGCGTGTATATTCTTGAGATGTTTCTCGACCATTCTCAAGACGCCACGAGCCAACTCGAGTTGGCGCGGACAACGATCGATGAGCTTCAATTGAACGCGGAGCGTAGGCGCTGCCCGATCCAACCAAAGCAACAAGGCGGCGGCGTCTGCGGCCGAGCCGGAACCCAAAACCGCGATGTTCACGACGCCATCATGACGACCGTATCGGCTCAGCAACGTTGGCTGAACGTACTCATACGCGTAAAAGTAAACGGCCTTCCAGAAATTCCGTTCCCAAAACGCCAAAGCAAAGGGCAGGGCGTCACGCTCATAATCCAGACCCTGATCCAAGGCCACGCCCGATTCGCGCACCAAACGCATGGCTTGGGTCCGAATCGGTCCGTCGGCCAAACGCCCGAACAGACGACGCACCCCTACAACCACGGCCGTACATTGCCCAAAGTCGATCATGTTTCCCTCTTTCATTGTCAAAGGATGCATCAGGTCGTAAATGTTTACCCAAAAATCCGTGACCGTCAAGACCGCCGTATGGAATAAAAATCCATAAAAAAAAATCCGAGACTTGAATCTCGGATTTTGTATTTTTCAACTGACTCCTTTGCGCCGGACTTCGAGCTCCGGACCTTTCCGTCGGACGCCAGACTGCACCTCTTGAGTCATGCTGAACTCGTTTCAGCATCTATGACACGCTCGGACTATCGTGCGTACTCCGTACTCCTTTCCCCTCATGCCGTCTTTTCAATCATGATGAGGATTTCGCGGCCTTCCCACGTCATGCTGGTCTGGTTGTTCTCATCGCCACCGAACGACGTTGGGTCGTACAAGCCCACCAATACGTCATCGGCACGGACTTCTTTGGCGATGGATTCCTTGACCGCATCCAATGACTCCATGTCTTGGACTTCGTTGCTGGCCATACGCAGGCGCAGACGATCAGCGGGCGTCAGGCCCATCTGTTTGCGCAGTTGCATGATGTGGCGCACTGCCTCGCGCATCAATCCCTTGCGTTTGAGTTCGGGCGTGAGATGCGTATCCAATTCCACGATCCAATCCTCTTTGAGCGAAGCGTCACCTTTGACCAGCACGACTTTTTCGACATTGAGTTCTTCACGCACCAAAGCCAACATGTCGGTTCTTTGCGACAAACGGTTGCGTTCCTCTTCTGATTGCATGGTCACGGTCAACTGGGCCAAAGCCTGCCTGACAGGAATCTTGACCTGAACGCGCGATTCCAAACCCTTGGTCACGACTTCCCTGATCCACGCCATATCAGCCACCAGTTTTTCGTCTACGGCGCGCTCGTCAGGTTTGGGCCAGCGGTCCAAATGCACGGACATCTTTTCTCCTTCCAAATCCTGGTACAAGCGTTCGGCGAAAAATGGCGCGAAGGGCGCGAGCAGTTTGGAGAATTCAAGCAAGACTTCGCGCAAGGTGCGCAAAGCGTCCAACACATCGTCATCGTCAGTTTCGCATTTGATACGTTCGCGCGAACGGCGCAACCACCACGTGGACAAATCGTCCACGAACGGACGCACCGGGCGCAAAGCCTCGGACAAATCATAGCCTTCCATGGCTTGCGTCATTTCAGTCATCACGGAATACAGGCGCGAGAAGATCCAACGGTCCAACACGTGCAAACTGCGCGGCTTGGTGAGATTGATGCGCTTGTCGCCCGCGTAGGTCATGTAGAATTGGCGCACGTTCCATAATGTACCCATGACCGTGCGTTGCAATTGCGCGCATTCCTCGTCCGAAAAATTCATGGACTCGGCTTGTACCACGGGCGAGGACAACAGGTATAGACGCAAGGCGTCGGCACCGATGCGATCCATGATCTCGTACGGGTCCGTGTAATTCTTGAGAGACTTGGACATCTTCTTGCCATCGGCCGTCAACATCATGCCCGTGACTACCGTGTTTTTGGATGCGGGCTTGTTGAACAAAGCCGTGGAGATGACGTGCAAGGTGTAGAACCAACCGCGCGTCTGGTCCTGTCCTTCGCCGATGAAGTCGGCCGGAGAATGGTCGTCGAAATATTCCTTGTTCTCAAATGGATAATGGAACGAAGCGTATGGCATGCTGCCGGATTCGAACCAACAATCGAAAACTTCTGGGATGCGAGACATGGTGCCGCCACAAGCGCAGGTCAGCTTCACCTCGTCGATACCCGGCCGATGCATCTCGCAATCCTTAGACGACTTTCCTCCGATCCGGTCCTTCAATTCCTGCACAGAACCCACGACCGTCACTTCGTGGCATGTGTCGCACTCCCAGACGGGCATGGGCGCGCCCCAATATCGCGTGCGCGAGATGCACCAATCAGGGGCCATATCCAAACCTTTGCCAAAACGACCTTCTTTGATGTGTTCCGGTACCCAATGGATTTTATTGTTGGACTCGACCATCTTCTTCTTCAGGGATTGGATATTCACGAACCACGCATCTTGGGCGCGATACATGAGCAGCGTCTGGCAACGCCAACATTCCGGAACCGTGTGCGTGATGGTTTCGTTGGCGAACAACAGATTGCGTTTTTCCAAATCCTCCAATACCAAAGGATTGGCTTTTTTGATGAACAGTCCGGCAAAAGGACCCATGTCTGAATTCAAACGGCCGTCCTCGTCCACGGTCAATTGCAACGCCAGATTGTGGACCTTGTGCGCATTGAAGTCATCTTCGCCGAAAGCCGGAGCCGTATGCACCAAACCCGTACCATCGGCCGCGCTCACGTAAGGCATATCAACGACCCGATAGGCCACGCGACCTTCGGGTATGGGCATGAAGGTGTACAGAGGTTCGTATTCCACGCCCACCAATTCGCTACCCAACATTCGTTTTTCCAAAATCGCATTGCCCTTGCCAGAACCTTCGCCTTCTTCGTTCACATGCACGTAATCCTTGAGCACATCGTCTTTGCGCGTCTCGGCCAAAATCAAATGCTCGTCCAATTGTGGCACGTAAACCTGCACATAATATAATTCCGGATGCACCGCAATGGCCGTGTTGGCCGGCAAAGTCCAAGGCGTGGTGGTCCAAGCCAGCAGATAGGTTTTGTCTTCACCCTTAACTTTGAATTTGACCGTGATGGCCGGATCCTCAACGTCGCGATAGGCGTGGTTGGCCGTGACTTCGTTGTTGGAAAGCGGCGTGGAGCAGCGCGGGCAATACAACGAGACGCGGAAGTCTTTGTACACCAACTTCTTCTTGAACATCTCTGAGAACACCCACCAGACGGACTCGATATACGCGTCGTCCATGGTCTTGTACGGATGGTCCATGTCTACCCAACGGCCCAAACGGTTGATGTAACGTTTCCACTCGTGCTCGTATTCCATGACCGAGGCGCGACATGCATTGTTGAACTTATCGATGCCGTAGTCGAGCAACGCCCTGCGACCTCCCAAGGACAGTTTCTTTTCGATTAAATTTTCCACGGGCAAACCGTGGCAATCCCAACCCCAAACGCGGTCCACGCGAAATCCCTGCATGGTCTTGTACCGCGGGATGGCGTCCTTGAGCGCGCTCTGCAAAAGATGGCCGGGGTGCGGCAAACCCGTGGCGAACGGAGGTCCGTCGTAAAACACGAATTTTTTATTCTCGGACTTTTCCTCGATGGAACGTTTGAAAATCTCTTTCTGTTGCCAAAAAGACAGGATTTCTTCTTCCATCTTGGGGAAATCCGGACGGGCGGAAGGTGTGGGTGTGGGATTGGACATAACTGGCATATGTTGCGACAAAAAACCCCATAACGCAAGGGGCGGGGAAGGAGTTCGTAGGAGGCAGTACGAAGTACAGAGTACGCAGTACGTCCGATGGTCAGAGGCGGTCCGAAAGTCCGACGGGCAGCCCGAAGCCCGGAGCGCGAAGTCCGGCATGAATACATGCAGTGCGCAGTGCAAAGTACGTAGTACGTTTGAGCGGTGAACATGTATAACGCTAAGACTTTATGTTGCGTAGACATGGAACCCCTCCGTTCTCAAAGGAGGGGCGGGGCTAGAATCTCCCCGTGCCTCGTAATTCGTAATTCCCTTTTGTGATTCGTAATTCCCATATATAAAAAGCCGCTCGATCCCTGACGGACCGAAACGGCAAAAGAATCAAAGAGCTACCATGAGGAGACGGCTGCGGTACTCGTAGTACCTGTTGCCCAAAATCGCGCTCTCATTCAGATCGATGAAGCGCATGGCCCAATCGAAACGCTTGCAAGTGCACGCGCAAGCGATTGGACACTCCTTGGCGCTTTCAGGATGGCTGTCGCGAAACCAGTCGCCGAAATCCTGATATTCTTGGAAATGGGCAGGCCTATAGCCGTACTTCTTGGCCCACTCCGCGATGGCTTCTGGCGAGTCCTCGAGGTCATCGGGCGCGAAGGCCAACCAGAACTTCTTTTCCTCGACAGCACCGGCCTCCGGCTCATGGGGACTGACTCTGACCCCGCAACGGCTGACAGAGCACGTGAAGGTGTTTTGATCCGTGGGCTGGTTGTCGCGCTCGTTCTCTTTCCACCACGGCTGGGAATCCACCTTCTCCGTCAAACCCAACTCCCGACGGCGTGATTCATTGGCAGATCGCAATTCGTCTTCCAACCTCTTAACAACTTCCCTCATTTCCGGAGTGCTGGGCCTCTCACGACGACGGAGCTGGCCGAAGGTCACGCACTTGCCGGGGGTCGGTTCTTGCTGGGCGTCGCTAAAGTCTACCGTGTTCCGCTCCGTAACCTCCCTCGCGGACAATTGTTTCCGCGTGTTACCGCGAGAATTAGAGTTGGCCATGACGGCGGACTCCTCTCCTGTACCCTTGGCGGCTGACCTTGCGACGCACCATGCGTCTTGGGGCGGACCACTTCCAAAGGGCTAACTACCCTTTAGCACAAATTGGTGGAAGAATCAATCCCGGTACTAATGGCGAAATAACCAAATTCGAATGACCAAACATCAAGAAATGACCAAATATCAATCCGCCTTCGTCTAGCTACGGTGGGCAGAAAAAATCAAAATCAAAAATCTAAAAACCGACTTGGATTTTGGATATTCCGCCAAAGGCGGACAGGTCGAATTTGGTTATTTCCCTTTCATAATTAAAAACCCGCTCAATCCTGATGGACCGGGCGGGGCGTTAGTTGCGGACGAAAAGCAGGCGGCTGACCGTCTCGTGGCGGCCGATGCCGTGGATTTCGCTGCGCGGTTTGTTGGAAAGGTACACGGCGAAGGGACGCATGGGGTTGCACGAACACATGTAACCCATAGGGTGGTTGAGCCAACCGGAGTGGTGGACGGAAAGCCAAGCGCAAAACTCGAAGTATTCGGACGAATGCGCAGGACGAAACCCGAGATTTTTGGCCCAAGCTATCACCTCCCCGTCTTCGTCCGGGATTTCCGTGGGCAGGGCGGCCAACCAAAACTCCTTAATCCCCGGTCTCCCCCGATCATCGGGACACACGGCAGCGCCGTTTTTGCCACGATGGGAGTACGTGATCTGCACGCTGAATGTGTTTGAAGGCAAAGGCCTCACGTCACGCGCATGGGCTTGGATGGCGATTTCCGCGGCTTTGCCCACAAGGTCGCGCCCCAAACCCGTGACCTGCGATAGAACGTGCACCTTTTTGGATGGCGTTCTCCGTGACAAACCTATTCCTGTCACGACCTTGCCCACAAGTCTTGGGCCGCTCTCTACACGCGGTCGGCTTTCACTCTTGAAAGCCTCGGCTTGTTCACGAAAGGCCATGAACATGGCGCTTACCTTGCGCTGATCCAAGTCTCGTATGTCTTGGGCGGAAAAATACATGTTGATCAAGCGCAGGAAACGGCGCAGTTCACGAGGCTCGCACTCCCAAATGGATGTCTTTTCGTTTGAGTGTCCCATGATCCCGCTCCAAGCCCCGCTTGAGCCGCATAACGCAACGGCGTTCCGCGGCTTTCCGCTGGATGTAAAGGGCGGGTTACGATTACCACGATAAAAGCCGGAAATCAATGCCGGAAACCGAAAACGCGATTCTAGATAACAAATACCGCCTCTGCTATCATTGGCACGTATGAAACTCATCATGGCCGCGGACCACGCGGGATACAAACTCAAGCAAAAGCTGGCCGCGGAGCTGGTAAAAAAAGGTTTTGAAGTAATGGACGTCACTCCGCATTTCGAGGAAGGCGACGATTATCCATTGGTCGCAAAATCCCTCGTCAAGCAAATGGTCGCTCCCACCACCCCTAACCCCTCCTCCGGCAGGAGGGGAATTCTGATCTGTGGTTCTGGAGTCGGAGTATGTATCGCGGCCAATAGGTTTGCGGGCATCCGCGCCGCGCACTCGCAGGATGTCAAAGAAATTAAACAGGCGCGCGAACACAACGATATCAACGTGCTCTGTCTCTCCGGCCGGAAGACCAAACCCGCGGAGGCCTTGAAGCTCGTCGAGGCATTCGTAAAGACAATAGCTTCGCCCGCCGCGCGCCACAAGCGTCGCGTAAAACAATTGGGATAAAAATCACAGAATAAATTCCGAATGCCATTCAGAGCGGAGCGAAGAATTTTCAAATCAGAATCGTAGCGGTTTTGTCTGGAAGATCCCTCGTCACACCCCTCCAGAGGCGGGCAGGCGACTTGCCTCGGAATGACATTCCGATTTGATATATTAACGATATGAAACCTCAAATAATTCCGGCTATATTGGCCGAGAGTAAGAAAGAGTTTTTCACCAAAATGGATGTTGCTGCTCAATTCGCTTCAACCGTCCAAATCGATATCATGGATGGGCTGTTCGTGAAGAACAAAACTCCACGGGATTTGAATAGCGGCAAATGGTTCGCTGACTATCTGATGCGCATGTCGGACTCCGGGCTTTTGGATACGGACATCCCCGTTCCCGACATTGAACTCCATCTGATGGTTATGGATCCATGGAAGGTCATAAGGCAATGGCACGAATTCGAACAACTCAAGCGCGCCATTTGGCATTTCGAGGCTCCCATCGAGCACTCTGAATTGGTCGAGATCGTGGATGGGTTGGGTATCGTGCCCGGTTTGGCCATCAATCCCAAAACCAAAGCCACGGAATTGGTCCCCTATCTCGCCAAAAAGGATAACATCACCACGCCGGATCATATTCTGGTCATGGGCGTGAATCCGGGTTGGTCCGGTCAAAAGTTCTTGCCCGTGGTCCTGCCCAAAATCAGGACACTGAGGAAAAAGTTCCCCAAGCTTTCCATAGGTGTGGATGGAGGTATGAATCTAAAAACCGCGGCAAGCGTAGTAAAATCCGGAGCTAACGTCATAAATGCGGCAGGTTCTATCTTCCTTGCCCAAGACCCGCAAGTTGCGTATCATCAATTGGCGAAAATAGCGGGTAGACAGTAGCTGGTAGGAGTTTTTAACACCTACCGTCTACCAGCTACAAGCTACCGTCTCCCTAAATATAAATCTTATTCATCATCGTACTATGAAGAAACTCTTCGCCTTCCTTTCGTGCTTGAGTCTGCTCATCGTGGCCATGCCGGCTAAAGCCGCAGCGCCTCCGCAGAACACTTTGATCAAAGGTTCACTCTCAACGGTTTATTATTACGCCACCAACGGCAAGCGCTACGTGTTCCCCACGGAAAAAACCTACAAATCCTGGTACGGCGACGATTATTCCACGGTCATCAGAATCAGCGACACGGACCTTTCCAACATTCCGTTGGGTGGCAACGTGACCTATCGCCCTGGCGTCAAACTCGTGAAGATCACCACTGACCCCAAGGTGTACGCCATCGGCGCGGGCGGAACATTGCGCTGGTTGGGCACGGAGGATGTGGCCAAAACACTTTACGGAGCCGATTGGGCTAAAAAGGTTGATGATTTGCCGGATCCGTTCTTCGTAAACTACCGATACGGAACGCCCATCAACAACAGCCAAGATTTCGACCCGGCTCGCGAAACCAGAAACGCTTACGCCATCTGGGTGGACAAAGGCTTCCCGGCCCCGACCAACCAGTAAATTCAATAGAACTTATAAAAACCGCGGACAATCCGCGGTTTTTTATTGACGAATGATTAGACCGCCGTTTCTCGCGCGACGGACGATGATTCAAGTCCCACCGACACCACCGCGTGATCTCCGTCGGCATTCCAAATGTCGTAATTGTTAAAATTGGTTTCCGGTGAATCAATCAAACTAATTTTACGATTTTTACGAAAGCGTTTGCGATAATATTTCGCCACCTCAGGTCTGTTTGTTGACGACATGCCTGAACAATCCAAAGGTATGAATACGTCTTTGGCACCAGTACGCGCCGCCAATTCACGCGCCGCCTCCAATACGAAATCATTCAATTCACCCGGATCCATCTGCTGGATAAGCCCCTCTTGCGGATTATTGGCCCGCACCACAATAACCGGCCGACCTTTTTGGTCTTGCGTTTGGATGAAGAGAACCGAACCGCGCAATCTTTCCGCGGCCGTACCGCTGTTGGTTACAAAAACATAAGCCGTAATGCCTGGATACTGGCCTTGGGCCAACTGCTCATGCAATTTGGTATAACACGCATCGCCGATATCTCCCGAGAATATGCGCAACAAACCTTTGGCCGGCACCAACTCAACCTGCGCCGTCTTTAACGATTTCTTCCATGCGAACTTTTCGGTCAATTCGCCGATTTCATCGCGCGCCCGGCACAAAGGATGGTTTTCCGCGCCTTGTTCCAGCCTCCAAACTCGCGCCAATTCGGCATACGTCCCTTCGTCAAATAGTTTTTTGGTGTGGTTTGGATTAAGAAAATGTTCGGCCAGATACTCCTGTATGAATCTTCCCAAAAACACCTTTGCGCTCGGCTTGTCGTGGTCTTTGCGGAATTGCTCGTCCAACTCTTTGCGCATATTTACCGGCATGATCAACCATATACGATGCGCACTAAATTCCCTCAGCGCCTCATCGTTACCTACGACCTCCTGATGCGCCGCCAAAAAAGAAAAAACCGACGTCAAGAAAAATTTCTCGTCGTTGTAATCCACCCTTTTCACCAAAGCCAACTTGTCCTCAAAATATTTGACTGAATGTATGTCGCCTTGGTTTGCCGCTCTTTCGATTCTCCCTTGATACACGGCCTCGGCCCGCGCCTTCCAAGCCATGAAGCTTTCTTTAGCGCATGACAGTCCGAGCTCGCGCCCAAAGGCATTAACTATTTCCGCCGTGGCTTGTTTAACATCCGGTTTTTCACAAACCTTTCGCCATTGTTCCTCGAGAGCATCCGCAGCTTCGGGCGTCAGCTTCAATCGTTGGCGCAAATGCACGGCCTCCTTTTTAATACGATGCTCAGGACCCAAAAATCCGACCTCAGGATTATTGGCCAAAGTTTTTTTCCATACATTTACAAATTCTAGGTCGTTTTCGTTCCTGGACCACGAGCCGGTGCCCACGAGATGCCTTAAAACTTCGGCTCCGACAGGGGTGTCGATGCCCTGCGGAATACCGTCCTCCAATAATTCACGCTGCAACGTTTTGATGAATTTTTTAATTTCCAGATACAAAAACCCTTTGTTGGGCATCTTGCGGAAATTTTTTCCAAGGGCTTTTTCCATGTCTTGACGAATGTTTTCAGAAATCGATTTGATGTCCCGGGCTTGCTGGATAGCGAGATGCCAGGAAAAAATCGTCGGGAGGTTAACCATGCCAAACCTTCTGACAAATTCGTAAACAACCTCACCGCCATCTTCCGATTTTTCGTCCAAACGTGAATTTTCTTCGTACACCAACGGATGTAAATCCGTAATCCAAGGATCGTATTGCTTGTTGCCGGTATGGGCCTGTAGGTTTTCAAGACGTTCCAACCAAGGTGTCCAAGGCACGCTCACTCTTTTCTCTTGGGACAAGATTGAGTTCATGCCCCGTTGTACGGGCAATATCCTGTCTATCTCCAAAGACTGCATACGAACCAAACAATCTCGAATCTTTTTCAAAAGCTTCTCGTCTGGATCAAAAACGTAACCGCAGCCCTGATACATGGAGATCAACCAATCCCAACGGCCGGAACTAACCATTTCCTTAGCCATACCATCAACAAACTCCTCACTTGGCACCACTTTTGTCAGTTCTACGATTTTTGAAAATTCCTGTGGCGCGGTTGCAAATACCGATTCGCGCGCCTTTTCATCCAGCGCCACAAACTTGTCCGCGAACACATCAATCTGTTCGCCGATCAAAGCTGGATTGTATTTGATGTATAGATCGAACTGCTGGCCGGCCACATGTTTGGCCTTTTTTGGTGTCAGTTTGCCGAGGGGTATTCGGGCCAAAAATGTCTCGCGGTTGCCAAGAGCGTGGATCTGGTCGTAAAGCCGATCGTTCTCCTCTACGTTCGACACACCAAAAGCGGTGATGCTTTTTAGTAATAAAAGCTCCGGCAACCGGCTTTCCTCGTCCCATTCCGCGCGTCCATGCATCCTATTCAATTCATGCACCAAAACAGCACCTATTTCCGCAAGTTCAGGAAAATCACCGGGCAAACCCCTGAAAATCTTGAGTATCTCGGTTTTCCTTTTCGCGAAATTCACGGTAAAAAAATCCTTAACTCTATAAGCCACATCTGACTCAACATATTTCATGCCCAACGCCTCCTCGCCCTTCCGGGCTAACTCGTAGGCGCGGACAAAGGATTCCGCACTCTTCTGTCCGATGTTTTCATCGATCGCTTCTTTCAACGCTTCCCGTTTATGTCTTAGGTGCATGCCGGCATAAACGTTGCGCACCTCCTCCAATCGTTCACCAGTTAAAGGATGCCCCCATTCCTCTTCCAACCGCATGCGTTCAGCCAAAGCACGCTCCGGATCGGTACGCGCGATATGATGCAAAATCTCATTCAACAACTGCACGCCCAGGTCTGTTTCCTGCAAACTATCTTTAAGGTCGAGTAACAAACGCTCTCCAACACAGGCTATAAACCGTTTTATCCTGTTGGCAGCTTTTCCATTAGACTTGATGACCGCATCAAAATCATAGAACGGGTTTTCGCTCGCAAATCTTACTGCGCCATTTTCCAAACGCTCGAGTTTAACCTGTTTGTGGAATTCCAAAACAATATCAAGGTCATGTAATAATTCTTGAGGCAACTTACCTTTGGACAACGCATCAAAATCAACCGGTATTTCCGGCTCTTTTGACAACATCAAACCCGACATCTTTTCAACCATGTTTGTTAAAATCTCTGCTTAAAGTATAGCAGAAATATAATCGCGCCGACAGAACAAATCGGATGCTCAACCCCTGCAAAACAGCCGAAGTTCAAGACCTGGATATTAAAAAACGCCGCTCAGCGACGCTTCACTCATGAGATTTGGGCTTGCCCGG
>CAZRYH010000012.1:0-10013 GCA_964604275.1 uncultured Gammaproteobacteria bacterium
TAGTATTTAAAATTTAGCTATTTAGAGTATACATATCAGCGCAATTTCAGACAACACGTGGTTATCGGATCTGCGTTCAACCTACTCCTCCCCCACTTTCATCTGGGCGACTTTGGGTTATGCGGCCCAGACTTTCGCTTTGGGTGCGTTCGCATTTTGGGGGCCAACCTATATCGAACGCGTATTCGATACACCGCCTGCCACCGGCAGCTTGATGTTTGGTGGTTTGATTGTGGCCACGGGCATCGGTGGTTCCATGATTGGTGGTTGGGCAACGGATTATTTCGGTAAAACAAATAAATTGCGTTCCGCTTTGACGGTCTCTTTGATCGCCACCATCATCGCCACACCGTTGATCATTTTGGCGTTCGCCTGTGATTCCGAGCTGGTCTTTTACATGACCATGGCCGTGGCCCAAACCGCTTTGTTCGCGACCTTCTCCCCCATGATCCTGGTCTTCATGGGCAGTGTATCGCCCGCCGCGCGTACGGCAGCCATGGGCGTTTCGGTTTTCGTGGGCCGTCTGCTCGGTGACATGATCAGCATCTGGTTGGTCGGAGTTTTATCCGACTATTTTCAGGACATGCGTCCGGCAATGTTGTTTCTGCCTTTAGCCTTGGCCATCAACGCTTCTCTGTGGCTCAAGGCTTTACGATCTTTGCCTGTGCCTAAAACGAAAAGATAGATATCGTCCAGGTCCTTAGACGTGCTATACTTGATGTGGGTATGGCCAAATCAGGAACTAAAAAAACATACAAGACAAAAAGAATAAGGACCGGACACAGGTGGTTATTTATGGCCATCCTTTTTTTGATGTGCGTCATAGTCTCCTTCGCCATTTTTGGCGGTGCCACGGCCGTGTATTTACGTATCGCCAAAGCTTATAACCCGGTTGTGGTGGAAATGCAGGAAGAGTCGATAGCGCAACCCAATTATCGTCTGGTCCGTACGGTCAAGGTTGTGGCTTCGGCTTACTCCAGCCACCCGGCGCAAACTGATGATACGCCTTGCATCACGGCTAATGGTTTCGACGTATGCAAGAATTTTTTTGAGACCCAGCAGATTGATACCATAGCGGCTAACGGTTTGCGCATGGGTACGGTTGTAAAATTCCCCAAATTATATCCCAACTCCAAATTCGTGGTCCGCGACCGCATGAACCCGCGTTACGGTTATAATTACGTGGACATCTGGTTGCCCAACCGTTTGGATGCCAAAGTTTTCGGCCGTCGCTTTGTGGAAATGGAAATATACGAACCGGTCGATTGAGTTATGTCCGAACGAGGACGGAAGAACGTGGTCGTCCGGCTTATATCCGGAACCGCGAGTTGCGTGTGCGGCGTAAACAGGCAGGAAATTAGGATTCAATGTCGAAAATGAATTTTGAATTGGTTTTCAAAACTTCAAACTTGGGTCAGGTGGACCATGAAGCCGCATAAAAAATCCCGCTTTCGCGGGATCTCTTTTTATAGCGACGCTCTTTGTTCTTGGGGTTCGCACACCGGTCCGATATTTTTGCGCGTGTCCTTCACGAAGGTCATATACAGTACCGGGACCACGAACAGCGTGAAGAACGAGGAGAGCAACAAGCCGAAGATCACGGCACTGCCCAGGGCGGTCCAAAGCGCGTTGGAAAGCGTGATGGGTAGGATGCCGAGAATCGTACAAATCGAGGTGATGAAGATGGCTTCCAAACGCGACTTACCCGCATCGATGATGGATTCCTTAAAATCGATGCCGCTCTTCAAGTTCAGGTTGATTTTGTCCACGAGGATAATGGCATTTTTGACCACGATACCGAACAGGGCCACGATGCCGATTAATCCGGGGAATGACAGATTGATGCCAGACAAAGCCAAACCATAGAACACGCCAATCAAACCTAAGGGAATCGTGACCAGCACGATCAAGGCTTGGCGGAATGAGTTGAATTGGACGACCAGAGTGCAAATGATGAGCAGACACGCGATGAGCATGGCCTTGAGGATTGAATTCACGGATTCCGTGTTCTGCTCGTTCTGTCCGCCGTACGTGACCTCGTAGCCTTCTGGCAGAGTATGTTTTTCGGCCAAGCGTTTTTGGAATTCCGTGACCACGGTCGCGGGCTTGTTGGAACTGTCCACGCTGGCTGAGAGCACGACCGTACGCTTCTTATCGATGCGCGTGATGGTGTCCACCGAAGGTTTGAGCTCGATGGTGGCCACGTCCTTCAGAAACACGGGTTGTTTGGCGTTGTTTAGAATTTGGAGGTTTTGGATGCTCTCCAGATTCGGCAATTTGTCTTTGTCGAACCGCGCCACGACTTTGGTCTCGTCCCCTCCCTTGATCACGGTCGTGACTTGGGTACCGGAAATGGCCATGCGCAACACCGAGCCCACGTACGCCGCGTTCAGGTTATAGAGTTCCAGACGCGCGGGGTTGAGCGTGAATGTATAGTCCGCAGGCGCCATCTTCAAAGATATTTGAGGGTTGTTCACGCCCTTGATCGACGCCAGTTCGGGCTTGAGTTCGTTAGCGATCTTGTCCAGTGTCTGCAGGTCGTCGCCCGCGATGCGCGCTTCAAAATCCGCGCCGGACGGCGGTCCGCCTTCTGGTGTGGTTAAGGTGATGGTCGCTTCTTTTATGTCCGAGAATTCCTTTTGCATGGCTTCGGCGATCTCGTACGATTTTTTACGTCCCGTGTCCGCATCTTTGAGTTTGATGGTGATGCTCGCGAGATGTGATGGGTTGGTGAAGCCTCCACCCGACACCATGGAGCCATTGGAACCGGCCACGCCAACCAAAGTCGAAAAGCTTTCAATGTCGTTGTGTTTCAACAGACGGCTTTCGATTTTTTTGACGATGGCATCGGTTTCGTCCAGTTTCAATCCGGTCGGCGCTTCTACGTTTACGTAAACATAATCGCTGTCCGTCAACGGGAAGAATTCACTCTGAACGATGCCGGTGGCGGGCAAAGCCACGGCCAAGGCGAACAGAGCGCCCACGCCGCCCAACACGGTCCAGCGACGACGCTTGGTCGCGAGGCTGCGGCGCAAAAACTTTTCGTAAATGGGTATAAAGCGATCAAAGCGCACTATGCCGTGCGTCAGGCGCGTCCAAAAATCCGCATCTTCGTGGTTGGCCTGCTGTTTCAGCTTTTCTTTGATTAGGTTGTCGTCGCGCCACTCCGCATCGGCCAAACGCGCGTTCAGGGCCAGTTTGTCGCCGCCGCCACGCGCATACCAGCGCGCCATGAACGCCGCGACCAAAACCCCGATGGCCGCTACCACATAACCCACGGGAGGCAAAAACCAAGCGGCCAATCCGCCAATGGCTAAAGACCCCAAAGCAATCGCCAAGAAGAAATTCCGGGTCAGGCGTATGCGTTCCAGCACCGCGGCCAAAGGATGGTTGACCATGAGCGCGATGATCAAAGAAGAAATCAAAGTCGTAGAAACCGTGATGGGAATGGATTTGATGAATTCGCCGATGATGCCCGTGGACACCAGCAACGGCAAGAAAGCCCAGACCGTGGTCAGGGTCGTGGTGGTCAAAACTACTTTGAAATCGTTGAGCACCAATAAGACCGCTTCTTCGGGAGTGAATTTTCCGGAGTTCATGTACTGCTTGGTCGCGCTCACCACCACGATAGCATCATCCACCAACAGACCCAAGGCCAGGATGAGCGAGAACATGGACAAAAAGTTCAGGGTCAAACCCGCGATGTCCATGATTCCGAACGTGGCGAAAAACACCAACGGCACGGCCAAGCCGGCCACGAAGGCTTCTTTGATGCCTACGATCAAGAACAGGACCGTGGCCACGAGTGCGATGGTCAGCAGAAAATCGCGGGTCAGGTGGTGAAAATCCTCGTTGATGATTTCGGCCGAGTTGGTGACCGTAAAATAACTCGTGCCTTTGGGCATCTTTGAGACCATCTCGTCCATTTTGGTTTGGACCTGGTCCACGGTATTGATGATGTTACCTCCGGTCTTTTTTACGATTTGAATCGTGACGTTGTTTTGAGGTTGCACTCCGTCATGCGACACGCGTGAATACACCGTTTTCTCGATAGCCTTGTCGCTGACTTTGGCCATGTCTTTCAACAAGACCTGCGCCCCATCATCCGTGTGAAACAAAGGCTGATTGGCTAGGGTGTCGGCATCCCAAAATCGTCCGTCTGTCCTGACCGGATAGGTGAATTTTTGGCCCTCGAACGTGCCGGCAGGGATAGCCAAATTCGCGGCTTTGACCAGCTGGTTGGCTTGGTCGGGCGTGAGATTGTAGTAAGTTAGCTTCTGCGGATCGTAAGCGATTTCAAATTCATGCGTATCGCCACCCGAGATTTTGACTTCGCGTACGCCGGGGATTTTTTCCAACTCGTCTTGGATGTCCTCTGCCTCTTGGCGCAAAGTTATTCCGTCCACCGGACTGGTGAACGACGCGGTCCAAATCGGAGAATCATCCAAAGAGATTTCTTTGACCACGGGTTCTTGCGCGTCGTCCGGCAATTGCGTTTTTACGCTGTTTATCTGGTCGCGCAGGCGGCGGATGGCATCGTCCAAATCCTCCTTGCTGTCGAATTCGACCCTGATGCTGGAGATGGAGTTGGACGAATTGGAGGTTATGGAGTCGATGCCTTTCAAGCCCGCGATCGAAGATTCGATTTTTTTCGTCACCAATTCTTCGATATCGGCCGGAGAGGCTCCGGGATAGACCGTGACCACCATGGCCATTGGGATTTTGACTTCGGGGTTGGATTCGCGCGGCAAAACCGTAAACGAATACACGCCCCAACCCGTAAGCGCCAAAATCATGAGTATCACGACCCTAAAGTTGGTCACGAAAAAATTCAACCAACTTTTGCGTAATTCCGGGTTGAATTCGAGCTTGGCCAAGTATCTTTGATCCGAGCTCGTGTGTTGATTGGTTCGCTTATCCGTTTCAGACACGGACGTGCCGTTTTGTTCTTTCATCTCTTCCATATCAATCGGCCAATTTGATTTTGTCGCCGTCCTGCAGTAAGCGGTTGCCATCCACAATGATCAGGGCGTTTTTTGCTAAATCTTTGGGGAATACTTCAGCCGTCTCCCCTTCTATCCTGCCCATCTCCACCTGGATTTTTTTGGCCGCGTTTTCGTTGGCTAAAAAGATTGAGGCGCCATTTTGTCCCACGTCCACTGCCGACAAAGGCAGGATCAAGGCGCCCTGCGGTGCCAGACGTGTGTATGGCACGGTCACGGTCGCGATGGTGCCGAGTTCGAATTTACCGGTTTTGTTGTCCACGAGCTTGGCTTCGATCAAAAAGCGTTTGGTTACGGCGTCGGCTTGGGGCGTGATGCTGCTGATGGTGCCGGAAGCGGCCACGCCGTCGCGATCCGTGATGGTCACTGGCAAGCCCACTGCCAAACCGTCGTAATGCTCCGCGTCCACGAAGAACTGGATTTTGAGTCGGTCTGGCGTGCCAATAATGGCCAAGAGTTGACCCGCAGAAACCGTATTGCCCACGTCGGCAGCTTTTTTGACCAAAACGCCGCTCATGGGCGCAATGGTCTGATGGATGTCCATGACGTTCTGCAAAGCCGTAAGCGCGTTTTCATATTGGATGCGCGCCAAATCCATCTGCGATTTGCTGACCGAGATTTGTGAGTCCAATTTGGCTTTGACGCCCGCCAACTGGTTTTGCGCTGATTGTGAACCAAAACCCGCGTTGTCGGTCTGCGCCTTATTGCCGGCCTTTAGATTGGCCAGACTCTGCGCGGCCGAGACTTCCTGTTGTTTGGCCAATTCGTAAGCTTTCTCTAGGCTGGTCAAAGTGGCGTCGTTGTTCAAACCGAGGCTGTTCAAACCTTGTTTGGCCGAGTTGAGTTGGGTCACGGCCGCGTTCATCTGCGATTGGTAACCGCTAACAGCGGTTTGTAGGCTGGTCAAAGACAAACCAGCCGCAGAGCTCATAGGCAAAGCCGAGGATGATGGTGTGTTCTCCAAAACGGTTTTGGAGGCATCGGCCACCAGTTTGGTCTTGTTCACCACATTCAACGCCGCGTCGATACGCGCATTCACGTCTTGCGGAGGATTTTGTCGGTACGCGTCGTAAGCTGATTTGGCGTCTTTGTAGGCAGACCGTGCCGTTGTCATGGATTGGGACTCGAGCGCGCCCAGCGTGCTGCTGTACGGCAGATTCCCCCCGCTTATGCGATCCAGTTCCAAAGTATTGTTTAAGGCCGAAAGAATCGTGCCAGAACCGTCCACAGCCGTCTGCGCGGCCAGTTGCGCGTTGGTGGCCGTGTCCTTTTCCGTCTGCTCCAAGATCGTCTTGCGGTTTTCGTACGAAAGACTCGCCTGTTCTGTCGCGAGTTTGGCTGTCTGCAAGGCGATCTCTGCGCTCTTCACGGCTTCTGACGTTGTCTGGTCTAGGTTGCTAGCGCCCGTCGCCGCCTGTTCCGCGGCCAACTCAGCCTGGCGCAGGTCCTTGCTAGAAGTGATGAGCAGGTTGTTGTAATTGTTTTGTGCCAGATTGTAAGAACTTGCCGCCTGTTCCGCGGCCAGCGTGGCTTGGCGGACTTGGTACGCGGAAAAACCTTGGGTCTGGCCTGCGCCGTTTACGTCATCGATCTTAAATAGATTTTCGCCCAGTTCCACCTTGTCTCCGGTCTTGAACGGGGCTTGGCTGATCGTGCCGTTGGTTTTGGCGTAAATCTTGGCTTCCTGTTCTGAAACGACCATGGCCGGATAATCCAACTTGTAAGCCAAAGACATGCTGTCATCCGCGGTCTGAGTTTTGACAATGTAAGGCTTCTGCTCGGGCGTTTGGTCGGCCACGGCCTTGTTGCAACCTGCGGCCAAAAACACAAAAGCGGCCAAGCTTAGGCCAATGGTCAGACGAGTGGTATTCTTTTGGTTCATACGTGGGGACATTTCGGTAATTGAGTATCAAGAAAGGCGTTAAGTTTTTTCAGGACAGCGATACAACTGGCCTTTTCTTCTTTGGTGAATTGTTTGTCCAAGAGCCAAGCGTTTTCCGACATCTTTTTCCAGGTTTCGTCGAAACGCTTATTCCCCTGCTCCGTTAGTTTGATCAAGACCGAACGCTTGTCTTCCATGTCCGTCGAGCGCTGGATAAGGCCGTTTTTTTGTAGAAGGTTAAGGCGTTGCGTGAGATTGGACTTGGTCCCACCCAAAAATTTCAGGATTTGGGTTGGAGTCTGGGGACCGTGTTCTTTAATGATGTGAATGATTCGTGCCGTGGCCATGGTCAGGCCTGAAGGCTCGAATAGGTATTTATTGGCGCACGATTCCAGCCTAAAAGCCGTCAGACTCAAGATTTTGGCTAGGCTTTGTTCTTGAAGCAGGTTCATATTAGGAAAGAAGAAGTTAACCGATGAACTAAATTATGTCAATACCCTTAGCAGAAAGAGGGCGAGGGTATTTTCATCACCATCGGTACGATTAGATTGGGATTCATGACCTATGTGGAATGATGCTATATTTATTAAAGAGCAAGATAAAAATTGGTCAGGGCGTACCAATATGTATATATGTTTACGAAATTTCACTTCCTAACAATTTTTACGCTGGCCGCGATTGGTTTATTGCCTTCACATCCGGTTTCAGCCGCTTCCGTGCCATTCCTGTCCCAAGCACCACTCGGGCAGTGGCGCGATTGGCGCCAGGCACAGGGTTGTGAAGAAGCAGTGTCTCTCATGGCCGTGGCTTGGGCCAAAGGTTGGTCCACTATCGACAAAAAATGGGGTCGGGATCAAATCGTGGCCATGTCCAACTGGGAAAGGAAGGAATTTGGATACTACGTTGACACTTCGATCCAAGATACGGCAGATCGTCTAGTTAAAAGCTTTATAGGTTTTTCTGGCGCGACGGTTCAAAAGAACATTAACGTCAAAGATGTGGCCCGAGAGGTTTGGGCAGGCAATGTGGTCATCGTACCGATTGATGGGCGTAAAATCGGTAGGCCGTATTATGCCCATGGCGGACCGCGACATCATGTCTTGCTTGTTTTTGGTTACGACCGTGAGACGGATACTTTCACGTTCCACGATCCTGGAAAGACGCTCGGCGCGAATAAAACCATCAAAGGTCCGGCTTTGCGAGCAGCTTTATACGACTATCCTTCCGGCAATGGCAGCGCGCGGACGTATATGCCGGCCAGCATGATCGTTTTCAAAACCCCGACTTCCACGGAGTGAAGACTTTGATTTTCCGCGTGTTTCTGACATAATGCGGCGCATGGCCATTGTCCTGCAGTTGCAAAACATCTCTAAATCCTTCGGACCTCGAAGGCTTTTTGACGCAACTACGGTTTCAGTTGCCGAAGGTCAGAAGGTTGGTTTCATTGGTGCTAACGGCGCTGGCAAGACCACCCTGCTCCGCATGATTTTGGGGCAGGAATCCGTGGACGACGGCAAAGTGGTCATTCATCCCGTGACGCGGTTGGGCTATTTGGAACAAAACGAAAAATTTCCTGAAAACGAAACGGTCCGTCAATATTTGATGCGCGTGTCTGGTCGTGAGGAATGGGAGTGCGCCAAAGCCGCGGGTGCGTTCGACGTGAAGGGCGCCAAACTCGACTCCCCTTTCTTGAATTTGTCCGGTGGTTATCAAATGCGCGTGCGTTTGGCCGGCATCCTGGTCCGCGATCCCAATCTTTTGCTTTTAGACGAACCCACCAACTACCTCGACTTGCAGACCATACTTTTGCTCGAAAAAGTTTTACGGACTTTCCGTGGAGCCGTCTTGTTGGTTTCACATGACCGTGAATTCCTTAAGAACGTATGCAACTACACCCTGGAATTGGAAAACTGCAAACTCAATCTTTTCGCGGGTGGTATCGAGGAATATTTCGCGGATAAGGAGCAGAGGCTAGAAGAGACCAAACGTTTCAATAAAAAGGTTCAACGCCAACGCCAACATCTCCAGCAATTCGTGGACCGCTTCAGGTACAAGGCTTCTTTGGCATCTCAGGCTCAATCCAAGATAAAGCAGATCGATAAACTTAAGGAGATCGAAATTGCCCATTCCATTCGCACCGTGCGCATCAGGTTGCCGTCTCCAGAAATCAAAAAGGCTGTGGCTCTGCGCTGCCAAGATGTGACCGTGGGTTATGCGCCAGAGAAACCCATTCTCTCGCATGTTGAATTCGAGATTGATCGGGGCGAGCATCTGGCCGTCTTGGGTGAAAACGGACAGGGCAAATCTACTTTGCTCAAAAGTCTGGCCGGTGAATTACCGCTGTTAAACGGCGCGGTGCGTTGGGGCCATAACATGCGCGTGGCATATTACGCCCAGCATGTGCCCCTGATGTTGCCCAAAACCGGCACAGCTGGCGATTACTTATCCGTGGTTTCAGGTCAGGCCCTGCCGGAAGATTTGTTGCGCATGGCCAGTAATTTTCTGTTTACCCAAGATGATTTGGAAAAGCCTATTTCCATACTTTCTGGCGGTGAAAGGGCGCGCTTGTGTCTGGCCGGAATATGTTTGGGCAAATTTGATGCTTTGGTTTTGGATGAACCGACCAACCATCTGGATTTCAATACGGTCGAGGCCCTGGGCGAGGCTTTGTCGGATTATCCGGGCACCATAATATTCGTAAGCCATAGCCGTACCTTTGTGTCGCAAATCGCGACCAACATATTGGATATCAAAGACAGCCAAGCCAAACGCTTCCCCTATCCATATGAGATTTACGTCTACGAATTAAAAAACGACGAAAAGTTCATGCCTCAGGAAATTGAATCCGCGTTCGTGGAGGGCGAGGTGCCGTATGTTCGCAGCAAAATCGATATTCACGATGAAATTCGCAAAGATAAACAAGTTCAAAAACGCATGGACGAACGCATGGCCAAACTGTCTTCGGAAAAAGAGCGCATGTTGAAGTGGTTTATGGAAAATGCGGGACAGGTCGACGTAGAGAAAGCCAGACGACTCAAGGAGATCGATGACGAACTTTTGGAATCCGAGAGCGCATGGTTTAAGGCTCAGGAAAGCCTAGAATCCTTGGAGAAAGAATTGTTGACCGC
>CAZRYH010000012.1:10113-42867 GCA_964604275.1 uncultured Gammaproteobacteria bacterium
CATGGTTTAAGGCTCAGGAAAGCCTAGAATCCTTGGAGAAAGAATTGTTGACCGCGAAAAACGGCAATTAGCTCAGGTTTCAGTTTTTATTCTGCTTGTTTTATAATTGATTCATAAATTTTTTTAGCCCGTTTCTATGTCTAAGATTAAAATAATTTTGGGCAGTACCAGGCCCAACCGGGTCAGCGAAAAGCTAGTGCCGTGGATCAATGAAAATTTAGCGGATAAAGGCACGGAATTGGAAGTTTTGGATCTCCGTAATTATCCCATGCCGTTTTACGACCAGCCCATGCCCCCTTCCCTGGTCAAAGATGGGCAATACGGCAATGAAATGGTCAGAGCTTGGGCTTCAAAAATCAAAGAAGCTGATGCATTTCTGATCGTCAGTCCGGAATACAACCACGGATACTCGGCTGTACTGAAAAACGCCTTGGATTCTGTGTATGCTGAGTGGAACGGCAAACCCATCGCTTTTGTGTCATACGGCAGCGTGGGTGGTGCGCGCGCGGTCGAGCAATTGCGCCAGGTGGCGATCGAGTTGCAGATGTTGCCCATCCGGTCCGCGGTCCACATTCCGTCACCTTGGAATTTTCTGGATGAGACCGGCGCTTTCAAACCCGGAACTTTGGATCCGTTCACCAAACCTTTGCTCGGTATGTTCGAACAGTTGGTGGGTTTGGTTCACAAAATGGAATCGTAAAAAACAAAAAAACCTGCATCGCAGGTTTCTCTCTCACTTTGATTTATTCAGTGTATTTGAACGTGGACATTATAGTCTGGAGCATGGCTTCGTAATCAGCGGCACTGTTGGCCTTGTATTTCTCTCCAGGGTAAAGCTTCTTGAAGAACGACACGACGATGTATTGGTTGCCTTTCTTGGTAGCGAAATAGTCCGTGCGTTCGACCGCATCCGTTTCAATCACTGATGTCGTGTGGCAGAAATCTTGGAACTTGGTTTCTGAGTTAAGCGTCTTGGAATCCGTGACGCAACCGTCCTTAATGGTCGGGTCATCAGACTTGCGGAATTCGACTGACCACTCGGGTGCGTAACGTCCTTTGGTAGGCCAGCGGAATTCAAAACTCAGAGCTTTGTTCGAGTAAGTCTGCCAAGTATCATCCACCGTAAAAGTGGAGGTCGAGGACGCGCTTTGGGTGGGCGTGGTCGTCGGGGTCGAAGGCGTCTCGGTTACGGCGTTGCCCGAGGTTGGGCTCTCCGGGGTGACCACGGTAGCGGTCTGCGACGGGGTATTGGTATTATCGGCTTGGCCCGTTTGAGTAGCCGTATTAGCGGTTTCTTGGGCTTTTTGTGACTCTCCGAGACAACCTGCGCCGAGGAGTGTCAGTGCCATTAAGGCTGGCAAAATGTATTTAGTACGCATAAATAGAGTGTTTTATGCTTCTTTAACGCAGTAAAACAGAACTTATTACACTCTATTATACGCCAGACTGAACACAGCCTTGCCCGTGTTATGACTACTTAAGCAATTTGACCATGAATGGGCTTAGGAACACTACGATCAATACCACGGGCCAAATCCTGCCCTCCCATATTTTGTAATCCGCCAACATGTACGACCAAGATCGTCCTCCGACCAAACCCAAACCAAACTCAAAAATCAAAGTCAGAATCAACCAAAACGACCCCACAAACAGCAACTGCGTGTTTGATAAGCCGTGGATTTTGTCCTTAAGCGCCACGTATGCGTAGAGTACGAAAAACAAAGATACGACCAAAGTCCCAATTTGATGGGCGGCCGTTTCCCCCACCAAGGCCTTGTACCATTTTTCCCTTAATATTCCATTAATCACCGGCACCGGGAGAAACAAAAGCCATGTGATTAGAATTCTTAAAAATATATCCTTCATAAAAATCAATGATGAGCATACAGGATGAAAACTAAAAATCCAAGGATTTTTAGAATTTTTTCATTATTTAGGCAAAGGGATCAGACGTAGACATGATGACTTTTTTATCTCGCGGTTGTATAATGCTCCCCTATTTCATATGGAATTTCCTCAACCACGTCCGTCAAAATACACTGTCCGCGTCGCTCGTTCTGCGGCGGGTTTGGGTCTGTGTGCGCAATCGGACATCCCCAAGAATAGGTTCATCATCGAATATTGGGGTGAAATCGTGGACGATAAAACCGCGGACAAAATAAATGGCCGTTATTTGTTCGACATAGGTGATGGCAAGACGATTTCAGGCGGCACGCGGAAAAACGTGGCTCGCTACATCAACCATGCCTGCAGGCCCAATTGCGAGGCGCGTCAGGTCGAGGATCGTGTCTATATCTTTTCCATCAGACCCATAAAAGCCGGAGAAGAGCTGACTTATGATTACGGCAAGGAATACGTGGATACTTTCATAAAGCCAAATTGCAGCTGCAAGACGTGCGTTTTAAAACGTAAGAACAGAAAGTGATTTGTATTAAAAAACCTCGTCTTAAACGAGGTGGAGAGCGTTCGTCATTTCGAACCCAAAGTTCGGAAGCCATATTTCTCTAGCACCGGAAGGATTTCTTCCGCTGGTCTTGTGATGAACCCCAGGTGAAAGCGGATTTCTCCAGTTAGGGCATCCACGAGGTAGCGATGCCATCCACCATATCCATAGATGGACAAAGAACCAGGTGAGCCAGAACTCGTTTTGCTTTCAAGGGGGATGAAAAACCCCGCACTCTTAACCTCTGGCTCATGAGGCATACCGTTCCAGACGTCCAAGAACGGTTTAAATCCGCAAGAATCCATTTTGCCTTGATATTCATCACTGGCGTATAGGTCTGGATCGATACCCAAGACCTCACTCTCAATTTTGCTGATCAGTTGGAGCGCATCTTTGTCGAAGATATGGACCGGCATGGCCTTCCCCCTTTCGATAAGGGGACGCTAACGCGTTAAGACTCAAATGTCAACCCTGCATCTGGAGATTTTTAATCAGCGTCGTGGCTATGCGCAGCGCCTTAAGCCTATTTTTCGCAAGCGTGTGGTGCGAGGTGCCTTTGGCAAAATGCCCTTGGGCTTTCTTGATTTTGTGAATCATGGACGCGATGGTTCTGAGGGCGTCGGTCAAATCTTCTGGTTTGAAGATCTTCGCGGATTTGGGCATAACCATTCAATGGTAACACTTTTTTCATCTAGTGAAAAAAGCCATTTGAACCCGTATATACAGAGATATTTGCTACGCTATTCTGAAACGAACAAAGAAATATTTGAGATGGTTCCTACGTAAATCCATCGTGTCAACAACTCATCCGTGAGAGGTTGACTCTCGAACACAATCTACAAGGGTCCTTTTTTACATTCTGAAAAATTATTAAAAATAAAACCCTAGCTATTTGCTAAGGTTTTATTGGCTCCACATCATCAGCCAAGTTCGAACCGCAATTGAGGCGCATGATGGTTACATTCACATTCCGACTTGCGAGCCGATTGAAGCGTAATTGCTTACAGGGACGGATTTGGGGAATTGATCAGATTCAAATTCAAGCTCGCCGTCGAGCAACCAAGCAGATATCTTGAGCAAACCAAGGAATACTCTGGTTATTTTGTATAAATTTTGAAAGTTGAAAAATCATTTTTCTCAATAATTTTGGGATAAAAGGACTGTTAGCGGTTTCAACAGGTCGTGGTACAAATACCGCTACAGGTTCGAGCCCGTGTTTTTTGAACATGACTGCAAGTGCATGTGCATCCCACTGTATAACGTGCTCTTTTGCATCCCAGACTTCTAAGGATTTTAGGAGGTGCTTGCGTATGGCTTTTGGAATTCTGCTGGTTATCAGATGCTTAAAATACGTAAAACGAACATTTGGCGTTTTTATAATGACAATACCACCCACCTTAAGGAGTTTTTGAATAGAAACTATGAACTGATTAATATTTTCAGGTGGTACATGCTCGATTACGTCAGTTGCGGTAATACAATCAAACACCGCGTCTCGATTTAAAATTTCGTGTAGGTATGAATTATGAATAACTGCGTTTGTACGATTCGCAGCAATTTTAGCCAAGACCGCGCTTGGTTCAACGCCCTCAATTTGTAATCCAGCGTTTTTCAAATAACCCAGTAACCAACCGGCATTACACCCGACGTCAAGTACGAGGCTCTTTTCACCAGAATATCTTTTAACAAGAGCTACTTCCTCCAGATAGTTATTGTGCCTGTCATGAAGTTTTTCCCCTCGCGCTATAGCGCCATACTTCTTAAAAAAACTTTCTTCAGTGAAAAGTTTATAAGCTTCGTTATGGCCTTCAAGCCTAGGCCAAACGATGTGCAAACCGCAATCGGTACATTTTTGTATACCTAGCGTATCCCCATTAAATTCTTCTTGAGCAACGATTCGGTATTTTTTACTTCCGCATTGTGGGCATGGGGGGGGTGATGAGGTTGTAATCATAATGATAATTTTTCACCTCCAATTTTTGAGTTCGATGCTGTCGATTTAGAGGTTTATAACGACAATAGATTAGCACAAAAATTGTTTTGAAGCAACTGCCGTCTGTGCACGGCCAGATTCACTTTGAAAGTCAATTTCCTTACAGAGTCAAATCAAGGGCGTTGATTCAAAATGCTTGAACAAAGCTCGTTTATGCCGTAAAACAACACAAAATTACTATGAATCAAGATGAGCTAGCTTTTGACGATGAATATCTCGAATCCCTCCAACGGCTACAGAACGCCCAAGGCTTCAAAAAGGCCGTGGGCTGGTACGAGGAGGTTCTTCACAACAAGGCTTTCAATACTGAAATCTTGAAGATTAGGCGGCGCTATTCGATTCCGGATAATGGTTTTGAAATCACCACAGATCAAATCGAGCCGCCCGAATGGAAGACGAATAGCAAAACAGCAAAGGCTTTTTATAGTGATGTCCAGCGTCTAGCGAAAAAATTCGGTATCGAATCGGCCACGAATCCGAATTTGGTCGCTTGGTACATTTTCTATAACGATACAGACATCGTGCCGGCAAATCCGAATTCATGGAACTTGTTCTGTGTTTCAGATGTGCCAACTCGCTCCAAGTCAAATAACGATGAGTTTTGGCCTGTCACGCTCTGCATCAGCCCGTACGCGAGCAAGAACGATTTACTGGATTTCGTAAAAACTGCTTACACGGAACTGATCGCTCCGCTTCAAGCGAAGCACCGCAATTCAAAAATCAAGATTGGCAAAATCCGCGCCAAGAATATGACCAAGCGGGATCGAAACAGCTTCATCTTTCAGAATCGGAATATGTCTCGAAAAGAGCTGGCGAAAGAGACGAACCGTATTTTTGGTGGCACGCTAACGTACGCCGACATCAATTCGATCATCGCATACGAAGATAAGAAGCGCGGGATATAGAAACAACCGGGTCTCGGTAAAAATCATGTAGCGTTTTTTGCGACCAATTTATCGTGGGGTCAGAAGATGGTGAAAACCATTTTTCTCCCCGCGATTTTTTATACGCCCGTTTGGGAAGCTCGGCCGAGCGAGTCGCGGAAATGAATATCCAATATGACCCAAGAACTGGAATACCTACATCCAGAAGATTATTTCTATACCTTCGACCTCGGTCTCGCGTGTGCGCTCGTTACGCTCGAATATCGCCTACACGCCATGCATCGCGGCAGTGCAAGCAGAGCGGAGTTCGTGTTCAAGCGCAGCAAAAGCATCGATGCGGACGTGAAGCGCTACTGGGACAAAAAGCTCATTGCCGATCTTCGAACATACTTCGACAACTTGAAGATGCTGAAAAGCCGGCTGTACTCGGACTGATATGGAAATCAGCCAGGTACAGCTCAAGGCGTTTCGGTCGCTGTATCAGAAGCACTTCGGCATTGAATTGAGCAAAGCGGAGACGCTCGAGAAGGCGCTCGCATTACTCAATCTCATGCGGCTCGTGTATCGGCCGATCACCGAAAACGACCTCGACCTTATTCGTGAAAAATCATCATTATGAATCCCACCATTACTATCGCCGAATATCTGACATCAAAAGGCATTGAGTATCATGAGGCTGGAAGTCAGCTCGTCGTGAAATGCATTTTCAACGATTGCGATACTGACAGCCGCGAAAACGAATACCATCTGTACTTCTCAAAAGAAACCGGACAGTACGACTGTAAAAAATGCATGGCGCAAGGCAATCTGTTCGACTTGGCCAAACATTTTGGTGACGAGGCTCGCGATCTGTTCGTAAACCATGAGGAATATGTTTTGAAACAGAAATCATCGCAGAAACGAACGCCTACGGAATCCGTGACCGTTGATTTGGTTGAGCACTGTCATTTGAACCTGCCGACAAATGTCCGTCGCTATCTGAACGAGCGCGGCATTCCGGATGACATCATCAATCAATTCAAACTTGGTTGGGGTGAATTTTACGGTGCCAACTGGATCACCATACCCATACCGAAAAAGGACTCGCCGAATGAGTACGCACTGCTCAAGTTACGGCGCAATCCGTTCGATGATAGCGGTAAGCAACCGAAGATGAAAGTCTGGCCAATGGGCGCGACGCATGAAATGTTCGATTGGAAGATGTTCCGGGGAGCGACTTCTCTCGTCGTTTGCGAAGGCGAATTTGATTGTCTGGTTTTGCTCGCGAACGGAATCCCTGCCGTCACCTCGACTGGCGGTTGCGGCACATTCAAGCAGGACTGGATCAAAGAGTTCGCCAATCTCGATTCCGTCTGCGTCTGCTACGACACGGACGCCGAGGGTGAAAAGGGCGCGACGCGAACACTCGATATGCTCAAATCCATCGAAACGCTAAAGCTGTTTCAGATTCATCTGCCGCTCGACATGGGCGAGGGTCGGAAGGATGTGACCGACTATTTTCTCCACCATGGCGGAAATGCCCAAAGTCTCACGGACTTAGCGCAGTCCGTTGGCCGTTTTGACGCCCAAACTCGCATCAAGCGCGTCGAAAGGGTCGAGAAGGCCATAACTATCGACGAATGGCGGGAAACCGTGAAACGGCACTTTCCGGATTTCCTGTTCCCGGCCGAGACCTGTCTTTCGGTAATGGCACAGCTTCTCATCAAAGACGTAACCAATCCGTTTGCGCTCGTACTTGTGGACGCGCCCTCAAGCGGCAAAACAATCACTATCAATTTTTTCGATAACATCGAAGGTCTGACCTACGCCTCGGACAAATTCACGCCCGCGTCTTTCGTCTCGAATGCGGTGAACGTCCACCGTGATAAATTGCCGGACATCGATCTTCTGCCTCGCCTTCGTTACAAGGGCTTTCTCGTGCGTGACATGGGCACGCTACTCTCCAAACGTGATGACGATTTACAGGAATGCCTCGGCATCCTCACCAGAGTTCTTGATGGTGAAGGTTTCAAAACCGATTCCGGCATCCACGGCGAGCGCGCCTATATCGGCGAGTATCTGTTTATGATGCTCGCAGCCTCAACGCCGATCCAGAACAGGGTTTGGAAAATAATGGGCAATCTGGGTTCGCGTTTGTTTTTTCTGAATATGAAGACGCGCACCAAGAGCGAGGACGAATTGGCCGCTCAGCTCGTCTCAACGGCCGTGAAGGAAAAAGAACGTACCTGCCGAATCGCGACCAAACACTTTCTACTGAATCTTTGGAATGAGCATCAGAATGGCATCGAATGGGATCGGATGAATGACCCGCTTGATTGCCTACTCGTCATCGCCCGTTGCGCCAAACTACTCGCCCGCCTACGCGGGGTCGTTGGCGTGTACAAGGAACGCTATCTTGAGAATGACGAGGTGGAATTCGATTATCAGACCACCGATCCGGAAAAACCGGATCGCATCAACCAGCTGTTTTACAACCTCTGTCGCGGACATGCGGTCGTCGCCGGCAGGTCGCATATCGCCAAAGACGATCTCAGGTTCATCATCGAGCTTTCGATGGATAGCGCACCGCCGCATCGTGCCAAGCTGCTCAAAATACTAATCGAAAACAATGGAGAACTTAAAACTTCGCAGGTCGAGGCGCTCATGAAATTCAAGAAGACGGCGGCACTGCGTGAAATGGTCGCCATGGAAGCGCTCGATGTCTGCGAGCTTACGGAAACCCAAGGCATGGTCGGACAACCCGAAAAAATTATCCGTTTGAAGGAGGATTTTCGTTGGTTTTTGAGCGACGAATGCAAGGCACTTCGCACCAAGTTTTAGGTTATTTCGTTCAAGTCCTAATGATTTCGATTTGTATGAGCAAATCTACCTGTGAAAATTCGCTACCACTAGCGATTTCCCGGCTCCGAAAGTCGAAATTTCTGCTAGGTTTCTGCGCCGGCAATCTCACATGGGATACGGAATTCCAAAAGCACAGGATTCACATTGCCGTGTGGCTCTGGGGAGACTCGCCACATATTCGCCTGACATATTCAGCCGAAGGCGAGCGGATCGAATATGATGTCGAACTCACCACAACGCCCTGCAATTACGGTGGTAAACGTTTTTGGTTCGTTTGCCCGGCTGCCCGAGATGGCGTGGAATGCGGGCGGCGGGTCGGTGTCCTCTACGCCTCCGGAACGTATTTCGCCTGTCGTAAATGCTGTCATCTGGCTTATCAAAGCCAGCAGAAACGCCGCCGTCAGCTGTTTGGAATCTTCGGCACATTCTTGGAGCTATCAGACGAATTCGACGAGAAAGAGCGAACAATGCGGGTGAAATACTGGAAAGGACGACCAACCAAGCGTTACGCCAAGCTGCTGCGGAAAGCCGGCAAAATACCCACACTTGAGCAACTGGCTGGATTTTCTCCCTACAATCCGGCTTAAACTCGGCTTGGATTAAAGAATCAATCAAGCTAGTCTGACACTGTACGGCTACGGCCGAATAATCAATTACCCAAATCTGACACTGTATGAAGCCACATGAAAATTCTTTGCGCTACATCTTGTATGCGCGTAAATCCTCGGAAAGCGAGGATCGGCAAGTGCAATCGATCGAAGACCAGATCAACAAGCTCAAACAATTGGCGGAAAACCTGAAAATCACCGTGATAGATGTGATTACGGAGTCAAAGTCGGCCAAACAACCGAACAATCGTCCCGTGTTCGAACAAATGCTCGAACGTATCCGGAACGGCGAGGCTAATGGCATTTTGTGCTGGCAAATCAACCGCCTCTCGCGTAATCCGGTCGATAGTGGAACCCTGCAATGGATGTTACAGCGGAACATTCTGCAATCCATCCAAACCATCGACCGCGAGTACAAACCGAACGACAACGCGGTGCTTTTGAGCGTGGAGAGTGGCGTGGCAAACCAATTCATCATCGATCTTCGCAAGAACACGATTCGTGGCATGGAAGGCCGTGTCGAGAAGGGCTGGATGCCGAACATGGCACCGATGGGATATCTGAACGCTAAGGACGATGAAGGTAGAGGCATCATCATTCCCGATCCGGAGCGTTTTGAGCTCGTGGAACGCATGTGGCGTCATATGCTCACTGGTACATATTCGGCCAGAAAGATTGCCGAACTTGCCAACAACAAATGGGGGTTCCGGACGCGCAAGTTAAAACGCATCGGTAACAATCCGATTTCCGAGAGCGGCGTGTATCGCATCTTCAACAACCAGTTTTACGTCGGCAACATCTCGTACCAGAAGAAATGGCACAAAGGCAGTCACAAGCCGATGATAACGCTGGATGAGTTTGATTACGTCCAGAAACTCTTGGGCAAGAACGGCCGGCCACGGCCGCAAATCCGTGAATTTCCGTTCACCGGCTTTATCCGATGCGGGGAGTGCGGCTGTCTATATACCGCTGAAATCAAGCGCAAATTCATCAAAAGCACTAGTGAAATAAAAACCTACACCTACTATCACTGCACCCGAAAGCGGAAGGACATGGTTTGCTCGCAGCGGAGTTGCGTAAAGGAGTCCGATCTCATGAAACAGATCGATGATGAACTGAAAAAGATGACAATTCTTCCAGAATTTCGCACGTGGGCGCTGGAATCTCTGGCACAGGAACATGAGAAAGAAGTCACGACGCGCTCAACCATCTACAAATCGCAGCAGTCATCCGTTCTCGATCTCCAGAATCAGCTCGATAACCTGACCAAAATGCGGATTAAGGAGCTGATTGATGACGAAGGCTACGTCAAAGAGCGCGATTGTCTGAAACTCGAGATGGATAAAGTTAAATCGGAAATTCAGAAAACCGAGAACCGCGCGGAACGCTGGCTTGAGCTCACGGAACAAGCGTTTGATTTTGCAACCTACGCTCGCATTCATTTTTTGAAAGGCAACTTGCACACGAAGCGCGAGCTCATGATGGCATTAGGTTCGAACCCGACTGTTTTGAACGGAAAACTCGTCATTCCAATGCATAAATGGTTTGCACCGATCACAGAATCGTATCCTGCGCTTGAAGCTGAGTATCAAAGGTTCGAACCGGTAGAAAAAGGCTCTGTAGATTGCAAAAGCGACCGTTTTGAGGCGGTCGCTTCCACATGGCTCCGGGGGTGGGGATCGAACCCACGGCCAAAGGATTAACAGTCCTCTGCTCTACCGCTGAGCTACCCCGGAATAAGCTGATACCGGGTAGCGTCCCGCCCGCCGAAGCAACGGCGAAGGTGGGAGCTACCCCGAAAAGGGGTTTGGTTAACACTTACGAAAACCAACGGCCGGAATATGATAGCCAACCGAAAAAACAGCGTCAAGAGGGTGTTGCACGGAATATAAAAAAGACCCTTTTAGAGTCTTGAGTGAAGCATACAACCCTATTTAAGAATCTTGGAAAATTCACCCAGAAGCCGAGAGTTCTCCGCGAGGATATTGGCCGCCTGTCTCGCCTTGGAATCGTTGTCGATATCGAGCCTGATCGCAGCACGCGCAAGCGCGTTTTTGGCTTGGTCTGCGTTGGCTTGAATCATCCGTCGCTCTTCCGCAGTCACTTGGCCGGACGCCATGGCGTCTGCCACTTCGCTGATTTTGGAAGCCATGTGGTTGAGCCTTCTTTCCACGGCCGCCACCTCGCGGTCACCGGCACCGGTCCGTACGTCTCCAAGACACTTGGTCAATGACTTGAGCGATTCGTTCAATTCTTCGGCTTTTCGAGTCATACCCACTCCTCTCAAGGTGCCGCAGGTTGATAACACGCTTTTGTGACCTAGTCAATAATGGAGGTAAGAAAAATGGGCCATTAAACCCAAAGAAGTTTGTCCTAATCCACAGCCGGAACGCTCGGCATGCGGAATTTGGGAAGGGGCGAGGGCAGTACGAAATCCAGGTAATTTCCCTGGGTCGTGCCAAGGGCTTTGACCAGAGGGAAGACGTACCTGCCTATGTGGACTTCCAAAGGCAGTGAGGCCGTGGGCTTGGCAGAGATCAGGCAGACCACAGGATTTCCGCATGAGACCTTGATGGCCTCGGTCAATTCCGGGTCAGCATAACGTTTGGCGTCCGCGAGTCCTAGGAAGGAAAGGGCGTCGTCGCCGATTCTGAGGAAAGCGGAGGCCGTGACCTCGTCCATGCCTTCGAGTAAGTACACCCCCCTATCTGGCGTCTCTGGCCAGGCTTCCAAAACCTTATCTTTGGATTTGGGCAACCGCCAGTCGTAGCGTTGATCCAAGCGCGCCTCAACCGCCGCGCACAGCGTATTCAGGATTTTCAGTGCGTATGCGATTTCAGGATGCTGCGTGCCCAAAGTAGCGCAAGTACGGGCGGACAAAGCCCTGAAGCTTCCCAGGATGGCTTTTCGGCCTCTGGGGATTTCGTCGCCGAGCGCTTCGGCAATGACGAACAGCTTTTCACTGTCCGGTGCGGTAACCAGGTCGATGAGACGCTTTTCGATCCGTTCAAGCCTCATGGCCACCACCTCTTTTCAATCGTGCAGAGTAAGCGTAAGCCCATACCCAAGCTGTGTCAAAAAAACATCCGCTTGTCGCGGATGTTTTTAAATCTTTATTTCAAGCCCAAGCTGTTTATGTCCAAGAATGGAATAGCGCCGCCCGTGACTTTTGGCAAAACGCCATCCCATTTTTCCAAGGCCCGGAGCTGGAGCACTTGCGGATTCGTCTTCAAAGCTTCTGATTCCACGCGCATGGCTTCTGCTTTACCCCTTGCCTCGGCGATTTTTTGATCGGCTTCGAATTTGATTTGCTCAAGTTTGTTCTTGGCTGCTAAAGCGGACTGTTCGGCCGTGACTTTGGCCTCGATGGCCTCGTTGAATGACCGTGAGAAGTTGAAATCCACGATATTGAAGTCATCGACCTCGATGCCGCGCGGATCAAGTTTGTTTTTAACGTGCAGTCTAATTTCCTCTTTTACCTGCTCGCGCTTTGTGATTAGTTCTTCGGCTGTATATTTAGCTGTCGAGGCTTTGACCGATTCCTGAAGAGCTGGATCTATTAGACGTGTTTTGTAATCCGTGCCCACGTCGCGGTAGATTTCTGCTACTTTCTCTGGTCGGATATGGAAATTGAGGGCCGCTACACTGTTAACGCTTTGCAAGTCTTTGGATGCGGCCGTGGCTTGCACCTGTTCCTTTTGAATGCGCACGTCCATAACCACCACGCGATCCGAAACCGGAATGCGGACGTACAGGCCTTCGCTGATGACTTTACCGGTCACCGCGCCCCAACGCAGCAAGACGCCGCGTTCGCCTGCCCCGATTGTCCCGAAAGGCCAGAGGATAGCCAAGAGTATGAGTATGACGACGGCCATCAGGATGACTTTGTAGGACGATTTGAACACGAACGCATTCATGGTTTGCATATGCGGATATGAAACCGTGTCTCCGGGATTTAGTCAAACCAAAAATCCGCGGCCGGCGGATTTTTGGAGGCGGTCATTTGGTCACCACTTTCAGCATTTTGCCCTCGTTGTGGGCGTTGGCTTGCGGGTTGTAGAACTCGTACACGCGGGCCGGCGGCACGCGATATTCGCCCGGGGTCATGGCTTGGGCCACGAAATCATATTCGTAAACGCCTGGTTCCAGCGAATCGCTGAACAGGAAGACCCGGTCGTCGCGGAATTCGATGTGCTTCCAAACGTTTTCCCACCACCAATCCCATTCCCAACCGCCCTGTTGCATACAGGTCTGTCCTCCCCAATAAGACGGGGCGCATTGCAACTCCTGCCCGGCCAGATTCTGCGGACTGGTCTTAAGCGACATGTCCACGGCCTCTAATCCTGATGGCAGATGGTACTCCAGAGCCACATACTGATGCTTTTTGGGCACCAAGAGCTTCATGTGTACGCGCACCGTGTCTCCTTGCGAAACTTGGGCCAGAGGACGTTCGCGTTTTTTGTCATCCATGGCGTAAACGTCCGCGACCAAAGTGAAACCGTTCTCGAAGGATTGGATGTCGGATATCTCGCGATACACCTTCATGTTGATGTCGTAGAACCAGCGTTTGTCAGAATCCTTTTCCAGTCCGAATTGATGTATAGAGCCGTTTTTGGACAATTCGGAGAGCGAGAATGTTTTGGATTGTTCGTCGGAAACATCGCCTTGTTTGAAGTCCAATTTGCCTTTCAGGTCATTATCCAAGAACAGACTCACTTGGGCTTGGCGATCGTCCACCGGATTGGCGCGCACGTATTGGACCAAACCGAGCAAGACCATGGAAGTGCTTTGGGTCGTGCCCCAGTAGCCGTCCTTCTTTTGTTGCATGAGCCAGCGTACCACGCGGTCCGCGTCTTGATTTTTCGGGTCTAGTTTCATCAGGGCTTGGAGGTAGATACCCGTGCTGCGTTCGTCCGTGCTCATGAACCAACCGTAGCCTTCGTCCTCCTTGACATAAGCCGTGGACGGATTGAGGTACATCACGTCGTTCTTGATGTCGCCCATGAGTTTGGCGGACTTGGCCGATGAACTGTCTTTTTCGATGTTGGCGTAGGCCATGGCCAAAAACGCCTTGCTGAAATGCGACAGGTCGTCGCGATGCTCGTATAGCGTAGCCGCATAACCGGAAAGTTCCTTGGTGTCGCGTTCCGAGAGCATGAACAGAATCTGTGCTTTTTCGTTGTAAGATAGACTATTGTAGTTGGAATCCGTATTGCCATAAGCCAAGGCATTGCGCAAATACTCCGTGGCCTTGTCCATGACTTTAGAATCAACTTGATATCCGGCTTTCTCGGCTTGGGTCAGGCCCCAGAAAACGTAACCCGTCAGATGTCCGTAGCTATAATCGCTTTCTGACCAGAAACCCCATCCCCCATCTTGGCGTTGGACCGATGAAAGGTAGACGATTGTTTCTTTGATGTTGAAATCCGAAGCGTCCATTTTGGCCTGATCGCTCAGTACTACTTTTTCCTTGGCAAGCTCGCGGTAAATCAGGTTTCCCAGCATGCCGCTAGTTTTTTGTTCTGAACACCCGTATGGGAATTTGACCAAGTAATCCAAGCCGTTGCGCATGCTGGAACCCACGTTGGGTTGCACGGCCACACGCACATCGCCTATGTCCGGCATCACGCCTTCTGGCATCTCCAAGGTTTCGGTCACGTTCTTTTCCAGGATGCCGCTGGCCGAGACGATTTCTGGAACCGAATAATCTAACAGCAGGACTTCTTGTTTGAACCCGTCTTCATATGCTCCGCCCTGAGCCCAAATCGAGATCGTTGATTTGTCGCCATTCTTGGGTACCTTGACCTGCCAGTTTACTATGCGACGATCCATGGCCGGAATGTTGACCGTCTTAGTGAGCGGGCTATCCGCAGTCACGCCCTCGGTTTTGAGCGTAATCTTGGCGTCGATGGGCGCATTGGTCGCGTTCATGACCGTGGCACCGACCGTGGACGTGTCTTCATGGCGCATGATGCGCGGCAACAGTGGTTCCACCATCAAATCCTTGCGCGTTACGATTTTGGCTTCAGCATTGCCCACCACTGTATCTTTAGTTTCACCAATGGCCAGAATGTTCCAGCTGGTCAGGTTGTCCGGCAAATCGAACGATACAGTAGCCGTGCCGTCCGCATTTGTTTCGACCGTAGCGTTCCAGTATGCCGTATCTTTGAAATTGCCGCGCACCGGAGGAACCACGCCGTTGTCTCCCTTGCCGCCCGCGCCGCCCTCTGTGGTGGAAAAGAATACTTTCTTGACCAACATGGTCAGAGATTGAGCCGTGGTCACGCCAATGGAACGCGGGAACCAGAACTTGCCCAAAATGTTCTTGTCGATGGAACCAAGCAAAGCGATCACGCGTTCATCCACCACGGCGATGGAGACCTCGGCTTGGGCCGGCGAACCGTCGGTGCGTTTGGCCCGGATGTTTAAAGTCACCTTGTCTCCGGGTTTGTAATTTGGTTTGTCTGGCGTGACTTCCAAATTCAGGATTTTCTTTGTCGTGTTCACCTGCAGATTGGCGTAACCCAAACGGAATTCCGGAATGCCATCCACGCCGCCACCCTTGACCGCCAAAATTGAGACGTAAATGTTAGGCGTAGAATCATCCTTGATCGGAACTTCGACGATGTTGTTCTTTGTTCCGAGGTCGATTACACGCACGTCGCGGATGCCGTTGCGTTCCACGGTGACCAAAGCCTTGGTCCCCGCGTACGGCGTCTGTACGGCCAAGGAAGCGGTGTCGCCCACGTCGTAACTAGCCTTGCTCTGCACGATCTTCATCTGATGGTCGTCAGATACGCGGGTCGTATAGCCCTCTCCTCGGTAGACGTAACGCAAGACCGAAGATTGGATCAGGTTGCCGCGGGCATCACGAGTCTTGGCTACGGCCAAGTATTCGCCATCGTCTTTGGGTGAGAAAGAGATGTTGGCTTTGCCTTCACCGTCCGTTGTTACATTCTTAGTTTCGACAAGTTTATCCGTGCTCTGATATTCCCAATACGTTGTGCCATCAGTGTTCGTCTTTTTCACGTTGGCCCACGTGCGTTTGTTCAGTTCCACGCTCACCGAGACGTTTGATTTGGCCTTGCCTTCCGTATCCACGGTCAGCAGATCAAATTTGGCGTCCGGAGCGTTCCAGCCAGAGTCGTAATTGGGGCGCAGGCCGATGTAGAATTCGCCTTTATGTACCGGGAATTCGAGACGGTTGGAGACCATACGCTGGTTCACGTCCACCACGGTTACATCAACCATGTAATTGGCGCCGGTCTTGTAATCCGTGAGGTTGGCTGGGAATTCGATGGTGCCGTTACCTTGGTCATCCAAAGTTATGGTGCCGGTAATGGGATTTTCGTAGTTGTTTTCCGCGCGGCAATACCAATAACAGTAATAATCGTCCTCAGAACCGTAGCTATACCATTCGTCTGGTCTTGGGTTGAAGTAGAGTTTGGTACGGCTGATCGAGTAATTCGCTTTGACGCCTTTGAGCGGCATGCCTTGATAATATTCCGCATGCACCGGAACCTTGACGGTCTGACCCGCGGTCAGCAGACCTTGGGGTTGATTCACATCAACTTTGAAGTCCGGTTTGCGGTATTCGCGCACGTCAAAGAAACCACTGATGTCAGGTGCTTCAGCCGGATCGTCCACGATCCTCGCACGCACCATGTATTGGCCCAACGGCATGGATTTTTGAAGTTGAATCTGTCCGTTGAACGTGCCGTAAGCATTGAGCGTTAGATTCTGTTTCAATACCTCGTTGCCCTCCGCATCCGTAACCGTGACTTCCGCTTCCTTCGCGGTAGGCAGACCCAAAACCGCGTCGCGGTCCAAACGGATAACGCCTTTGAAATACACCAATTGGTCAGGACGGTAGATTCTGCGGTCCGTGTACACATAACCGATGTGGTAGGTGGTGTTGCGGCGATAATTGAGTTCCAAGCCGTAATTCCAAGGCGAAATGCCGTCCTGCCAAGACATGTCAGAGATACCCAAACGATTGCCGTCTGAGGCATACGCCGTGAGTTGGTAATCGGAATATTCCGTGCTCACGTCCATAGTAGCCAAGCCCTGTTTGTCGGTTTTGCCCGCGGCGATTTTTTGCTTGCTTTCACCCTGCCAAATCTCAACTGGCAAATCAGCGACCACTTCGCCGGACTTCATGTCCGTAGCCCAGATGAGAATTTTTCCCTGACGATCGCGCTTCATGGTCAGTGCCGTGTCCATGACAACCAGTTTGCGGTCACGGTCGTACCAGCGTTCACCAAGTTCCGGAATCGGGATGCTCAAGTCGTAAAATCCGTTGGGCAATTTTTGGTCCGCGATTTGGTCCAAATCCAAGTCAACGATTTTGTACTTGTTGAGCGTTCCGTTCGTATCAAAAGCCTTGGTCACACTCACGGAGCCCTTGAATTCCTTATCGCTTAAGAATTCATTGAATGAACCGGACTTGAGCGTCACTTGAATGGGTTGTTTTAGATTGAGTGTCCGGACTTGATACAGCCTCGGAAGATGCGAAGCCAAAACACCATAGATGCCATAACTCGAGACTTCAGCGCTCGGGCGGAAAGGATTGGTGGTGAAGCTGTAGGTTTTTCCGGCTTCGAGTTTTTGCCCGTAAATGTCTGTCAAAGTTTGTTTGATAGTGACCGTGTATTTGGTAGACGGATTCCAGCGCGCCGATATGCCGATCATACGACCGTCGTAGGAATACATGCGGCAACGTCCGTCGTCCGACCAACCGTCAGCGTTTATTTCCAAACTCTCAGGCGTGGGCGTTATTTTTACGCTCTTCTCCAAAGTGTCGCGGTCCATGGGATTGTTGACGCGAATGGCGATGGAGCTACGTGGATCCGTGGTCTCATTGTTATCCGGACATGTGGCGGAAATACGGAAGCCCAATTCGTCTGTGGTGATGGTCTCCTCGAATTTGTCCTTAAGACCCAACTCACCAAGTCCGGCTGTGAAACCAGGCTCCAAGGCGATTTTATAACTCTTGCCCAGCTCGTATCCGTTTTTGCGTTTGATCAAGACAACGGTCTTGTCCCCTTCCGCATTCTCGAACGTGTAATCGTTTTTATCCGCGTCCACGTCGTTGACTTTCAGGGTGATTGCGTTCTTTATCTGTTGCGGATCAACTTTGTAGTTGAAAGACAGGTCGATGGAAGACTTTAGGGGTTGGTGCTCGCGTTGTGACTGGAGATTGACGATTAGATTGGGCGTGGAAAAACTCCAAACATAATCCTCGATAGTCGAACCCCCATCTGCGGTTTTGGTGCCTTTGGGTATAGTGACCGTAAACTTTGTCGCGGCTGGCCAGCCATCGCCCTCCGGGATGAATTCAAACCCGCTGGTGCCCAGCCAATTGTATTTGCCGTTTACTTTTGGTTCGATCTTCAACATGTCCGGCACGTCCAACTTGCCCGTGAGGTTACGAATCGGGTGGTCAAAAATCACTGTCAGGATTTGGTCCTGCATGATGACGCTATCGTTGACTGGCGCCACGACCGCGGCTTCCGGATAATCCAGGACCTTGAATGTCTGGCGGTAAGGCGTCTGCAAAGACTTGAAGAAAAGATTTTTAGCCCGTTCGTCAACGGTGACCTCATAGGTTTCTCCTTTGGTCAGATGTTGATCGGGCGTGAACGTCATCTGGTTGTCTTGCCAGCTGAACTTGCCACCCACTACAGGCGAAATCTTAAACGCGTCTTCCACGCTCTTGTGGTCCATACGCGAATCGAAAACCACACGGATGACCGCGTTACGATAGATTTCCACCTCGTGGCCTTTGAGCGCGCCTTGTGCTTTAGGCGCGGGTATAAAAAACCAGGAGGTGACGGCCGCCGCGACCAGGACCCCGCCGCCGATGGCGAAAGGTTTCCAATGTCGCGCGAACCAACCTCCTATGGTCGCGAACGCATTCTTGGTTTTTGACCAGGATTGCGTCAGTGTATTTTTGACGTTCATATTAAATTAGAATGATTTACTATTTGATGGTTATTTTACACCGTCCTCATGTTCCGGACCATTCATTTGACCGAAAATTCTACTTCGCTGTCGCTGCCTTTGAGTTTGAGCGTGTACGTTCCGGGTTGCGGGTTCCAGAAATATATAGGGTCTTGCGATCTGATCATCTGTCCGTTCAATTCCCAAACGAATTCGGCATCCGCTTTACCTCCGGCCGTGAAAGGTATTCTCTGATTCCGTCCGTCGATCATGGAATCGAGTTCGTACGCATCGCCCTCCAGAGGTGAAAGTATTTTTAGTGCGACTCCGACTTCTGTTTTGGTATTGGCGGCCGGTTTGCCTTCGCAGTCCAAATCGGGCGGTCGCTCGGCACGGAAAGCTGCAGACCAAGCCGCGTATTCGGCCGGAAGGTTGAGAAAAGTCTTTTTTATAACGTTTTCCCGACACTTGACCGTGGCCAAAAGCCCGGTCTTGCCGTCTATATCCAGTTCAACGTACCAATCGTCCTTTTGTGTCGGTTCTTGGCCAGCGATGAAGACTTCCTGCTTGGTTTTGGGGCAAATGTCGCTGTCTAAAAGCCCAGAAGTAGCGCAAACCGTGCGTATGACCAACCCGTCCGGCTTTTGCCATACCACCTTTTTGCCGCCCGAAATTTGGTTTTGCATGATGTCGTGCCAGATGGGCACCGCGCCTGTAATGCCGGACACTCCGTGCATGGGCGAACCATTGGCGTTGCCTACCCAGACGCCAAGCACGAAATCCGGGGTATAACCGAAGGCCCAATTGTCGTGGAAATCTCGAGTGGTACCGGTTTTTACGGCCACTGGCTGACCCATATCCAAAAGGTTGGCCTCGCCAAAAGATTTCGCTCTGGCGTTTTTGTCCGTCAGAACATCCGTGACAAGATAGGACGCCTGATCGGACAACTTTTGATCCGTGAAAAGTGACACATGCGCTTGTTGTTCGAGGCGCCAGACTGTTTGACCATGTGCGTCCCGGATGTCTAAAACCGTGTTTTGGCGCGTGTCCTTAGCGCCTAAAGCCAACTTGGCATAAGCGCCGGTCACGTCTGCCAGGGTGGTTTCCCCTCCTCCCAAAACCACGCCCAAACCATAAAACTCTGGCTGATTGGGGAAATCCACGCCAAAACGGTCCAAGGTGGAAAAAAATGACGCCAGACCCACGCGGTCTAAAACTTTTACCGCCGGGATGTTCAAGGAACTGCCCAAAGCCTCGCGGATGGATACGGGGCCATAATATTTGTAGGAATAATTCCTGGGATAATAAGGTTTGCCGTCCGCTGTCTCGTAGCGTACGGGTAAGTCCGCGACCACGGTGCTGGGCGACATGCCTTTTTGGAAGGCCAAAAAATACAAGAAGGGTTTCAACGAAGAACCTGGTTGGCGCTTGGCTTGGACCATATCCACTTGGCCTTGGATGTTCTCGTCAAAGTAACCGTTACTACCCACGTAGGCCAATACCTCGCCCGTATGCGGCTCCATGGCCATAACCGCGGCATTGGTCACGTTTTGGTCTGCCAAGCTGGCAAGTCGTCGCGCCACGGTCTCTGTGGCCACACGCTGCAATTCCGGGTCCAAAGTCGTGGTAATGGTGTAACCGCCCTCGCGAATGTCCGGATATTTTTTTTCGAGTTGGTCCAACACGTACAACACGAAATGCGGCGCCTTCATGGGATGTCGAGGCGAGAAAATCTGGATGTCTTCACCAACGCTGTCTTGTTTTTGATTTTGGTCAATGAAACCTGTCTGGACCATACGATCTAAAACATATGTCTGTCGGGCTTTGGCCTTGGTCCAGTGTCTGAAGGGTTCGGACTCTGATGGGGACGTCAGCATGCCGGCCAACATGGCGGATTCAGCCACAGTCAGGTCGCCAATTTCCTTATGGAAATAGGTTTTGGCCGCGCTCGCCACGCCGTAGGAATTGTTTCCCAAGGCCACGGTGTTCAGATAAATCTCCAAAGTCTGTTGTTTGGAATGGGTCAAACACCAATATTGAGCGGCCATGACTTCACGGATTTTTTGTAGCGGCGTCCTTTTGGCCGTGGGGAAATATAAGGTTTTAACGGTTTGCTGTTCGATCGTGCTGGCGCCGCTGACCACGCGTTTTTGCGTGATCAATTGCCAAATGGCCCTGGCCGTGGCTTGCCAATCCACTCCGCGGTGCTGGTAGAATCTGGAGTCCTCGGCGGCGATCGTGGCTTGTTGGAGGGAAGTCGGCATCTTGTCCAACGTCACCGTGGTGCGTATACCGCCTTCGGGTCTTGTTACCTCATACAACAAACCTCGGTTTCGATCCAAAACCTTTGTCGAAGGCAAGGTTGTTACGGGTCTGGAAAGCGGATAAATGGACCAAGCCGTTAACGCCAAAATCCCGACCCCAAGGGTCAGGACTGTGATTTTGGCTATTTGATGGCGGTTCATGTGCTCTTACAACGCAATAAAACCGCTGGAATGTCAATTTTTTAGTAATCCGCCAAGCGCCTGATGGCCGGATGCTGCTGGATCTTCTCCAAGGCTTTGGATTCGATTTGGCGGATGCGCTCGCGCGTGACGTCAAATTCTTTACCCACTTCTTCCAGGGTATGGCTCACGCCGTCAACCAGGCCGAAACGCATTTCCAGAATCTTCTGTTCGCGCGGTGATAGGTCTTTGATGATGTCGCGCACGTAATCTTTGAGCAGCTGCAAACCAGCGGCGCGGTCCGGGGTAACGTTTTTGATGTCCTCGATGAAATCTTCGAGCGTTGAATCCTCATCGTCCTCACCCACGGAAGTTTCAAGCGAGACCGTGTCTTGCGAAATTTTTATGATGTGACGCACTTTGTCCACGTCTTCACCCATTTCTGCCGCGATTTCTTCAGGCAAAGGCTCGCGTCCCAAATCCTGGATGAGTTGGCGTTCCACCTGTTGGAATTTATTGATGGTTTCGACCATATGCACCGGAATGCGGATGGTGCGGCTTTGGTCGGCCAAGGCGCGGGTGATGGCTTGGCGAATCCACCAAGTGGCGTACGTGGAGAATTTGTAGCCTTTGCGGTACTCGAATTTTTTTACGGCGCGGAACAAACCGATGTTGCCCTCCTGAATCAAATCCAAAAGCGAGAGGGATTTGCCCATGAATTTTTTGGCGATGGACACGACCAAGCGCAAGTTGGCTTCGATCAATTTCTTTTCCGCTTCCTTGTCGCCCTTTTCTTTGCGTTTGGCCAATGCGATTTCCTCTTCGCCGGTCAGCAACGGGATTTTACCGATTTCGCGCAAATAAATCTGGATGTAATCGGCCGTCAAATCGAAAGGATCCACTTTGACTGCACCTTCGGAAGCGCTGTTCATCTGGGTCATGATGACTTGGCGTTCCTGCTTACGGCCCAAAATCCCCTCTTTCATTTCGACCACGCCCACGCCAGCGGCATCCAAGCGGTCGATGAATTGTTCGTACGTGGGGATGTAATCTTCGATGTCCGGAAAACCGTATAAAACTTCGGTTTCGGTAAGAAAGCCACGGGTTTTGGCTTTTTCAAAGAGTCTGTCCAACTGTTCCGCCGTAGGAGGTGGCAGTTTTACGTAAGGCGGACGCTGAATGACCGCGGCTTTAGCGGCTGACTGTTTTTTGGTTGTCTTAAAACGCCCCGGAGCCTCTTTTTTGGCTTGGGGTTTCTTTTTGGCTTGGGGTTTCTTTTTGGCTGCGGGTTGTGGTTTGCTTTTGCTTTTCGTTGTGTTACGCATGCTTTTTGTGGGCGCTGCATGCGGTCGCGCATGCTTTTTGGTGGCGTTTGGCATAGATAGGCGCTCCGGAATCGCGAGCGTTCTTCGTCTTGGCGAAGGGCCGGCGGAAGCGGAGACCATTTGGTTGGGCTTTATGAGCCTCACCTCATGTCAACGAATTAAATTCTTTGAGCAAATGTAAGATGCGTTCCGTATCGCCCCGTCGTTCCGCTTCCCGCATGGCCGTCTCCAGATCTGACCTCCGCCCGGATAAATTCTTGGCGCGTAGCCTTTGCAGCATGTCGGCTGCTTCGTCGTCCAAGATTTTGGGGGTCTGGTCCGGAAATTCTCGGTCTGCCAACAGGGTTAAAAAGTCCACCAACCTTTTCATGTCCGTATCAGCATCAAAATCCCTGACATCCCAAACCAAAGGCTGGTCGATTTGAACGCGCGAATTGTATTGGTTTTCCAGGATTTTGTAAAGCTTGGAGTGTGGAGAATTGCTCTCAACCATGCCAAATGGCGTGAAATACTGGGGTTTAATCAAAACCAAAGACAGCCACAAAGCCTCAAGGTCCTGGGCTGTTTCCGCGGAATTGGTCGAATTTTGACCTTTGGGTTCGGCCGCACTTTGACCTTGGGTGGTCCGGCTAAGGGGCGTTTTTAAGGGTCCAACCTTACCACCCTCTTTGGGCAGGGACTGCCGCAACGCGTCCGGTGAGACATCCAAGTCACGAGCCAATTTCGCGATCCAGGCGTCACGTTCCACGGGATGCGGAATATGACGGCATTCGCCTAGTACGAACTGGGCAATGGCCTTCTTTCCCTCTGGTGAATGCGAATCGTGGATGGTGAAGGCGTGACGATAGACCCATTCCATGACGGGTTTGGCGTCGCGTATCGCGTCTTTCCAAAACTCAGGATTTTTCCTGATCAACTCGTCTGGGTCCTTGGCCACGGCTTGGTCGTAACGGATGAGTTTGATGTTCATTTCCATCTGGCGTGCCACATCCAAACCGCGCAGTGCCGCGTTCAGCCCGGCGTCATCCATGTCAAAAGCCATGGCCAAATTTTTTGAGTAACGTTTTATGAGTTGCAGTTGTTCCGCGGTCAGAGCTGTGCCGGATGAGGCCACCACATTTGTCACGCCGAATTGGTGCGATGTGAGCGCATCCATGTTGCCTTCCACGATTACGGCCACATCTTGCCTTTTGATGTCAGACTTGGCTTTATCCAATCCGTAAAGGATGTGGCTTTTTTTGTAGAGTGATGTTTCCGGAGTATTGACGTACTTGGCCGCCTTCTCGTCGGTCAGCAGACGACCCGTGAAGCCCGCAATGTGCCCGAATTGGTCCGCGATAGGAAACATCAAGCGACGAAAGAAGCGGAAATGGAGACCGTGTCCGTTCTCTTTTTGTAAAGCGAAACCCGCTTGAATCAAGTCCGCCGCATTATAACCTTTCTCTTGTATTTTTTTCTGGTATGCGGACCAATCCGATGGCGCGTATCCAATTTGCCACAAATCCGCGGTCAGGTCGTCTATGCCGCGTTTGGCCACGTAAGCGCGGGCGATTTCCGCCTCTGGATCGGTCAGGAGAATGTGGCGCATGAGCTTAGCCAGGTACGCATTCAATTCCTGAAGATGTTTTTTGGCACCCATGGACTCTTTATCGTATTGGGGCAACTCCACGCCAGCCTTCTGTGCCAGATATTCCAACGCTTCCACAAATTCCATGCCCTCGACGCGTTCCACAAAACTGAACATGTCGCCTCCGATGTTACAACCAAAACAATGCCAAGATTGCCGTGGCCTATTCACCATGAAGCTTGGGGTCTTTTCTTGATGGAACGGACAACAGGCCTTGAAACTGCCGCTACCTGCGGGTTTGAGTTGGATGTACTCCCCTATGATGTCCACAATGTCCAAACGTGCCTTGATGTCTGTGACGCTATCCATGGCCATAAGTTAACGCACGGTCAAAGGGTTGTCATCCCATGGCTTTGGGATGCGTATTAGGTATTTGACAATGACTGTTTTGTTGCTAGACTAAGCGACGAGCCGGTTGTTCTAGCAGGAGGTTTCCATGAGCGCCGCGTCGATCATCGTCTTTTTGCCCACTGACATCTTCACGGTCGAACCCAGAACCGCCGAACCGCCCAAAGCCGTGTCACACGGCCGCGAATTCTACAGCACGGGCAGGCTCGAGTACGCCAAGAAGAATGAGGCCATCTGTTGCGTCCTTCTGCCCCAGACGGCCATCGTGGGGCGAGACGAGTGGTGGAAGGACATGCTGGACGACAAGAAGGACTTGGTCCTTGAACTCGAGGACGGCAACGACATGGCGTCCATCAAAGCCCTCCGGACCATCAAGGACTTCTACAGGCAGCATGGTCTGCAATGGGACGACTCCTGGCTCTACTGGAACACGGCTGTGCATGCCCTGAGTGCGAGCATCCATCCGGAGCTGGCCAAAACCAAGAAGATCTTCCTCGCACGCGAGCTGGATCTCAAGATTCCTCTCGACTCACAATCCCCTTGAAACGGGATTTTTTATTTGGTGCGGCCGTGGCGCGGTGGTCGTTTGATCTTTGGTTTGACTTCGCCTTTGGCCTCAGCAACCGTCTTTTTTTGTCGCTTGCCCAACTCTTGTTTGATAACGACAATTTCATCGCGCAAGATAGCAGCCAATTCGAAATCCAATTCCAAGGCAGCTTGTTTCATTTCTGCCTCCTTGTGTTTGACGACCTCTTCCAATTTACGCGATTCTGCCGACAATTCGAGTTTCAAGATTTCTTTCACGTCCTTTTGTTCCGTGAAGCCCAACGAACCGCGCAAATCAACGATGGCTTTTTTGATGGTTTGCGGCGTGATGCCATGTTCCTTGTTGTAGGCCAATTGTTTAGCACGGCGCCTTTCCGTCTCCGCGATGGCACGTTTCATGCTACCGGTCATGCGGTCCGCGTACAGTACGACTTGCCCCTGAACGTTGCGCGCAGCGCGGCCGATTGTCTGGATGAGTGAGGTATCGGAACGCAAGAAACCTTCCTTGTCCGCATCCAAAATGCAAACCAAGGCCACTTCCGGCAGGTCCAAACCTTCGCGCAACAAGTTGACGCCCACCAATACGTCGTATTCGCCCTTGCGGAATTCGGACAGGATTTCCAAACGTTCAACGGTCTCGATGTCCGAATGCAGATAACAAGCTTTCATCTTTCGCTCTTTTAAGTAATCCGTCAGATCCTCGGCCATCTTTTTAGTCAGAGTCGTGACCAAAGTCCGGAAGCCTTGGGCGGTTTTCCTTTCTATGCGGTCAAGACAATCGTCAATTTGGCCAGGTTGATCCTTTTTGGGTGTCACCGGCAAAATCAAAACTTCAGGGTCAATTAGGCCAGTCGGACGAATGATTTGCTCGATGATGGCCGCGGAATTTTTCATCTCAAAATCGCTCGGCGTGGCGGAAACGAAAACTGCCTGTCCGGTCTTGTCCTGGAATTCTTTGAACGTGAGCGGACGGTTGTCGCGCGCGCTGGGAAGACGGAAACCGTGTTCGATGAGCGTATCCTTGCGCGACCTGTCGCCTTCGTACATGCCGCCGATTTGCGGTACCGTGACGTGCGATTCGTCGATCATCACCAAGATGTTGTCCGGGAAATACGACAGCAACGTGTCCGGAGGGTCGCCGGCCGCACGTCCGGACAAAGGCCGGGAGTAGTTCTCTATGCCGTTGCAGTAACCCAAATTCTCCATCATCTCCAAATCATAATGCGTGCGGCGTTCCAAGCGCTCGGCTTCCAGGAGCTTGCCTTGTTTTTCAAACCATTTCAGACGTTCAACCAATTCTTGGCGGATGCTCTTGAGCGCGCGTTCGCGTTCCGGGCCCGGAGTGATGAAGTGTTTAGCCGGAAAAATCCAAACGTCATGGACTTCGCCTAAAACCTGGCGCGTGACAGGATTTATTTTAGCGATCCGATCCACGAAACCGCCCGGAGCCTCGATGCGGTACATGGTCTCTTCGTTTACGGGCATCAATTCCAGCGTCATACCCAGCAAGCGGAACGAACCACGCGTCAAATCCGCATTAGTGCGCGTAAACTGCATGGCCACCAATCGGCTAATCAAATCTTCGCGTCCCAAATTGGAGCCGCTTTCGATATGTAGAATGGTTTTGCGGTATGCGTCGGGCGCGCCTAAACCGTATATGCATGAAACCGACGCACACACGATAACGTCGCGTCGCGTCAACAAGGATTGCGTGGCGTTGTGCCGTAAACGGTCAATTTCCTCGTTAATTTGCGCTTCTTTTTCGATATAGGTGTCGGACTTTGCTATATAGGCTTCTGGCTGGTAGTAGTCGTAATAGGAAACGAAATATTCCACCGCGTTCTCCGGAAAAAACTCACGGAATTCGTTGCAGAGCTGGGCTGCCAAGGTTTTGTTGTGCGCGATAACCAAAGTCGGCCTTTGCAGGTTGTTTATCACGTTAGCCATGGTGTAGGTTTTACCCGTGCCCGTGGCGCCCAAAAGCGTGAGATAACGGTCCCCTTTTTTCAGGCGTTCGGTTAAACCCTCAATGGCTTGAGGTTGGTCGCCCGCGGGTTTATAGGGTTGATGCAGCTTAAAATTCATTAACCCATCTTAACCTTTCCCCGAGTTTTAATAAAGTCTAGTCCTGGGCTGGTTGGGGTTTGGTCTCGGGCCGATATGACGGGTCGAAAATCAAAAGGATGGATTGCGGATCGTATTCCTGATTGTCTATGCGCATGGCGGTTTCCAGCACATTTGAGCCTGGTTTGAGGTCGTATTCAACGCTGTAAGCTCCGGTTTCTTGGTTCAACGGTACAATTTCTCCGTTCAAGGTAAAAGTATGGTTGGGCCAACTGTTTTTAATCAGACCGTAATCGAAAACTTGGCCTAAGACTTGCACTTTGGATTTGTTGACCGTGTCGCCGTCGCGTAGCAACTTTCCTTCCTGATACACGTACTGCGCGGTCTGCACAGAACTCAACTCGAACGGCGGTGGCACTGCGGAAGCTGTTTGATTTGGAAGCTTGAAATCCGTGACCGCCACATACAAAGAAATTAAAAAAGCCGAAAGCAACAGGACCACAAAATCACCCTGCAATCTGACCACCCTTAAAAGATGCAAGGCACTTGGATCCAACACAGAGTCGGTTGTCTTTGGTTTTTGATTTTCAGTTGTGGCCATACGGGCTCGACTTGATTGAAGGTTTTTGTTAGACTCTCACACCATGGCTTGGTACTCAGGCACAAGGCCGATTTTAGGCCTTTCACCCATGGCCGATTTTACGGATCGGCCGTTTTGCCATTTGGTCAGAGAATTGGATAATGAAACGGTTTTGTTCAGGGAAATGTTGGCCGCCGAGGCTTTGGTCCGCGGCAATGAACGAACTTTGAAGATGGCGGAATTGGATCCGAGCGAGCGACCCGTGATCCAGCAACTTTTTGGATCAGAACCGGATCGCATGGCGGAGGCCGCCAAATTGGTTGAAGAGCGTTTTAAGCCGGACGGATTGGACATCAATATGGGATGCCCAGTTTATAAGGCAGTCTCCAATTTCAACGGCGCGTCGTTGATGCGTGAGCCGGAAAAAGCAGCGGCAATCGTAAAAAAGGTCAAAGACAACATAAGAATACCACTTTCAGTTAAAACGCGTCTAGGTTGGAGCAAGCCGGATGAGGTTTTGGAATTCGTAAAAATACTGGAAAGCGCGGGTGCAGACGTCGTAGAAATCCACGGCCGGACCAAGGCTCAGGCTTATGCAGGTCATGCGGACTGGGAAGCGGTTGGACGAGCGGTCAAACAGGTCAAGATTCCAGTTTTGGTCAACGGCGACGTTACGGATCCTGAAAATGCAAGACAGGCACTGGAAAAATCCGGAGCCGCAGGCATTCTCATCGCGCGTGGCGCTTTGGGCAGGCCTTGGGTTTTCCGTCGTATCCGCCAAGCTTGGGAAACGGGCACGGACCCGGGAGAACCTGAAGTCGAAGAACGTTTAAAGATCATGCGCCGCCATGCAGAACTCCAGGTCGAACATTACGGCGAAAGCGGTCTTATCCAACTCCGCAAACATCTGCCCTGGTATTTCAAAGGCATTCCGTCATTCCGCCAATTCCGCGCCCAAGCCGTGCACGTTTCCACCCTGCAGGATGTTGAGGTTTTGATTTCTTCAGTTTCCAAAACCAACGCATAAGTAAAAAGACCCTAGTCGGGTCTGAATAGTGGGTCCGTATCGGCGTGCTTTTATTTCAACCCGGGAATATCGGTACGGACCTGAGAAAAAGTCTCGATGCGTTGGCTATTCTACCGTAGAATTTTCGAGACCAAAAATCGAAAAATCGAGAAATGATGGAAGAACTCAATTCAAGGATATGGTTTCGAACTTCTATCGAGTCCCCACCAAACTTTAAAGTGCCCGGCGTTGGATGCGCTTAAAACAGGGATCGGGTATTTGCCGGTGCAGTGTTTAAACCAAAAAACGGTCTTTTTGTCAAGACCGTAACAGTGAATCTTGTTATTCGTCTGTTTCTATGGCTTCGGGCAAGAAGCCTAAAGGATCCACGGGAATGCCTTCTTGTCTGACTTCAAAATGTAGATGTGGACCGGTCGAAAGACCAGCGCCCTGGGTGCCCGGCATGCCGCCGGACATGCCGATGATGTCACCTCTTTCCACGTACGTGTTGGGTTTGGCCACGAATTTGGACAAATGGCCATACACCGTGGCATAACCACCCGGATGGATGAGCATGATGTAATTGCCGTATTGTTTGCCGGTACGGTTGAAGGCTACATAGCCTCCGGCTGCGGCTTTAATGGGCGTGCCTACTTCTGCGCGCAAATCCAATCCAGGGTGCTGGAACAGGTTTTTGAAGGGATATGACGGATCGTGGAATCGTGCCGTTATTTTGCGGACCGGAATGGGCCAAAGCAAGAGCGTTTCTCCGCGCGCCAAGGCCGTGTCTATGTCATTCAGCTTATCCTTGAGCTCCCTCTCCAATTGCGAAATTTCGTCCGCGGTCGACTCGTTTTGCTGACGCAATTCATCCAGCATGCGGTTGAATTCATCCTGTTTGTCGCTGGTTTCTGCAAGCAATGATTTTTTAGAGTTCAGCTCCAAATTCAACCGTGCTTGCTCTTTGATCAAACCTTTCTTTTGCGCGTCCATTTCTGTGCGCTTAGCCTCGCGCGTAGTCCGGTCCGCCTCCAAGCTGTTTTTTTCATCCATCACCTGCTTCATGGTTTGGCCCAAATCGCCATCCAGCTTTTTATATTCCTCAACTCGATTGAAGTACGAGGACAGGGAAGGACGGCTCAAAAAGACTTGCAGCGTATTGACGTTATCCGTCTGACGTAGGCGCCGCAACAAATCGTTGAGCAAATCCTTCTGCGTGACGATGCGTTTTTCCTGCCGCATGATGTTCTTATCCAGCAACTGGACTTCCGTATCCAATACCTCCAACTGCGCCTTCACCTCTTCGATGCGCAATTCCTTTTCCCTGATACGGTTGTCCAAAAGTGTGATTTGATTTTCCAGTGTGGCTTTCTGATCCTCTTGTTTGGTTATGCGGTCGGAATATGTGTTGATAAGGCCTTGGATTTCTTTGACGCGTTTTTTCTTGTTATCCAATGAGTCGTTTAGCGAGTCGGCTTCGCTCTTTAACTCTTTGGCCGTGCTTCCCGTGGTTTCAGCTTTGACTCTAACCGGAAAAACGCCCCCAAAAACCAAGGAGACTAACATCAAAAAAACCGCTAATTTTTCCCTGCGCCTAACCATGCTTCTATTTTAGCAGATACGCCATGGCTTCGTCGATGCGGGCCAAGGACCTGTCTTTTCCGTAAGCGATAATCAATTCAAACGGACTTGGGGATTTTTCTTGGGCTGAGAGCGAGACGCGCAAAGGCCATAAAGTGTCCCCATTCCCCCATCCCGCGGCCACGATTTTATCCTTTATGGTTTTTTCCACGGTCGCCAGGTCGGTCGCGGCTTGGTCGTCCATCTCCTGAATCCAACCCCGTGCCGTCTTCAGGCGTTCCACGGCTTCTTCTTTGGAACGGTCTTTCCAAGTCAGTTTGACGTTCGTGTAATCCAACTTTTCCAAAAACAAGAATTTGGTCAATTCAGTCAGCTCTGCGGGCAAGACAAGACGCTCACGGAACAGCCAGGCTGCACGTTTCTTGAACTCAGAATCCGGATTTTCAGGAATATGCGGTAAAGCCAACTCAAAAAAATTTTCGGAAGGCAATTGACGTAAATAGTGGTTGTTCAGCCAGTTTAGCTTTTCGATGTTGAAGATGGCACCGCCTTTATTGACTTTGGACAAATCAAACAGCTGAGTCAACTCTTCGCGTGTGTAAATTTCCTGATCATCCTTGGGGTTATATCCGAGCAGTGAGAGGAAGTTGATCAAGGCTTCTGGCAGATAACCTTTGTCCAGGTATTGCTCTGCGAAAACATCGCCTTGGCGTTTTGAGAGCTTGGAACGGTCAGGGTTCAAAATCAAAGGCACATGGGCGAATTGCGGAGGTTCCCAGCCCATGGATTCAAAAATGAAGACGTGTTTGGGCGCTGACGACAGCCACTCTTCCCCGCGCAAGATATGCGTAATCTCCATGTCGTGGTCGTCCACCATGGCAGCCAAATGATATGTGGCCATGCCATCTTTTTTCACGATTACCTGATCGTCTACGAGCTTCCAATCAAATTTAACCGTACCGCGAATGATGTCGTTGATGATGGCCACGCCCTCCTTGGGCATTTTCAATCTGACCACATGCTCTTCCCCAGCCGCCACACGTTTTTCCGCTTCCGCTTTGTCGATCCTGCGGCAATGACCGTCGTAGCCCGTGGGTTGATGCATGGTCTCCTGCAATTGGCGCATCTCGGCCAAACGTTCTTCCGTACAAAAACAATAATAGGCTTTGTCCTTAGCCAAAAGATCTTTAGCTACTTCTTGATGACGTGATTTGCGTTCGGATTGGATGTACGGACCGTGATCGCCGCGTTGGATGATGGTCTTGTCGTCCTCAGCCAGCCAGACGCCTTCGTTGGGTTCTATTCCCATGCGTTTGAGCGTGAGTATCAATTTTTCGACCGCTCCAGGTACGAAGCGTTCCTGATCCGTATCTTCGATACGCAAAACAAAATCACCACCCGACTGTTTAGCCAAAAACTCGTCGTAGATAAAGGTCCTTAAATTGCCTACATGGATGAAACCCGTAGGGCTGGGCGCGGCGCGCACGCGGACACGTTTTCCGGTCATATTACGGCCATATTAAGCCAATTGTTTCTGGTTGTCCATGTATTGACCAAAACCTTAAAACGCGCTTAAATCTTTAATGCTATAAGCGTTTGTTGGTGATATCAACGCGCTAGCTCTCTCTCCAAAAACATTTTTTTGCACATTGTCGTTAGTTGCCGTGACAAATAAACGGCGCGTAACATAGTTCACGCATTATCAGGTCACGGAAAATCTTTGACTGACATAAATAGGCGGTGAGTTAAATATCGGTATTATGTGTAAGTCGATTGTTCGCCCTCGGAATCCCGAGGGTTTTTCTTTTCACAAACGTCGTCGTTCTGAATAAGTCGTGGCTTGTCCATGTATTGACCAAAATTTTAAAATGCGCTTAAATCGTAGGCGCCGAAATAAAAACCATGTTCAAGACGATTTGTATTGCGGCTCCCACTTTTTGACTCCACGCATATTCACGCCGTCTGATACGTCCATCATTGCGTGGCAGCTCTCCCGTCTTTCAATCAACGACCGCAACCACAAGTGGCGTGTTGCATAGCATCTCGTTCGGCTGCGGAGGTCGGTTTCGTGTGGCCAAGGTGCCCAATGATACTAAGCTGGTACGATACGGACACTCTTTTTGGGCACTCTATCTCTCATGTACATGCTCGCTTTTTCCATGGTACGAATAAAGGAGGTCTCAGCTAGCATGGCCGACGTGCCGTGGAAGTTCTTTGGCTGACGTTTATAAGCTGGGTGTCAGATACTTCGATCGTGCGTCAGTCGAATCGTTAACCCTCGGGGATCCCGAGGGTTTTTTCTTTTCACAAACCTCGTCGTTCTAACGAGTCGCGTTAAACGCAACGTGTAAAGAATTTTGAGAGAATTGATGGCTGAATAACCGGGATATCGGTTGGTCCTGGATCCTACGTCCGGCCTCCTGGTCAGAGGCAATTCTGTCATTAAGAGGTTTTTTTCTTACGTCAAGCCGAACTCGTTTCGGCGTCTTTGTAGATTGGTTTATAGGCTTTACGCGTAATAG
>CAZRYH010000013.1:0-39036 GCA_964604275.1 uncultured Gammaproteobacteria bacterium
TTTTAGATTTGTGGTAGTGTCGGACGAATACTGTTTCCGTAACCCACACACCGCACATGTCAGCACAAAACGCGATCAGCGTACGGGGCGCGCGCGTACACAATCTCAAGAACGTCTCCCTGGACGTGCCTAAAGGCAAATTGGTCATCATGACCGGCCTTTCTGGGTCAGGTAAGTCTTCCCTGGCTTTCGATACCATCCACGCGGAAGGACAACGCCGCTACATGGAGTCACTCTCCTCGTATGCGCGGCAGTTTTTGGAATTGCAAGACAAGCCCGACGTGGATGAGATTACGGGTCTGTCTCCGACCGTGGCTATCGACCAGAAATCCTCGTCCCACAACCCCCGTTCAACCGTGGGCACGGTCACGGAAATTTACGACTTCCTGCGCCTTTTATACGCCCGTGCGGGGCGCGTACATTGTCCGGTCTGCGGCAATGAAGTCATCAAACAGACCCAACAGGAAATAGGAGAAAAGATCATCTCCATGTCCAAGGACTCGGAGGTTTTGGTTTTAGCGCCCATGGTGCGCCAACAGAAGGGCGAGCATAAGGTGGTCTTACAGGGCGCGCGCAACGCGGGCTATCGCGAGGTCCGGTACGACGGGACTTTGGTGGACATCGACGAACTCTCGCATACACGCTTGGACAAGACCAAACCCCATGACGTGGAAGTCTTGGTCACGCGCGTGGCCAAGAAATCCGGCATCGTATATTCGGCTTTTGCCGAGACGCTCAAGGCGGCTTTGGATCTAGGCAATGGCATGGTGGTGGCCGTGGCCGAAGAATCGGGCGATGAACGGTTGTTCTCGGAATCTTTATTCTGCGGCGTGGACAACATCTCTTTGCCGCAAATCGAGCCGCGGTTGTTCTCGTTCAATTCTCCGCACGGCGCCTGTCCGGGTTGCACAGGTTTGGGTACCAAACTGGTTTTGGATGCGGATTTGGTCATGCCCAACAAACGTCTGACGATCGCCCAGGGCGCCATCAAGCCTTGGACCAGGATTGCGGGCAACCAAACTGCCAATTTCAAGCTTCTGGAGGCCGTGGGCAAGGAACATGGGTTTTCCATCCATCAGGAAGTCGGGACCATTTCGGCCCAGTCCATGAAAGTGATTTTGGACGGTACGGGCGACCAGGTCTACACGGTCGAAGGCAAGACGGCCACGTTCCCAGGCATCCTGCTCATGCTCGAGGACAAGCACCGGACCACGGACTCGGAATACGTGCAAAAGGAAATCGAGAGTTACATGCGCGTACTCATCTGCCCTGAGTGCAACGGCAAGCGCTTGAACAAAGTCGCACTGGGCGTTACCGTGGCCAATAAGAACTTGGCGAATTTGGTGGAATTGAGCCTGGTGGAAAGTTTGGTGTTTTTTGAAAGTTTGGGTGCGGGTCATGCCATCAAACAAAAAGCCAAGGCCAGCAAGATCACGCGTGCCAAAACCGAGCAAAAGGCCGATCCGCAAGGTTTTACGGAACAGGAGCGTTTGGTGGTCAACCAAATCCATAGCGAGGTCGTGCGCCGTTTGCGCAACCTCATCGATGTGGGGTTGGGTTATCTGACCCTGGACCGCAGCGCCATCTCGCTTTCTGGCGGTGAATCGCAACGCGTGCGTTTGGCCGCGCAATTGGGCAGCGACCTCTCGGGCGTGATTTACATTTTGGACGAACCTTCCATCGGTTTGCATCCGCGCGATGACGAAAAGCTTATTGGCACCATGAAGCGCCTGCGCGATAACGGCAACACGGTCATCGTGGTGGAGCATGACGAAGCCATGATGAAGGCCGCGGATTACATCGTGGACATCGGTCCCGGTGCTGGGGAATACGGCGGCGAGCTGGTGGCCGCGGGCACGCTTGCGGAAATAAAACGCCATAAGGAATCCATCACGGGTGCGTACCTGACCGGCAAAAAGACCATCGCCATGCCCAAATCGCGTCGCAAGGGGAATGGCCGCAGTCTGGTGGTGCGTGGCGCCTCGGAATTCAACCTCAAGAACGTTGACTTCAAGCTCCCGTTGGGTAAGTTCGTGTGCGTCACGGGCGTATCCGGTTCTGGCAAATCAACTTTGGTGTTGGATATATTGGGCCGCGCCTTGTCCGCGCATTTTTACAATGCCAAGGATTTGCCGGGCGCTCACAAAAAGATCGAAGGCATGGAATATCTGGACAAAGTGGTTTCCGTAGACCAGTCGCCAATCGGACGCACGCCGCGTTCCAATCCGGCCACTTACACGGGCGTGTTTACGGCCATCCGCGACCTGTTTACGGCCATCCCGGAAGCCAAGATGCGCGGTTACGACGCGGGCAAGTTCTCGTTCAACGTCAAAGGCGGCGGCCGTTGCGAAGCCTGCGGTGGAGACGGTTACATCAAGATTGAGATGCAATTCCTGTCAGACGTGTATGCCGAGTGCCCGGAATGCAGGGGCAAACGCTACAACGCCGAAGCTTTGGAAATCCACTACCACGAAAAGAACATCGCGGACATCCTGGACATGAGCGTGGAGGAGGCACGCCGCTTCTTTGTGGACCAGCCGCTCATCTACGAAAAATTGTCCGTGTTGCATGAGGTGGGTCTGGGTTACATCCGCTTGGGCCAACCGGCCACCACGCTTTCCGGCGGCGAAGCCCAACGCGTCAAACTGGCCACCGAACTTTCGCGCCGTGCCACGGGCAAGACCTTGTATATTTTGGACGAACCCACGACCGGTCTGCACTTCGACGACATCAACCGTCTGCTCCAGGTCCTGAACGCTTTGGTGGACAAGGGCAATACGGTCTTGGTCATCGAACACAACATGGACGTGGCGCGCTATGCGGACTGGGTCATCGATATGGGTCCGGAAGGCGGGGCCAAGGGCGGGGAAATCGTGAGCGAGGGTACGCCCGAGGACATGATTAAGAATAAAAAGAGCATCACGGCCAAATATCTCAAAGAGGCCATGGAGTGATGAAAACATAAAACCGACGCGCGTCGGTTTTTTGTTGTAGGTCCGTGGGTATGATATTCTATTCCGGTATGAAAATGCGTTTTCTTTTTGCGTCCGCCGCAGTCGCCCTGTTCGCGTACGCCACCCCGGCCTTGGCTTACGTCAACCTCAACAGCGTATCCATCACATCGTCCAAAGACCAGATTAAGGCCGACGGCATCGATCAAGCCATGGTGCGTGTCCGCGTTTCCGACGAAAACAGCCTTCCGGTCTCTGGGGCCGCGGTAAAGATTTATACTTCTCGAGGGGCTCTGGATGAAATCACGCCCTCGCCCTCCACGGTCACCAACGGCTTCGGCAAAGCCGAGTTCATGGTCCGGTCGCTCAAGAACGGCAAGACCACCATCACGGCCGAGGTCAACGGGCAGCGCGCGTCCGCCAGTTACACCATCGAGTTCGTGAACGGTTTGGACATCGGTTTGGCGCCCGGCAGTCTCATCAAGATTCCCAGCGACAACGACGACAGCACGTACGCGGATACGGCCGTGTATTATTTCGCCTCCAATGGACGTCGTTACGTGTTCCCCAACGAAAAAGTTTACTTCACCTGGTATTCATCCTTCGACAACGTGCGTGTCCTTTCCATTGAGGATATGACCAAAGTACCGATCGGCGGCAACGTCACGTACCATCCCGGATCCAAACCGGTAAAGTTTCAAACCGACGACAATGTCTACGCCGTCTATAAAGGTGGGGAATTGCAATGGATGAAGACAGAGTCCGTAGCCCGAGGCATATACGGCGACAATTGGACCTCCAAAGTCGACGATATCAGCGAGGCTTTCTACGTCAACTATAAATTCGGCGCACCGCTCACCAGCGCCACGGACTTCATGTCCAAGACCATCTTCGACAGGTTCTCGACCATCGAGATAGACAAGGGGTTGTAAAGCAGTCTCTCGGGGTACCAAAAAACCGACTCGCGTCGGTTTTTTTCTATTAAGCTTTGGGTTCGGCCTTGGCCTTGGGTTTGACTTCCTTAAGGCGCTTCTTGACGTTGCGGATGAAGCCGATGTTCTTGCGGCGGACCTTGAATTGGTTGACGAATTCTATTTTGACCAAGGTCGGCAAAGCCAAGGGGAAAATCTTTTCCACGCCCACGCCTTCGGAAATCTTCCGGACGGTCATGGTCTTTTGGTTGGCGATGCCACGCACGGTAAGAACCAGCCCTTCAAAGATTTGGACGCGCTCCTTCTCTTCTCCTTTGGGGTTCTTTTCGCGGATTTTTTGGTGTACGCGCACGGTCATGCCCGTGCGGACGTCCGCGGGATTCAGGGTTTGGTAAGTCTGGCTGGACATATGAATATGGCGATAGGTTAGCGGAATACGCGGATTGCGTCAAGTCGAAAGGGTTTGAGCCGGTATATGGGTTTTGAGGGCTTCGCGTATCCTGCCGACCGTATTTTCTGGCCCAGGGGAAGCGGAGGTGTCCAAAAACAGGTCGTAATGGCTAGGTTCGCGGTAATCCAGGCCATAAATATCGCGATAGCGTCTGACGTCCGAAGCGATGCGTTTTTCTATGACTTCCTGGGCTTGATCCAGGGAGTCGGGCAACGTTTCGTCCACTCGGTAATTTTTCGATTCCAGGATGCGTCTGGCAGCCTCGCGGGGCTCGCAGTCCAGGAATACCTTGTACGAATGGGGGATGAAGTGCCAGGAAAGGCGCCCTTCGATGATGAAATTGTCTTGGGTCAGGCCGAGTTGTTTTTGATATTCGTCCACCGAGGTATCCGTGGTCTGGTCGTTCTCGCCCAACTCGTTAAGCTGGTCGATGGTTAAGCCTTTTTCCATGGCCATTTTGCCGCGCAAATCGCCTATGGAATAAAACGGCATGCCGAATTCCTGGGCCAGAATTTTAGCCACGCTGGTTTTTCCAGAACCGGGCGCGCCGGAAATGGTTATGATCATAATTTACGGGGCCAACTTGGACATCACGGATTCGAAGGCCTGGTCCACGGGCAATTCGAATTTCTGCCTTTCTTGGGTTTTAGGATCATCGAATTCCAATTTGACGGCTTGCAGCAAAAGACGCGGTGTTTTGATGGGTTTGATGTCTTTGCGCGTATACAACGTGTCGCCGACCACTGGGCAACTCATGGCAAACAGGTGGGCGCGGATTTGGTGCGTGCGTCCGGACATGATTTGCAGCTCAACAAGATTCGCGTTTTTGAAGCGTTTGGTAACTTTGTAGTGTGTCCAGGCGGCCTTGCCTTGCTCGTCGCCTTCCGGCCTGGCGGCCATACGACCGCCCTGTTTGGAGCGTGCGATCTTGAATTTTATTTCGCCTTCGTCCTTGGGCAGATTGCCGTGCGCCAAAGCCAGATAGGTTTTGCCCGTGGAATGCTCGGCGAACTGTTTTTTCAAATCGTCGAAAGCGTTTTGGTTTTTGGCGATAACCATCAGACCCGAAACCTCGCGGTCCAAACGGTGCATGATTCCCGGACGGGACGGATCCTCTCCGACTTTGCCGATTTTTGGATCATGCTCGACTAGCCAATCGGCCAAGGTATCCGTCTCGTTTTCCGCGGTCGGGTGGACCAATAACCCGGACGGCTTGTCGATGACGATCCAATCCGGGGTTTCTTTGATGACTTCCGGAGAAAGGACGTGCTGGCCAGAATGTCCGGTGGTCCGGGATGTCCGATTCGGACTTTCGGGCTTGGGCTCGGACTTTTTGACGTTGGGCACGGGTTCAAAAACCACCTTATCGCCCTCCTTCAAGAAAGCGTGAATCGCTGCGGTTTTGCCGTTGATTTTGCCCGCGCCTTTCTTAAGCTCTTTGGCTATGGCGCTACGCGTTACGTGGGGGATGTGTTCGGTCAAAAACACGTCCAAGCGTTTTTTGGCGTCCGTAAAACTTACTTTCCATGCGGTTTCCATATGGCGGTAATCTTACCTGAGTCAGGGCGAAATAAAAAGGCCCAGGTACAGCGCGCGGGCCCTAGAAGATATTGGGTGTGTTAAGCTTTCAGACGACTCTTGTCTCCCCTCGGTTGCTCCGGCGGGGTCACGGCGGACTGGGCTTTGGATACTGCTGGCCTGCCCGGAGTGGTGCTGATGCGACCGACGTGCACGTCGTCCCCATGTTCGAGCAGGGTTGCGTTCACGATGCCGTCTTGCGATCCGATTTCTTCCCAGAGCGCGCGGGACTTTCTGCCTTGACCCATCTCTGCCTCCTGAAGAGTTGGAACGACCCAATACGTTCCAAACGTGATTCCGAGAATATAGTTTATTCCGTTTCCTGTCAACGAGGAGACCGGCGCAGGAAAAATGTTTTTGGAAAAATATATGACCCTAGCACGGACATGACCTATTGTCAAGGGGCGCCTGCAGCCTTTTTGAGCTGTGGGTCCTTGGCGCTTGCCCAGCCGCGCGCCTGAATGTATTATGGGTGCGCTTTACGGGCGCTTAGCTCAGCGGTAGAGCAGATGTCTTATACACATCTGGCCGTAGGTTCGAATCCTACAGCGCCCACCACGTAAAAAACCGCTCCCTTAATGGCGGTTTTTTACGTGCCACGTGGCGCATAGAATTAATCGATTCAGCGCTTTACGTGGCAGGTTCCGGTCGCGGTTTCACGTGGCGCCGCCAGACGCCGCTCCCTTAATGGCGGTTTTTTACGTGCCACGTGGCGCATAGAATTAATCGATTCAGCGCTTTACGTGGCAGGTTCCGGTCGCGGTTTCACGTGGCGCCGCCAGACGCCGCTCCCTTAATGGCGGTTTTTTACGTGGCGCCGCCAGGCATGTAGAATGATTTTGTTATGTATTACGTATATGTATTGCAAAGTCTTAAGGATCACGAATGGTATATAGGTTTCACCGAAGATATAGGACGAAGGGTAGAGGAACACAATTCAGGAAAGAATTCGTCCACAAAGAATCGCGTTCCATTTAAGTTGATATATTACGAAGCGTATTTGAATAAGTCGGATGCTTTAGGGCGGGAGAAATTTTTAAAAAGTGGATCTGGTCATGGATTCATAAAGAAGCAGTTGCGCCATTTCATTGAAGAGTCCACAATCTAAAGTATTATGTTATTCGGTGCCCATGTATCCATTGCCGGGGGAGTGCAGAACGCCCCTTTGAACGCGGCCAAAATCGGGTGTGAGGTTTTTCAGATGTTCACGCGTTCGCCCCAAGGCGGACCCGCGCCTAAGCTGACCACGGAAAATCTCGCGGCCTTCAGGCAGAATTGTCGAGATGGCGGTTTTAAGGAATGGGTAGTACATACACCGTATTACATCAACCTGTGTTCAGCCTTAGAGAAGTTGCGCGGCAATTCCGCACGCATCATCCGTGAGGAGCTGGAACGCGCCAACCAGCTGGGCGCGGCGTATGTGATGTTCCATCCGGGTAGCGCTAAAGAGGTGGGCAAGGCTGAGGGCATAAAGTTTGCGGTGCAGGGTTTGAAAAAAGTCCTGGACGGATATGAGGGTTCGACCAAATTATTGCTTGAGATTTCCGCGGGTGCGGGCATGGTGGTAGGTGACACTTTCGAAGAGAATGCGGCGATTTTGGAAGGACTCGGAAATCCAGACGTGGGCATTTGTTTCGATACAGCGCATGCCTTTGCCAGCGGTTATGATTTGCGCGATTCTCAGGCTGTCGAAAGCACGTTCAAACAATTCGACCGCATCTTAGGTCTAAAAAAATTAAAGATGTTGCATGCCAACGATTCAAAGGTAGATCTCGGAGCACGCAGGGATCGTCACGAGCACATCGGCCAAGGTTTCATCGGGAAAAAAGGTTTCGAGGCCCTTATTGCGCATCCCAAATTCGCCAAGGTGAATTTTTATTTGGAAACCGAACCGGACGGGGTGGTCAAGGATTTGCAAACATTAAAAAAAATCCGCGACAAATCGTAAAATCGAATCGCAGGTCGATTTGTTTTTTTAAAACGTTGTAGAGACGTAAGATTTTGCGTCTCTACATCATGTTTTATCCAGGTTTTTTACAACATCGGGTCCATCGAGTCCTCCGGTTCAGGCGCTCGTCCGCTGGCGGTCATCCAAGACCAGCGCACCAAAACGTCATTGGGTGCGGCTTCAGCCACGTATTGCCTGGAAAGTGGGTCGTGCGCGTAACCGCAACCGATGTCGCGGCCTAATTTTTCTTTGATTTCACGCATCAACCTTTCGCGTTCTGCCTTGGCTATGATGCTGGCCGCACCCACATGTCTGTGCCACAGGTCGGCTTCGTTTTCCGCTTTAAGCGTATTGATATCCGGCCAGCCGGATAGGTGTTGCAGAAGATTGCGGAAATGCACGGTTTTGCGCACTGGCGCATCCACCATGATTTCTGCCGGGGAATCGGGATGCGCCTCGTGGAAATCGTGAATTAGTTTGGCCATGTATTTGATCTCCAAACCGTTTAGGGTCACGGACCGGTTTTTGACCGCCTCATCGATCTCCCGCGGCTCGATAGTTGCGACTGCGTACCAACATCGTTTTTTGAGTTCTTCGGCCAAGCGGTCACGCTTCGCGGGCGGAATAAGTTTGCTGTCTGTGATGTTATGCGTGGCACACCAGCGACGGTCGCGATCCGTGAGCGCGCAGATGCCGATTACCATGGGGCCAAGCACCGGACCGCGCCCAGCCTCGTCCACGCCCGCATACCTAAAATCACCGGGAAGCGGTTGTTTGCGTGCGGGGCGGATTTGGGGTTTGCGGGCCATGGGTGCACGTCGTGTTTTATTCCACCTTTCTGTTTCTGGGCAGAAAGATACCGACTAGTATGCCCAAGAAAAGGATAGCGGCGCCGCCCAAAGCCGCATCCGTGGCCGTAATGGACGATGGCGTCTGGGATGTTTTTTGATCGCCGATTTTTTTAGTGTCATCCACACCAGCTGATGCTGGTTGTATGGTGTTGGTTTGTGGTTGGGCAATCGCGGTCGGGCCTGTGCTCGTGGTTTGAGTTTTGGGCAAATCCAGACCCGGCACATCAACGATCATGTCAGGTGTAGTGCTTTCGTTTTTCAGTTTGTCGGCCGAGCTTATCTTGAAGTGCAATTCACCCGGTGCCACGGACAAAATCAATTCGTGACTCGTGGCCATAGTAGCGTTTTCTAAAATCGTGCCGTATTTTTCCGTTGACCCGAATACGATTTTACCGGTCGCTGGTTTGTCTGTGGTCCACGCTACCTTGAGGCGACCTGAATCCAACTGCAGATTGATGCCGGAAATCTGCGGACCGTTGATTAGTTCCGGGGGTATGATAGGTGGGTTGAAGGGTAGGGGTTTGAAAACCGAACCATTGGAGCCTGATCCGGAGGTTCCGGTAGCCAAATCCAGATTCGGTAATCTTGTCTTTGGCTCCAGATCCTGTGCGTTCAAAGTCGTGTTGGCTTGCAAAACTGGTTGGTTTGCAACAGGTTTTATTTTTGTCAGGTCCGAGGCAGCGGTATTCCTTTCTAAGGCCAGGACCGGCGAACCGATGAAAGCCAGGGATACGGCTAATAGCAGATAGGTTTTGCGCATATAAAATGTGGGGCTAGGTGTGGCCAATGTAGCATGAAGCTACGGATCGCGTAACGCCTTTTGGTGAGACGGTCAATGGTCTTGACCGATGGGTTGTAGCTTGGGCATGCCGCTGTTAAACTCGCATCATATGTCAGGCATCCTCATCATCGGCAACGGTTGGATCGGCAACCGTTTGTTGGAGAAGTTTCCGGAGACAATGCGCATGTCCACCGAGATTTTCGATTCGGCCAAACGGCTTTCCGCCATGTTGGAGCGCGAAGAGCCGGACGCCATCATCAATTGCGCGGGCGTGACGGGCAAGCCCAACGTGGATTGGTGCGAGACGCATCAGGTGGAAACGGCCGTGGGCAACACGCAATTCCCCGTGATGTTGGCCCAAGCTTGCGAGGACCATGGTGTCCATCTGACGCATTTGGGGAGCGGTTGTATTTTTTACGGCCAGCCGCCGCAACCCGAAGGTTGGAAGGAGGACGATTACGCCAATCCGGTCGCGTATTATTCAAAATCTAAATACGCCGCGGATTTGGTTTTGGGGTATATGCCCAACGTGGCCGTGGTACGTTTAAAGTTACCGTTGGATTACGTGCCGTCGCCCAAAAACAATCTGACCAAACTTTCCAAATATCCAAAAGTCGTGGAAGCCGTGAACTCGATAACGGTCATGGATGACTTGTTGGACGTGCTGCGTGAAGTCGCGGAAAAACGCGCCCAGGGAATTTTCCATGCCGTGCATCCAGAACCTTTGACGTGGCGTGATCTGATGCGCTGGTATGAAGAAATCGTGGACCCGTCGCACACCTGCGAATTCGTGAGCGAGGCCGAACTTTTGGCTTCTGGCTCCATTCAAAAACAACGTTCCAGCACCATCCTTTCAAACACGCGTTTGGCCGAATGCGGCATCCATATGCGGTCCACGGAAGTGGCGGTCAAACAGACTTTGGCGAGATACAAAGAAGCTCTCGAGCGCGTGGCTCAGAATCAGTCGACGTAATGATATGCGTTTAGGCTTTGATTGCATCGGAGTCAGTGCCGGAGCTGTTATTTTTAACGAAAATGGAAAAGTGTTCTTAGCCCTCAGGGGCGAGAGTGCGCGCGACGACCGTGGCAAATGGGAGTTTCCGGGCGGCAAGGTCAAGCTCGGAGAGACGCGCGCAGCAGCAGCCAAACGCAACATCGCGGAAAAATACGGACTTGAAATCGAGATAGCTGAGACCTTGGGGGTTTACGACGTCATCGACGACACCGAAGGTGACCATTGGTTGTCCACGACCTTCGTATGTCGACGAACCGTCGGAGAAGGTCGCATCGAGGAGCCGTAAAAATGTGCGGCCATCGGCTGGTTTGGTTTGGAGGATTTGGCCAATCTTGATTTAAGCCGCATTTCTAAATTAAATCTTCTGGACTTGCTCAAAAAGAAATCGTGAGTTTGGTGATGAATCGGATCGGATAAGAAAAACCGGTCGGGGAGTCCCGAACCGGTAAAGAGAACGTGCGATTGGCGCGAAAAAAAAACAACCCCCCTGAAACGTCGCGTATTTTTTCGCGCGGCTTCGCGCGTGTCCGAATCACCAGCCGCTGGATGATCCGAAGAGGAAATCGTCGCTCGCATCCGACCACTCGTCGCCGCAGTTGGGCGCGAACGGGTCGGTCGAACCGTCGCCCGGATTGTAGTTGAGGCACCAGTCGTGCTCCATGCAATCCTGGGTATAGTACCGATTGGCGCAATACCACGAATTGCACGGGCAGCCGGCGCCGCAGCGTCCTTCGCACGACGGGGCCGTCAGTCCGCAAGCCAAATAGCCGTACATGTAGCCGCGGTAGTCGGTCCAGTAGGTCCAGGCGTAGCGGCTGCTGTAGGCCGCGGTGCGCTTGCACTGCCAGAGATAGCTGATGCCGTCGCCGCCCCAAGACATGGGCGTGACGCCGCCTTCCGTGGTGGTGGAAGTATCCGGGTGGTAGCTTTGGGCGTGCAGAGCCGTGTTGACCGGAGCCGTAGCGTAGTGTTCCGCGTAGTTGAAGAGCAGACCGAGCGCGCTCTGGTCAGGTTCGGGGCCGAAAGTCTTGGCTACCTTGCCTTCGTCCAAGACCTTGAGCTCCTGGATGAGTCCCTGGAGCGCGGTCTTGGCGTCTGGCGTGAGGTTGGCGTCGGCCACGAACATGCCATCGCCCTTGCCGTTGTAATCCATGCGACCCACTGACGTGCCGGCGTAGAAGAACTCCACGTACTTGCGGTCCTTCTTCCACTGGCTCACGAAGTCGAGCTTCTTGTCGCCCTGGATGAAGACGCCGCTGACGTCCGCGGGTTCGAAGTTGTCGAGCTTGAGCGGTGTGGTGGCGGACTGTTTCGCCGTGTCGATGACTTCGTCGCTGGACTGATCGCCGGAACCGCAGTTCGTGATCGAGAGTCCGAGAACGATGATGCCGAAAGCTCACGTGAAACGATTGGCCAAACCCTTCATCTGCCTACCTCTACCCTTGACCTGACGTGGTACTGCGTTTCAGTCGTCGTAAAAAGCGGTTGTGACCGCCTTCAATCGTCGACCGTGCCGGATTACACATTCATAAACGTCGCCGAACAACGGTTGAGGGTGTTGATAAGAACATGAAAAATATTTTTTAATTTAAATTTTTGTGACAATGAGATAACTGGAGTAAAATGTTTTCGTATGGAAATCATAAACCATGAATCCAAAGACGTTTGGACTCCGGAACAACGCAAGCGGCGATTGATCGGTGTGACCGCGGCTTTGGTAATCGGGGTTTTGGAGCTGTTGGCCATCGTTGTCTACCAATCCTTTTCGGGTCAGGCTGTGGTCGCGGGCGGCCTATACGGAACCGCGGTCATGATACCGGTGTGGATCGCCGTCATGTCCCTCGCCTTCGCTTACGTGGTCAAGCGCGGCGCGCCAGACCAGAATCAGGAACGCATGATGAAAGCCTCGATCCTGCTCCTGTTTTTTTTGATGGCATCGGGTGCGGGGTTGGCTGTATTTTTGGGTATGTAGTGCCACTGTTCGATGGCGTCGGACCGTCTAAAAGGCGGTTTTTTGATGAGTGCAAAAAGTGTTCAATCGAGTTGAAGATTTTATTGTGAAGTGTCTATGATGGAGATAAAGGAAATTCGGTTAAATCATTAACCCCAACAAATATGGATATACAGACTTTGAAGCAAGCTGTTGAACAAGCTTGGGCCGAAGATACTTGTTATCCTGGAATTTTGGACCAATGGTCCAAGGAAACCCCGGCGGTGGGGCAAAGCGCCATCACTGCTTTGGTGGTGCAGGATTATTTCGGTGGTGACATCCTGCATTGCGACCTTTACAATCACGACTGGAATCTAATTCCAGAAATAGGGGAGATAGATTTGGCGCGAGGACGTTTTCCCGAAGGCACGGACGTTTGCATGGAGGAGGTGCGTACGCGGGAGGTTTTATTGACCAGTCCCAAGGCCGTGGCCGCTGGTACGCCTGGACGTTACGCATTGCTCAAGTCTCGTGTCGACGAATTTGTGGCCAAACCCGAGAATCAAAAACAACCATAGATATGCTCGACATGCCTAAACTCCAAAAAGAGATTTACGAAAATAAAGTTGCCAAAGGCTTCAATACCACGGACGTGCCGTTTGAAATTTGCATGTTGCATGAAGAGGTGGCCGAGGCCTATCGCGCATATCGAAAGAAATTGCCCGACCTGGGCGCTGAATTGGCGGACGTGGCCATCTATCTGATGGGTTTGGCACAAATCCTGAACATAGATCTTGAAAAAGAAATCGTGGCCAAGATGGAAATCAACAAAAATCGGGTTTATAAGATGGTCAACGGAAATTTGACCAAAGTGGAGAAATAAAAAACACGCGTTTTCAGCGCGTGGTGTGAGTATGGTCGGCGGCCTTGGCATGGCCGCCGCTTTTGAGTTTGAAGCGGCGTACGCGCACGATGACCGTGCACTCCGCCGATCCGTTTTCCCAACGTGGGTTGAACGTGGGCTTGCAGAAGGTGTCGCGGTACAATTTACCGAGTTCACCTTCTCCTTTGAAGACCGTCTCCTCCGGGGTCATGACCACGAGACTGTCGGCGTGGCCGAATCCCATGGAGATGGCCAGTGCGTAGACCTTTTCCGCATCCAAAGGCCAGGCGTGCTTGAGCGATTTGGCGAACTGGCTGGCGAGTACGCCGTCCCTACCGGTCACGATCTTCATGAGTACGCGTTCGTTGTCCATTACTGCCACCAAGCCTTGAGTACCCATCTGCACAGACTCTCCTTCACCCCCACAGAGTTTTCTGAATTTAATGTATTTTCGTGATTGTGTCAACCCTGATTCCCGCATATGAAAAAACCGCGAGTTTGCGGTATGGAGAGTTGTAGTCTAGACGGGTCTGGGAAGAAGGCTACGCCTCGAACGGGTTTCGACGGTCACGATTTTCACGTTTTCATCAGGAGGAAATGGCGGTGGGCAGTATCTAGGGTTATCGAACGTGAGGCGATAGAGGTTGCCCGAACCCGGATGGCCGCGGCCTTCGTATATGACCGTGGCGCGGTCCACGAGGACAAGCCCTCTGTCGCCGAACCTGTAACATATGGCCATCCTGTGGAACATCTCGAGGTCAAAAGGCCACAGTGCGGGCACGACTCTGGCCAACGCCGTGGCATGTTCGCCGCCGTTGAAGGCTATAGCTTTAGCCAACACCACGTTTCTTTCATTGACGACAGTCACCAGACCGGATCTTCCCATCTTTGTCCCACCGTTTGGTTCTGAGTTGTGCGAAAGACGGCTTTATCCATCTCGCGTGCCATTTCTAGGTGTTTCGCGCGAAGCCGATGAAGGCGACTTTATCGACTCTTATGCAGGCCTTGGAGGTATTCACTCTTGTTGTGTTTGGAGTAATTTTGCCTGGGATTTCCCAGCTGGTGCCACTGTGTGTGAAGTAAGACACGTCCTTCAATATGATCCACCAAAACCCCATTTCCTGAATCGCTCCCTCGAAGATACCGGCGATGTATGAGGTTTTCTCTCCTTCGCTCATAGCAGCCTCTATGTCCACCTTTTTTTCCGGTGAACATGCTGATGATGGTTTTAGGCGATTCGCGATAGGCCTCGTCGGTCATGGCTTCACCTTTTTTAGGGTGCGTGGCTTTCCATCTACCATTAAAATGCGTGAAAAGTCAAGGCTTGTGGCACTGTAGCCGAATGGGTAAAATCACCCTCGTGTCAGACATCGTGGATCCGCGCCATAGAGGCGCTGGTGGAGCACTTATTCCAACGCGTGCTCAAAGTTTTGGAAATGCCCGGTTTTGAGTTGCGTCCTTTGCGCAGACGAGTCCGCGGGGTTGGCAAATTGCGCTCTTTCGCGTACGGTTACACGCGCATCGGGGAAAAGTCCGTGACCATCGATTTATATACGCCGCGCACGTGCAAACCCCGCAAAATGGACGCCATCCTTAGGGTGGTCGCGCACGAACTGGCCCACCACCAAAAGCCGCCCCGCTTGTATCGCCAATGGTTCCGTTTGGTGCGCATGATTCACCACCCGCCCTTTTGGACCCAATACCGGCACAACGTGAAAAAGCTGCAGGAGGACGAAGTTTTGAAAAATTATTTCACGGAAGACTAGGGACCGGGGGAGTCGTCAGTCGACAGTCGTCGGTCGTCAGTGGGGTGCGGAATGAGTACGAAGTACAGAGCACGGGGGTACGCCGAAGGGCAAACCCGAGCCCGACCGCGTCTTACTCGTGCTTGAATATTTCCCTGACCCTCCGTAGCTTCATCGGAGGCAGATTGATGTTTGGTAATTCCGCCATAGGCGGACAGGTCGAATTTGGTCATTAAGTTTGTTATGCAATTATTCAAAGTCGCAAAAAAAATCTGTTCAACTTCCGACGTGTGTCGGCTGTGGCTTGAGCCTGCTGACGGCGGGCCTGTTTTCGATTTCCGCGCCGGGCAGTTCGTGATGCTGCATTTTTTGGATGAGAACGGTCAGACGGAGGTGAAACGTTGCTATTCCATAGCCTCCGCGCCATATGAATCCAAGGACCAGATTGAATTGGGTGTCAAAGCGCAAGGTGTAATGTCTAACAGAATTTACCAGGCCAAAGAAGGCGACATCCTCGGGGTCCAAGGGCCTTACGGGGTTTTTTGTCTGCAGGATGAATCACCGGACTTGGTTTTAATGGCCGGCGGAGTCGGTGCCACGCCGATACGTTCCATGGCACGCGAACTGTTGCACCGCAATCCGGACGCCAAATTGACCTTGTTCTATTCCGGCAGGACGGTCGGTGATTTGATTTACGATCAGGAATATCGTGAAATGTTGAAACTGCACGCCAACTTCAAGTACGTCCCGGTGGTCACGCGCGAGTGTCCCGAGGGTTTCGAGGGAGAATGCGGGCGTCTGGATCGCGCCAAAGTAGAAAAACATCTGGCGGGGGTCAAAAATTCCTTGAGCTATATCTGCGGGCCCAATGAGTTCATGGATAACGGCAAAGCCATCCTGGCGGATTTGGGCATGCAACCCAAGCAGTTGCGGACAGAAAGATATTGATTTAATCTTGTTCAGTAATAAGCCCGAACTCGTTTCGGGGTTTAAGTCATTTTAGGTCAGCGCTGAAACGAGTTCAGCCTCAAAGATACATATGGAAAAAACATCACGTGTGGTTTTAGTGGCCGGCGGGCTGTCGCTCGCTTTGTTCGGTTGGGGTTGCAATCCTTTTCAGGCCGCGCAAGATAAGATCAGCGAAAAGGTCGGTGAGTCCGTTGCCGAAACCGTGTTGGGCAAAGCCACTGGCGGCAATGTGGACATCAAAAACGACGGCAGTGAATACTCTTTCACGGACAACAAGAACGGCGGCACGGCTTCCTTCGGCGAAGACGTCAAATTGCCTGCAGGTTTCCCGACCAATGCCATCCTGTATCCCGGAGCGGTCAACAAGGGCGTAACCATGAACACCAAAGACCACAAGTCGGTTTGGGTCATGCAAGAAACCACGGACGATGTTAAGAAAGTCACCGATTGGTATGCTTCCGAAACCAAGAGCAAAGGCTGGAAAGAGGATTCCAACATGAGCTTCAGCGGCAGTTCTTTGATTTCTTGGAGCAAGGAAGGCGAGAAGTTGGGCTTGAGCGCTGCCCCTGGTGAGGATGAAAACGTGGGCAAAACCACGCTCATCATGACCTGGACAGAAGAGAAGAGCGCGGATACATCGTCCGACACTGACTCGGGTGACACATCCGGCGAAGAAGCCACGGAGTAATACACACAAAAAACATTGATATTCAAAAATCCAGCTTGCGCTGGATTTTTGCATGGTGGGCGTGCCTGGAGTCGAACCAGGGACCTTTACATTATCAGTGTAACGCTCTAACCATCTGAGCTACACGCCCGTGCCGTGGTTTTTTACCCTGAAAATTGTGACGGTGCCTATATTAGCTTGGGGCTCAGGATTTGACAAGGGGCCTTTGTCAATTTATGATTACGTCCGTTCCTATGGACCTTTCCATGTACGAAATTGGGTTGCGTTTAGTGGTAGCCACCATCTTGTGTGGCTTGATTGGCATCGAGCGCGAATACCGCAAAAAACCCGCCGGAGTCAGGACCAACGCTTTGATCGGCTTGGGTGCCAGCCTGATGACCTTGGCCGGCTTGTATGCGGCATCTCTGGCTCCGGCCAGCTCGGATCCCGGACGCATCGCCTCCATCGTGGTCCAAGGCATCGGTTTCTTGGGCGCCGGTGCCATCATCCAATCCTCTGGTTCGGTACGCGGTTTGACCACTGCGGCCACCATGTGGGTTGTGGCTGGCATCGGAATCGTGTGCGGTTTTGGATATTACCTGCCCGCGATTTACACGAGCGTCATCGTCATAATATTGTTGGCCATCTTCGGTCCTATTGACGCAAAACTCATGGGCCACGAGGAACACCAGATGGAATCCAAGTTGAAAAAATAAATTTTTGCCGAGGTAGCTCCCGCCTGCACCGGGTTTCGGCGGGCAGGCAGTGGAACCACTTCATTACAATATATTTTTTGCCGAGGTAGCTCAGTGGTAGAGCGAAGGACTGAAAATCCTTGCGTCGCGAGTTCAATCCTCGCCCTCGGCACCAGCCTTTGTCGGAATACGTTCGGTTTAAGCCGAAACGTAATCATACGAAGATTGGGAAATGGAAAGGAAGGCACCGACTATCGTCGGTGATTTTTATATTGACCTGTACGGATTATTTGTGCGACAGTGTTGTTTGTCATTTTTCAACCGCACAACGCGAGGGGTTCATGACCGATAAATCATCCGTGTCTGTTCATGTAGTTACTTTGACTGAAGATTGGGCCAAGAGGGGATGGACCGTCGAAAGGGTCGGTGACATGCAGTGTTTTGTTTTCGATGGGCGCGCCAATATCGAGGAAGCCAGGAAGAATTTGGATCCCATGGCCGTTCGCCCTCGCCGCTCCTGCCTCACCGCGCTGATGCACGGTATCAAAGACATCTTCGACCGCCGTTGAAAGGCGGTCTTTTCTTGCCCGGATGGTCGTCTTACCAATGATCACAGAAACAGAAATCCGCACCTTGCATGTCCAACGGCCTTTTGATATCCTCCTCGTTGTCAATTTGGACATGCGGGTATCGTATAGTGGCTATTATGCGACCCTTCCAAGGTTGAGAGGCGGGTTCGATTCCCGCTACCCGCTCCATCCCATTTCGCCCCTCGCGGGGCCATGAGGGATTCCGCAAGAAATCTGGCGTAAGCCGGTTTTTTGTTTATCGATGAAAGCCCGACGAAGCCTTGCGCGAAGTCGGGCCACCCGCTCCATCGCGTTCGACGCGACCATGCAGAAAACCGGCTCAGGCTGGTTTTTTGTTTTTCCGAGGTATGGCGGGTATCGCTCGGCATCGCTTTTGGGGGCAGTCGCGGAACTCGCTCGACAGCCGAAGGGCATTCGGGTATTATGCGCGCCATATCGGGCCATGGCGCAGTTGGCTAGCGCGCCTGCTTTGGGAGCAGGAGGCCGTGGGTTCGAGTCCCACTGGCCCGACCATACATTGACCGGCACGGCCGGTTTTTGTTTTGGCCTGATGGAATGTTGCCTTAATTCGAATCGCGCGATAAATTGAATTTCTGGTTATGTTTTTCGACTTCATGCAACAGTTGATCGCGGACTACCAAAATTGGGGTTATGCGTTTTTGCTATTGGTATCGTTTTTGGAGTCATTGGCCATCGTGGGTTTGATTATCCCCGGTACCACTTTGACCGTCATTTTCGGCCTGATGGCCGCGGACGGTGATTTTAAATTGGCGCCTCTGATTACGGTCTGTGCCGTGGGCGCGGTGTTGGGGGACGGAGTGAGTTATTTACTTGGCAGGAAAGGTACGAGCTTCACTTGGCGCGGTAAGGAATTGCTGTCCAAAGAAAATTTGGGCATGGGACATGAATTCTTCGAAAAACACGGCAATAAGAGCGTGTTTTTCGGCAGATTTATCGGTCCTTTGCGGCCGCTTGTGCCCTTTATCGCCGGAGTCTTGCGCATGAAGCCTGAGATATTTTATTTTTGGAATATTTTTAGTGCCGTGATTTGGGCCGTGACGTTCGTATTGGTCGGATATTTTTTCGGAAACGCCTGGAAAATTTTCGGAGCTTGGTACGGCAGGATCGGTGCAGTCCTGGTTGTTTGTATAACGATTGTGCTCATCGTTGGTGTGCGTAGGTTAAAAAAGGAATTCGTGAAACGCCATGAATTGAAACAGGGGGATTGATGTAAAACATTGTCCCCAGCGTCAGCTTGGAGCGCGAGCTATAATCCACCTATGCGTATCGGTATTGAAGCCAGAATGATGGGCGCGGAAAACACGCGCGGTTTGGGGCGTTACATCCAAGAATTGGTGGCGGCCATGCTTAAGGTCGCTCCGGAAAACGAATACGTGTTGTTGACGAGGTCGTCCGACCACGCGTTGCGGGATTCGCCCCAAGTCAAAACCGTGGTGGCCGACGTGCCTTGGTACGGATTGGCCGAGCAGATGAAGGTGCCGCGGATTTTGAAGTCTTTGCAGGTGGACGTAGTGCACGTACCGCATTGGAACGTGCCGCTTTTGTATTCCGGTCCATTGGTCGTGACCATCCACGATCTGCTTCTGTTGCATCAGCCCGCGAGCGCCAACGCCAGTACGCGTGCTTGGCCCGTCAGGCTGCTGAAGCGTTCGGGTTTTAAAATCACCTTAAAGCACGCGGTGCGCACGGCCAAAAAGATTTGCGTACCCACTGAATTCGTAAAACGCGATTTAGGGTTTTTTTTCCCAGAAGCCGTGGACAAAATCGTGGTCACGGGTGAGGGAGTGACGCATTTCGGAGCGGTTCAGATAAACGACATCAAGCGTTTGGAAGCTAAGCGTTTGCTGTATTTGGGCAGCGCATATCCGCACAAACGCTTGGATCTTCTGCTCCAAGCCTGGAAATCTTTTTCTGATTCCCATCCGGATTGGGTTTTGGATATCGGAGGAGAGATGGATGGCTTCATGTCGCGTACCCAAGATTTGGCCAGGAGCATGGGCTTGCGTCGCGTGAATTTTTTGGGGCGGGTGCCTGACTCGTCGTTGGATAAACTGTTCGCCGAGGCTTCGGTATTGGTTTGGCCCTCAAGTTTTGAGGGATTTGGACTCACTCCGCTCGAGGCTTTGGCCCGCGGTTGTCCGGTGGTCAGTTCAGATGCGCCACCCATGCCTGAGGTGTTGGGTAAAAAGGGCGTTGTGTACTTCAAAAACGGTTCCGTGGATGATATGATAAATGCCATGATAGGGGTGGTGGATAACCTCGGTGCCCTTGAGTCCCAAGCCGTGGAATCTAGGAGCGAATTATTGGCACGTCACGATTGGGAAAAAGCGGCTCGAATTACTTTGGAAGCTTACCGTCAGGCGATCGAATAAGATCGCTATCCACCTTGAACAAGACACGCGATGTCCAAGGAGGAGTATTTACAATCTGAGAACAGACCTGAGGCTCCGAAAGGCGCTGACGTTTTTGATACCTTGTCCAAAGTCATTGAGCAGGACGGCGTGGTGCTTTCCACCCCGTCCGGTATCAAGCGCTACGTTCAAAAACGTGTCTGCGTCAAACCTAAGCCGGTTTTTGAATACAAAATACAGACACACCTGCATGACGAGGCGGCAAGCGTGGAAAATTTGGATGTACAGGTTGTTTCCTGTTTGGTGACCAGACATGAACCAGCCAAAGTGGTGGACATACCGGTCAAACACGAACCCGTGGCACGCAGTCCTTTTGTGGTTTCCTTGAGGGAAACGACCGTCAGGCCTGAAGAGAAGCAGGTGTTGGCGCCCGTGGCGGATCAGCTGGCCTTTAGCGAGACATTGGCCGTGCCGTTGTCCACAGAATCTCTGCGCTCTTTGTCTGACCAAGCTTTGAGCAGCAAGCACGAACCGTGGCAGACCGCGGGGCAAATCACGAATCCTTCCAAGAACAGGGATTTGAAATTTAAATTGGCCTGGCGGGATGGGGTTTTGTGGTTTAAGGGATTGTTGAAATCTTCCAAACCCGTGGCGGACAAGGTCAAAGCCGTGGAGGCGAAAACTGTGGCGGTCGTGGGCCAGGAATTGGAAGGCGCAGCCGAACTGGCGCAATCGCGTCGATTCTCTTTGGGCAAGGCGGCTTTGGGTTTCGTGATGGTGGCCTTGGTTATGACCTTGCCAGCCCAAGCGCTGGTGGCCTATCGGGTGTTAGGACAGGATAAGGACAACATAGAGTCGCAGAGCCGCGAAGCCGTTAACGCGTTGAGCGGCATTTCCCAAAATCAAGACATCGGGGCTGTGGCCGGGCAATTGCAACAGGCCTCTGGATTGTTCCGTCAAGCCGATGTTTTGTTGGATCGATCGCATGGTTTGGCCATCGCCGCGGCTGCGGTGGCTCCGTCCGGATATCGCAGCGCCAAAGCCCTGTTAGAAGTCGGTGAAAAGACGAGTGCGGCCGCAGGGTTATTGGCCACGGGTTTGAACAGCGTTTTTCAAGACAAAGATCGCGATTTGGTGGAAAGGGTTGAGGCTTTGGGCACGTACGCGCGCGGTGCTGCGCCTTTGTTGGCTGACGCGGAGAGGGCGGCTGCGACCGTGGACGCTGATTCCATGCCTCAAGATAAACGGGAACAGATCAGAAATCTTTCGTCTCAAATCCATGATGCGGCCCAAGCCGTACGCGAATTTGAATTGCTTTCAGATTTGATGGTCAATGTTTTAGGCAAAAACAGGGCGCGAACTTACCTTTTGGTTTTTCAGAATGATACAGAACTCAGGCCGTCCGGAGGCTTCATCGGATCCTTGGCAGAAATCGAGGTTGATCGCGGGCGCATCGCTTCGGTTTACGTGCCCAAGGGAGGGCCTTATGACCTGAAGAGCCAGCTTACCGTGCGTCTGCAGTCGCCCAAACCGCTGCAGCTCATCAATCCGTTGTGGCAATTTCAAGATGCTAATTGGTTTGCGGATTTTCCGACCACGGCCGAAAAGTTGCGCTGGTTTTGGGGCAAGTCAGGCCAACCGAGCGTGGATGGCGTAGTGGCCATCAATTCGTCGCTCATGCCACGCATCCTGGAAGTCACGGGTCCCATCGATATGCCGCAGTATGGCAAGCGTATCGATGCGCAAAACTTTTTATTGGAAACGCAAAAGTCCGTGGAGTTGGAATACGACAAACAAGAAAACGCGCCTAAAAAATTCGTGGGGGATTTGTTCCAAGCGCTGATGGAAAGATCCAAAAACCTATCGCGGGAGGAGTTGTTGAAGTTGGCGGCCGTGTTCAGCGATGCCTTGGAAACTAAAGACGTGCAGATTGCCATGGTCGACCCGGACGAAGAAGCGTTGATTGAAAAATTCGGTTGGAACGGCAGGTTCAAATCAAGCATCGGGGATTCGTTGGCCATCGTGGGTGCCAACATCGCGGGCCAAAAAACGGATGGTGTCATCGATGAAAAGGTGAGCCATACGGCGGAGATTCAGGATGACGGCAGCATCGTGGACACCTTGGTCATCCAGCGCACACACAATGGATCCAAAGGTGAGTTGTTCCGCGGTGTGCGCAACGTACAATATTTGCGCGTCTACGTGCCTAAGGGCTCTGAACTTTTGGCTGCCCAGGGTTTCGAAACCCCGGCCACGAATTTGTTCAAGAAGGTTTTGGAAACCGACGCCAAAGATCCTGATTTGGAAATGGTTGAACGGACTGCGGTCCAAGCCACGGGTACGATATGGCAAGCCACGGAAAGTGACCGCTCGGTTTTTGGCGGATGGCTGCAATTGGATCCGGGTCAGAGCCAAACCGTAACGCTGAAATACCGTTTACCCATGGGCGCGTATGACATTCTGTCTTCATTGGACGCCGTGCCGCAAAACACTGCTGCCCAAGACGGCGCCCCGCGCGGAGCGTATCTCCTGCTTGCCACCAGTCAGTCTGGCAAGTCCCGTTACATGAAGCATGAAGTACGAGTATCCCCGGCATGGAAAGCTGTTTGGCAACGCGGTTCGGTGCAAGCCGCCACGGATGTGTCATCCTCGACCGGTTCGGGGGCGTGGGAGGGGACTTGGGATCGCGATCGTGTGACCGCATCCCTTTATGCCTTAAACCAACCTCCACATGAAACGACGCGATGAGAAAATCAAACGCGCGCCCCAAAAACAGGAAGACGTGGTGGAACAGAGTTTGCGCGCGATTTATCAAGTCGAAGGCGGTGAGATGCCTGATTTGAGCAAGTTGGAAAGGCAACACAGCCATCGTTGGGTTTGGGTATCTCTTTTGGTCACCGGAATATTGATGGCTTTGAGTACGGCCGCTTGGGCTGGCTTTTGGTATTTTCAGGGTTCCTTCGGTCTGGGCGACAAGGGTTTGGATATGGCCATCGAAGGTCCGGAACAGATTTCCATCGGGCAAGAGGTCACATATTTCGTTAATTACAGGAATTCCTTGAACGAACCCATGTCGAACGCAGACGTGCGCGTGAATTTTCCCACCGATTTCATCATGGCCCAAAGCCAGCCCGCTCCCACGGACAAGAGTTTGTGGAAGTTGGGATCTTTGGCCGCGGAACAATCCGGCACCATAACCGTTCGCGGTAAATTCATGGGCGCTTTGGGTACGGTTTCAGCCATTCAGGCCATGGCCACTTTCCATCGGAATAACGGTACGGAAGATTTAGAGAGCATCGCGTCTGCCAACGTGATTTATTCTCAAACCGTATTGGAAGGTTGGATACAGGTTCCAGAAAAAGCTGTTCCCGGTGACAATGTGGCCTTGATATACCATGTCAAAAACAACGGTCGGGAAGACATATCGGGTTTGGAATCCAGGATGCAGTTACCGGATGGATTCTCGTTAGACGCGAATTCACTGAGTGTCGGACAGGTGGAGAGCCGCGTTTATAAAAAAAATTTGCCGGTTTTGGCTGCGGGTAGTTCCACGGAAATCAGTTTGGTTGGGACGTTCGCTTCGGGTTACGGCGGTGATGCCAAAGTCATGGGCCAAATTGGTACTCTGGGTCAGGGTGGGGACTTTAAGGCAGCACTAAAATCCGAAACAGTTTTCCCGGTTTTGGCTGGAGATCTATCCTTGAAATTGGTGGTCAATGGTTCAGATGCCATCGAACGTGGGGTGATGTTCGGCGACAAACTCATGGCGGCCGTGGGTTATGAAAACACATCCGACGAAGCATTGAAAAACGTGAAGCTCCAGATGGCTGTGGAGACCGTGGCTTTGGATGGTGGCAAGGAGGTTTTGGATAAGGTTCAAATCGTGGATTTGCCGACTGCCGTTAAAGGCACTTCATCGACGCAAGATGGGAATCGTTTGGTTTGGGATTCGAAAAATTTCCAGTCTTTCAAGGAAGTCGCGTCGCATGCCCAAGGTTCGTTAGAAGTGACTTTGGACTTGTCCTCGCAGGCAACTGGCACGCGTCCCATGGCCGTGCGGTTGACCGTGACCGCAGAGATGGAGGTTGGAAAGACCAAACGCTCGGTGCAAATGACTCCCATGGTTTTCAAATTACGTTCGGACGCCAAGTTCTCTTCCCAAGCCAGGTATTACACGGAAGAAGGCGCACCTTTGGGATCCGGACCCCTGCCGCCCAAGATTGGCCAACCCACCATCTACAGAATTATTTGGAGTTTGGATAAGCGCATCCATAATCTAAAGGATTTAGAGGCAACGGCCATCTTGCCGCGTAGCGTGCGTTTCGTGTCCTTAGCCACGTCCACGGCCGGTGCTTTGGCTTACGATGCCGATAAGCGCGAGGTGAAATGGACCTTGAATAAATTACCAGCTAACGCGAATTCCGCTGAAGTGGAATTCGATATCGAACTCACTCCGATTTTGGCGGACGACGGACGTTTCGCGCAACTTTTGGGAGAGACGACTTTCGCTGCACAAGACGAGGATTTGGCCGAACCCATTCTGCAGACCACGAAAGCTTTGACCACGGATTTGAAGAACGATGAGACCGCGAACGGTAAAGGTGTTGTCAGGAAAGACGTGAAATAGATAGCAAGCCCCTCCTTTACAAGGGGTTAGGGTATTTTTTTTGTTAAAAATAAATCGCTAAACCCTCTCTTCTTAAGAGAGGGAAGGGTGAGTTATTTTAAAACGCGCCGTGGAGTATGGCGCGTTTTTTATCCGGGCTCGAGGTATTGGGCGCGGATCAGATGTCGACCGGGGAGCGGTCCGTGTCTGCGGACGTCTCTTCCAGTCGGGGTTTGCGGGTCTCGACCTCGAGTTCCTTGCGCTCGCAGATGGCGGCGTAGAACGTCTCGGCCTTATGGCCGATGACGAGCGCGGCCACAAGCAGCGCGAGCAGGTCGTCGAGCCAACCCAGGATCAGAATCGGGTCCGGGATGAGGTCCAGTGGCGACAGAATGTACGCCATGACCAGCATCCCGAGCAGGATGAACTTCCATCCCGATTTCTTGTCCTTGAGCACGGCCCAGATGCTTTCGCAACGGGCCGCGATCGTGGGCAGTGCCCCAAGACGTCGCTTCACGATTTCTTGATTCATCATGAACTCCATCAATGGAACGCGCCGCAGTGATGCAAGATCGCCGCGGCCAAGACAATGAGGACGATGGTGCTACCGGAAAGCTTCGCCATTGTTCACCTCTGGTTGTAATCCTTCAGCGGACCCGTGCCGACGGCATGTCGACACCGGTGCGCAGTGGGGATTGGGCGCATCGAGAACCGATGCGCCAGGAAGGTGCTATCGAACGAGCTTGACCACGACGCTTGGGGTTGGGGTGAACTCCAGTCCCACGAGAACATGCGTTGCTCCGCAGGCCTGGACCATCTCAATTTCCTTGTTCAGGAGATTGCGTTCGTAACCAGAAGTGTCGCGTGCTCGAGCCCGCAGGGATTCGATTCGGCACCAGGCCTCCATCACGTGGGCATGCAGCTCGAAGTGAAAGCCTCGGTCCCTCAATTGGCTCAGGGTCAGCCCCTGTGCGTCCGTCACGGCGCATTCCGCGCTAGTACAACCATCTGCCAATACGTCATCAGGATGGCGGCGGACGTACCGTTCCAAATCCGCGATGATACCGGAGAACAGCGCTTCTGTATCCTTGACCAGAATCGGGCCGTCCTTGGAGGGCAGATGAAGGTCCAAAGCCACGGTCAGACGAACCCTTTCACCGGATGCGAATATCATTCGTCGTCTCCTTTCATTGCGGCTTTGTAGGTTTTTGGAAGCAGCCCTTCAGCGAATCGGTGACAACGGGATAATCGTATTCGATTTTGACGAGAGCGGTGATCACCGAGTCGTACAGGTGTTGATGGGTTTCAACCACGGATTCCGTGGCTTCTTGCGCCGCCAATCCGCCGTCCATCATCCAAATGGCCGCCACGTAGCTGTACTCGAACGTGATGACGGCCGCGAATGCGAGGAGTGCGCATTTGGCAAATTTCTTCACTGTGTTTTGACCTCCGTTGGAATCCTTCAGCGGACCCGTGCCGACGGCATGTCGACACCGGTTCACAGTCGGGAAGGCACGTCGAGGATGACGTGCCTAACGAAGTACGATGGGGGTGTTCACGCGGCGAGACGCGTGGGCTGGACCTCGTAAGTGTCCAGCTCGTCCGCTACCGCACCGATCGGGGGGAGGGCGGGGATGGAGACCATCCGCGCTCGGGTGTTGCCGCGGTCCTTGAGAGAGTAGCCGATGACTGCCGCGAGAACGCTGACGCAACCGACCAGGCTGATGAACGTGATGAACATTGGATTGACTCCTTGGTTGAACCTTGAGCGGTTCCGTCGAGAGGATTCCCGATGGACTCACATTTAGGTCCGGCACACCAAGAGAACGGTGTGCCGAGAAAAGACCTAGGGTGGGAATGAACGATTGTCAGGCGGCCTTCTTGCTGCCCTTGCCGCCCTTCTTCTGCTCGGCCTTGCGTGCGGCCTTGGCCAAAGCTTCGGTCGCCTTGCGCGCCGCGTCCTCGGCAGCTGCCAGCTCAGGGTCCACGGCCGTGTAGGTCGCAGTAGCCTGGCCGACCACGCTGACCGTGAAAATGACGTGCACGCCGTTGCGCTTGGCACTGACAGTGGCCGGGAGCGCCTTGCCGGAGGAGTAGGTGCGGAACAGCGCCTTGCCGATGCGGTCACGACGGGCCTTCTCGGCAGCCGCCTTTTCCGCATCCGCGCGCGCCTTGTCCACGGCGGCCTTGGCCTTGGCAGCTTCGGCGGCGCGTGCGGCTTCGCGGCGGGCGTTGAAGCCCGCGTGGTCGTACAGCGTGGTGGACACGCCATCGATTACGATCACGATCTGTGCGCCGTTCTCCGTGACCTTGGCGCCTTCGGGCAGCCGCTTCTCGCGGTATGCCTTGAGCAGCTCGGTCTTGGCATTGCGCTCGCTGTCCGCGACCTTGCGGTCGGCTTCGCGCTTGGCTTCCTCGGCACGGCGGGCGATCATCACGGCGCGGTGGCACTTGGGGCAGGCGTCGTGGCGCGGGTCGCGCGGCACGAACTTCTGGCCGCACTTGCAGCTCTTCACGACCACGTGGGCCGGCCGCTCGGGCGCGGGCTTAGCGGCCGGGGTCGCCACGGGCACGGTCTCGGCCTTGGGGGCTTCGACGGCCGGGGCGATCTCGACCACGGGCGGGGCCGGAGGCGGGACGGCGGGGGCGGCGACGACGGCCGGGGCCGCGGGGGCGGTCTGGGCTGCGTCGTTGGCCTTGGGCGCGGACTTGGCGGGGTGATTCTTGATGCACTTGCCACAGAAGCGGTGCTGCGGGTTGGCGATGGACGCGCCGCAGTCGTCGCAGCTGTTGGACACGATAGAGGCAACCGTCACGACAACGCTCGTGCTCTGCGTGGTGGAATCCTCCGTTACGATGTTTTGCCGCTCACCCGGCGAATTTGAAACGTTTTGGTTTGCGAACTGGTGAGGGTGCGCAAAGGCCGCGTTAGCGGACCATGTCTTGGACATGAATTGGCGATACGGCCGCTGGGGCACGTCATTCCAATTTTCAGTTTTCGGACATCCGAATCTTTTGGGCGCGACATAAGTCGTGCCCTCGCCGAAGACCCGCACGAATTCCGCATGGCGGAAACCTTTTTAAGGGCGTGGTTTCATGCGGGGTTTTGGCGATGGATTGTCGAGGGACGATTTCGACTTTTGATTTAACGGACTAATGTATCACAAATTTGGCATTTTGTCAAGAGTGCCTGATACATATTCAATTCAGCGTCGCTCTGCTAAGCCAAAAATAAATAAGGCTCAATAAAGCCAAAATATCAACATAAAAAACCGCTGTTCTTAGCGATATTTTACATCCAACACTCTTTTGTCCAACTCCACCTGACACCCCTTGTCCCATTTCGTCATCCTGAACTAGTTTCAGGATCTTTTTTGAAAAACTTAGGGAGATGCCGAATCAAGTTCGGCATGACGTGTAGCATTCCCGCTTCTCAACCCACCAACCGTGACGGACTGGGAAGCGTTGGGAAAACGCAGAAGCTGGCGACGGGACGTCCGACTTTGTCCGACACGGCGCTTTTGGGGGCGTTAGTGACGGAAATGGTTCGGGCGAATCGCCTGCGTTTTCCCACGGCAAAGGTTCTTGGGGTTTGCATCAGCCTTGTTCCTTATCCTTGGTGATTTGGACGCCTATGAATTTAGCGCCGTTCGGGAACATGATGCACGAACGCTCCGAGAGGTACGGATCCGTACCGTCGTCGGGGCGCGGTTCGTGGGGTGGGGGACGATGACTGCTTTTGAACATCGGCCTCCGGGATGGGGTTAAGGTGCGGGTGGTGGGCGGCTTTTCGTCCTGGTCTTCTGAGTGCATTCGAGCCTCCTTTCCCGTTGTTTGGCCACGGGAACCGGCCATCAGGTATCTCCATCATGGCATATTTAAACTGAATCGGGAAGATGGGGGCGAGGATTGACAAATGGCTATTTTATTGCTAGTTTAACAAATTCCGACTTCAAAAATCGGCGCTCTATCACAAGAGGTTAGCCATGTCCTCGAACGATACCTGGCACGTGCCGAACGTCTGGCTGCTGTTTTCGATTACGGCAACATCGCCGAAGCAGAAAGGGCTCGTCGCATCGCGGAAATCAGGCGCAGTTCCGCGCCATGGTGGTTGGAAGTTGCCCATGTCTTTCTGACCGGTGACGGACTGGGCCGGTTCGATTTGATTGGTTTGATGTTCGAACGGCATCACGTCGGCATACTGTCGAAGGCGTTTTGGGTGGCGAACGCATGCTCGTCCGGGGCCTTGATTCTGGCTCTGGTCTGCTTCATGAACGGCGCGCCTCTCCTGTCATCGCTGGGATTGGGCTATGCCTTTTCCACGCTTTTGGCCATGATTGGATTGGTGCTGAACGGCGAGCGTCCACCCGAACCGAAAAAGGTTATCAAGCCCGTCGTTTTCGCGGTTTTGATCATGGGCGTGTTGGGGATTGAGAATGCATTCTTCCCCCAATGGGTTCTGATGGCCTACATCCCGTTCTTTGCCCTGCACTTCACCGTGAACGTTCTCAATTATCCGCGAATCGACCACCGCAAAGACATGGATTCGCTCCGTGACCGATTCGAGTACGCGGTTCAAATCTTCCCTGGCTACCTGTTGGCCGTCCTCGCATTGAATGCGATTACGCGCGCGATGTCCGCAATCAGGGGAGTGCAGTTGACTGAATCGCGCAACGACGACAAGGAATTGGAGAGGTTGCGGACTCTGCCGGCCGGTGAGCTGGTGCGTGAGTACGCGATCAAGGAAATCCAGAAGATCGAGCAGGATTTGCTCGGCTCCGGATCGGAAATGCGCCGCGTCGAAGCGTCGTTGCGTTCCAGGTTGGATGGGGCTGAGGCCATGCGTCTGCAAATTTCTAGTCGCGCAACACGCGGCGGAGATGTTATGCGCCAAGGCCTAAAGGTGGCGGAGGAACGAGTCGGGGAATTGCGGAAGGTTCTCTCACGGCATCAGGACGTGATCGCCCGCGCCACGGCCATCCTCTCCGAGTGCATGGTGTCCGCCAAGGGTCTGAGCGACGCCGTGGCCGATGCCGAGCTGCTCAAGAATCTGGAAGAGCAGGCCATGGAAGACCAAAAACACGTCGCGCTTTCCGAGTTGGCCATGGAACAGTCCGTGGATCAACTCCGCAGGCGCGTCATGTCGCTAGAGGGCACCCTGGCTCAGCTCGAAACCAAGCGTCTTACGGACGCCGATCCTTCCCGCGACGAGCAGGCCGCTTACCTCGAACGTATCGAGATGGTGGCCACCAGGCTGGCGAGCGTCTGATCTTCATTAGGGTCGTCATAACCAATGACGGCCTTTTTTGTTTAGCGGTTTGGGTTGCCTTGGCACTCTAGTCCTGCTATCATCGAGCCGCAAAGATACCTGCGCCCTTAGCTCAGCTGGATAGAGCAGCAGCCTTCGAAGCTGACGGTCGGGAGTTCGAATCTCTCAGGGCGCACCATAAGAAAAAATCCCGGACAACGGGATTTTTTTTGCAATCATTTTTTCTCTTCGGTTTCCTTGGCTTCTTCCTTCTCGAACGTCTCCCAGTGCTTGGCCTCCAGTCCGGCTTGCGCGGCCGCGATTTGCGCTTCTTGTTTTGAGAGCCCTACTCCCACGGCCACCAATTCCTTTTCCAGGAACACTCCGACCGTGAATTCTTTGTTGTGGTCCGGGCCGCTTTCCTTAAGCACCTTGTAGCTCGGGGTCACACCCATGAGTTCCTGCGCCGTCTCTTGGAAGCGGCTTTTGGGATCGATATACAGACGATGTTTCAAGATGAAAGGCAGGTGGGAGAGGATATGGCGGTGGATGAATTTTTCCGCGCCTTGCGTGCCACCGTCCAGATAGATGGCGCCAATGATGGCTTCGATGGCATTTGCCAAGATGTACATGCGGGCCTTTGAATCCTTGTCTTTGGCTTCGCCTTTGGACATGAGCAAATAATCCTCGAATTGCAATTGATTGGCGATGCCGGAAAGCGTCTTGGCGTTGACCAAGGCCGCACGCCAGTTGGTCAGCTCGCCTTCTGGATTGGCGTAGTTTTTATACAGGTGTTCCGTGACGATCAATTCCAATACGGCGTCGCCTAAAAATTCCAAACGTTCGTTGTGTTCGTAGGGGAAGCCCGGATGTTCGTTAAGGTAGGAACGGTGGGTCAGGGAAGAAATGAGCGGACTCTTGTCCACAAAAGTATAACCCAGCCGTTCTTCTAACGGTTTAAAGTCAGTTTGCGGTTCGGTTGTCATACGTTACGCTCTGCTGCGTGAACGATTCTCGCGATGCAGACGGACCACTCTTCGCATCAAGCGTCGAAAGGTTTCCGTGCGCGCCTCGCCAAACTCGTTCGGTTGTATCCAATTATCAATGGCTGATTACGAGGTAAGAGCCATCGAGCATTCGATACGAATTTAAGAATGAATTATTGTGGGTCGGTATTTTGTTCTTCAGGTTTTTCTTTCTCTTGTTCCTCGGTTGGCGCTTCTTTGGTTTCGCTTTCCTGTTTGGGTTTGTCCACTTCCTTGACCGCTCCTTGAGCGATTTGGTCGCGGAAGATGGCGCCCAACACTCCGTTCACGAATTTACCGGAAGATTCGCCGCCGAAGGTCTTGGCCAATTCGATAGCTTCGTTGATCGCCACTTTAGAAGGTATCTGTTGGTCGTACAACAATTCATACGTACCTATACGTAGGACGTTGCGGTCAGCCGTGGTGATGCGTTCCAGCGGCCAATCCGGGGCGAATTTTGTGATTGTGGCGTCGATAGCCTCACGCTTGTCCATGACGCCGTTGACCAAAGCCATAGCAAAAGGCTTCTCATCCAAATCCGGGGCGAATTCGGCGAGATTGCGTTCCATGGTCTCTATCGCGCGCTGTGGTTCCGCATGATGGAAATCCCATTCATACAAGGATTGCAGGGCCAACGAGCGCGCTAAATGGCGATTGGACATAAGGGACAAAGGTGCGTATGAATTAAAGAACGTTTTTTATTATTATTCGGCAGCTTGCTTTTTGGATTTCTTAAGCAATTTTTCCACTTTCTTGTCCTTGCCTTTCACATGAATGGCATGGCCGCGATAGGAAGTGGCGCCCGGAGCGGCACGATGTTGCAAATGCTCCTGTCCGCTCTTTGAATCTTTGGCAACGACCAGTTTTTTAAGCGCATGATGCGACGCGCGGCGGCGTTTATGCGAGCTGGTCCGACGATGGCTGGGTAAACCCATACGCTACGAATCGATAAATAGGTAATTTATTGGCAAAATATAGCAGAGATGTGCGGAAGTTGCAAGCTTTGGCCCCGGACTGTGATTTTTGCCTGAAATTGGCTCTTGTACACCAAAAAGCCCCGGTTTTACCCGGGGCTTGTTATTTGTTCGAATCTTAGACGATGGTGTGCTTGATGTATGAAGGCTCGAATTCCTGCAATTCGCTGGCATCGAACCAGACTTCGAGTTCCTGGGCCGCGTCTTTTTCGTCGCTGGAGGCGTGGATCAGGTTCATGACGCCGACTTGGCGCGTATCTGCATGTTTGAAGGAGATGTGGGCGAAGTCCCCGCGGATAGTGCCCGGAGCCGCGCTTTTGGGTTCCGTGCCGCCCACCATTTTACGCACCAATTCGATGGCCTCGATACCTTCCAGGGCGATGGCCACGATGGGTCCGGAGACCAACATCTCCACCATGAGGTGGCGGACCTTTTCGCCGCGGCGGATGGCCAAGTCTTCAGTGTAATGCTTGAGGGCCGTCTCCTCCGTAGGCCAGACCATTTTAAGGCCGGCGATCTTAAGGCCGACGCGTTCGAAGCGTTGGAGGATTTCTCCGATCAGACCGCGGCTGACCGCATCGGGCTTGAGCAACACCAGGGTGCGCTGGATGGTTTCGCAAGTGTTTGTCATATGGCCGCGAGCTTATCAGTCCGTGGCGGATTTGAAAAGTCTTGACACTCGTGAAAACTGAGGTTAGTTTACGGCCTTGCGTCAATCGTTCTTTGCAAAGGAGCAGCCGATGGGTTTGTTCGGTACGTCCTGTCCGCCCCCGTTTTATAACTCTTCCCGCGAGATCGACGTGGTCAGGCGTCTGAAGTCGGCTTTGGTGGAGGCGTGCGGTGAAAATCCGGAATGGCCGCGTGCCTTGGCCGTTTTTGCGGCCGAAGAGGCCAAAATCATGCAAGTGCACATGGAAGAGCATGCGGCTGAGGTCTACCGGACCTTCCCGGGACTGACGTATTTCCCGCCGGAAATGCCGCGTCGCGAAGTCATCTCCCGCATCAGGTCCAGCTCCCTGCTCACGGGAGAACGTTACCGTTTCAAGCGTATCCGACGCCTGATGCGCGAGGCCGTGCGCGACTTGCCCCAGGGCCCACGTTCGGCCGAACGCCGCCGGCGGATAACGGATTTCCAGGAAAGGGCCTTGCTCAAGGCCTATTCCAATCAGTACGGCTTCACGGGCGAGGAGGATTTTGAGGAACTCCGTCGCCTGTCGCGCCAAGCTATCGCAGACACGCACTTTTACATCGAGCGCATGCTCAAGTTCTTGCCGCCCATCCATCGCAAGCAATTGGAGTTCGCTGCTTGCGTGCGCGCGGCCAGCGATTTTCCGGCTTTGATCAACTTGGCCGGTTATACCAACGGCAACACCACGCTCGCCAAATCGTCCAAGGGTATCATCTCACGGCGTATCGGTTTCGAGGCGCGCACCGTCGCCGTCCTGGCTCAATTGGAATTCGAATATCTGATGGGCGCGTACAAGCCAGAGCGCGTGGATGCCATCCGCAAGGAGTTGATTCAGGTATTCGAGAACCAGGTGTTCGATCCGGAGTTGAGCGTGCGATTGGTCGTGGTGGCTGAGTTGGATCCGGCCAAGGAATACAGGGTCAAACGCGGCGCGGACGGACAGCCCATGCTCCACGTTTACGACGAGACGGACGAGCGGGCGCATCAGACCGCGACTGACACACGGGTGGTACTGCCGTTGGATGCGCGCGTGGTGAACGTTAACGGAAAGCAGGCGAACGTGTATTTCGATACGCGACGCAAGGAGATGGTGTTCGCCAAACAGCTGCGCAACCGCATCCGCAATCCAGAAAGCGTCACGGATCACAGCGGCTTCATTTTGGTGTTCTTTTCCGATGGAATAGAAGCCGAGATGGCCGCAGACAAGCTGCGCGAATTCGTGGTCACGAGCCCGGGCCAAGTCACGGCCCAGATGTCGAACGCCGCACGCGCCGGTGCCGTGGATCCGGGCAATCCGCATTCGGCCGTGGATCGCCGTGCGGAAAAGTACGTCTGCCGTTGGGGTGGCATCAACCACGAAGTCCAGCTGGTGGATATCACCACATATATCGAATCCTTGGTGTGCCACACGCGTCTGGCCCACGACCTCTACAAATTCCTCGTCACGTTGGATACGGCCTTCCCGTTCGTGTGGCCCAAAGCCTTGTATGGCAAGGACTGGATGGATGCGGAATTCCGTGATTTGCTGTGGCGATACCAAATCCTCCGTTTGTGGACGGGCCACCCCCCAAGTCCACAAGTACCTTCTTCTTCCGCCTAACGACGCCCCGCGCCGTTTTTTTAAATGAAATTTCTACAATATTTATGCTTTTTGATTTTTGCATTTTGCTTTGTATCGCCATGATTTTTACATTTTGCATTTTGCTTTTTGATTTAATTTTTTCTCCTTCTACTCCGGATTTGACACTCCCATGATGGCACGCGAACATGTTGCGGGGATCAGCCGAGGTTTCGGGACAATTTCGGTTAATGAGGCTAGCGTGGCTTATCCCGTGGGGTAATCCATTAGGCCTCTGCAGCGTATCAACCATGACCAAGAATTCGGCGGTCCGTGCCGGCCGTAAGGCTTGCGTGACTGCTGGCTTCCTGGCCCAACCGTTGCGCCTTCTAGCGAAGCTCGTCTAGATTCTAGCCGAAATCCTCGGCGATCCCCTTTACCTTGACTTTTTGCATAAAAAAAGCTAGATTTTGCCTGCTGTCCGGCGTGTTTACGGATGGCTCTTTCAAAGAAAAACAACAATGGCACAGCGCATTCCACAACAGGAGAGGCACCATGGAATTCCCCAAGGGGACTTGCGTGGTGCTCATGCGCCACGCCGAAAGCGAATGGAATCGTGAACGCGTCCAAGCGTTCAAGCGCGGCGCGCAGGCGCCGGCCCGCATCCCAGACAAACAGGATGCGGACCTCTCGCCGTTCGGGCGAGTACAGGCTTTTTTGGCCGGCATCCAATTGCGTGAGATTTTCGCCGCGGGCAACGTCAAACCGCGTTGCGATTCAGTCGCGTATTCGGAATTCAGACGCGCCGAGCAAACGGCCAACTGGGCCATGCGCGCCGCTAGCCTGAATCCGCGGTATACGGCCGTAGCCAAAGAGCTCAACGAACAGTCGCACGCCGCGATTGTGCCGCCCGACCTGGCGGTGTTGCTAGATCGGTGCTTGGAGGTTGTGAATTCAGGCGACATGAATCCAGAGCACGCGGAATTGTTCCGCACGGTTTTCGACAACCTGGTCCAGTTCAAGCCTCAACCATTCCCCGCGCCGCAGATCAGCAAACCAACTCCGACCTACGGGTTGGAAATAGGGTTGCTTGTCAACATGATGGACGCCATGCGCCGCAATGCCGAGAGGTACGGCGTCAACGCCCTGAGCGGCGATGATAAGAAAAAAGCTTGGCGTAGGTCTTTCGAAGCAGCCATGAGAAGCACGATGCGGTTAGCCGGAAAACATGCTTTGCCCGTCCTGGCTCAAGGAGGGGAAAGTTTGCTGGAACGGCGCAAGACGCTCATGGGCGAGAGTTTTCTGAACCTGGTCCCGCGCGCGGAAATCATCCTGCGGCATCTCAAAACGCGTGCGGAATTATTCGGGGAAAGACGCTTTCTGGTCGTCACACACAGCAAGGTGTATCTGGCCATCCGGCAGATGCTGGAGGAGCTCGACGATCAGACCGTGTCCGATATGCTCAAAGCCGAAGGTCCGCCATTCCCGCCTTACGTGGGGATGAACGTGTATCGCGTGCGTAACGGGGTTTTGGCACTTGAAGGCGAGCCCTATCGTATGCCGCCAATGCTGTCGCCCAATGGGCGCGAGCTGAAAGTGGTCGCACCGGACGACGCCTTGGTCGAATTGGCTTTAAGGATCACGGGAACGGAAATGAAGCGCATTCGTAGCCACGGCAAAAACGGCAACGGGTCCTCAAACAAACTGGCTTACGTGTTCGAGGACTCGACGGCTCCGCGAATGGCAGTGGCCTCGTCCCCTTATTCGATCATTTCCCCGCGGCGGCGCAGCGAACCGCCAACGGATGGTTAGCTCAACCTTCCCTTCTGGAAGGTTTTTTATTTTTCCTCTTATCCAAAGAAACCTCGGGGCTTGTGCTATAATAGTTGTATGCCCACGGTCCTGGCTGAAAAAAGCTTTCATCAAGTCGGCAGACAGATAGATGAGCCGTTAAACGACGTGCGTTCGAATTTGGTTTCTCCGGGAGGTGCTTTGATTTTGGCGGTCACCATCGTCCTGACGCTTTTTTTGGCCATGTCTTTGGTGCTCCCGGCATTAGATGGTTTGCAGACCGCCATTTTCGCCATGTTGGCTTTCGTATGTTGGGGTTATCTACTCAATTGCTCGTCAGAAAAATTGCGCCTGGAAGACGGTGTACTCCAGTATCGAGCCATGATGGGCAGGTCCCACAGCTATCCTTTGGAAATTATTCGCGGTTTCCGGCTCACGGATTTGGGAGTGAGTTTGAACGGCAGCATGTATGTGTTGGAAATCAGTTTGGAGGACAAGACACGGCCCGTGCAAATAAGTTTGGGTCCGTGCTGGAAAAAAAGGGACTTGGTCAAGTTTATCAAAACCTTGGGGCAGAATTTGGAACGCTATTGATTTTCAAAAACATGAATCCGTTTTCTATGACAACCAAAACAGAAAAAAGGCGGCAAGTGCCGCAACGGCCTTTTTATAAAACCTCCATCGGAAAACCCGAACCCGGGAGCGAGGGGGACAAACGTTTCATGTCATGGATGTGCGATCCGAGCGGCTGTACTCCGTATCAAAAACCCGTGTTCACGGAAAACGTGTATTGGCGCATCTTTCGCATCATGGCCGAGTTCATCGAGGGGTTCGAGTTCTTGTCCAACTTGCGACGTGAGGTCACGTTTTTCGGCAGCGCGCGTTCTGCGCCCCAAAGTCCGTATTACAAAATGGCGCATGAGTTGGGTAGGATGTGCGCGGAAAAAGGTTATACGGTTATCACCGGCGGCGGACCTGGCATCATGGAGGCGGGCAACAAGGGGGCGTTCGACGGGGGCGGTGAATCCGTGGGATTGGATATCGAGTTGCCCCACGAACAACGTCGCAACCAATACGTGACGCGCGCCATGGGTTTCCATTATTTTTTCACCCGCAAGGTAATGCTCTCCGCATCGGCCCAAGCCTACGTCTTTTTCCCCGGAGGCTTTGGCACTTTGGACGAAGCCACGGAAATGCTCGCGCTGATTCAGACGGGCAAGACGCCGCAAAACATACCGTGCATCTTCATGGGCCGTGATTTTTGGGAACCGTTTCTGAAATGGGTTAAGGAATATTTGCTTGATAAAAATGCGTTCATCGAAGCCAAGGATTTGGATTTAATTCATATCGTGGATACGCCCGAGGAGGCTTTAGGAATTATCAACAAAACCACTGAGAGAGAGCTGTCCTAATTAGAACCATCTCTCGTTAAGAGAGGGTAGGGTGAGTTCACGTTTAACAACAAAGAAAAAAACCAGCTTCATGCTGGTTTTGAGTTATGCTTCGGCAAGCACTCAGGAGCACGCATATTATACAGTAGACTTATTGAGTGCATCCAAATTTGAAATAATTTGCGTCACACCAGTGCGTCGAGTCGGGCACGGAGTTTTTCCGCGGTCGGACATTCGGCGAGCAATTGGTTCACGAACTTGTCGAAGCCGGATCGCGGCGCGGGGGAGTGAACCCATGCGGCCGCGATGCGCGGCATGAGGGCGCGCAGCGTCTCTTTGCCCACGCCGCGGGGTTTGATGCCGGCCCAATCGGTGAGTACCTCTGCGGGGAGGCGTGCCATCAGGTCCGCGTGCAGACGCAGGCAGCGGAATAGATCGGGTCGTTCGCGAGCCAAGGCGAGTTTGAAACCGCCCGACCCGCGACCTTGGCTGTCACGTGCGGTCCAAACCGCGTGGAATTCGTTCACGGCAGACAGTGTCTTGGCGTGTTCGGTGGGCTTCATCTGGGTCCTCGTGAGTAATCCGTGACGGACGGTCTGTGTCACTATGATTTCCAGGTGTTATCCGTCAGTCGCCAACGAATTTCAAAGCACGTTTGCAGCCCCTGCATATTTCAGACTGAATCTATCAAACGTGGGAGAATCTCCGCCGCTTCAAACTCTGCGGCTGGTGAGAATGTGCTGGATATTAACCTCGAACTATTTTTGCCGTTGGATATACCGTCCGGCGTATGTTTGTTGGTTTTGAACGTGCTCGCAATGACGCGATTGAGAGTTTGGCCGAACGACATGGGACGTATGACGCCTCCCACATATTCTGTTCGGCACAAGAATCAGGCTAACACAAAAACCCAAAAAGTCAAGGTGTCACCCGGCCTCCTCTCTTCGATAAGAGGGTTTGGTGTGAGTTGTTTAAAAAAAACAGACTTATACAGTCTGCCGAGAGGTCGGGTTGATTTTTGACAATCTTTTTTAAACCCGAACTATGAAAATGGGTGCCGACGGCCAGGTCGCCATCTTAATCCAACCTTGGAATAATCGCCGTCGGCCCAAGTCCAAAGGCGTCTCAGACGGCCATCTCTTTGAGATACTTGCGCAGGTCGGTTTCGTCCTGGCAGCTCTCGATGAGTTGGTTCGTGAAGTCCAAAAAGCTGGTTCCGCGGCGGAATTTCTTCCAGCCGTTCACGATGGCGGGCATATGCTTGCGCAACAGGCTTTCGCTCATCTTGCGCGCCTCGTAGAACAGCGGGTTGCGGATGAACGCCAGCACTTCGCCGCGGGTCTTGATCGCGCCCTCGCCCACGATGCCGTCGAACAGTTTGTTCTCAGGCAGCGAGA
>CAZRYH010000014.1:0-20876 GCA_964604275.1 uncultured Gammaproteobacteria bacterium
GTTGCGACTTATTGATCTTGGACGAACCCACCAACCACCTAGACATCTACGCCATAGAAGCCTTGGAACGCGCATTGCAGGAGTTTTCGGGCGCCGTAGTGCTGGTCTCCCACGACCGGATGTTCATAAAAGATTTCACAGAAATTAAAATCGAGTCATGCCCCCAGCCCCCAGCTATCAGCCCCTAGCTACTGCCGCCGTTATTAAAAATCCCCCTCAGCGAGCGGGAAAGTTAGAGTCGGGCGGAGAATCGGGAGAGCAAACGTGCGCAGGCTTGGCGGTAGGCGTTTATGCCCACCAGGTCCACGAACTCGTCCGCGGCGCGTTCGTTACCTTTGAGGGGAGCGACGCATCCGACCGAGGTATTGCGCTCCACGGAGAGCTGAGCCGCGTCCGTATACCCGAACGCGTTGGCTGGCGTGCGGCGGTCCTGATGCACGTCGTTGAAGCACTCAACGAGGTCCTTGAGGTCCTGCTCCGTGGCGCTGTATCCGTTGCGGTCTTGCAGGAAACGCAAATCCGTTATCGCGGCACGCACATGGTCGCGGCGCGGGGCGTTGAACGACTCCATGAGATACCGGATTTGTGACTCAAGGGCCGTGCGGTTGAGCTTGGGAGAGCCCGGGAAGATGACGACGTGTGCCCAGGCTTGGTCCGGTATCTTGTCGGACGTGGAATATCTGGCGGCAGGCGAGCTGTTGCTCGATGCCAATTCCAGTGCGCCGCCTTTCATGGCCGCGAGATTAAAGGTCGTGTGCCAGGGCGTGTTATTCTGCTGCTGGTCGCAAAATCGCGCCAACCCGATCATCACATGATTCAAAGCCTCGATGGCGTTGCATCCCAAATCTTGGCGCGATACGTGGGCGCCCACGCCGCGCATGGAAATCTGGAACTCCAGCACTCCGCGACAGCCCGTAAGCAGGGATGCCGATGGTCCTCCGGTGCTCAAGGCGATGCGCGGACTCACGGACGGATGCATGTGCAGAAAATGATCCATGCCGAGCATGCCGTATTCGGCATCGCTATAGAACAGGTAGCCCACGCCTTTGGTGGGTCCGGCGCGATGCATGGCCTCGAGCAACGCCACCATGGCGCCTTTGGTGTTTGCCACACCCGCACCATAGAAGCGTCCGTCATGGGAAGCGCCGATCGAATGACTCCAACCCTCGAGGGGGCCCGCCGTGTCCAGATGGCTCAATATAAGCAGCTCGATATGCTCCTCGGGAACGTCCGTGGCGAAGATGTTGTATCTGTCGCCAGGAATTTCGTCGGCCACGGCCTCCAGCCAAGGGAAATCCTTGAGGTATCCCAGGATGAATGCGGCTAGGGCTTGTTCGTTCTGCGGCCTGTCTGTGGCATGGTCCACATGGCTGGGCGTCGCGCAAAGGGTCTTGAGGAGCTTGACCGTCGAGCTTTCCGTATCGTCCATGACTTTCTCCCGCTGTGAAGGACCGGCGTGCCAAAAATCGCTAACTTCAAACCACTTCAATCCTGGGTCTGCCATAAACATAATGTACGCGAAAGTGCGGATTTAGTTTCAAAGCACCAAAAAAGACCAATTTTTGTAGAAAACTTAGTCTGCGGAGCGCAATGGCGCGAATCCTTATAACCCGTTATCGTGTATTATCTTGCGGTATGACGAAAAGAATTTCTGCTCAGGAAAAGGCTTGGCAAGCCCAGTACACGACTTCAATCGCCACCCTTTGGAATGTGGGCGTTTTGGATGGCGTCTCGGCCAAATCCTTGTCCTATTTGGGCGCGGACGGCAAGCGATATGCGGTTCCGGAATTTAAGGACGTGAAACGTCTGCTCACGCGCCACAAAAAATTGGTGGCCCAAAAGAGCAAGCAGGGCTTTACGCGTCTGTTGATGACCCCTTTCGCCATGCCCGTACCACGTCTGATTCAGGTCGTATCCAAAACCATCAAGTCGCAAGCCAAAGCCGGAGGATTGAATGATCGCAAAGGCAATCCCATCCGCATAAAAACTTTGAAACCGTTTTGGATTTGGAGGAGATTCAAAAGCGTTTTGGAAACACCACGGCTCGTGTATTTTCCGCAGTCCCATCACATCGACGACTCCAAAGGTTTGGACAAGCGCAAAGCCATGCGCGCCAAAAAGGTTTGCGCCATTCCCGGATGGAGCATAGGTTTGGTTAGGGAGCCTGACTCGTTTAATAAAAAAACGCCCCAGCGTCCGGCCTTCAAAAAAGGTTTATCGCCCCAAGAATATTTCGAGGCCATGCGCGACAAAGCGTATGTGGGGGAGACGGGTTGGACGTTGGAGGATTTTCTGACGGATTTCATTTTGCGTTTGGTTCAGGATAAGGCCATGGTTTTTGACCGAAGCGAGAATAACGCGGCTTGGCTTTTGGGCATGTACGTGCCGAGCACGGGTTTTCGATTGTTTAAAGATATGGTCCCCGTTGCCTATTGGGATCGCGGCAAGCTCTACATGAGCATGCACCGTTCTGCCAACCATTTCCAAATCACGATCGCCCCGACCATGGTGAGATTGTGAACCCCCGTCCGACGGAAATCCCCCTTCGTTTCCCCCTTTGGCAAGGGGGGATTACATTTGATCATTAACAAATGGGACATCGACGCTTATTGTTAAATCACGTTGACAACAGTCTCTCTTGCCAAAGAGAGATTTAGAGAGATTTCCGCGGCTAGGCGACGGTAGAGACGCCATCGGATGGCGTCTCCTTTGATGGGTGAACGACGTCAAAACGGTCGATCGGCTGATTCGTCGTGGGTTGGATGTCTGGGTTGGAACGTCATGGGTAGAGACACAAGATTTTGTGTCTCTACGTTGGGTGTTAAAAATTAAAAACGCCGTTGTGTAAATGTTTTATAACCAAACGGGGTGTCTTTTTTAGAAATAGGTAAATAACAATTCAGCAATCCGGTAGAGACACAAGATTTTGTGTCTCTACGTTGGATGTTGAATGTTGAAAACATCAATGAAAATTCCGGAAGGATGTTATAAAGAAAACAATTAAGATCCTGAAACAAGTTCAGGATGACCGAAAGGGGATTGCGTCCGGGTTGGGTAGAGACACAAGATTTTGTGTCTCTACCTCTATGGGTGATGGGTTTTCACGCCTCACGTCCTCGAGTGTATCGCGACGCGATTCCCCTCCGTATCCAAAATCACGGCCATGAAACCGTATTCCTCGGAGATGCGGCGTCGGCCTTCCAAAATTTTACCACCTGCACGTTCTACGACCTGCAAATCAAGGCTGATGTCGCCGGTGGGGGAGGTGAGGTAAATCAGCACGCCAGAATCCTGGTTGGGTTTATAGGTCGGATTTTTTACCAAGGCGCCGGGTGAGCCGATGGCTCCGTTGTACATGGGGAAAAAAGCTATCTCTACCGTGCCCATGGCCGTCCGGTCCAATTTAACGTCAAAAACCGTGTGGTAAAAGGTCATGGCACGGTCCATGTCCAAAACCGGCAATTCAAACCAACCCACGATATTGTGTTTGACCATGGGCTTGAAGCCCAAATCAGGTTGGTCGGCCATAGTGTCCAATGGTTTTTACGTGCCAGACCCAATCGGGCTTTCCGTGTGGACTGGATGACCTTTCTCGGCTAACATGTGCTGGTTATGAATATCGACGTGGCCAAACAAAGGCTTTTACTGATCAAAGACCAAATCACGCCCGACGACGCCAAAGACAAAGCTTGGCAAAAGAAGCTTGCGGCTTTCGGGACTTTGAGCCAGATGGCCGGATTTTTAAGCAAGCCCAAAGACGACGATTTTGAAATCACGTACAGCGAACATCGCTACGAACCTTTTTGGCATGTTGAGGCCAAGGCGCGTTACGTTTACACGCGTGCCGCGGATTATCAGATTCCGGTCACCAAAAAAGAAGTCCAAAGCGTGAGCGTGCACGACATCAAATATGACGTGACCAACGGCCATGTGCACGTGCCCGTGGTCGAGTCGTGCGTGCAAGAGGAATTGGACGAAACCTTGACCGACGGCGTGAGCGGAAAAGTCGAAGCTCGCCTCAAGCAATACCTGGCCATTACTCCCAGCGAGGTGGCGGGGGAACTCAAGGACGAAGTGGCTGAAGGTTCGATTCTCGTCCCGCCCCAGGCGCGCGTCTCGGCCATCATGCGCGATTCGTTATCAAAGATGATCAAGGGCATACAAGCCGATACAATCCTGGAGGAACAGGTCGAGGTCACGCACGTGGATTTGTATTACCGTCCGGTTTACGCCTACAAATTCCTATGGAAGAGCAAGCAGAAAGAGGCGATTTTGGAGGTGGATGGCATCACGGGAGAAACGCAGACCGGCGGCCGCGTGTTTAAAGAATATCTGGGTAAGGTATTGGAACGCGATTTTCTGTTCGATATCGGTGCGGACGCGGTGGGTATGTTCGTGCCCGGTGGCAGTATCGCGGTCAAAGCGGCCAAACGGTTCATGGACGCCAGAAAATGAGGGTGGAGGAAGGTTGACACCTGCGTTTGTTGCTGATAAACCTTGGTTCGCCTAGGGCAAGGAGGAACCGATGGCACGCGATAGGCATGAACCTTCCAATCTCGTCTTGACCGCTCTGTACGATGTGTCCATGGGCACGCCCAACCGCACCACGCAGGTCGAGCGCATCAATTGGTCGCGGACCGAGGGGCCGCTCAAAATCTCATACTCCGGCCGGCGGGCCGTGGCTTTTTTGCGCGATAGTTTGGATTTGGAGACGCGCATCGGAACCTGCGACCTGCGTGTGTTTCCCATAAGCATGGGAAAACGCACTATCGGCGAAGACGGCCAACCATACTCGTATCTGGTCCCGTGCGACTTTCTGGCCTCCCTGACAATCGAGGTCTTCATATGCTGGACCATGGGTCGCGGAGGTGGTTGGCACGAGGTCAAGATGACCCTCGACTCTGAGGCGCGCACCATGAGCATGCTGAGCGGTCTCAGTTCCGGGGAGTTCGTGACCCATATCGATTTGGGCGTGGATGCGGACCTGAAAAAGCTCTTCCACTATTTCCGCATCGTGGGCCGCCTGACCGCTGACCGCCAAGACCCCAATCTGCGACGTCGCGAGAGGATGAGTCCCGGAGTCACAGAGCAAGAAATCGAGAACCACCAATGGTTCTGCGACGACGGCGTCCAACTCGCAGAGGTCGCGCTGTTCGACAACCCCTACGGCCCCTTCTCCAACTACCACTTCTAACCCTCTCAAAGGGTTTTTTATTTTTGTCGTGCCATGGATTGGTTAATCGACAATCCGGTAGAGACGCCATCGGATGGCGTCTCCTTTGATGGGTGAACGACATCAGAACGCGGGTCGGTGTATACGTAGGGGTCGGAATGTCGGGCAATCCGGCAATCCGGTAGAGACACAAGATTTTGTGTCTCTACGTTTTGTTGTTGGCGTCTCCTTTGATGGGTGAACGACATCAGAACGCGGGTCGGTGTGCTACCCGGACGCCATTCGGTCATCCTGAACTCGCCTGCCGCCCGTAGCTGAAAGCGCAGGACGGTTTCAGGATCTTTTTTTCCGATGTATACCCCTCGGGGATAGAGACGCCATCCGATGGCGTCTCTACCGGACGGTCCATGGCCAATCGACGATCGTTATATACAATGGCGTCCAGGTAGAGACACAAGATTTCGTGTCTCTACGGGGATGTTGAAAATTAAAACATCGGGATACTTATGTGCTATAATGCATTCAACTTATGTCGAATTTTTTTTCGCGTGTTTTGGGGGTTTGTTTTGTTCTTGGAGGCGCTTTGGCTTTTGCCGGTTCAGCGCATGCGGCGGTCACGGTCATGGCCTTGGATACCGCGGGTTTGGCGGGCAATGAGGTTTCTGCCAACGCCACGACCATTGATCCCAATCTGCAGAGCGTGAGCGTGACTCGCGGTGGCGGTATCAACCCCGTGGTTTTGGCCAATGCGTTCTCTTCTACGGCTTACGTGGTGGGTGGCAATAAGGTCGCAGCCATAACCAACGCGGAATACCTGCAGTTTACCTTGGAACCAAAAACCGATTACAGGATGTCGCTTAGCGCATTAAACATCAATATACGTCGGAGCGGCACAGGACCTAACGCCTACCAATGGCAATACAGCCTGAACAATTTCGCCACGGCCGGCGTGGATGTTGGCGCGGTAGGTGCTTATGTGGGAACCGAGGCCAATGGCGTGGCCATGGCCAGCATAGACTTGTCAGGCGTTTCAGCTTTACAGGATGTGCCAAGCGGTCAGAGGGTAACGTTTAGGCTTTACGCTTGGGGTGCTACGGGCGCGGCCGGAACGTATGCCATAGGCAGGTTGGCGGGCGATGATCTGGTGGTCACCGGACAGGTTTCCAAGAAAAAGATTGCGGCTTTCGAGTTGGCCGGACAAACCGGGGATCAAGTGACTTTTAACGCCTCGACACTCGATGCTTTAGCCGAACAAGCCGTTCTTTCGCGCGGCCTGGGAATTGAACCCTCGTTTTTGTTGAACGCGTTTTCTTCCCGGCATTTTACATTAAACGGTTTCAAGGCGGACGCTGTGGGAAACGGGGATTACATGCAAGCCGCGGTTCGGGCTAAGGAATTTTATCGTTTGTATCTCGGTGGAATTGATTTTAACATCCGCAGAAGCAGTACTGGTCCAGTATCTTACCAATGGCAATACAGCACGGACGACTTTTCCTCCGCCGGCTCTGATGTGGGCGCCCAAGGGTCGTATACGTCGCTGGCCGATGATGGGACTGCAGCGCCAGCCATCGACCTCTCTGGCACGGCTGGTTTGCAGGGGGTTAAAAACGCTACTTTTAGGTTGTATGGTTGGGGCGCCGCGGGCACGGCTGGGACTTTGGCTTTTGGACGCCGTCCAGGCGACGACCTGTCGTTTTTGGGTACTGTTTTGCCCAATAAAATCGTGGCTTTCGATCCCTTGGCTTTGACCGGTGATCAGGTTTCGTTTGACGCCACGAAATTGGATGTAGGTGTGGTCACGTCAACCTTATCCAGAGGTCCGGGCATCGCGACGTCATTTTTGCTCAGGGGGTTTTCCGCCAACGATTTCACGCTTGGGGGCAACAAAGCCCAAGCGCTTGCCGCCGGCGACTATTTTCAGTACTCAGTCGCGCCCAAGACCGGTTATCACCTAAAACTCAAATATCTGGATGCGAACGTGCGTCGCAGCGGCACCGGCCCCAATGCTTATCAGTGGCAATACAGCTTGGACAATTTCGCCACCGCCGGCGTGGACGTGGGCGCACAAACGGCCTATGCGGGTACGGACGACGAAGGGCTCGCCGGTCCGCAAATCGATCTTTCGGCGCATCCGTCTTTGGCCAACATACCAACGGGTCAGACCGTTACGTTTAGGCTATACGCGTGGGGCGCTACAGGTGCGCCGGGATCTTTCGCGATCGGCAGATTGGACGGGGACGATCTTTACCTGACCGGCGAAGCTTATCTCAACACTTACACGTTGGCGTATTCAGCCGGAGCCAATGGTTCGTTGTCCGGATCATCGACCCAGATGGTCAACCACGGTTCCAACGGATTGGCCGTGACGGCCGTCCCAAACGTTGGTTATCATTTCGTGGATTGGTCCGACGCGTCAACCGCCAATCCGCGCACGGACCTGAACGTCACCGGCAACCTGGCGGTGACCGCGAACTTCGCCATCAACACCTATACGCTGAATTACGCCGCCGGACCCAACGGTACGGTGGTCGGCAACCTGTCCCAGAACGTGAATCACGGTTCGGATGGCACTACGATCACGGCCATGCCGGACCAAGGTTATGTTTTCGTGGACTGGAGCGATAGTTCGACCGTGAATTCGCGTTTGGACACGAACGTTACTGGAAATGTTAACGTGGTCGCGAACTTCCAACCCCTCACGCCTGAGGGTGGCGGAGCGTTTTTCCCACCGGTAGGCATCGGCATGGGCAAGCACGATGTGACGGTCGCCATGCACGCGACGCGTGAAATCGGAAAGGTTGACCAAGACGGTTTGAATCTTTTGGCGTTCATCGGCTCGACGGCTCGGTTTGTTTTGGATTCAGGTAAAGCCCTATCCTTGAATATTACGGATGTGGATTTATTCAGGAACCGCGTAAAATTTGAAGGGCCGTCGGGTGCAAAGGGCGTGACCCTTGATTTGGGTCAATCCATTGATTGGGATGCGGACGCCGACGGAGTTTCTGATTTGCATGTCACGTTTTCCGGGGTCTATATCAACAGAGTAGAATTGACGTTAAAATCTCTGCCCGCCAAATGTGCGACCGCATGCGAGTCTACGGTTTCAAAAAAATCTGTTGCAACAGCCGCGGTGTCGACAAATAAAAAACTATCTTTTAACCGAGATTTAAAGACGGGCATGATCCACTCAGACGTCAAACTCTTGCAGATTTGGTTGAACAACAACGGGTATGTTTTAACGCCCTCAGGCCCCGGTTCACCCGGTAACGAAACCGACAAGTTCGGCGCCATGACGAGACAAGCCTTGTCCAAATTCCAACGAGCATCAGGTATAAAACCAGCCTCTGGATATTTCGGGCCCTTGACCCGCGAAAAGCTGAATAAATAAAAGCAACATCCCCATACCGCAAACGAACCAACCTTTGACATGGTTGGTTCTTTTTTATTCGAACGATGACGTGGTTGGCTGCGGTAGAGACGCCATCGGATGGCGTCTCTGTTGATGGTTGGATGACATACGGACGCGGGTCGGTGTAAACGTCGGGGTAGGAATGCCGGGCAATCCGGTAGAGACACAAGATTTTGTGTCTCTACGGGGATGTTGAAAATTGAAAACGCCGTTTGGGAAGGCGGAAATCTCTCTAAATCTTCCTTTGGCAAGGGAGACTTGTCATTTTCTTAACGCCCCTTGTCGCGTTCGACGTGACTGATCAAAGGGTTTGGGGGATTCCCCCTCGGGGATAGAGACGCCATCCGATGGCGTCTCTACGGGTATGTTTTAAACAAATGTGATTGGCAATCCGGCAACCCGGTATAGACGCAAGATTTTGCGTCTCTAAGTTGATGGGTTTCGACTTCCCCTGAGGCTTTTTATCGCAACCATCAATTTTTCCTGCAAGGCCTTTGCGTCCTTAGCCTTTTTGCAGAATTCAACCTTGTCCGCCTCCATCCTGTTGATGGGCCGATTGTCTCCGCGGAAATATTGTTGGCGCGTTTCTTGCGATATGGGTCCAAGATTTTTGAAACCAACGGATTCCAGCATTTCAGCCATGGCAGGATTGGTCAAAAGATTTGATGTAGCCGAAATATTTTTGACCTGATCATCGTCGCCCAATATTTTTGCCAACTCGCTTAAGCCTTTGATGAAACTACGCAGGACCAAAAGTTTTGCGCCGGGCGTATCCGCGTCAGCGTACGAATATGGGTTGTTGAGGTGGATGTGCGCGTAACCGTTTTCCTTGCCGTAGTAAAAAACATCGTTAAGAAATATGTATCCGTCCTTCTCGCGATCCGCGCGGAAAAGTTTGGCTTTGTATTTCAACGGATTCTCATATTTACCTTCGCGTTTCCATATTTCGACGGCGAGCGGCATGATGAAGCCGATGGGGTCGTTGCCTTCATAAGCGTCTAATCTTTCTTGCAGCATGTGGCTGGCTGATGGATCCACAAAAGTGCTCCGGCTATCTAAGAGATGGCACAATCGTTTTTTCTTTTCCGTGGGACTGGGATAAGCGGCCAAATCTTTGTCTAAAACCTCGCGCACCAGGCGCACATCTTCCTGGATCGGGTCCGCGTTGTGGTTTTCGAACGGATTCATATACGAACATTTTATCCGTTCCGCGGCCTTGTCGTCCATGTGCGGCGCCTATAAGCTTAGGGCATATCAAAAACTATGCGCCACAACATTTTTCCCACTTTAATCGCGGCCGGCATCTTGTCCATGGTCTTGGTTGGTTGCGGTCAGCCCAAACCCCAGGCCCAAACCGGCATGCCTCAGCCGGGGGAGGAGGGTCCGCCCATCCCCAAGCAGGAATATTCCATCAAAGCCCAAGAGGGCGGCAGCATCGCGCTTAAGCAATCTGACGGGTCCCGCGTGCGCATCATATTTCCGCAAGGCGCCTTGGAAAAAGACGCTGCCATCGAGGTTGGAGAACGTACGGAACGCGGTCCGGAAATAGCTTCCGGCGGTTTTTCTTTGAACCAAAAGGGGAGTGACCAAGGACCGGCTTTGAAATACCCGGCTTTGATAGCGTTCAGTTTCGACAAGGAGTTGAACAAGGACGTTTCCATCGTGCGGCTTAAAGACGGTGGCGATTACGAGATCATCCCCACGCGAGTTTCGGTAAAAAACGGCAAGACCTCGCTTGTGGCCCAGGTGGATCATTTTTCCGATTACGGCACGCGCTACATCGATCCCGCGGCCGGGGAAAAAGCCAAACAAGACCAAAAGGCTTCGGATTTCAACTGGGTCATCTACGTCAAAGATTCCGCGGACGCGAATATGGGCGCCATGCAGCGCAAGATCACCTTGGACTTTAAGGTCGTGAATACTTCTGGCGACATCGGTGGCACTTACACTGGCTATGCACACGCCACGACCAACAACGACATGGAGGCCATGGGCGGCAAGATGGATGCGGATTTCCAAATCAAAGACGATGGTGTGAGTTTCGAATTGGCGCCGTATGTGGAGTTGGCGGATTTGGTCGAAAGGGAAGACGGGTTGGCCAATCTTGAACCGGAGAAGTTGCCGGATTTCTTCGGAAACGGAGTATTGCACATGTCTGGTTCGGGCGTGGCCACCGGACGCATCGGAGCCTACGGCGGTTCGCGTGCGGTTGACGCCGAATCCTCAAGCGACGCTTTCACGGTTGCGGTCACCGGTCCGTTGGTCCGGCTGTCCGTGGATATCACAGGCGTGGGAACCATGTATTTTGACGGATTTATTCGAGGCGAGGGGAGATAGATGAAAAAACGGCCGCAAGGCCGTTTTATTCTGATTGCGTATATTTGAGGTGTTCGGGAACGGGCAAGGTCTCGCGTTCCAATTCGTGGTTGCGGAACAGCTTGAGTTTTTCCAGGGCTATGGCCGTATTGGCCGCGAACGCCTCGTACAGATCCAATTCCTGCGTGGTCACAAAACTGCGTTTGCCGAACTCAAAGTGGATACAGCCCCGGAACTGGTTGCGGATCACGATGGGCATGAACAGGTGGTATGAATCGGATTTTTCCGGATGGTGGCAGCTCCAATCGCCGTTTTCGGATTGGAACGCGCCTTGGACGCGCGTCTTCTTTTTTACCATTTGCTGGAGCGATGCGCAGCGTTTTGGCAGAATGATTTCCGGATTACGGCTTGTGCTTTTCCCCGCCAAACTCCGTAACTTGAGCACCTCGTTGGCGCGGCTGTATTCGTAAAAGCTCACGCTCCGCGCCTGTGAAAGCTTGTGTGCGGAATTAACGATGAATTGCATGATATGGCTGGAATCTTTACCGCCGTGCAGCTTGTTCAGATCCAACAAGATGGCCACTTTGCGGTTAATGATGCCCAGATGCTTGTATGACTCCAACAGCCGTTCTTCCACGTTGTGCCTTTCGGTCACGTCCACGGCACTTATTAAAACACCTGATACTTCGCCGTTGCTGTCGGTTATGCGCTTGGCGTTCCAGTCCCAATAGGACGTGGATATGTCCGGACGACTTTTTACGCGAAGGGGAAATGAAAAGGCCGAGTGCGGCACGCCAGTGTCCAAAACACGTCTCAGCATTATCGTGTTCTCATCGACGCCGTCGAACATCTCTTCTCGGCTTCGTCCGAGAATTTTTTCCTCGGGCAAGCCCGCCATTTCACAGAATCTCTGGTTGACTTTCTTGTAACGTAAATTTTTATCCAGATACGCAAAGCTTATACTGGACTGGTCAAACACGCTCTCCAGCAATTCATTAGTCCTTTTCAATTCTGTCTCCTGGAGTACTTCGGTTAAACTATTGCCTATGGTGTTGGATATCTTCTTCAGGAATGTCAGCGTCTCTTTGGAGAATTTTTCGGGTTTGCCGTCAGCCAAATGGATCATGCCTACGATTTCTCCCTTGTGCTTGATCGGCAATATGGCCAAGGATGCATAACCCTTGGAGCAGGGACCGAAGGACTTGGCGCATTTTTCATTTTTAACAAAAACATCTTCTTCGCACATATCAGGGCAAACCTCCTGCAATTTGTTCTCTCGTATCAGGGAGCAGGCGCAGCCTTTCTTCTTATTTTTTAAAATACGGTTCCAATAGGTTTGGGAAAAACCCGTATGAGCCGTAAGTTGTTCATTTTTGTTGAATAGCCGGATGCCCGCCTGGCGGCAATCGCTCCATTCCGCGAGTTGTATGGCGATGGCGTTTAGATAATCCTGCAGTTTTGAATTTTCGTTATGCAGCGTGAAAAGTTTAGCCTTGGCCTGGAGTATGCGGTCCGTGCGTTTTTTTTCCGTTATGTCGCGCAACATGCTTAATACGGCCGGCTTTCCTTTGTAGCTGATGGCTATGCGCCGCGCCTCAACATCGATGACCGAACCGTCGAATCGTATGATTTTGATTTCCGCCGGCGGCACGTTGCCTTTGTTGGCTACGAACTCCAAGCGTTTTTTTACGAATTCTTTATAATTCTCCGGCACGAAATCCAAAAGGTCGCGTCCCATCATTTGTTTGGGGCTCTCGGCGCCGAAAAGTTCCAAACACGCCCGGTTGCCGTTTATCAGCTTGGTACCGATGTTCACATGCAAAGCCACGGGCGACTGAAGGAAAAGCGCGCGGTATTTCTTTTCGCCGTCCTGCAGATCTTGGGTTTGCTGCAATAGGTGTTTTTCCGTAGTTTTGTGCCAAGCCAGCTCCTCACGCAACATCTTGTTGGTTTCCGTGAGCTCGGCCGTGCGATTAGCGATCTCCGCCTGCAACATTTTTTGGGTCAGCTTGAGTTGGGCCTCAGCCTTTTTTTGCTTGGTGACGTCTTGCGTCTGCACCATGAGCGCGTATGGACGGGCCTGGTCGTCGCGCAACCAAAAGGCGATTACGTCCAAAATTCTTTCACGGTGGTTCACGATGAAGGGTAGGGAAAAGCGTACGTCCAACTTACGTTTCAGTGCTTTTTGTGCGATTTTGGGCAAACGTTCATCTCTGATCAAATTGTAACCTTCCCATTCTTTGCGGTTTTTGGAACCAAAGATTTTTTGATTGGCCTCATTAAAGTCTATGATGTCGCCATTCAAAGCAAAGAGTCCGTTGCCCACGGTAGACTTCTCAAAACTCCGCATGAAAATGTCGTGGATCGTGGATCTGGCGTAGACGGATAAAGAATGGTTTTTTCTGGAATCGAAAAATTTCAGGTATTGGATGACCTTTGTGAAATTGGGATGGTTTGGAACGGCAACCTCGTCTTTTTTGGACAGACGAATTTTAGCCCTTAATTTTTTCATAAGGGTTGTTTTAGTTAAGCGGCCTTGCGGTCCTTCAGGGTTTGTAGATTTTGTAATTCACGTGTCCGGCTTTTCCGTATTGAGCCTGCTCGTGCATGCTCCATGTCCGGATTTGGATTTCCGTGGGATGGCCGTTATGGATGATGGTCATGTGAATCGAGCGGTAGCCGTTTTCCTTGGGAATGGCGATGTAGTCCTTAATGCGCCCCATGAGTGACGGATAGTGGTTCAGGATGATGCCCATGGCGCGGTAGCAATCATCAACGGTATTTGTAATCACGCGTAAGCCGATGGTGTCCAAGACCTGGGAAAAAAGGATATTCTTCTGTTCGATTTTTTTATGGATGCTGTACAGGGTTTTGAGACGGGATTGTATGTCCGCTTCAATGCGATGCTTTACGAACAGCTGCCTCAATTGCTCGGCGTATTTCTTCTGGCTTTCGAAGTAATGCTTCTTGGTGTATTTGAGAAGCGACAAGTAATTTTCGAAGACTTCGGGTTCCAATATTTTGAAGAATTTGTCTTCGAGGTTGTATTTGAGCTCGCTGATGTCCAGCCGCGACAGGAGTTTTGAGGAGTAGGCTGCACGTTTGCGGTTCAGCCACTTTTTCGTGTCTTTCGCATGGGCCGAGTTTTCTAACAAAGCCAAGCAGTTCACGAAGTACAGGATCGCGGCCTTTTTGAATTTGCCGAACGATTCCACGGCTTCCTCATCCATGTCTTGGATGCGATTGAGATTTGTGAGAATTTGTTTGACCGGTTTGTCGAGTAGCTTTTGGTGTTGGATGCTGGACTCACCGAACGGATTCATCATCAGGGACGCGAAAAGCAAATCCTGGTCGTCGGTGTAGCGTTTTAGTTTTTCGTACACATCATGGTTGAGATCCGAAGCGCAGATCTGTCCGACCTCCGCTTCCTCCGTCAGTAGACCCATGTGCAGCATATGGAATGATGCGGTTAGACCAAGTACAAAATTACGCCCCCCCTTGACTCACGTTCAACTATCATTGTATGAATCTGGGTTTGCGTCAAGGGTGGGGGATGCGGCCTGGGTCGGCTCCTGGGTCCTGGGGCATCAGCCTTTGTCTACCTAATTTTGACAAAAAAGGGCCCTGGCGGACCCTTATGTTTTTATTTAGCCTAAATTTAAGTCTTTTATTGGAAGCTGTACGTTCGACCCGCGACCTTTTCCAGATACTCGCCCGTGACCGCATCGAACAAATACGTGTTCATAACCTTGCCCAAGACCTCCTTGCCCCCATCCGTGTCCGTACGGCTGCGCTCTTCCAGCACCCAGGTTTTGCGGCCCGGATATTTGGTCGCTGAGCGAGTATCCCCGGTCATGTATATGGGGTAATTGGCTTTTTCGTCGAAGCCTTGGGTCTTAGCCTGTTCGTAAACCACGCACGAATCGATCAGATCCTCGTAATCCGCATAGATTGAAGCTGCGCGTTTTTCATCTTCTTGAAAAGTTTCTTCTTGGACCGCCTGTGGGATAGAACCACCCGTTTGTCCGTCGATGTATGCCAGATACACCTCTTCTTTTTTGGACGGCGAGTAAAAAGTCGCGGACCAAGCCCATTCGGCTCCGCGTAAGTCCGCGTAATGGGCACGCCCCTTGGGATCCGTGGGTGTGAAAGCCGCGCCTGAGCCGTGATATCCCATGCGTATTTTGGCGTCAGGTGCCCATTTGCGTGCTTCTTTCCAGAGTTCTGGAATGGCTTGGCGGCTGGTCGCGATTTTGTAAACAGGGGCTTTGTTCTCTTTGCCGTCCGCGTTGGTACTAGTGGGGTAGGAGACGGCAGGTGGAGCAACGCTGCAGGTCTTATTGACTGGAACGGCCTTGGTTTTATTCAAATTGTCCGAGGCAGTGGGTTTGCCCGTGGCTACGCCGACCGTTTGTTTTTGGTCGGTGTTTTGTGCGGGGACGTTGGATTGGGTCGATGTGCAACCAGCCGCCAATAAGGCGAGTGTGGCTCCGACCAACATGAGGTGTTTTTTCATGAAGAAGTTGCCATCAGTATATCTAAAAAGCTCCTTGTTTGGGAGCTCGTCGAAGTGATGTCAATGCCTAAAGAACCTCTCAACATGGTCCGGCATCCAGACATCCCGGGGTTTGATGATGCCACATATCTTGTCCCCGATGGGCACGGGTCTGGCCAGAAGGCTTTTTGGCCCTGGGCCATCGGTCGACATTCTCGCAACCCATACTACAAAGGAGTCGTGTTCCAGATATCGGTGGTATAGCTCTTTGACTTTGTCGTTGAGTTCGACGCATTTTTCCAGGAAGCCTACGAACAGTACGGCATAGTCATCCGGTTCTGGTACATCCGGGAAATCCAACAAAGGAAAGTAGAACACGTTCCCCTTGATTACCCGTCGACCATCGATCGCGACGCCGTAACACCGCAGGCAAGTTTTTTCGCGGCCCGCGATTTGGTGCTTCAGGATCATGGGGACTGGGTCAGCGCATCTGAGGTGGGGGGACAAGGAATCGAAACTGACGTCGCACCACACTTCGTCAAAGGTCATGTAATGCCTCCTGAAAGGGCTTTCCCCAGTGTAGATTGAGAGAGTAATTTGTCAAGCCTGCAAGAAAGTAAAAACGCCTGTTTTCACAGGCGTATAAACATTGGGGTCGTTTTTAACGCTTGCTCGGTTTTTTGCCGGCCGTCCAGCCCAGTAATAAGGCGATAGCCGCGGCGCCCAAGCCGAAATATCCGATGACCGGGGTTAGGGTGCCGGATCCCGTGAGGTAATCCAGGGCGTTGATCATGACCATGGCTACGCCGATGGCGCCAAGAATCAACGACAGGTCGCGCATTGTGTCTTTGTTCATAAAATCTTGAACCAATTATACCACATCCGATTTGCGGGCTTGTTGATTGTTCAGATAATCGTACACCTCTTGAGGCGTGAAGCGTTTGACATCGCCGCGGCCGTCAGACAATCCGACCACGCGCGCCACGTATTCTCCGCAGCTCGTGCCTGAAGCGATCTCGTTTTCCAAAGTCTGCGAATCGATATCCGCGTTCAAGAATACGGCCTTGGGCTTTTCCCAGGTCGCGGTCATGTTCGCGTCCAATGGCGTGATCGCATGTTTGCCTTGGGAAAAGCATTCGTAGACCTTTCCGTCGTAGATCACGCCCGTGTGCCAAAAGCGTCCAAAACCTTGTGGCAATGGCGCCAGGTCTCCAGGTCGGGTTTCCAGTGGCAGGAAGAAAATTTTTGCGTTCATAATTAGCGTCATTCCAAATCAAAGATTTCATCAATTCTTTTGCGCAGGGCTTTGGCTACGTCATTGGCAAGGCCAAGGGACGGATTATATTTTCCCTGTTCCAAAAACACGATGGTTTCTCGCCTCACGCCCGCTTTGGTCGCCAAATCTTCCTGCGTCATGCCCAGTTTGATCCGGATTTCCTTGATTTTATTCTTCATAAGCTCATTTGCATTCGGTCTGCGGTGGCGCGAATGAGGGATTGCCGTGTTTGACCCATTGTCCGTTTTTGCAAATCCAATCGTCTTCGCCCGAGATGGTCCGGATGGTGGCTATGGCCGCGACCAAAAAGATGACGGCTACGATGACCGTGAACAGGAATTTTCTGTCCGAAAACTTGAATTTATCGTAGTAGCGGAACATCACCGCGTAAATGAGCAGGAGCAGGGTGGTGGAGAAGGCGAGCGCCATGGCCACCGGTTGGTAATACGGGTTAAGGTCGGACGCTGAATACAAGGCCAACATGCCGAGTACCGCGATCCAAGAGTAAATCTGGATGGCGAGCAACGCGGCTTTGCCACCCGTGGCGTAATCGCGTTCGTCGGCCAAAACGCCATTGACGCGACGGCGGAAATACATGAGCAGCAGGGAACCGGCCACGAGCAGGACTATGGGAATGAAAAAGTTTTTGAACACGAAGGACTGGCTGAATGCCATAGCCAAAACTACGACGGTGGCTATTTTGATGTTTCGATACTGACCTACGGTCAACTGCATATAAACAGTTTAAGTGTTAATTATATCTAACATGTTATATTATTCTAACACCTTGTCAAGTAGCAAAAAACCGACATAAAGTCGGTGTTTTTTGCGTTTTTCTGACAATTCTCAATCTTTATCTTGTTCTAACAAAGATTCGATCCTCGCCTTAACCTCTGGATATGGACTCACGACGATGTAAGCGCCCTTAATCAAAGAACCCTCCTCTTTTGCGAGCCCCTTAAGCCTATCTTCGTCGTCAATGTAATATGTCCCATGCGAGTTTTCTATCGGCGGCCTGATTTTTGAGTTTAAGCTGTTTTCGAAATCGTCTTCATAATACACGTATTGATCTGGGTCGATTAGATATCCTCCTTCATCCCGAGATTCAGAAACGTAAAAAACATCCAAATCACTGTTTAAAGAAAAGTTTTTTCGAGCGAAGCTTCCATAAATGATAGCGGCCACTATTCCTTTGTATGCGTCTCCGTATTCTTTTCGTTTTTCAAGAATGGTTGAATTGATTTGTTCGACTATGTCTCTGACGATTTCTTGCTTTGGTTTTTGAGAGTATTCAATTTCCTTTTCAGATACCGCTCTCTTGAAATACTCCCCAATCTTTTCGCGTTTTTGCGCCGCGCCCTTATCGATGATTTCCAATAGCCGCAGTCCGGCTTTTCTAAAATTCGTACCGTAAATCTGTTTAACTGCGGGCACGGCATGTTCGAAAAATTCCCGTCTTCCATGGTTACCACAAATTTCCGAGAATACGTTCGCGATGGTTTTGTCCAAATCTTCCTCGGTTTCGATTTGCATGGCGGAAAATTTTTCTTCCGCCGCATCTTCAATTTCCGTGAATGGGTTTTCCGTGTCATTTTTTGGCTCTGCCCAAAATTTTTCTGACATAAAGTTATATGGATGATTTTGCGAAGGCAGGGCGTTTTTGAATCATGCCATCATTTCCTTAAGCGCGGTCAGACATTGGGGCAATTTCAACCAACCTGCCGATCCGTTCAGATGTCGGCCGTTTTTAACCATGACGAGTTTGGCGTTCAGGGTCCCAGCCAAACCAATCGCGTCGCTTGCGGGTACGATGGGATCATCCGTTCCGTGGATGACCACGATGCTCCTGGTCTTCAAAGCCATGGTTTTTCCGTCGAAGTCCTGTTTCAAAAAAGAATCCACCCGTTTATTGGATGTCATGGATAGGGGACCGGAAACCAATACCAGGCCTTTGACGTTTTTGGCTTGCGTCTTTTCCAAATACCTGAGAATGGCCGCCACGCCCAAGCTGTGTCCCACCAGGTAGATTCGGTCTTTCGGGGAGCCCGCAACGTGACGTTCGATTTCCTTTGTCCATTCATCTAAAACCGGATCGTTTGGATAGGGCATGGCCAACGCGCAGGCATAGACGTCCATTTTTTCCAGCTCGCCCATAAGCCACGGCCGCCATCCGCCGTTGGGGCTGCCCTGGTAGCCGTGAATGATGAAGACTTTGTCCATATGTCTCAGAGTATAACGCATGCTCCACAATTAGAAAAAATTCCCACTGAATGGGGAGTTTTACATGTTAATTAATCTTGGTTCCAACGTGTTGCGTAGTTCTAACTTTTTAAATCGTCTCATTTTCGTTTATTGAGCATGCCTTGTACGGAAGGGCTGACGGGCTTGTCGGTACGATGGGTGCAACCAATCCAACAACAAGGACGGCGCATCCCTTGTTTCAGCTCGATGATCGTTCTTTTGACATGCTCTTTTCTGGTTTCGTCTTTCTTAACAAACATAACCCAACATATCCATTCGTTGCGTGCGAGTGGCGTGAGATCTTGCCATTTGGAAAACGCTGCCGGATCCGCGGACAAGGCCCGCCTTAAATCCAAAGGCATTCTATGTACCGTGCCTGACGCCATGTTTGTCATAGATGGTGGATTTAGGAACCCTTGCGGATACGCCGGATTACAACGCTTCCTGTCACGAAAGATGCGTATTCAAAGTCATTTCGGCTCCGTCGGTCTATCTGTTTTTGGCCTGCAGACTTGTCTTTACGATGAAAAAGACAAACAGTATCAGGCAGGCGGTCGTGGTTGCGATGACGCTTGGATACTGACCGTTAAAACCACCGGCGGATAAATGTTTATACAATATCCCCAGATACGCCCAAACGAGCACCGAACCATAAAAGATGTTTTTATCTTTACGCATTCTGACGGTTCCGATAAGCGCACCGACTAGCAGGATGATAGCGGTCCAGATGTGTTCCGCGATACCTAATCCACCCCAACCCATACTCACCAAATACACCGTGATATTGGCGATTGTCGCCACGGTAATCCAGCCGAAGTAGACGCTAAACGGGGCAGAAATTAATAAACTTTCCGTGCGCGAAAATTTTCCCTGGCGCAAAATGTCGGCGATTTTTATAAGCGAGACCAGCAGGGCCACGATAAGGATCACGGAAATGCCTATGAAATCGTAGTGCCAAGCCAAAATCCACAAAATGTTTATTAAAGAGGTGGCGATGAATAGCGGGTTTATTTTTTTAAACAGATTTTCTTTTTTTGCGCCAATTTTCGTGAATTGATAAATCGTATAACCGGCCAGCAACAGGTAGATCAGGCCCCAGACGGAAAAGGTAAAGCCGGTGGGCGCGAAAAGATTGGGATAGTTATCGGAAACTTGTCCGGTGGTTCGGCCGTTGATCGGCAAAGAGTTAGCCAAAAAATTCGCGGCGATCATGGCCAGGTACGCCGCGCCGGCCAAGATTTTCAAAAATAAATTTTTCATAATCGTGGGTTATGGTTGTTTCAGAAGATGCATTCAAACGATATTGCTTTTAGTATAGCAACAATCTTGGTTTTTCCCTAAAAGTGGAAACGGGCCTTTTTATGCCGTCACCCCATCCCAAGTCCACTCATTTTTACCACGATGATTGTTAATCCAATGCAATGGATAATTTCTCCAAATATTCTAATTCGATTATTCCTTTGCAGTGTCCGTTGTCGCTGTTACGCCAATTGTTTATTCTGCATTTCATGGGTGGGAGCAGTATTTCGCCGTCTTCGTTTCTGACGAAGCTGTCGAATCGATCAAGTTCCAAGACGAGCCCGTTTTTTGGAATCGCTATTTCGTATCTATAAAAGTCGTAATTCGGGACCGATGGAACGGTCGACGTTGATGAAATGATTTTAAACTCAACCATGTCATTGAGATCGTGGTGCTGCAGGACGTCATCGATTCTCACGTTTCTGTAAAGCGTGATGGGCTTTGGAGCGGTTTTCATCGCGTTCAGGATGTTCGAAATATCATTCTTGGCGATTCTGAGAATTTTTGATTTCGCTGCGTCATCCAGTTTTTCGTATATTCGTTTTTGATATCTCTCAATGCTTTTCTCATCGAGCGTCCGTTCGCCACGTTTATGCTCTTCAAGAACGCCCCTTGAATCATTATTCACGATTTCCGCAACTTTCCACAAGCGCTGCATATTTCCGCA
>CAZRYH010000014.1:20976-37579 GCA_964604275.1 uncultured Gammaproteobacteria bacterium
TTGAATCATTATTCACGATTTCCGCAACTTTCCACAAGCGCTGCATATTTCCGCAAAGCAAATTGTTGACGATTAGATAATCGTTTCTGGTATAGAAAAATATCGTATCTTCAAGATCCATATAATCGGAGTAATATCCGTGGTATTTATCTTAGCATAAAACCGCCTTAGGGGCGGTTTGTTGGTCGTCACAATTGATGTTATATGATGGTCTCGAAAGTTTTGGTTCAAACGAGCCAGCCGAAGCAAAATTGTCTAGGTGGTGTCGGAGGGTTAAGTAAACCACCAGGGAGTTGTGCTGAGGGCTTTATTAAGGGTTTGCCAGATTTCGAGCCAAGTGGGTCAGCATGATGCAGCAGCCTGATTGTATGCAGAATGTTCAGGTGAGCAAAAAATTTTATTTTGGCTGGCCTTGGAGATTGAGAATCCGTATTCATCGATCTTGTCTGAAAAGACGCCATCTGGATCGTAACCAAATTTATCCCAAGAGGCATACCTCAAGAACCAGGTAATGGCTGGTGATTCATCGCATAAAGCATCAAGAATTGGGTGGACTGCAATTAACCCGGCTGATTGCGTAAAATGAAGGCCGTTCTTAGCTGCGTGAAGGGTCTCCGTTTTTTTAAAATACGGAAATTTTCCAGAGTATAAATGATGAATATGCCATTTGTTGTTACTCCCGTATCTAAATGGTCTTAAACCGTCTGCTAATTCAAAAGCAGCGATTGCAGGCCCATTTGTTCTTGAATCCAAATGGACATTCTTTTTTTTTGCCCAATCTTTTACTTCTCTTGGAAAATTATGGTACTTTTTCCTTTCACCTTCTTCGGGCTTTCTGTCGCAACCCTCTAGCAACAAAAGTGGCATTTTAGAGAATTGACACAACTCTTGATAGTTCAAAAAAACATTTAAGACGATTTCCCGTAAGCATTTGGGCTCAAGATCTTCGATTTCTTTTTCAAACCATCCCCTTATGTTCTTTGTTTGTATTGGATTTTTGATGTTGTTTGGTGAAATGAGATTGTAAGACATAAATCGCAAATGTTTAATTACAGTTTAACACAAAGACGCCCTTTCGGGCGGCTTTGCTGGTCACAACCGTACCACACGAGCCTCGAATGCGCTGGGCATTCAGGTCTGCCGATACTAAATTATCTTGGCGGAGAGGGTGGGATTCGAACCCACGGTACCCTTGCGGATACGCCGGATTTCAAGTCCGGTGCCTTAGGCCACTCAGCCACCTCTCCTTTTGAATCATCAATCAACAGTTGTGTAAATATGATGATTGGTGGCAAGTTTAGCCAAAGCGTGGGCGTTTGTCGAGGTCTTGGGTCGGCCGTACTTATGGTATATACTGTCCGGGTATGGCTTATACCCCAGAGACCCTACGTGAGATGGCCGAAGCGCAAAACGTTTTTGTGTGGGAAACCCCTGAATTCGAGGCACGGCCGCGTACTTCGCGTTGGTATTTGGTGGTAAGCCTGGTGGCTTTGGCTTGTGTGGTTTATGGCGTGCTGACCAGCAATTATCTATTCGCTTTGATCATAGTGGTCAGCGCCGTGGTGCTAATCCTGGCGGAAAACGACGAACCTCGTAAAATCCTCATCCAAGTGGGGCATAATGGCATCGTTGTGGATGGCCGTTTTGTGACCTTCGACAAGCTGAACAACTTTTCCATCATCTACCACCCCCCATACACCAAGGTCCTGTACATGGATTACAAATACAGCCTCAAACCCCGGGTTAAGGTGTATTTGGAGGACCAAGATCCCATCGCCATCCGCAACCACCTGCTCAGTTACCTGCCCGAGAACCTAAACTTGCGCGATGAGCATTTATCTGATATCTTAGGCCGGCTACTTCGTATCTGAAGCGCCAAAAGGGTCTGAAAAAGGCTTATTAAAGGCCAATATTTCACGATACGCACAAATTAGGTTTAGGCGGCCGTATCATCAGATACGGCAGCGGCATTCGCTCGGTTTGTGTAAAAACACAGTTTTTACACAAACCTCACTCACTTGCGGCCGTAGCTCAGCTGGATAGAGCGCCTCCCTGCGAAGGAGGAGGTCAGACGTTCAAATCGTCTCGGTCGCACCATGAAGGAACCCCGAAAGGGGTTTTTTCGTTTGTGGCCGTAGTTTCCGCCTTCGTCGTGCTTGTGACTTCGCGGACGGGGCAGCTGGATAGGGCGTCCCGATTGCTATCGGGAAGGTCGGTACGTTTCCCAACAGGGAGTCATGACCTCGACAGCGGTCAGGGTGCGCGTGCTGGCCAAGACATGTGGCTTCTTATATCCTAGCGCCGTATGACCATACGCATCGCAGTGGTTCAATTCCGCATCGAGCACCTGGATAAGGAGTCCAATTTTAGGCGCATCGAAGAGTTCGTGAAGAGGGCTGCCGAGGAAAATGCTCAAGTCGTTGTGTTTCCGGAGGACTGCGTGACTGGTTCGATTTTTGGTGTTCTTTCGAGGCTGGATTCCATGGGTGAAGCGCGTACCCGGTTTCAGGAAATCGCGAGGAAGTTCGGAATTGATGTGGTAACGGGATCCTGCATGGAAGCGACACCGGAAGGGAATTTCAATACCAGTTATTACATTGACTCGCGTGGTGAGGCCTTGGGCACGTATCGCAAAAACCATTTGTATCCATCAGAATACAAATTTCTAAAACCAGGGACCGAAGCGCCTGTCATCCAGACGGCGTATGGCAAAATCGGCATAGTCATCTGTTGGGACATGCTTTTTCCGGAGATTTTCCAACGCCTGAAAAGCCAAGGCGTGCAAATCGTGTTTTGTCCAAGTTATTGGTTCAAGGAGGTGGGCGCCGATTTGTCCGCGAGACATCCAGATTCCGAAGAGATTCAGTTGGACGCGTTATGCATCGCACGGGCGTTGGAAGCCAATTGCGCCTTGATATACGTGAATGCCGCTGGTGTGCAGACGTATGCGGACGGGACGCGCGACACTTTGATTGGTCATTCTCAAATTGTCATGCCTGGAACGGGAGCGTTGCGGCGCCTTGAGCATAACAACGAAGATTTTTTCATCCAAGAATTGGATCTCGCCAATTTGCAGACATCGGCCAAAGTTTACGGTCAGATCTGAACCAGGTCGGAATCCATATGACTCTAGGGCAGTATCGGGTGGACTATATATAAATACTCTTAACCCTGATATATGAATAACCCACAAGACAACAGTCAGGAGTGTTGTCCGGAATTTAAGCCTGAAAGATGGGATGGCAAATCTTGGGATTGGGAGAATAAATCTTTCATCAAGGAAAAGATACATACTTTTTTTCATATACCGTTTCCGCCATCCATCGGCAACAAAATCACCAAGATGTTTTCCAAGGCCACGGACGCCCAAGCGGTTTCCGAAGACAAAAGCGAGACTTTGATTTTGTTTACAGATCCCACGCCGTTCAGGTCCGAGATTTTATTATCCGTCACCAAACAAGTTCCGGATTCCGACAACGTCGGATTATCTGGAAAATTCGAAAGCCGGGTTTTTGATGGAGGCTATAATGCAATCCCTAAATTCATGAAGGAGATGGACAGTCATTTGGCCGAAGCCGGAAAACTCTCCAAGAAATATCTTGTCCATTACGCGTACTGTCCAAAATGCGCTAAGAAATATGGGCATAATTATCTAGTTCTTTTCGCCCAAGTCTAACCTGCGCGGCTATGGTCATGAAACCCAAGAGGTCTAGGCATCCCATGCCTGAATTCGTGCGTCTGGCATTGGTCGAGAACCGGCTTATGGACAAGTACGAGGAACGTTCGCCGTATCAGCGCAATGACTATCTGGGTTGGATTGCCCGGGCCAAAACTGAAGCCACAAAAACCAAACGTCTAAAGCAGATGTTGGACGAGCTGGCACGCGGCGGGGTTTACATGAAAATGAAATGGCGGACAAAGAAAAAACCGACGGTGTAGTCGGCTGTGATTAGGAGGTGGGTGATTCTTGGGTTCCGCCGCTTTCTTGTGTAGGGGACGGTTGCGGCAGACGCTTTTTGAGTTGCTCCACGCGCTGCATGCGTTCCAGCGCTTCTTCTTCCAGTCGTTGAATCTCGAGTTGGATGAACTTGGCTCGCACCGTTTCCACAAACTTGAGCTGCTTGTGCAGTGACTCCAAGGCCGCCTGGATTTCCTTGAGGTACTGTTCAGCAGCGGGGTCGTCCATGGCCAGGATAGCAGCTTCGTCGAACAGCTTGATGCTCACTAGGTCGATGCTGCGCCGCGTCTTGGCCGGTTCCGCAGGTGGCGCTTCTGTTCTGGTCTGCGGTTTGGGAGGCTCCGGCGTTTCTGTGGACGCTGTTTCCGTTGCTTGGTGGGTCGCGAACTCGTAGGCCGTGAAGCCCGGAACCGCGATGAGGAATTCGCCGCTCTTGTGGTTCTTGCGCTTGGGGTTGGGGAGCAGCAAGCCGAGACGATCGTATTTGTGGCTCGGGTCGAATCCCATGAGCATGACGTATGCCGCGTTTTTCCCGATGTTGGGGAATTTGGAGCGCGCCCATTCGTTGAGCGCCTGCGGCACGGAACCGCTGCTCGGAAACACGAACTCGCCCTTGAGCAGCAGTTCGATCAACTTCAACCAGTGTTCGGCCACGCGTTTGGTTTTGCGTTCCTCGATGGGATGCACGTGGAAAAGGTTGGGGTTGGTCGTATACTTGAAGGTGACGTGGTCTGCCGAATCTGACGGCATCTCTTCCACGTGGCCGGCGGCCATGAGGCGATTGACGATCGAAGCGGCCATGGAATTGTGGTAGAACGAGTATTCCAGATGCAGATCACGGGTGCCTTTCAAACCCGTCCAGATTTTGAATTCCTCACGTGTCAGGTACAGAACGTATTTCTTTTCCGGCATGGAGTGCACAACCTCGCTGGTTGGCGCGGTTTTTACCGCGGGTGTTGGTTGCTGATTCTGTTGGCGGAGCTGGAGAACTTCGCCGATGGCTGTTTTGAACGGTCGGTTTTGCCGCAGCAGCTTGAGCCGCAGACCGGGATCCATTGGAGACGTGGGTTCGGTCCGTCGTTGGATGCAGGTACAGACGTCCTGCAAACGTAGAACGTCCAGGTGCCAATGGCCGCGCAAGTCTATGACTATCCCGTGCTTGAGCACGAAATGACGGAGCCCGAGGTAGTGGCGATAGGTGCGATAGACCTCATGGGTCTGTTCGGCCGTGCGCTGGAAAAGGGTTTCGTCGAACGGTGCGGCGAGCACGTCCTGCGTTTTTTCGAATACAGTATTGCCGATCTGATCCAGTTTTGGTGGAGGGTTGCCAGTGCAATCGTAGATAACGGTTTTGGAAGTTCCGCTCATGAATCACCTGATGAGTTTTCGAAGAAACTGGGCTTTAATTAGCATGATTTGGGTTGACTGTCAACGAGCATACCAGCGTGTGTATTGATGAAAAAGTCGCTGAGTTAAGCACTTGTCCGGCAAGGGTGGGCATGGCAATGTTATATGTATGTTGTCTTGGAATGATCCTATTACTTTTATCCATGGCCTCTCTCCGCAGCAGAGGCGTGTTTTGAAGACCATAGAAGCCTTTACCGTTTCCGATCTCCTGTCCGTAGCGCCGCGCCGCTATGACGATTATTCCAACTTGGCGCGCATCGCGGATTTGCGGGCCGGGGAACCGGCAACGGTCAAAGTCAAAATCAAAACCTTGGCCAAAGTCCCGACTTTCAGGCGACGCATGGTCATCATCCGTGGGGTACTCGAGGACGAGACGGGTTCTATTTCCGCGACCTGGTTCAACCAGCCGTGGATGTTGGAGCAGGTGAAACCGGGCGATGAGATTTATGTATCTGGTACGGTCACGCGCCACGCCAAATACGGACGGAGTTTCGTGAGTCCCATCTGGGAGCCCGCGACCGCGGAGGTGGTGGCCGCTGGCAATATCGCGCCCGTGTATCCGCTCACCGGGCAAGTGGCGCAAAAAACTTTGCGAAAAATAACCAAAGCCGCAATTCAGGATTTGACTGAAGTGCCGGACGCGGTGCCGGATTTCATGCGTGAAAAATTCTCATTGCCAGATTTGTTGCAGTCGGTCAAAGACATGCATTGGCCCAAGGTTTTGCAGGATGCGGAACGGGCGCGTCTCAGATTCGTGTTCGACGAGATTCTGCAATACCAGTTGGCGCTGCGCATCGCGCGTAACCAAGCCGACCAAAGCGGCGCGCCCTTAGTGCCTTTCGACGAAAATTTCGCCAAGAATTTTACGGCCAAGATGCCTTTTGAACTCACGCCAGACCAGAAGCGTGCGGCTTGGGCCGCGTTCCAGGACATGGCCAAAGCGCGCCCCATGCGGCGTCTGTTGCAGGGCGACGTGGGCTCGGGCAAAACCGCGGTGGCCGCATTTTGCGCGGCCATGGCGTATCGTGCCGGCTTTTCCGTGGCTTTCATGGCCCCGACGGATATCCTGGTCAAACAGCACGCCAAGACTTTGGAAAGATTTTTGGCGCCGCACCACATTCCGGTTTTGCTCATGACCTCGTCTGCGCGTGCCATCTACGAGAACGGAGTTGAGACCAAACTGACGGTCGCGGCGGCGCGCGAACGTTCGGCCCAGGGCAGGGTGGTGGCTGTCGGCACTCACGCGTTGCTGGAGGCGGGGCAGTGCCCGCCGGATTTGGGTTTGGCCATCGTGGACGAACAGCATCGTTTTGGCGTGGCGCAACGCGAGGCGCTGACCGTGCTCAAACGTCCGGACGGGTCTGTCCCGCATCTTCTGTCCATGAGCGCCACGCCAATACCGCGAACTTTGGCCCTGACTTTTTTGGGCGATTTGGACGTTTCCATAATTCGCACCAAACCCGCTGGCCGCAAACCCATCGCCACGCGCGTGCTGGTGGGGGATCCTGGTCGCAGCCTGGCCTATCGTGCCATGCGCGAAGCCGTGGAACGTGGCGAACAGGTTTTTGTGGTGTGCCCATTGGTAGATCCATCCGACGTTTTAGGCGCCAAGAGCGTGGAAGAAGAAAAATTACGGCTTGCGTCAGGTCCGCTCAAGGGTCTAAAGATAGCCGCGGTACACGGTAAGATGCCCGCCTCGGATAAGGACGCGGCCATGGCCGATTTTAAGGACCGCAAAAGCCACGTTTTGGTGGCCACGACCGTGGTGGAAGTCGGGGTGGACGTGCCAAACGCCACTATCATGCTCATCGAAAGCGCGGAACGATTCGGTTTGGCCCAACTCCATCAATTACGCGGACGTATCGGGCGCGGCGATAAGGCGTGCACCTGTTTTTTGGTGGCCACGGACGAAGAGGCGCCGCTGGCTCGTCTAAAAGTCCTTGAACGCACCAATGACGGCTTCGAGGTCGCGGAAGAGGATTTGCGCATGCGCGGGCAAGGTAACGTCTTGGGTTTGCAGCAGAGCGGCCGCAATATTTTCAAATACACGCGTCCGGATGACGTGGCCATTATGGTTCAGGCCCGAGATGCGGCTTTGGAGTTGCTCAAAGACGATCCCGTTTTGGACAAGCAGCCCGCCCTGCGCGCGCAAGCCGAAAAAGTGCGCGAAACCGCGCACTCGGAATAACATCAAATCTTTTTATAATGACCTGAACGCGCGTTCGAGCGCGTCGCGCACGGTCCTGCAGGTACGCAGTTCCAGGTCTTTGTTTTGCGGTTGGCGGCCGGATGCCGGACAGATGACGTTGGTGAAACCCAAGCGAGCGATTTCTTTCAATCGAAGTTCGGTCAAAGGCACGGGCCTGAGTTCACCGGTCAAACCGATTTCACCGAACAGCGCTGTTTTTGGGTCCAAGGGTTTTTTCAGGACCGCGCTCGCGATGGCCGCGGCCATGGTCAGATCCGCAGCCGGGTCGCGGACCGCGATGCCGCCCGCCGCGTTGGCGAACACGTCTTTGTCGTAAACTCCTATGCCAGCATGCCGCGTGAGTACGGCCAGAAGCATGTTGAGTCTGGAAGTGTCGAAACCTGTGGCTTTGCGCACAGGAGCGCTATAGCCAGCGGCCGTGACCAAGGCCTGCAATTCGGCCATCAACGGCCTTCGGCCTTCAAGCACGCATCCGATGGCCGAACCGGGCGCGTCCGAGCGGTCCGCCAGGAGCGTGCCCGAAGGGTTTTCGAGAGCGACCAGGCCTTTTTCCGTCATGTCCAACAAAGCGACCTCGTCCGCCGAACCGAAGCGGTTTTTGATGGCACGTAAAATCCTGAAGCGATGCGTGCGGTCGCCCTCCAAAGACAGGACTGTATCCACCACATGTTCCATGAGCCGCGGACCCGCGATATCGCCGTCTTTGGTCACCTGGCCTACCAAGATGATGGGTACGCCGGTACGCTTGGCGGCTTGCGTGAGTTGGGCCGCACACGCCCGGACTTGGTTGACGCCGCCGGCCTCGCCCGAGGCTTGGTCAGAAGACACGGTTTGGATCGAGTCCACGATGCATAGCGCGGGTTTTAGCCTTTCCACGGCCGCGATGACGCTGGCGGTCCGCGTGTCGTCCAAATATGACAGGCTGGTCGGTAAGGTGGGGGACAGGCGACCCAAGCGCGTACCTATCTGGCTGGGAGATTCCTCGCCAGCCACGTACAGGACCGACCGGTTTTCGGTGGCCATGGCCAAAGCCACTTGGGCCAAGAGCGTGGATTTGCCCATGCCCGGTTCGCCCGCGATCAGGATGGCCGCGCCGCGCGTGAGCCCTCCGCACAAAACCCCGTCCAAAGGCGCATAACCCGTGGGCATGTATGTCGTATTGTCGTTCTCCAACTTTGCAAAAGACGAGATTTTCAAATCCATGATCGGTAAAGCCGCATCAGACGTGGGATTCTCTTGCCCCAAGGCAACGGGTTCCTTGCCAACCGTACCCCAAGAGCCGCAAGATTCGCATCTTCCGGTCCAACGCACGAACTGAGCATCGCATTTTGAACACACGTGCACCAAGGTGGGCTTTGTCATACTTAAAAATAGTCTCAGACCGAAACCGTTAAGTCAAAAAAATGCTTTTAATCAAAAAATGAAGTTTTCAGGCAATCAATTTTCTTCAGGCGTTTCCTGGGAATAAGAAGGATCGGTCTGGGGCTTGTCGTCCAGGTCCATACAGCATCGAAAACCGTTTTCCATGCCACGCCAATCGAGCGAATGCTTACCGCCATAGGCTTCGAAGCATGTGGGTTCGCCCGCTTTAACAGACCCGCAATCGTTGTGTGCTACCGGACTCCAATAATAACTCATCCAACTGTAAGCCACCTTGTTTAGTACAGCGGGTCCCAAGGCTTGTCGTGCCTCAGGTCCCTTGGCCAATCCATCTTCGTTCATTACGATTTCGGCTACGTTTCCAACCATATCGACTACCCCCTCTGAAGTGACGCATCTTGGACGGGATCCGCTTGGTTCTGAAGCCGTTAATTTGTCCAAAGCTAGTTTTGTTTTTTCATAAGCTTTTTTATAATCCGGGTCTATAAGATCTGGATTGTTTGGGTGAAATATCGCTTCTACGACAAATTTTGGATAATACTTATCTAATGCGTGAACGTCGTTGAGGTATTGCGCGCTACCAAGCGGCGAAGCCGTATCGTAATTACAGGGGGCCGGCGGATTGGTTGTTTTTTGAGCTTCGACGCCCGCTATCGAACCATTAGGTAGGCAAGCGGGATTGGTTATCTTTTGAACATATACGCCTTTTATGAACTTATCTCCATAGCCATATTTGTTTTTTCCCTCTGGCCCAGAGCAGGCACGTTGCCATTCCGTGACCGTGCACAGACGCTTGCCGATGGCGTCGCAATACAGATCAGCTTCGATGTTTTGAACGCCGTTCAGGGGTTTGGCTCCCAGTTGATTTGGGGCCTCGTAGCGGTCTATGCAGAAAGAATCGACATTGATTTTATTTCCTGCGCCCATGTATTTGTAATTGTCACTATGTTTGATGGCCACCATATCCGGAGGGCAAAAACCGGGAGCCACATATCCGCCTTTTTTGCTTTTCACCAACGTGTCTTTTTTTGGTTTGGAGGCATCCACGGCCGCGGCGCCCGAGCCTTGGACCGTGGCCATGGGATTGGGTGTAGCCACCGCGTTTTGCGTTTGAGCCAAAGCCTGTTTCATGTCGCTGGGCGTGCCTTGCTTCTGCACTTTGTCGATTTGTAACGCGGTTAGCGTCGCGGTTTGCGGATTGATGTTGCTCAGGATGGCCGTGGCGGAGAGTACGATGACCAAACCGATGATGGAATCCTGGATGATGTCTTTGGCTTTTTGGAGTTCCCCGGAAATAGGGGAAGTCAGATATCTGAAACCGCCCCAAACTATCATGATGGCCGCCACTATAAGGGTGAGGCCCAGCATGTATTTTTGGATGCCGATGATGTACGTGGCCAACGCGGGATTCAGGATTTTGCCGTCTTGTATGTAAACCTTTTGGGGCATGCTCACGCCCGGGATGGGCACGCCCAAATCCTTGCTCAACGATTCGTCGCCTACGCCTTGGTTGGCGTTTTGCGGCACTGAGGTGACGGAGGAGACCGTGATTTTTTCGGCCGTAGCCGGTTCGTTGATGCAACTGCCCGAGGCCGTGGAGTTTTTTGATTTGCATTTGCCGTCTTCCAGCGTCGTGCAGGTCACGTCCTTCTTAAAGGTTTCTTTTAGAGTGGCGGCAGAGGTGTCGCAGGTCTTGCCCATGGGCACCAAAGTGCAGATGTTTTGTATTTTATCGATCGTGCAACGGCAACATGCGAAGCCATCCATAGCCAAAGCATGGGAGGCGAACGTGAAAAAAAAGACTATCACCAAAGAAATTAAGGTTGTTTCAAATAAGCCTTTTTTTGGTTTGTGTCCAATGTTTAAGGGAAACGCCATAATTTATTTATAGGGGCAGTTGGCGTAGTATTTTTTCTTTATATCTACTAGGGCTTGAATTTTGGAGCATTTGTCCTTCGTGAAACCGCCATAAGCACAAAAAACAGTTTCCGGATCAGCATTTTTTTTGAATGCTGGATGGGCCATGATGCTATCAATTGCACCTTCTTTTGTGACCAGTTGGGGTATGGTAAAGCATTTGCCGCCTATTGAATAACCACGCAGGCCGCCTGCGCATTTAGCGCCATTAGGAACAATTGTGGCTTGGCTAAAGCCAATGCCATGGCTGAAGCGCCAATCCAGCCCGTAATCAGGTGGTGCCGAGGGATCGAACGGGTCATCGTTCAATACGTTTTTTTGTGAATACTCTAAGCATTTTGCTCTGTTTTGCCCCGAACACGCTCCATCCGGTGGCATAACCGGAATGTTGTCCGCAAAAGGTTTTCCCGAATAATACTTACGAGACCTCATAAAATCCAATCTTGCCTGGACCAGGCCGAAAACCGAACCGAATTGGTTCTCGTCATGACCAATCATGGCTTTGCCACCACCGGATTCAACCATGATTATGGCATACATGATGCAAGGGTCCAATTTATTTTTTTTGGCCGTATCCACAGCATACTTGATTACTTCGGATGGGCTGGGTTTTTTTAAATCGATTTTTTCTCCAGAAGCTGCAGCAGCACCGGAGTATTGGTTGTCGTTCAAGAGCTCGGCATTGGCGCGTGTTACGAATGGAATCTGCAATGAGCGCAAGGTCGCCGTATCTGGATTTATGTTGGCCAGCAATGCATACGAGCTTAACAGGATCACTAACCCAATAATAGCATCCAAAATCACCTGTTTACCGCTTTGGACGGCAGCCCCAGTCCCTGACACAATGTATTTAAAACCTCCCCAAACAATCATTATTGCGGCCGCAATCAGTCCAAAACCTATGGCTAATTTTTGGATTGCCGCAATATATTGCGCCAGATAGGGGACTGTAAGAACTTTATTTTCGAGTTTGGCTTGGTCGAGTGAATCGACGCCCGGTAGGGCGACGTTGAATTGTAAATTTACGGGTTTGAATTCCACGCTAGTCGTTTCCTGAGAATCGGTTTTTTTTGTTTGAACCGCAAAAGACGCCACCCTAAAGTCCAATGGTTTCACCGGGTCGTTGAGGCATAAGCCTTGGGGCACCTTGGCGCAATGAGTGGAGGCCGTGGCTTCGATGCAATTGGCGCCCTTTAGATCTTGGTTGGGGGATGAAGCCACGTTTGAGCAGTCCAGATTGTCGTCGGCTACGCACACCGTGCCGCCTATGATGTTTGGAATGGCGCACCGGCAACATGCGGCTTTGGTCGGCGTAGGCAAAAACAAGGCCAAGGCAAGTGGCGCCACGAACAGGAGATGAAGGTGTCGACTGCGATGGGGCATTTTTATTTGACCATGTTGCGGATGGCTTGGACCACGGCCGTGGGCGTGGCTTTGGCCGCAGGATAGACTTGCGTGCCCACAAACACGAAAGGCGCGGTATCGATACCGTCGCCGCGATATCTTTCGATGGCCGTCCTTACGCTTTTGCGCACCGTGGCGTCGTCACGACACATGTTCAACATCTGGTTGACGTCGAATCTGTCCACGATGTCGTCGATTTTTGATTTGGTCAGACCTTGTGCCGAAGCGTCCAACATGGCTTGGTGGGCGGGCCAGCTGGGATTCATTAGCCTGGAGCATTCTGAGGCCACGGCCGCCTCAAAAGACACGCTGCCGTCTTCCGTGGAGGCGGGCAATTGCCTCCAGACCAAACGCACTTTACCTTTATATGCCTGGATGGCGGATAGGGTTTCCTTGAAGGCCTTGGCCGAAGCGCTGTCGGTATAATCACCGAAAAAAATCACGCCGTAATAGGAAGATGTGACCGAACCCACGAGAAACGTTTCTCCCGCGTTAATAGCCGGGGGCTTGATGCTGTCGTAAGGCACGCTCTTTGGTTCCACGCGCTGCAGGATGTCTTGGGGAGGGGAGCCGGCCGTGTAAAAGTTTTTACGGTTTGTGTACCAGTTGTAGGCGATTGAGCCGCTAAGGATGAGAAAGGCCAGAAGCAGGACGCCCAAGGCCACGTTGCGGGCAGAAAAGTGCAAGCGCATATTTTTATTCGGAAAGGTCGTAGCTATACAATTTACCCGTGCTACCGTCCGTAAAAATCAATTTGTCGCCGCCTTTACTCAGGATGGGGCTGGTTACGGGGAGCGTTTGGTCGGGTGTGCTGATTTTTTTGGCCACGCCGGTGCTCAGATCTATCTTATATATGTCAGTGGTAATCGAGTTGAAGGACTGCTCGTCGTATCCCGCGCCGCCCGGTAAATTCACAGGCACCGCGCAATACAGCGAGTTCTCGTTGCCCCATACGCATTTGTCGGCCCAAGTGTTGAGGTTGAGTTTTTTGCGGTTGGTGCCGATGTTGTCGCCCGAAGCGTCTGATATCCAGAGCATGGGCTTGTTGTCGTCGCGGGTGTGGTAGACGCTGTACAGGATTTTTTTGCCAGAAGGCGACCAGTTGGGTTGGAAACCGTACCCCGGAACGACCAACGACTTGAAGTTCTCGTGGTTTTTACCGAGAAGGAGAATCTGTTCCGCGCCATCGGGTTGGGGTGAGCCGGTTTTTGAAAAGCCTATGACCTGGTTGTTGGGCGACCAGCTGGGAATCACCAAAGAAGCGTTATCACCCAAATGGTACAGGGCCGTGGTTTCGTTGCCGTCTGCGCTGGAGGTAATCAGGAAGCGGTTGTTTTGGTCCAAACCCATGCTTTTGGCCACGACCGTGTTGTCGTTAGGCGAGAAAACGAAATCTTCCCAATGATTGGGCAATGAATATTGCCGGTCTTTTTCGAAATCATAGAAAACCTTGCTGTTATCCGGGAACTCCAAAATCGCCTGATCTCCTTTTTTGGACCAATCCACCTTATCCACGTTGTAGAATTGACGGTCGCTTAAAGAAGTTTGTGCGCCCGTTGGGCTGATGCGGTAAAAACGTCCGGTTTCAGGGTCATAAAAGCGTGCGTCTCCGCCCGCAGACATGGAAACGGCTTGGGTCACGGCATCGCGTAAGATTTCCACACCAGTGGTCATCTCTGCCGGGTCAGCGGTGCCGCCTTCCGTGATACCGGCTTCGGGCAAACCGCCTTGCTCTCCGCCAGGCGTAGTCGTCACCGGTCCGCGTTCACCCGCGGTTCCGAATTCTCCGGCGTATTGTTCGCCTTCGCCTTGGACTATGACCGCCGGTGTTGAGGGTTTGAAAAAGAAGTAATACAACGCATAACCCGTGCCTACCGTGAATGCCACGAAAAAGACGAAGAAAGCGATTTTTTTAGACCTTTCTGAAAGGTTGATCATACAAACGTATTATACCACGGATATGGCCTAGAAATCATTTTTATTTGGCAAAGAAATTGATGGCGTCGATCATGGTCTGTACTGGATCCATACCCAAGGCGCCGAGTATGCCCGTGACAGTGCTTCCGGCCACCAAATACGGGAGGGTGATGAGCACGGCGATGGTCATATACATGACCATGTTCATCAAGCAGTTCGAACCAAGCAGACAATCAACGCAAAAAGTAAATCCGTCCTCTACAATCGTCGCCGGTGGGATGAAACTGACCTTAAACGAGTATTTATTGATCATCTGAAGGTTCGAAGTCATGATCCACATGATGATGGGGAAGACGGCTTTGGCCGAGAGCAATTCGCTGGCATTCACCATTCTCCACATGTTTTGTAGGTTCCTTTGAATATTGCGCAAACCTTCGATTTGTTGTCTTAACGCTTCGTTTTTCGCCAAAGTATTGGCCAAAACGCTTTTGGCTTTTTGGGCGGCCAAGAGCGCCGCGAGTTGACCGGGCGATGCCGCACCCGCGGCCATGGATTTTCCTGCCCCGGCGCCGGCCGTCCCGCCACCCGTCCCTACACCTGGTGGTTTTGGCGCGGGTTTTGGTGTAGAGGCCATCCGCGGTTTCCCTTTGGGTCCGGCCATGCCAGGCACGCCAGAAAAATCAGAAGCCCGTCTGGCAGCGGCTTGCTGTTCTGCCAAAACGCGCGCGCGTTCCGCCTCATCGCTTCCAAGTTCGCCGCCCTCTTCAGCCATCTCCTCTTCGGTCAACTCTTCTTCTTCGTAATTGGCGCCCGGTGCGCGTTCATTCCTGCTGACATGTTGGGGCGAGATGCCGCCGCCGTAAACGTCTTCGTAGCCGCGTGGCGCGTATTGTCCAGGGAGTATACCCCCGCCCTGCTCAACGCCGCCGACCTGGCTTAGGGCTTCAGAGCGGACATCGTGGGGCACGCTGCTGTCGCTCACCAACGGTTGTTCGCCATACTCTTGGTCATCCATGCCCTGCAAAGCCGCTTGTTGCTGGGCCGCACCCAATTGCATGGCCGCGTTCATCTGGTTCATGCCACCGCTTCGCGGAGCTGTGGCCATCGCGGGGCGGGGGGCTTGGGGGCCGGGAAACGCACGGCCGGTTGGCGCGCCGGCTCCTCGGATTACGGATGGCGCACCGATGCCCGTCGGTCGGGGAGTGGTGACGCGTTGCGGAGTCACGACGGGGGAGGCTGGTGAAAGCGTATTGCCTATTTCCGGACGTTCGCGGTCGTATAAACCCAAGCCCGTGGAAAGATCCATGGCTGAGCCTATGCCCACATCACCCATGAGCGATCCCTCAATCATGCCCAATCTGTCGTCCAGTCTGGAGAGAGAGGCCTGCTCGGGGGCGAAAATCGATCCGTTTTTTTGCGTGTTGGCGATGTTTGACCTAAGCGCCGTGACTTGTTCCCTGAGGCCGCGCATTTGCGACTTGAGCATGACGTCGTTCGAGTTGACGGTCATGCGCGAAGTGAATTTTTTGGTTTGTTCAACCAATTGATCCGCTCGTGACAACAAATCCGCCGAGCTCGTGAGACGCGGTCCGCTGGGGCCTTTGGGTTGTCCTCCGGTTGGTGGCGCGCTGGGCGGGGGAGCACCCGGCATACGAAAAGCCGCCCGCGACTCCTGTCTGTTTGTCGGGCTCGCGGCTGTGGGTTGAGAAGTCTGGGTCGTGATTTTGCCTTGGTGTTGGACTTCCACCGAGCCAACGGATGCCTGAGGTTCTTGCGTGGCCGCCGCGGTCGGGGGTGTGATTTCGGTTGACGTCGTGACTTTGCGATTATTTTCGACCTCAACACTTTCAAGTCCCGTGGTCTGTGATGATTCAGCGGTCGCGGTGTTCGGTTGTGTCGAGACAGTGACTTTGCGTTCTTTGGAGACTTGAATTGGGGTCGGCGCGACGTTCCCAGAACCTCCAGTTGGTGCTGTTTGCCGGACTTTGGTTTCCAGAGTCGCACCCAGTGCCGCGCCAGCGACACCTACCGCCGCGCCTAAGGCAGCGGGCATGCCGCGCAAGGTAGCCGTGGTGGATTGTACGGATTGCCCTTCCGGTTCCATGGGGGGTAGGTTGCGCAACCGCGAATCTTCTTTCGCGTAAGCCGTGGCCACTTCCAAATCCCGTTCTATTTTTTTACGGAACTGGGAATAGACGTCATTGTATTCATCGTCAATCAACGAACCACCCAAATAATTCGTCACCGCAGCCGTGCTGTCCGATAATCTTTTTTCGATGTTGGCGAACTTTTGCGCGTCTTGGGACGTGATTTTCGGTTTGTTTAAAATCTCGCGCATCTGCTCCTTGCTCTTTTCCAATTCGGCATTGGCTTTGTCAATGCCCTCAACCAAGAGGTCGAAGTCGTCGTAT
>CAZRYH010000015.1:0-37134 GCA_964604275.1 uncultured Gammaproteobacteria bacterium
CGGTCCAGGAGACGACTCCTGAGGTGACCGTCGAACAAGCCTCTTCAACCGACTCCACACCCGTTGTCCAAGAGGAGCAGCCGACAGAGACGATTGCCAGTCAACCAGAGGTGACGGAGATGGCTACGAGCACTAATGAATAAATAACCAAATTCTACCTGTCCCCTCCATAGGCGGGCTCGCGCCTATGGCGGAATCACCAAACATCAACCCTCCTTCGTCTAACTACGGCGGGCAGGGAAATAAATAATGATCAAAACTCCTACCGTCTACCAGCTACAGTCTACCGTCTAAAAAAGATTTACCCTCAATAATATGTGCAGAATCAAAAACAAAACTTCCAAGAAAGGGGGTGCGGCGCCATAAGGCGCCGTTTTTTTATCGGCGATATGCTATACTTGGGCTATTCATAATTTTAATTTATTTCTATGAAATCAGGAGGGGATTGCGTTTGCGATGCAAAATCTTGCAACATGAAAAATATCTGGTTGGGGATTTTAGCCATTTCCGCGGCCTTGGCTTTGGTTCTGGGCGTATATATGGTGTCCACCCGCCCGTGTCTTTGGGGTAAGGGCGTACTGCCGAAGAACTTGTCTCAAGGCTACGTGGGCGTGTTCTTGGACAACGGCCAGGTCTATTTTGGCCAGGCCAAAGACATATCCACGGATTTCCTGACCCTCGAGAGTATCTATTACCTTCAATCCGACAAACCCGCGGACGCCAATGCCCAGTCCGATCTCAAGCTCATCAAATTGGGCAACGAGCTGCACGGCCCCAAGGATTCCATGCAAATCAACCGCCAGCACGTCCTGTTCATCGAAAGCCTGAAAGATGATTCCAAGGTCGTGGAGGCGATAAAGAATTACAAACCGTAGGGGCAATTCACGAATTGCCCGGAACATATTCCCGAGATAACCCAACGGTGCCGCAAGGCGCCGTTTTCGTTTTCTGTTTAAATCTTTTTAGACAATAGACAGTAGCTGGTAGACGGTAGGAGTTTTGTATTTTGGATTTTGCCTTTTACCTGCCCGCCGTAGTCAGACGAAGGAGGGTTGATGTTTGGTGATTCCGCCATAGGCGCGAGCCCGCCTATGGAGGGGACAGGTAGAATTTGGTTATTCAACGCATTGACTCCAATCCGTGTTCATGCCAGAATATGCCCGTCATTCATAATTAAACTCTGATCCGGTTCGGTTTGTTCTTCGATGCAAAATCTTCAATCTTCTAGCTAAAAAATGGCTTTAGGAGATTGAGATTGTAGATTGAAGACTAAACCGCGTTTAACGCGGGTCAGATGATTGGATCTAACGCCCAACGCCCGAAAAGCGCGACGGCGGGAGATTTAAAATATGCCAGAACAGAAGGAATATTCCGTCGAATGGGGAGGTAGGACCCTCACCATCGGCGTTGATTTGTTGGCCCAACAAGCCAATGGTTCGTGTACCGTGCGCTATGGGGACACCGAGGTCCTGTGCACGGCCACCATGGGTGAGATGCGCGAAGGCATCGACTTTTTCCCGTTGATGGTGGATTTTGAAGAACGTTTTTACGCGGCTGGCCGCATCAAGGGTTCGCGCTTCATCAAACGTGAAGGCCGTCCGTCTGACGAAGCCATCACCTCTGGCCGTATGATCGACCGCGCTTTGCGCCCGTTGTTCGACGGCCGTATGCGCAACGAGGTCGCGGTCGTGGTCACCGTGCTTTCGCACGACAACGAGAACGACGGCGATTTGCTCGGCTTGATCGGCGCATCCTGCGCTTTGCAGATGTCCGACATCCCGTGGGACGGTCCGTTGGCCGCCGCGCGTATTGGCAAGAAGGATGGCCAATTGGTTTTGAACGCCACCTACCAAGATATCGAAGCTGGTAAGATGGACTTTGTGGTGGCCGGAGCCAATGGCAAGACCGTGATGATCGAAGCGGGCGCCAATCAGATATCGGAAGATGACGCTGTGGCCGCAGTCAAACTGGCCCAAGATAATTTCGGTCCAGTGGTGGATTTGATCTCCAAGGTCGTGGCCTCGCATGGCAAGACCAAAGTTGATTTGTTCACGCCCAAAACAGAAGAAGAGAAAGCCGCCATGGAAGAACGTGCGGCTTTGCATGCTCAAGCCGAAGAATATCTGAAAGCCCATGCGCAAGACATCCTGTTCGCCTCACCGTTGCGCTCCAAGGGTGATCGCAAGGCCGCGGTCAGTAGACTTAAGAAGGGCTTGGACGAGCATCTGACGGCCGCTGGTTTGGGTAAGGATAAAAAGAAAATCGCGTTTGAGATCGTGGGCGACTTTGTGGAAGCTGAGGTGTCGCGCAAGATTTTGGAAGAAGGTTGGCGCGCTGACGGCCGCGGTTTGGACGAAATCCGCACGCTCTCGGCCAACGTAGGCATCTTGCCCCGTACCCATGGATCAGGTTTGTTCATGCGCGGCAACACGCAAGTGCTCTCCACGGTCACTTTGGCCGGGCCGGGCATGGCGCAGACGGTTGATACCATGGAGGTCCAGGCCATCCGTCCCTTCTTCCACCATTACAATTTCCCCAGTTACGCGGTGTCCGAAACCAAAGGCAGCCGCGGTCCGGGCCGTCGCGAAATCGGCCATGGCGCGTTGGCGGAAAAGGCCATCGTCCCGATTATCCCGACCAAGGATAAATTCCCGTACACCATCCGCATCGTGTCAGAAGTTTTGGGTTCCAACGGTTCCTCGTCCCAAGGTTCGGCCACGGCCTCGTCTTTGGCTTTGATGGACGCGGGCGTGCCCATCGTGGCTCCGGTCGCGGGTATCGCCATGGGCGTGGCTTCCGACGAAAAGAACAACAAGTGGCGCGTCATCACGGACCTCCAGGACTTGGAGGACGGTGATGGCGGCATGGATTTTAAGGTGGCGGGTACGCGCCAAGGCATCACGGCCGTGCAGCTCGACACCAAGACCCACGGTTTGCCTATGGAGGTGGTCATCGAGACCTTCACCAAAGCCAAGACCGCGCGTCTCAAGATTTTGGACGTGATTGAGGCTTGCATCCCGGCACCGCGCGCCGAACTTTCCAAGTGGGCGCCGCGTATCGAGACCATCATGATCAATCCGGAAAAGATTCGCGACGTCATCGGTCCGGGCGGCAAGATGATCAACGAAATCATCGCCCAAACCGGAGTGGAAATCGACATCGAGGACGACGGCAGCGTGTTCATCACATCGGTCTCGCCGGAAGGCATGGAAAAGGCCAAGAAGATGATTATGGACCTCACGCGCGAAGTCGCGGTGGGCGAGGTGTTCACGGGCAAGGTGGTGCGCATCATGGATTTCGGTGCGTTCGTGGAGATTCTGCCCGGACGCGACGGCATGGTGCACGTGAGCGAATTGGCACCGCAACGCGTTGAAAAAGTCACGGATGTGGTAAACATCGGCGACGAAGTCACGGTCAAAGTCATAGAAATAGACAGCATGGGTCGCGTCAACCTCTCCATCAAACGTCTGAACCAAGAAATTCCGGCCGGTGGCGTGAGTGCTGACCGCGGTCCGCGTCCGCCTCGCGGAGGCGGCGGATTCGGTGGCGGCCATGGTGGAGACCGCGGTCCGCGTCAAGGAGGCGGAGGATTCGGTCGCGGTCGCGAAGAACGTCCCCGCGGCGGCTTCGGCGGACCTGCACGCCCATCCGGTCCCGGTCCCAAACCGGCCGCGCCCCCCAGCGACCCGTTCGCCATCAATTTGTAAAATGGAAACAGTCATTCACGACAACGTCCTGCGGGGCTCGCCCATAATGTCATTCGGCGAGCCCCCACGCAGATATAGGGCGCTTAAACTCCTCGCCTTGTTGGCGGGGAGTTTTCTGGTATTGGCCTTGAGTCTGGCGTTCGTGGCTTGGGTAACCATGAAGCTGCCTTTGCCTGAGAGTCCTCTGGTAGCCGCCGTGGTCCGTTCGTCTGTAACCATGCCGGGCAACATCCCGCAGGTCTGGCGCGAGGCCAGAGACATGAATGACCCCATGCCAACGCTGTTGGGTTATGCCAGGAACCCAGAAACCGGGGAGCCGGTACCGTTCGCCGTGACGTTCCCTTCGTTGTTCGATGGTGCGACTTACTCGTCTGGACGATGGAACTTGCTTACGGACCAAGATTTGAAGGCCGCGGAGTATCTGCCCATGTCCAAGATATACGGGAAGTTGTTGGGTTTTCCCACCTCGCATGATGTTTGGTTAACGGTTTATGCCAAAAATTTGTTAGATTCAGAGGGAGCGCTCTCTGGATTGCCCCAAATCATCCAAGGCGAGGTTAAAGACCGAATTTGGCACACGGATTTGAGTTCTGAGGGTTTGTCTGGTTTGGATAGTCTCCAGCTTGGACAAAATGCCATTCCTTTGACCGCGGAAAATTCGTTAATCGCGGGTTCGGCGGCCGTTCTGCAAGGTATTACCTTGAATTTGCCGGAGACAGGCGTCTTGAATTGGGTTAATACGGCGACAGGCACGCGTCTTGAGCCGAAATCCATGAATTCTCAGAATACGACAGGGGAGTCGGATTTGGCTGTGGCGAATGGATTGTTTGGATATAGGCAAAAATTTCTGGAAGACCAGACGCCATATTACATGCTGACCTTCCCGGATAGTTCCACGCGGACGTTTTCCGGAGTCGACGTGCCTAATACGGTCAGTCGTCCGGTTATTTCACCGTCATCCGCTTCTAGTCTCGCTTGTCCGGGTCAGCTTTTAGCCTTGTTCGATACCACGTCGGTGTCCAATATCTGTTCTTGGTTGGGAGTTTGCTGGGAGAAACCGAAAACCGTGATATTCACACATATCAACAACCGTGTGGACATTTGTTTTGGACTATAAACATCTTGTACACAACCAAAATATTAGGCTTTTTTAAATAATTAAGCCTTGAGACAAAATCGCTTATTGCGATTTTTTCTTTTATCTCAGATAAATAAATCTTATCGCAATCAGAAAATAGAATTATCCCACATGCCAGGATTGAACGAACTCGGTTTTCTATGTATACTGTTTATACACAGTCGTTCCTTACGTGAATCGTACCTTCAGCCCACTGATCATGGGCAAAAAGCACTTTCGAAGGAATTCTTCCTGCAGCCAGAGCGGCACATCAACAAGTCCAAACGGGCTTGTCGGGCGGCATCATTAGCCGGACTACCTCAACGCACCTTAAACTGCTTAAAAGATAGATGGATTGCCATGCCCTGTTCGTATGGGAATCCATCGCATGGATTGTCTCGACTCTTAGACCGGCCACAAGCTGGTCTGAACGAAATCAAAAAACAAAATCCAAAATCGTCTGCGGGAGCAGACAAACTAAGGCAAACTCCAAACTGTAACTCCTTCGGGGGTTCCGGGGTTCCTGCCAGAGTTGGGACGAACCAGCAGTGCTTATATGGCTTGGGTTTCCACAGTGTCCTTGGCCGTCAACACGATGAACTCTAGAGGTCCTCATGCCTCACATCGTTGAGACGGTACAGATCCGTGTCTAGGCCAGGGGCCTTGCCGCCACAAACTTCATTTTGTTTCGGGCGTAACAAGGCCCTATTTTAATACACAGATTTCCGCTCGGCGGATTTTTTTTTGAGTCCGGATGTGGTATCATTTTGCTCAACATAACATTTTTTAATTGTCCTATGGATTTTGTTTTTTCAAAACGCCTCTTGTCGGCCCTCAAAATGGCCTCTGCCGCAATCGCGGTAGTCGCGGCCTTGGTTGTCGGCAGTTCGGCCTACGCGGCCACCTGTACTTTCTCGAGTACGGTGGACAGTGACTGGAATAATTCCGCCAACTGGAGCGGTTGCGGTGGCGGCGTGCCATCGCCCTCCGACGACGTCGTGATACCAGCGTCGACCAGCACTTCGCTTTCGGGTGTCTCTGATGTAAATCATATTAGCATCGGCGTTGGTTCCACCTTAAGCCTTTCTGGACAGATGTTGAGGGTTTGGGGGGATTGGACTGATAACGGCACCCTTAATAGTGGAGGCGGCTCAGTCGTACTGGCCGGATCCGGAACTCAAACCATAGATGCAGAACCGAATTTTGAAATAATTTCACTTCAGCAGACCGGAGGATCTGTCGTGTTGGCGGGTGATGTTGCCGCCCGGTCTGTGTATTTCGGTTCCGCCCCGGGTGCAATTTTTGACTTGAACGGAAAAACGTTGACCGTCTCTGGTTCTGGTACTGGGTTGTCACTGCCTTTTGACCATGTCAGCGGCACGTTGACGCCGAATGGGGGGAAGATTGTTTATTCAGGGGGTGCCTCAACCGATATTGAAGCCATGACCTACGGTGATTTGGAATTGTCAGGAACGGGTCCCTACAATTTAATCGAAATGATTGCCGTTGATGGTGACTTGACCATCGTTTCCGCCGCGACGCTCAACGCTTCATCGTACACGATTAACATCTCAGGCGATTGGATCAACCAAGGGGGTACGTTTAACGGAAATGGCGGAACCGTATCCTTGAACGGGGCTGGCACTCAACATGTAAGTGCCGAATCCGGCTTTAACCATGTTGATGTACAACTTGGTTCGACCGCAGTTTTGGGGGGCAATGTGGTCATGTCCGGTGATTTGACTTTGTCCGGTACTTTAAATATCGGAGCGAATATTTTAAGGGTTAGCGGAAGTTGGTACGAGGTAGGCGGAGCCTTGCTTGGGACGGGTTGTGTTTTCATCGAGGGCACGGGGACTTCGTCAATCGACGCGACTTCCTACTTTCCGAATTTGGTTATCCATAAAGCAGGTGCTGGTTCGGCGCACCTCATTCAAGACCTGAACGTGATGAACGATTTTTACATCTATTCAGACTTGAACCTGAACAATAACGATTTGAATTTACAGGGTAGCTATTACTACCAAGGAGGCAACCCTACGGATATCGGTTCCGGTAAGGTGGTTTTTTTCGGTCCTTACGACGCTTCCATTTATGTGAATGCGAGTGGTGCGACTTTTAAAAGGTTGAATATCAATAAGGACTCCAATAAAAAAGTCACTCTGACCAGCGGCAATGCCACCACCACTGAAGCTTTTGTCTTGCAGTCCGGAATTTTTGTCCTTAACAGCAATACGTTGAGCGTAGGCGGGGATTGGTCAAATACGGGCGGCACGCTGCAGGGCGATACGGGCACCGTTGTTTTCAACGGTTCTGGAACGCAGTCCGTCGGAGCCGAACCCAACTTCACCAACCTATCGGTCAGCAAACCCAGCGGTTCCTTGGTTTTGGCTGGCAACGTGACCACGACCAAGGTGCGTTTTGATTCTGGCGTGGGGGCGAGTCTGGATTTGAACGGAAACACGTTGACTATAACCGGTTCGGGCACGGGTGCGTCGCTCCCCTTTGATTGTGTCGGTGGTGGTGGCGCTTGGTTGCCCAATGGCGGTAAAGTCGTTTATGCGGCAAACGCCGCGACCGATATTGAGGCTTTGGGTTATGGCGATTTGGAATTGTCAGGAACGGGTCCCTACAATTTAATCGAAATGATTAACGTTGATGGTGACTTGACCATCGTTTCCGCCGCGACGCTCAACGCTTCATCGTATACGATTAACCTCACTGGCGATTGGGTTAACCAAGGAGGTACATTCGATGGAGGTACCGGTCTGGTGAATTTTAGTGGCGCTGGCGCCCAAGCTGTAAGCGCAGAAAGCGGTTTCTATGATTTACAGATTCAGTCCGGCTCCAGCGTCACGTTCAACGGCAACGTCACAATCGCCCGCGATATCAGCATCGCGGCCGGCGGAGTCTTGAACCTTACCAACGTCGCAATATATGTAGGACGTGATTGGAACGATTCTGGATCGGTGACCACGGGTGTAGGTAGCGGCATGTATTTTTTCAACGCCGTTAACCATAACCTGACTGCCGGAGCCAATTCATCCTTCTATCACCTCACCGCGAGCGACGGCACTTTGAAAATCATGAGCGGTGCGGCTACCGCCACCAACATGGTCATCAATCCAGGCGCCACGTTGGACCTCAATGGCAAGGTCTTTAATCTGAACGGCAGTTGGAACAATGCGGGTGGCACTTTGACCGGTACGGGTACGGTTATGTTCTTGGGCAACGGCACCATCAGCGCGGAGCCGGATTTTGACAAGGTTACGTTCGATACCGTCGGAAGCTATGTCATAAACGGCTCAATTACGACGGCTGACGATTTCACCATTTTGTCCGGATCGGTGAACGCTGGTTCCGAATCCATTAACGTGGCAGGTGATTGGTACAACGCCGGCACTTTCAGCTCTACCGAAGGAGGCACTGTCGGCCTTGTGAGCGGCAATCCCCAAAATTTTACGCCCGGAACGCAAGCCACATTCTACAACCTCACGGTTTCTGGTGCGCATACGGTCACGATGTTAGGCAATGCCGTGACCACGACCAACTTCAATCTGAGCGGAGGAGTTTATGATCTAAACGGCAAGACCATCAGGGTCCAACAGAATTGGAATAGCGGTGGCACCTTGACCGGTACGGGCACGGTCGAATTCATCGGATCCCTGGTCCATAATATTCAGGCCGAACCCAACTTCCCGGATGTGGTCATCAATGCCAGCAATACCGTTAACTTGGCCGGCAACGTGACCTCAACTAGCGTGACTTTGGCTCAGGGAACTTTGGCCTTGAATTCGTATCTCTATCATGTGACTGGCGATTGGACAAACACTGGCGGCACTTTGGATAACGGTACGGGTTCCGTGGAATTCAATGGTTCTTCAACTCAGACGATTTCTTCCGAAACCAATTTCAAGGACGTGACCATCAACAACACGTCCGATATCGTAAAGACCAGCGGAGACGTGACCTTTGTTGCAGGCGGTACCTTGACCGTGGGCGGCGGTTCCAGCTTTTTCGCCAGCAGCACGGTTACGCTCAACGGAGACGCTTCCAACTTCGGTCAGATAGTAATTACTCCTGGAAATTCGTTGGGTTTCAAGGGCGACCTCGACAACTCTGGAATCATCGATCACAACAACGGCGCGGCCATGGCGGTGTCCGGGGATTGGACCGGCGCGGGCACATATAATGGTAATGGCATCCTGACCATCAACGGTGGCAATGCCCAGTCCATCCGCGGAGGTTTGACCTTCAGTTATCTGCGCGTGGTCAAAACGGCTGGAACGATCGCCACCTTGCAAGGCAACGCGACTACCACCAATTTAGATGTGATCAACGGCACGTTGGCCTTGGGTGCCAACACGCTCAACGTGAGCGGCAATCTCGTAAACACTGGAGGCACTCTGAACGGCGGCACGGGCCTTGTGGTTTTCAATGGCGCCGCGGATCAAAACGTCTCAGGCGAAACCGGATTGCCCAACGTGCGTATCGATAAAAGCGGTGGCAGCTTGATCGTATTGAACGCTTCGGCCATCAACCACGATTTGAACGTGCTTAGCGGAAATGCGATTTCAGTCCAAAGCTCTCTGAGCGTTTCAGGCACGTCCACCAACTCCGGAACCATCGGCGCCACGGCCGGCAATACGGTTTCGTTCTACGGTGATTTGGTGAACGGCGGTACGCTGAACAATCCTGCCGGCACCCCATTTGTCGTGAATGGCGGTTGGGACAACGTGGGTGGCACTTACAATGGTGGCGGCACCATGAACATCGGCGGATCAGGCCACCAGACTTTGCCTGCAAATCTGACTTTCGGAATTATCGCGATTGACAAATCTGGGGGTCAACTGGTATTTGGCGGTAACGTCACCACCACTTCTGACTTCACGGTCAACGGCAGCAACGTCGGCACTTTGGATTACCAAGGAAAGATTATCGCCGTTGGCGGGAATTATGATGAGAACAGCGGCGCGCCCATGAGCGTGGTGGGCAGCACGGTCAAACTGGTGGGTGCGGGAGCGCAGACCGTCAATTCCCAAACGGGTTTGGATAATTTCATGATCGATAAATCAGCGGGCACCGCGACTTTGGGCGCTGCCGTCACCACCACCAACGTCCGTCTTCAAACCGGCACCTTGAGCTTGGGCGGTTATCCTTTATACGTGGGCGGGGATTGGCAGAACGTTGCTGGCACCTTGTCCGGTACGGGCACCGTGTACTTTGACGGCACGGGCCAGACTATTTCCGGCTCAACGACCTTCGACGGCTTCAATAAAACAGTTGCAGCATCAGACACCCTGACCTTTGAGGCTGGCGCGACCCAGACAGTCACCGGAGCCATGACCTTGCAGGGTGCGTCCGGCAACCTGCTCAGCCTGCGCTCCTCGGCCAGCGGCACACAGTGGTCCATCGATCCGCAAGGCACGCGCACGGTTTCTTACCTGAACGTCAAAGACAGCAACAACGCCAATGTGGCTCCGATCCCTTACGGTACCGGCAGCGTGAACGCTGGCAATAACACGAATTGGGGAGTCGATACCACGCCCCCGGTCATCGCCATCACGGCCCCGACCAAGGCTTCTTCCGCGGCCATCACCAACACCGCCATCCGCGTGACCGACGATACGGCCATCTCCAGCTCGACTGTGAGCGTGGCTTCGTCAACGGCCGGCGTCTCGGGTCTGACCTGCGTGCAAACCACGGGCCTCCAGGTTGATTGCACGCTGTCCGTCACGTCTTCCGGCAACTTGGTTGTTGACGCCACTGACACGGCCGGCAATCCGGCGGTGCAGACCAGCGAAACCGGATACATTATCGATGCTAGCTTGCCGGTCATCACCATCACGGCCCCGACCAAGTCGTCCAATGCCACGATCACCAACACCACCATCCGCGTGACCGACGCGGCTGCCATCCTGAACACGGGCGTCACCGTGGATGCGGCTTCGACCGTGGTCACGTCTGGTCTGACTTGCGTGCAAACCAACACCACAACCGTGGATTGCACCATCAACGTCCAGACCAACGGCAACTTGGTTATCCGCGCGGTTGATAAGGCTGGCAACGCGGCGACCAAAAATGAAAACGACTACGTCATCACCAGCGGCGGAAGCGGCGGGGGTGGGGGCGGAGGTGGTGGCGGCGGCGGAGGCGGATCCGTCACGCCGGTCGTGACCACTTACCAAAACTTGGCCAACGATCCCAACCGCACGGCCAACCTGGCGAACTTGGCTAAGATAAACGTGGCAGTCCATCAACTGGTTAAACTCCCGGACGACGGCAATCTGGATACGCAAGAGGATAGTGCGGTGTACTACATCGGAGCGGACGGCAAACGCCACGCTTTCCCCAACGCCAAAGTCTACTTCTCCTGGTACACCGATTTCTCCGGGGTAAAAGAAATCACCGCCGAACAATTGGCCAGCATCCCCTTGGGCGGCAACGTGAGATACAAACCGGGCGTGCGCATGGTTAAGTTCACCACTGATCCCAAGGTATACGCGGTTGATAAAGGCGGGGTGTTGCGCTGGGTTACGACCGAGGAAGTCGCCATCGCCTTGTACGGTGCGGACTGGAACACCAAAATCGATGACATTTCGGACGTGTTCTACGGCAACTACACCTTCGGTGACGACATCGCCACGGCCAGCGAGTTCAATGTCGGGGTAATAGCCAGCATCGAACAGTACATCAGCAACAATTTGGGTCTCTAAGCGGAAACGCAAACTCCCCTCACGGGGAGTTTTTGAATGCACGGAAATAGTTTTGCGTACTAATCAAGACGTATCAAAAACCGCGGATTTTTACTTTATCCTGAGCTTTGGTAGACTGGTGGGGTTATGAAAATCCACCGCTTCATCGTCGATTACAAACTCGTGCCCGGCCGTTTTGTGGTGAGCGATTCCGATCTGGTGCGGCAAATGGGTTTGGTGTTAAAACTCAAACCCGGAGAAGCCGTGATCATTAGCGACGGCCAAGGCAACGAAGCCTCTGGAAAATTGGAAAAAATCGACGCCAAACAGGTTTTTTTGCGTCTCGAAGAACCCAAAGTTTGTGACAACGAACCCGCGACCCACGTCACCTTGTGCTGTGCCGTGCTCAAACGGGAAAATTTCGAGTGGGTAGTGCAAAAAGCCACGGAAGTCGGAGTCAAAAAAATTATACCTTTGATTACGGAACGCACGGTTAAACAATCCTTGAGAATGGACCGCGCACGCAGCATTGCCAAAGAGGCGGCTGAGCAATCTGGGAGATGCGTGGTTCCGGAAATCGTGGAACCACAAACTCTGGAGCAGGCTTTTTCCCTGACGCACAACCATAGAAAGATTTTTTATCATGTGGGCGAGACTGCCGAATCCACGGTTGGCAACGGTTCGGTCGCGCTGTTCGTGGGTCCAGAAGGAGGTTGGACGGAAGGCGAGGCCGCTTTTGCCAAAGACGCGGGTTGCGAAGTCTGCTCTTTGGGCCGTCTGGTGCTGAGGGGAGAAACCGCGGCCGTTTGCGCCGCATACCAGGCCGTGAACGCACGGTTGTAGCAGGACTGGAATGTGAAATATTCCCTATAAAAACACAAATCTTGCCCCAAAACCCTGACTCTGGTATCCTGTCGTGGTTTAGAATAACTCTTGTGGAATCATGAAAACGTTCAGAATTACGGGCTTAACCGGGTGCCGGTCTCTCGTAATTCGTCATTCGCAATTCCCAGAATTGATGAGTATGGACAACGCCAAATTGGACCATTTTAAAGAAATTTTGACGGCCGAACTAAACCGCTTAGAACAGGAGTTGGTTGCTTTGGGTTCCAAAGATCCCAACAAACCTGATGCGGAGTACGAAATCGTGGAAACCGGAAGCAATTCCGAAGACGATAACGCGGCCGAAATCGCGGAATACGTGGACGAGCTGACCATCGAAGCGCGCACAGAAGCCGAATTGCGCGACGTGAAGAAAGCTTTGGCTTCCATCGATTCGGGCAAATACGGAGTCTGCAAATATTGCGGCAACCCAATCGACGAGAAGCGTTTGGAAGCGCGACCCGCATCCTCAAGTTGCATCTCATGCAAAAAGACATTGACCCAGGAGATGTAAGGCCAGCGGCCCACAATCCCGGAATTCAAAAGACGAAACACGAGGCGATTACCATCGCCTTGATGTTTTGTATGGGGAGTTTCGTGTCTGACAGGCTCTTCAAATACTTCATCATGCACGATTTGTATCCCACGGAAGTTTTGAGACCCGGGATTTTGGCCATAGTTAAACACCAGAACTTCGGATTGTTGGGAGATTTTCCCACGCCCTTGTATTTCAACCTTTTCATCAACTTCGTGGCTCTGGCCGTTTTGATTTATGCGGCTTATCTGGCATTCAAGCGCGCGCGACCTCTGGAATCCATAGCCTTGGGCTTTCTGCTGGGCGGCGCCTTGGGCAACCTGTACGATCGTTTGGTGTACGGATACGTTTTCGATTGGTTGATGTTGTTCAACACCTCCATCATCAACGCGGCGGACGCGTACATCGCTACGGGGATGGTCCTGTACGTGTTGCTGCACTATCTGGAAAACAAAAATAGAGACGTAAACCAATAAGATGGTTAGGAACAAAAAATCCCCGATGGGGATTTTTGATTAATCTTGTTGGGCCTTGAAACCTTCAGATCCAGGAGATTGTTGGCGTTTGGATTGAGATTCATTTTCAGCCTTGTGCTTGAGGATGGGCATGTAGAGTTTTAGGCGTAGGAGTTTTGAATATCCACAGCTCTCAGCATCCTTTTCACAAACATCTTCCATTTGTTTAATCCGACTCAGGATTTGCCTGTGTGTCGTGGCCCACGATTCCGAAGGCTGTAGATTTTCCATTTCAAGTATTTCCGGTTTTTCTTCCAAGACCCAATCGTATTTTAAGAATTTTATCTTGAAACCGGTTTGGTTGAGCGCCCGTAGAGTGGAGAGGCCGTGTGAATTATCCGACCAGAGATTGATTTCTTTTCGTATCCCGGATTTAAACTCGTTTATTTGTTCCGGCGACATGTCCTCCAAATTATCCACCATGGTTACGCGGTCAAAAGCCTGTGTTTTTCCCAAAAAAATCATCAAATCAGCAAATCGCGGTGGTTTGCCAATTTTGGCGGGCTTTATGACGACTTCGCCTGTAAAAATTGGCTGAGCTCGCGTGCCAGGCACGTCCGCGCCCAATTTATTAAGCGTCTTCATGCCATCTGAGTCCACAAAGAGATGGATACTGGTTGCTTGGCTTTTGAATAGCTCACCCAATGCCTCTGGCGACCAAGTTGAAACGTCGATTTTCACCAGAGCCCGTCTGTCTTCCGGCCAATCCGTGAGTTTACGCACGGCATTGACCGTGGGGTGGCTTAATTCTTGTGCTTCTAGAGATATGTCTTGATTTCCGTTTTGCAAGGCGTCCATAAGTATCTTGGATGCCATTTTTTCGCTGTCACGGTGTAAATCCTGGTTTATCTTGTCTTGAATTTTTGAGAGCCGTTTAGCTTCTTTTAAAATAGCCTCTTTGATTTCATTGTTGTATTCAGAAGAAGGGCCTATGGCCGCAGCCAATGTATTCATGGCCCCCATTGAATATTCAAGATTTTCAGCATCCTCGCTGGGCTTGAATTTAGGTTCAAGAATCATCTCAGGATGCCGCCGGAGTATTTCGTAATAGAACCGCGTTTTTATCTCGGGTTTTCCGTGGGCAAGCGAGCGCAAAACCTGAATATCACAATTTTTGCAGTTCAGATGAAGGATCTTGTGCTCACTGGCGGCCAGGGCTTGGGCCTGTTCCAGATTTATGTTTTGCGTAAATTCGAAAATGTCCATTTCTGGGATGCCCGAAGCCATTACGGCCAGTTCGATTATTTGATCCAGAGTCCTTTCGTCTTTTTGGTTGCGGATTGAGGAAATGGTCAAGAGTTTTTCGCGAGCGGGCTTGATCCCGCGTTCCGTGGTTTGGGGTTTGACCGATTGCCTCAGCACCTCCGGTACGCGCGTTCCCACGGAAATGGTCAGGTTTTCTGCCGGGGATTTTAAAGCTTCACGCAAAGCATCCTCCGAAAAAGACCCGACGTCTCCGTACCAAATTTGATCCAAGGGTTGTTTGCCTTTCCAGGCGTTTAGCTGTTTGACCGTCTCAACGCTTAGGTTGTATTGGGTGCTTGCATCTATGGAGAATGGCAACTCTCCCGATTCAGAGTCGGCGTTGTTCTCGGATTTTTCACGGATGACTTTAGCTTGTTCCGGGGTCCAGTCTCGAATCAACTCGATTTCAATGGGTTTCTCATCCAAGGATGTCGTAGATATTCGGTCCCGGTTTACGACGAAAGGATTTTCAGCCGAATATTGTCGTAGCGGAGCTTCGGTTTTTGGCGGGGCGAAGATCGAGTCCGTGAATCCGCCTTCATGGATTCCGGAATTTTTGATTTCCGGACCCGTGACTTTCACCATGGCTTTTTCGCCGCCAACGTATCGCTTCAAAAAATCCCGTGGGGTTTCTATGGCCGTGGCCAGACGATCTTCGGATTTGACGATCGGCACGTCGCCCTCCAAGGCGTAAGTCGTTTCATTTTCTTTGACCGTAAAAATAGTCCTGACATGTCCCTCAAAATGCTGCAGGCCAATCTCATGCTTACGTTGCGGATACAGTTTTTCCATGGTCATGACCATGAGCTTGGCCCGCGCTTCACAATTGCCTTTTTCCGTATCTCCGCCGTCAGCTAAAAATCCAACTACGGAGCTTTTGGTCTTGTGCCAAGCTTTTGAGCCTCCTGAATAGGCGACCACTTTTTTAAGAAAAATTTGATCCGGCACCTCGGGTTTCTCAATTTCCAAATCTTGCAACATGGCTTTAAATTTTTCCCTGGCCAACTTGTCCTCTTCCGGAGTCATGCCTTGGCCCATGCGTTCGGATGAAAATATCGCATCCGCAAAATCGATGTCTTTGCCATCGGCCAAGTCTTTGGCCAGCTTGTTTTTCAGCTCAGCTTCGCCTTTTGAGTCGCGAAATTTATAACGTGAAATGTTTCTGGCCGCCACTTCCACCAAATCGGACGCATCTTCTGTCAGTTGGCGTCCGCGTTTTACGGGTTCCGGCACCATCAAGGGGATGTGTCCGAGAGCGGAGATGATGAGTGCGGTCACCAAGAACTTGGACTTTTTTTCTAACTTTGGAAGGAATCCGTTTTCGTTTTTCATACTCAGCACATTTTACCCTGTTGATGGTTCAGAAGATATAGCTGTGAATTGTTTGGTTCGTCTGACAATAAAATTGGCTTGATTCTAAGGATTAAACATCGAATGTCACGGACTTGATTCAAAACGCAATCGTATGGCACGGGTATAGATGGTCGTTTTAAGGACCGCGATGAAATATGTTTCCCATTCCTACCACGGCCATACTCGGTTTGGAGGCGCACCACGTTTCTGTGGAAGCGGACGTGGCTTTTGGCTTGCCGCTGTTCACGGTCGTTGGTTTGCCCGATGCGGCCGTGCAGGAATCACGGGAGCGCGTGCGCAGCGCCATGAAGCGCAGCGGCTACGATTTCCCGCGCACCCGCGTGACCGTCAATTTGGCGCCGGCTGATTTGCGCAAGGCTGGTTCTGGATATGACCTGCCGTTGGCCATCGCCTTGTTGCACGAACAGGGTGTGCTCGAAAGGCCGGAGCAGGGTTGGCCCGTTATGGTCGGGGAGTTGGCTTTGGACGGCACGTTGCGTCCGGTGCGCGGCACGCTCTCAACGTCCATGTTCGCGGCTAAATTTTCTCGCCGGGCTTTAATCGTACCGCAGGAAAACGCGTTGGAAGCGTCTTTGGTCAGCGAGGTCGAGACATATGGAGCGCGGACATTGATTCAGGTGGTTGAACATCTTAAAGGCAAGAACCTATTGGCCAAAGTACCGACCGCCAACCTGGAAACGCTCATGGAAACGGTTTCGGCTACGGATTTTTCGGCAGTGCGCGGCCAGGAGCAGACCAAACGCGCTTTGGAAATCGCGGCCGCTGGCGGGCATAACGTGTTGTTGTCCGGTCCTCCTGGTTCTGGCAAGACCATGTTGGCGCGTGCCTTTCCGGGCATCCTGCCGACTTTGACCAGGGACGAGGCTTTGGAGATCACGCGCATCCATTCAGTGGCCGGCGCGTTGCCGCGGAGCGGTTTGGTCACGGCGCGCCCCTTCCGTTCACCTCACCACACGGCCAGCGGCGCAGCTTTGGTGGGTGGCGGTACGTTGCCAAAACCAGGCGAGATATCCCTGGCCCATCGCGGCGTGTTGTTTTTGGACGAGTTCCCGGAATTTTCCCGTCAGGTACTGGAGGATTTGCGTCAACCTTTGGAGGACGGTTGCGTCACCGTCTCGCGTGCCCAGGGTAGCGTGGTTTTCCCCGCGCGCTTCATCCTCATCGCTTCCATGAACCCTTGCCCCTGCGGTTATGCCACGGATCCGGAGCGGCCTTGCGTGTGCACGCCCTTGCAGGCCCTACGTTACGCCAAACGCCTGTCCGGTCCGTTGCTCGACCGCATCGATTTAAAGGTGCATGTGCCGCGCGTGCCCACAGAGGATCTGATGGGTTTGGGTACGGGTGAATCATCGGCCGCGGTTCGCGGGCGCGTGCAGGCCGCGCGTGACCTTCAAATAGGGCGGCGGTCCATGACCGGAGTCGGGACCAATGCCGAACTCACGAGTGAACGCATCCGCACCTGCTGTCCGCAAACTGAACGTGCCAAAGCGTTGTTGCGCCAAGCCGCCGATAGATTCCATTTGTCGGCTCGCGCGTATTTCAGGGTGCTGCGCGTGGCCCAAACCATCGCGGATCTGGCTCGGTCGCCAAATATTGAAGAGGAGCATATCGCCGAAGCTTTGCAGTATCGGCAACAAGAAGCCCAGTGATTCGTCGAGCATTGAAAGCGTCAGAAGCTATCCAGTTCGAGGTCAGTCAATCGCGTAATCGGAACATTGGACAATTTAACCAGATTCCAGGCGCGCATTTTTAAACCATAAAAATTACGGACGAAATTAAAGTCGTCCAGAGGAGAGAGAATATGTCATACCAATCTTTTCGCGACATGATCGTTTGGCAACAGAGTTACGACTTCGCCAAGGGCGTTTATTCACTGACCCGTTCGCTGCCCAGCGAAGAACGTTTCGGGTTGGCCTCGCAATTGAGCCGCGCCGCACTCGCCCTTCCGGCACGCGTGGCAGAGGGTCAGCGGCGACGCGGCAGGGAGTTCGCAAAACTTCTGAATTACGCTCAAGGCGACGCGGCCGAGTGCGAAACCTATCTAATGTTGATCCAAGATTTGTTCCCGGATAAGGCGCAAACCGCAGGACAATTGCGTGAGCAGGCCGCGGTTATCCAAAGAATGATGGGAGCATTGAGCTACAGCATCGAGCATCCAAAAAATAAAGAAACCGAGCCGGGCGGCACGCGAAAAACCGCGACCGAACCGGTGTGTGTGCCCGTAAATTCTTAAACATGATTTTTGCGCGCTTGGAATTTGGCTAAATATAAACAAAAAATTAATATACTTGTCATACGTTTGACGCTTTCGTGGATAAAATCATTGACAATGCAGGGGTATGCTTGGTAGCTTCTTTGGGCACTAAGCGCTCCAGCGCTTAAAAATGTAAGTTTTTGCTTATTAAAGCCATTTTTTAGCCAATCAGGTAGGTAGAATCAAGTTTTTTGGCTGAATCATGCCTTAATTCGGAGGCCATATACCTAATAATAGATTGTCACCATTTTGGACCGAGGTAGGTATCAAAGCCTTCCGCGCGCTCAGGGCCATTAAAAAAGGTCTGGAGTTCTTGTGGAAGATTTTTTTGACTCCCTTGAGACCCGTGGGCAGGTTGGTTATTAAGTTGATCGTCATACCAATTTATCGTTTGGTGGTTTTGACCAAGCTGCGCATCCAAAGGTTGGCTCTGCCGGCCCGTGGTCTTTTGTTGTTCCTGATAACCAACCGCTACCTGTTTCACATGACCGTTGGCACGGCCGCTTTGGCCACGATTTTCGCCAACGTCCAAACCCGCAACGCTTTGGCCTTGGATGCCGGACAACATAGCGTGTTGTATGCGCTCATGACCAACGGTGAATCGGAAATAGTGCAGGAGGACTTCAAAGACACGGATTTGACCGCGGGCACATCCAGGCGTTTGGCCGGTACTGTCGAGGCGGTTCCGCATTTGGACTTTGATTACGGAGAGATCGACACCGCTGACCAGTCCTTATCTTTGACCATACCCGGTACCGTGGTGTTGCGTCCGGTGGGCGAACAGCAAGCCACGGAAACGCGTCCGGTGCGCACTGGCGTGGAAACGTACGTGGTCAAGGAAGGTGACACACTGGGCACCATCGCGCGCGACTTTGATGTGGACGTGGGCACCGTGTTGTGGGCCAACAACCTCTCGGCCAGGGATTTCATCCGTCCGGGTGACACTTTGAAGATTCTGCCCGTGTCCGGAGTTTTGGCCACGGTGCGCAAGGGCGACACCCTGTCCAAATTGGCTGAACGTTACGGCGGAGATTTGGATGCGGTCATGCGCACCAATCAGTTGACCAGTGAAATAGTGCCCGTTGGGAAAGAGCTCATCATTCCTGATGGCGAACCTCCGGCCATGGAAGTCAACGCTTTGATTGCCAACGCCCGTCAGCGCGAAATCAAACCTGCCAGCGTGAGCCGCGATAGGTTGCAAGAAGGCGGTGCCACGCGCCAGGTCTCGGCGGACAAGGGAGCGGCTTCCAACGTGGCCAAGCCGGCTGATGCGGCCGAAACCAAGGATAAACCCAAAGCCCGTCTGTTGTGGCCAACCTCGGGCCATGTGATCACGCAATATTACGGTTGGCGTCACGTGGGTTTGGATATAGACGGTGATTTCACTTCACCTTTGTACGCATCCGAAGAGGGTACCGTGGTGCAGGCCGGCTGGAACAGCGGCGGTTACGGCCTTCAGGTTTTGATCGAGCACCCCAATGGCATGAAGACGCGCTATGCGCACGCTTCCAAACTGTTCGTGAAAGCCGGTGACACGGTGCATCGCGGTCAGACCATCGCCATGATGGGTTCCACCGGACGCTCCACGGGTTCGCACATCCACTACGAAGTCTACGTCAACGGCAAGCGCGTGAATCCGCTCTTGTACATCAGATAAAAATGGAGTAAATAAAAGCCGCAATCACCTGCGGTTTTTTGTTTAGCCGCATCACGAGGTTGCAGGGGAAGGCGGACCATGCGCATCCTGTTCTATAATATCTTCAAGCCGGCATTGGACCAGGCCAAAGCGAGCATCAGGTCCATCCATCCCGACGCGTTCAAGAATATCCTCTTTGAGGATGACCCAGAGGTCCTCTCGCGTCGGTTGACCCATTTGGCTCACGCCAAGCAACCTTTCGTACTGGTGTGTTGCCACAGGTTCTTTCCCAGGATTTGGGGTTATGCAGAAGTCGGGGATTTGGTGGATGCGTTGAAAGCCATCAATCCCGATGTCTACGTGGTCGTCCTAAGTCCCAATACCTACGGTACTGGACGGACCGATGAGAGCATCGAACGGGGTACGCCTCAAGAAAAAGAGTTGTATGAACGTTTGGCGTTACTTTCCTTGGGACGAATCAGTTCCCTAGTGCGCCATCGTGCGCCGCCCCCATCTTTCTGACCGGCAAACAGCCGGTTTTTTCTTATGTTCCGGCGATTGACAATGGACCATAAATTGTCTAAAGTAGCGCAACTTAGCCTATGAATGAACCCATCATCAACGAGCTCCCGGGCTCGCGCGTGGAACTGAAATTTACGGTCACGCCAGAAGAAGCCAAGCCTTATTTGGATAAAGCCGTGGAAGAAATATCCATCGGTCGTCCCATCCCCGGATTCCGTCCGGGCAAAGCCCCTTACGAAGCCGTAAAAAACGCGGTCGGTGAATTGAAGATTTGGGAAGCCGCTGTGGAAAGCATCGTGCGCGCCAATTTTGTGCGTGTGGTTTTGCAAAAGGAAATCGACACCGTGGGATCTCCGGAAATCGCTTTGGATAAATTGGTGCCTGGCCAGGAGATAAAATTCACCTGCATCAGCAGCGTGATGCCGCGCGTCACCAAACACCACGAAATAGAAAAGCCCACGGTTGAACTCAAGTCCAAAGAGGTGAAGACTGCGGACGTGGATACGGCCATCGAGGATTTGCGCAAGATGCGTCGCCAAGAGGTCTTGTCCGATGGTCCTGCCACCAAAGAAGGCATGGTCAACATCGATTTGGAAATCAAAAAGGACGGAGTGGCCGTGGACGGCGGCGTGTCCAAGGACTATCGCGTCTATCTGTTCGAGGACCATTACATCCCCAAATTCACAGAACAACTAGTCGGCTTGAAGAAAGGCGAGACCAAGAACTTCGTTTTGCCTTTCCCCCAAGACCACTATCAAAAGGGTTTTGCGGGCAAAGACATGGATTTCCAAGCCACGGTCAAGGACGTGTACGAGATCCGTTTGCCCGAGGTGAATGAAGAGTTCGCCAAAGGTTTGGGTGTGGAATCCGTTGAGGCCTTGCGCGACTTGCTCAAGACCAACATGACCCAAGAAAACGAACGTCGCGCCATGGAAGTGGCCGAAGGCGAGCTTTTGGAGACTTTGGTCAAGCAAAGCGCGTTCACTGAAGTTCCGGAGTTGCTCATCAAAGAGGAAGTGCGCCGCATGTTCGAAGAGATGCGTAACGACATCGAAGGTCGCGGTGGCCGTATGGAGGATTATTTGGCCAGCCTCAAGAAGTCCGCGGATCAATTGCGTTTGGATTTCGTGCCGCGCGCCATCGAACGCGTCAAAACTGCGTTGTACATCCGCGATGCGGCTAAGCGCCACAATATCGAAATCTCGGAAGCAGAAGTGGACCACGAAATCGATCACATCCTGGAGCGCGTCACGGACAAAGAGACGCGCGATCGCGTCACTTCACCGGATTATCGCGATTATGTGACCACGGTCATGCGCAACCGCAAGACCCTTGAGAAGCTCAAGGAACAAGGTATCAAAGGCTACAAGGAAAAGATGGACCAGTTCGCCAAGGAAGATAAGGCGCAAGGCCACGTCCACGGTCCGGATTGTCACCACGAATAAGAGACATAAACCGCCCTTGACTAGAGGGCGGTTTTTTATTTGACCGTTTAGTTAATTTTATGGACAATGTTGGAAACTCCTAAGTTTTTTATATGCCCAGCACCCAAAAATCCGTCTTGATTGTGGAGGATGAAAAAATCCTGCGCGATTCCCTTAAGACGGTCCTGTCCAAAGCCGGTTTTACGGTTTTGGAAGCCGCGGACGGCGAGGTCGGTTTGAAGCAAGCCCTGGACCACAAACCCGATCTCATACTCTTGGATATCATGATGCCCAAAAAAGACGGGCTGTCTGTGCTCAAGGACCTGCGCCAAGACGCTTGGGGCGAGAGCGTGCCGGTCATAATGCTGACCGTGTTAGAGCCGGACGACGATATTACGCAAAAAATCTCCGAATTCAAACCTTCGTATTATCTGGTTAAAGCCAATTGGCGTCTGGAGGATGTGACCAGCAAAGTGAAAGAAATTTTGGACGCGGCATAACAATCTAAAAATCCCGATTCACCTCGTGATTTTTTGTTTGCGGTCGTACGCGATGTTATCCTGTGTGCCATGACCGGAAAAACACATTTCGTTTTGGGAGCCAACGCGGTTTGGTTGGCGCCGCTGTTGGGAGCACAACCGTGGCTGTTGCCGGTTTTGGCCATGGTCGGTGGCCTGTCTGGTTTGGTTCCGGACATGGACACACGCAGATCCGAGTTGAGCCACGCCACCGGAGGCCTGACGCGCATGTTCTTTTTGGATCTGTTGTTTCGTCACCGATCCGCCACGCACTCATTGTTAGGCATCGGTCTGTTTACCGCCTTATCGTCCCTGCTTTTCAAATTTGATTTTGCGGCACCTTTCGTCGCGGTGTTGGGATACGTCAGCCACCCTTTCATTGACGGTTTCAATCCTCAGGGCTGCGAGTATCTGTATCCGTTAAAAACTAACTTCCGTCTGATCCCAAGATTTTTATGCGTAGACACTGGCGGTTGGGTTGATCACGGATTGTTTTTTATGAGTTGTGCCACTTTGATCGTTTTCGCGGCCATGCAATTCGGTTGGTTGGACGTCAGCTTCGCGTTTTGAAATTTGCCAGAGTTTACAACACCAGCAGAATCACCCCGATCACGCAGGTCGCCATGGCTAAAATTTTGATTGTTGCGTGTTTTTCGTGGAAAACAATTTTGCCCGAACCGACCGCCGCGATGACCGCTGTCGAACGCTTAGCTGCCGTATGTACGGATGGAGTCATGAGATTGAAACCGAAAACCAAGATGACGTTGCCGGCGGCCGTAGCCAGGGCTTGGATTATGGTGAAAGGGTTTTTTGAAATGCCTCAGGGGATATTCGCCTTTACGCCTTGAGATGGCATAAAGCATAACGGTGGTGACCAAAAAGGCGAGCGCCTGTTCCAGTTCCCATGAATTGCCGTGGTTGAAATTGTATTTGGCCAAGGAAATGGTAGCCACGGGCAAGAGAGTCGCTAATATCGCGTATTTAAGACCGCGTCTTTCCAGTCCGTGGTTTACATACAACAAAAAAATCGCGCTCGTGATGAGGGCGATGCCTAAAATTTGCGCATAGCTCAAACTGTATCCCATCAAGGCATCCACCAGCAACAACATGGGTATGGTGCCGGTGCGCACCAAGCCAAAAGCACTGCGTGCACATTTGGCCACTGCCGTTACCGTAAAAAAAGTCACGCATAATTCCAGTGGCAAGCGCACCAAGAATGTGGGCCAAGCTTCGAGCGTCATGTGTGGCCAGCGCCATATGGCGATTCCGGTAAACATCAAAGCGCTGCACGCATTGGTTATGAAAGCCGAAGTGAAGATGTTTTGGATTTTGAGTCGGGCCGCAGTTTTTCCCGCTGAAGTGCTGACTTCATCCAGTAGGGTGCCAATGATCGTGAGTATTATACCGAACATGTTTTGATTATAGCAGACCTACGCCTAACGAGATTAAAAAAACGTCTCGAGTGAGACGTCAGTTTGAGTAGATCAAGGAGCGGAGCGTGGCTCTCAAGTCCATGTGCGAAAAGAATTTGGCCGTGATCCAGTCCACCGTGGAATCCACGGTTTCATGCACGCGCAAACGCGAGAAAATGCTGAGGACTCCAAGGGTCAGGGTGAAGGCCATCATGACGTTCGTGACCCATCGGCCATCGTTGATCCAGCCTTGGTGGTAGGGTAGGCAGGCGATGAGGCAGAAGCACTGCATCAGGGCTTTGATTTTGCCCACGGACGTGGCTTTTTCCGATCTGGTGATGGCTTTGTGCAGGGCGCGGATCCGCATGCCGAACCGTTTGGTTTCTTTGGTTTTCACGTGCCTGTAAATCCACGTGCCCAAGCCGCGTACATGCCGCATGGCCGCGCCCACCACGTCGACGCCCAGGATTCCCCAGGCCAGGAGCGTGTCCGTGGCGCCTAGATATCCGAAGTACACTAGCGACGGCGGTACGGTTCCTTTGTCGCATATCTGGTCAAAGAACTGCCCGAAGGCCATTTCCTTTTCGGTGCGTGGGATGCCGTGTTTGGCGTAGACCCTGGATTGCCGTCCGTCGAATACGTCGAGGATGCAGCTCAGCACGATGCCCAGGAAGCCGACGAATACGCTTAGGTACTGGTAGACGATGAGGAGGCCAGGCCAAAAGATGGCCGCGCGGAACCCGGTGGTCACGCTGGGGCTCCACCACGGATATCGTCGGCCCAAATATACGATGGCTCGCTCGGGAATGCCGAGTATGCCCACGGCCAGCACCAAGCCGGCCGTCAAAAGGGCGAGCATTTTCAGTTGCCAAGGCAGGTCCGATGCCAAAAATCCGTCCATGGCCACCCCTGAACTCTCTTGAAGGGTAAAAGTGCCGCCACTGTGATATCAGAAAATTTGGTTTTGGACAAGTCTTGGGGGCGTCGGCGCCAAATGCAAATGGATGGTTAAGCGCAAATACCTTGAACATGAAATTCTTATGAAGACGGTCACGTAAGTTAATACAAGCTTCAGGAAGGGTCGGATAAGTGCCAGACAATCATCCTGGGTAAAACCCAAGGTTGAAAAACAACTTTTTACTCACCCTAGAGCGTTCGTTCCACGCCGCAAGCTTGCGCAGCGGTGGGGCCGAAGCGCAAACCTCCGTCCGGCGCACCGCAAGGTGATCGAGCTTGGCGGTGAGTGAAAACAATTAATTTCTTCAAACATCCACGTACGACTCCACCCTCGGCGACAACGGCGCTGGGTGGGGCTCGGACGACTCGGTTGGGCGCACCGTAAGGTGATCGAGTCCAACGGTGGGGATTGCGAGAAATTTTTTTGCGTATCCATCGCACGTTGCGAACGATACGGCTTAGTTTTTCCGACCTAACACTTAACTAATCGTCCCGTTTCGCACGTCGTTCGTCCCTGGTCCAGGGACGCGGGACGTTGCGACGGATGCGACGATATAGCATTGGGTAATCCGCAAGATGCCGGAAGAACAGTGCTCCAAGCCTTATGATTTTTGAAGATCCCACCAGGAAACGTTGGCGGATCGCCGTAGCTTCGTTCACCTCGGTTTCCATTTTTGCCGCGACGCTGTTCGGCTTATCGGCCGCGGCCTCCATGAACGATCCGGTATTGCCCCAACTCCAAGATCAGGCTTCCCACGCGCGGGCTACGCCGCGTCTTAAGGATTTGTCAGAGCCCACGTCGGAGGCGTCACAAGCCCCGGATGCCATGAGTTTTTCCCAACCGAAATTCGTGATTATGGCCTCGGACGCCAAAAGCGTACCCCTTAAAAAATCCGAAGAAAAGGACGCCCTTATCACGGCTTACGTGTTGCAGCGCGACAGCAACAGTTTGGAATCTTTTCGGGAAAACCACAAAAAATTGGATTTCGTTTACCCGGATTGGTTTTTGTTGGACCAGCCGAATTGCAAGGTCGATGAGCGCATCGATCCCGGCGTCACGGATTTGATTTCCAAAAGCGGGGTTAGAATTTTAGCCAGGCTTTCGGACGCCGAAGACGGTCAAATTTTCGGTGAACAAGTTGCGCGGGTGATGGGCGATTCGGAATTGCGGACATGCGTGGCGGATTCAGTAATATTGAAATCCAAGGAGAACGGCGCCTCGGGCGTGCTTATAGATTTTCAGAACTTGCGCCAATCCGACGTGGAGAATTATCTTTGGTTTTTGGATGAATTCCGTAAAGGTCTGCATGCCCGCGGCATGTCTTTGGTCGTGGCCGTGCCGTCCGGCAGCCAGGTCTATCCGCTCCCAGAAATTTCCGGCTTGGCCGACGCCGTCATGGTCGTCATGTACGGCGAGCACTATGCGGCCGGTGAACCTGGCCCTTTGGCCAGCCAAAGTTGGTTTGAAAAAACGCTTAGCCGTTACGCCAAAACCATACCCAAGGACAAGCTTTTGGTGGGCATGGGATCGTACGGCATGGATTGGACGCTGGCCACGAGCTCAACGGCCAAAGGTTTGACCTACGCGGAAACAATGTCCGTGGCCGCGGATTCAAACTCGTTTCCCCAAATGTCGACCCGGGCCAAGAACATGACGTTCGCCTATCAGGACGCTTCCGGCCAAGCGCACGACGTTTGGTTTTTGGATGCCTCCACGATCTGGAATCAATGGCGGCGCGTGGTGGCGAGAGGGGCATTGGGCGTGGGCGTGTGGCGTTTGGGCTCCGAGGACCCCAACGTTTGGAAAGTCGTGGGCGAAGTCCAACCCGAGTCCAAGGATCTGGAGACCGTGAGTTCATTGTCCGGCGTGTACCGGCCTACGGATTCGGAGATTTACCGCATACAGGACTCGCCCAAAAACGGCCAGGTCAAAATATCTTTGGATGCGAATGGGGACATCGCAGATGCGCGGTATGAAAAAGTACCCACCAATTACGTGATTCGCCAAGTCGGGCAAACGCCGCCGGATAAGGATTTGGTGTTGGCGTTTTACGATGGACCTGATGCCAATTGGACGCCTGCCATCATGGACGTCCTGGAACAAAACGGCATACCCGCCACCTTCTTCGTGCTCGGACACAAGGCCGAAACCCATCCAACGATGATGCAGGAGATCGCACGCCGCGGTTATCTCATCGGAAACCACGGATACGGTTATGGGAATTTGGGCGGCTTGGACATGAACGCCGTGCGCTCCGACGTGAATACCACGCAGAGGTTGATTGAAAACGCCACCAAGCGCCACAGTCGTCTGTTCAGTGCCTCAACGCCCTACACGTCATCCGACGCCTCTTTGCTGCAATCCATTTCCGGCATGGGCTACGTGGTTGTATCGCCGGGCCTCAGGGTAGGGCAGAACGAGCTTAAGGACGTGGATGCCTTGGTCCGCGATATCAAATCTCAAGCGGGTCAGCCGGGCAAGCACGTAATCGCCCTGCAAAACGACGGCGCCGACCAATCAGTGATGGTCCAGGCTTTGGCGCGTCTAATCCCTGAACTCAAACAGGAGGGTTACCAATTCGTGCGTATGGATCAGGCCGTGGGCATGAGCGCGGAGCAGATCCAGCCTCCATATGGAGGGAACGAAGCATTGTTCGTGGAAACCACCAACGTGGTCGGCATTCTGCGCAATGGGTTTTGGGACGCCATGTTCTGGGTATTCGTCTTGTCCACCGCGTTTTCCGTGTTGCGCATCTTGTTCATGAGCGTGTTCGTCATCCGCTCGGCGCTGCACAAAGGCCGAAAACTTTATGCCGCTCCCTGGAAAGTCCCGGCCACGGTTTTGATTCCGGCCTACAACGAGCAGGAGACGATCATCAAAACTTTAGCTTCCCTACAAACCAGCAGACATAAAAAATTCGAAGCCTTGGTCATCGACGACGGCAGCACGGACAAGACCGGGGAACTGGTCGCCGAATTCGTGAAGACTGATTCGCGCTTCAGGCTCATCCAAAAACCCAACGGCGGCAAATCCACGGCCTTGAATCTGGGCATGCGCGCGGCCAAACACGACATAGTGGTGACTATCGACGCGGACACCATCCTGTTTCCAGACGCCATTGACGAAATGATCAAGCCGTTCGCCGACCCCAAAGTTGATGCGGTTTGCGGCAACGTGCAGGTGGGCAACGTGCATAACGCCCTGACCGGATTCCAAGCCTTGGAATACATCACGGCGCAAAACTTCGACCGTCGCGCTTTTGAGGAATTGAACGCCATCAGCGTGGTGCCGGGAGCCACTGGAGCGTGGCGCAGGGATCGCGTGCTGGAAATCGGGGGCTATGAAACCGACACGCTGACCGAAGACGCGGACATGACCATCAAAATGCTCATCAACGACGGAAAAATCGTGTACGCGCCCAACGCCAAATCCATCACCGAGGCGCCGGACAATCTGCGCGACCTTTCCAAACAGCGTTTCAGGTGGAGCTTTGGAACTTTCCAATGCTTGGGCAAATACACGGATCACTTCTTCAAGGGCCGTGTGGGTTGGCTCGTCATGCCCAACATCTTCCTGTTCCAAATCGTGTTCCCGTTGGTCGCGCCACTGGGCGACATCCTGTTTGTGGTGGCGTTATTGCGTGGCGACTTCTCATTGATTTTCTACAGCTACGCGGTGTTTACGATTTTGGACACTGTGGGATCCATCTTCGCCTTCGTTTTGGAACGCAATCCGAAGAGATTGCTGCTGTTCGTGTTGATTCAACGTTTCTTCTATCGGCAATTCCTGTACGTAACCATTTTCAGGGCTATTTTGGCCATCTTGAGAGGGCGCAGATACGGATGGAACAAGCTCAAACGCACGGGCACGGTTTTGGCCACGAATATGGGGAGTTGAAACCATGAATATAAATAAATCGGCGTTTAACCTTAACTTAAATTATATGAAAAAGATAACGTTTGCCATGAAGCTCGGCGTTGTGGCTGCTGTCATCAGCATGACCGCGCTACCCACCGTCCAATTCGCTTACGCCGCGGATACCGGAAACTACAGAAGGGTGGTTTCCATGACTCGCGCGCAAATTATGGACAGTCCTGGATTGAAGCTCCAGAAAAATCTTAACCAAGAGAAAAAAATTAATTCGTTCATCAACATGATCAAAGGCGTCTTTGGTTCTTACGGCAATTACGATCCTCAGTGGTTGTCGCAAAAAATATTTTTAGCTGCTGATGGAAATAAGGGTGGAAAAGGTAACTCGAACGATAGCCAGAATAGTCGCAACCAGAACCGCAATCGCGATCAGAACAAGAATGGCAATCAGAATCAGGGTCGGAACAACAACAATAACAGCAATAACAACAATGATAAGCAGGATGAGGATGAGAATCAAAATCAGAATAATGAAGATCAAGACCAGGATCAGAATCAAAACCAGGATCAGGATGAGCAGGACGATCCAGGGGACGAATCTACTGATCCAACTCCTCCGGTAACGACTCCCACGTCGACTCCTCCAGTGGTCACGCCAACGTCCACACCTCCGGTTGTGACGCCGACTTCCACCACTCCCGTTGCCAGCTCCACGCCCGGAACAAATCCGTCCACGGATTTGCCCATTTCTGGCAATTTGATAGCGAATGGCGATTTGAACTTGGCTTCGGCATCCGATCCGAATATTCCTGAAAATTGGAGTATGGGCGTTTTGGCAAGCGGTCAAGCCACGTTCCAATATCCAGCGGCCGGACCCAATGGTAACAACGCAGCCAAGGTGACGGTCACGCAATTGGCTGATGGTGGAGCCAAATGGGCGTTTAACCACTTAAACGTCACCCCGGGCCAGACTTACACGTTCCGTGATGTCTACAACTCCACGGCCGAAACCGAATTGCTTATTGAGTACGTCATGACCAATGGCAGTTCGACGACAGAACATCTGGCTACTTTGCCGGTTTCCTCTGGTTGGTCTCCGTCCATGGCGGCCTTCACGGTTCCGGCCAACGCCAAAACAGTCACTGTATTCCATCAGATTAAGAGCGTCGGTGATTTGACCATCGATAACGTTTCATTGGTGTTGGGCGGCAATGTGGTCGCGCCGCCGGTCGTGACTCCGACATCCACTCCGCCCGTGGTCACTCCCACATCAACGCCACCGATTGTTACTCCGACGTCGACTCCGCCTGTCGTCACGCCTACTTCAACACCCCCGGTCGTGACTCCCACTTCGACTCCGCCCGTGGTCACCCCAACGTCAACTCCTCCGGTGATGACGCCCACATCGACGCCACCTGTCGTGACGCCGACTTCCACGATTGCCGGGAATTTGATTCCCAATCCGGATTTTGGCCTAGCATCACCGACCGATCCCACGACGCCGGACAAATGGCATAAGGGAGTATGGGGCACCAACCAAACCGCGTTCACTTACCCGACGGCCGGACCCAACGGCAACAACGCGGCCAAGATAGACATCACGCAAAGGACCGATGGTGATGCCAAATGGTGGTTTGACCACATCGCGGTCACGCCGGGTGACAAATATACCTATAGCGGAACCTACCAAGCCAACGTACCGACCACCATCAGCGTGGAATTCGCGAATGCATCCGGAACGAATAGTTATCTGGACGTGGCTTCCGTGCCCGCGGCAACGGCTTGGTCCCAAGTCAACGTGACGTTTACGGTTCCGGCGGGCGTGACCAGCCTGACCGTATTCCATGTGCTTAACAGCGTCGGCAGCCTGACCATAGACAATCTGTCTTTGGTCAAAAACCAAAACGTGCCGCCGCCAACTCCTGCGCCAAACGCAGATCCAAACAATCTGATTATCAACGCCAGCCTGAGTACGGCCGCGCAGGACGATTCCACCACGCCGTTCGCTTGGCATAAGGGCGGTTGGGGCAACAATCAAATCACTTACGGTTATCCGGTCACGGGATATGACGGCAATTCAGGCATCCAAATCCAACTCTCTAATTACACGGACGGGGATGCCAAATGGTATTTCGACCCCGTGTTGGTGACGGGCTATGAAAACTTCGAATTCACGGATTATTACAAATCAGATGTGCCAAGCGTCATCACCGCGCAATTCTCCTTGCCCAATGGCACGTATTCGTATGCGGACGTGGCCTTCCCCGCGGCCGCTGCGGATTGGACGCCCGTCACAGCTAAATTCAGCGCCCCGGTCGGGGCCACGGCTATGACCGTATTCCATCTCATCAAACAGAACGGGACTTTGGCCACCAGCGCGCCGTCCCTAAAGCTCCTGCCCTCAATGGCTTTGAACCAGGGCATGGTCACGCTCAGCTTCGATGACGGTTACAAGAGCGTGTACGACAACGCGCGTCCCATATTGGATGCGGCCGGCTACAAACCCACGCTCTACATCATCACCGGTCCTGATGGGTTGGACAATTCGCCTGACTACATGACTACTGAAGAGGTCCAACAATTGTATGCCAATGGTTATGAGATCGGTTCCCATACCCGTTCGCATGCGCATCTGCCGTTGCTGACCGCAGACCAGATGACGGCGGAAATCAGCGGCGCCAGACAGGATTTGATGGCTTTGGGATTCACGCCCGCAGAAACGTTCGCGTATCCTTATGGGGAATATGACATCAACGTGATTCAGGCGGTCAAAGACGCGGGCTACGTTGGCGCGCGCAGCGTGAACCAAGGGTTCAACGACAAGACGTCCGATCCGTTTTTGCTCATGGATCAGCACGTGGAGAAAAACGTGACACCGGATCAGGTGAAGGGTTGGATCGACCAAGCATTATTGAACAAACAATGGTTGATTTTGGAGTTTCACGACCAGAACGCGAATGGCGACACGTGGAGCAATTCACCCGCAACCCTGCAGGCCATCGTCGACTACCTCAAACAGCGTAACGCCAAAGTCGTTACCGTAAGCCAAGGTCTGCAACTCATTAAACAATAATGTCGAATTATATGTTCGCGATTGATTCGATCCGCAGACGCCAAGTGCTGCCCCTGCTCATGGGGTTGGCTTTCTTCGCCGCGTCTGCGGATCGGACGTCGCCGGCCGTTGCCTTGGCGGGCGGAGCACTCGTCAAAGGCAACGGCCCCGCCGTCTACTATGTTTCAGACGATGGGACGCGGCACGTATTTCCCAGTCAGGCCGTATTCGACTCTTGGTTTCCGGACCGCAAAGCCACGATAACCGCGCTGAATACGCAGGAGTTGGCGGCCTTAAAATTGGGCACGAACATGACGTTCAAACCCGGAGTTAAACTCATCAAGATTATGACAAATCCCAAAGTGTACGCGGTGTCGCGCTACGGCGTGATGCATTGGATAACCACCGAAAGCCTGGCGAGCGATATTTATGGCGCTAATTGGAAGCGTTTGGTGGTCGATGTGCCGGATGCGTTTTTCTCTGACTATACAGAAGGCGCGCCCATATACTCCAAGACAGATTTCAGCGTGAGTGATGAGTTGGCGACCGTTAAAAATCCGGAATATAACTTTATGGACTCCGCCAAACAGACGGACGGTTGGATGACCGCGAGCCAAAAACGCCGCACCGCGCAGTTGGTAAGTTTATTGGAGAACGGCACGACGGAAATCCAGTACGGTTACGTGGAGAATTTGGATGACGGTCGGGGATACACCATGGGGCGTTCAGGATTTACCACGGCAAACGGTGACGCCTACCTGGTCGTCCAACGCTACGCCTATCTTGAGCCCAAGAACGCGTTGGTAAAGTATCTGCCCGTTCTGAAAACTTTGGCCGAACAGGAAAGCGGGAATGTATCTGGCGTGCCCGGCCTGCCGGTGGCGTGGGCCACGGCCGCGAAAGATTCCGCGTTCTTGCAAGCCCAAGATCAGGTTACCGATGAGCTGTATTATGTTCCAGCCATGCAAAAGGCAGACGAGCTGGGCATCAAAAGCGCCTTGGGTCGCGCCATCCTGTTCGACACCATCATCCAGCACGGCGGCGGTACCGGACCCGATAGCCTGCAAGCCATTGTTGATCGTACGGTGGCTATGATGCAGGGCTCACCCTTATCCAATGTAGACGAAAACAAATGGTTGAATGCGTTTTTGGTGGTCAGGAGCCAGAACCTCTTGTCGCCGTCAAACATGGCCACCAAGGCAGTTTGGGCAGAATCTGAATCGCGGTTGGATGTCTGGCAACAGCTTTTGAACGCACATAATTTGGATTTGGAAGGCACCATTCAAGTGAATACCACGGATTTCCGTGGGACTATTTATTGACCGAATAGACTTTATGAAAAACGTCATTATGTGGTTTGATTTGCCGACTCTGGATTTTGAGCGCGCCGTGGAATTCTATTCCAATATTCTTGGCGTGGAAGTCAAAACCAGCGAAGAGAACGGGCAGCTTATGGCCATGTTTCCCATGGAGGGCATGGAAGGCGTAGGCGGTTGTTTGATGCCACCCGACAAGCATTTTAAACCCGGCGGTAAAAAGGGAGCGCGCATATACTTCAACGTGGGGGAGAATCTTGATCAGGTCTTGGGCATGGTGGAAGGGGCTTGCGGCAAAATCGTGAAAAAAAGATATCCCATCGGAGAGCACGGTTTCACGGCCACGATAGAAGATTCGGAAGGCAATGTCGTAGGCCTGCACGGGACCAAATGATGAGTTTAACAATATAAAAACAAGGCCCGAATGGGCCTTGGGTTTTTTACATTTGCGTCACACGGGTTTTGAACATATCCATCATTTGGTCTTCGTTCATTTTCTCCGAAAGTGCTGTAACCGTTTCCGGATGTTCCTTTTTGACGTGCTTCATCATGTCGTCCACCACTTTTTGGCTGTTGTCGCCTTTGGATTCGTGGTCGCAATCGATGTCTACGTCTTGGCAAGAAAGCTTATACATACGGCTTCATATTAAGAGTGAATGCTGACAATTTTTTATACGCACGGAAAGAGAGAATAATTCAAAGAGCAAAGAGCGAAGTGCAAAAATGACGGGTATTAAAAAAACCATCAAAGGATGGCGAAATTTTGCCGTTATTTTCGGCCTAAAATCCTTAGTGCCTCTTGGGCGTAGAAGCGGATTTGCGGGAGCAGGCCGTAAGTCTCATCCTCAAGGTCTGACGCGGAGAGCCAGCGGATGTCGTCGTGTTCTGCTGCTGCGAGTTTGACATCACGATTCTTAGAGGTGGCAAAATACACCATTCCCACATGTTTATGCGTGAGATTGATCTGGTGTATGTCCAAAAAACATGGGGGAATGAGCATTCGTGCGTTTGATGAATCCACGTTGGGACGTGTGCCGTGCAATTTCACATCCAAGCCGCTTTCTTCTTTGACCTCACGCAGGGCAGCGGATTCCGGATCTTCGTCCAGCTCCACGTGACCCCCGACGGGCAGCCAAATGCCGAGCTGCTTGTGCTTGATGAAAAGCACTTTGTCCGCGTTGACCACGAATATACTGACCGCAAAATCTATTTTGTCGTGAATGTGCGCCATGCGGTCAGGTTAACAGTCCCAGAATTGTTAGGCAAATCGTCACTGCATTTCTTCCAGTTTCAACTCGACCTCCTGTTCTTGTTCGCCTCGTAGGATTTTGAGTTTGATGGTGTCGCCGACCTGTTTGTTCAAGATGATGGACGACAGGCTTTTGTCTTGACTGAGCTTGGAGCCGTCGATTTCAAGTATTATGTCATTGGGTTGCAGGCCGGCTTTTTCCGCAGGCGAGCCTGGGATTACGGCCGGTTGGTTGGCGCCCGTGCCACGTCGCACCAAGACCCCGTAATCGACTCTAAGACCGTTCTTTTCGGCCAAGTCCGGGTTGATTGGGGTGTAGCGCACGCCAATGTACGGCCTGACGATTTTTCCGGTTTTTACCACGGATTCCACGATGCTTCTGACACCATTGGAACTTAATGCGAATCCGATGTTTTCCGCGTTACCGGCCACGGCCACGTTGACTCCGACTACGTTGCCCTCCAAATCCAACAACGGCCCGCCGGAATTTCCCGGATTGATTGCCGCGTCGGTTTGTATGAGTTGATCCAGCGCCTGCACTTCGCCCAGGCCGTCGGACGTGGTGATGGAACGCGAGAGGCCGGAGACCACGCCTACGGATACAGTGTTCCTGAATTCAGCCAAAGCGTTGCCGATGGCGATGACGGTTTGTCCCACTTCGAGGTTGTCCGAGTTATCGAATTCCAGATGCGGAAAATCAGAACCCTGGATTTTGATCACGGCTATGTCCAGATTGGTGTCGCTGGCTATGATTTGGGCCGCGTGTTTTTTGCCGTCGTTGGTGTATACGGTGTATTCGGCTTTTGGGTCCAAGACCACGTGTTGGTTGGTGACGATATAACCGTCAGGTCTAACTAAAAAGCCCGAACCGCCACCGATGTCTTGCCATTGAACGTTGGGCAATGGAAGTTGGTCTTGCTCTAACGGGTTTCCAAAGGGGTCGAAGTTTTGTAAATCCAGGGTCGAGGCTTTTACCGAGATCTTGATGGCCACGACCGCAGGGTTGGCTTTTTTAACCGCGTTCACCACCGCGTCTTGGGACTCTGAAGTCAAGGTCTTGGATGTGCCCACGGTTTGGTTTTGTGTTGTATCGGGTGGGTTTTTCCATGACCACAAAACGCCCAGGGAAACGATGAGCGTGGTCACTAATGAGGAGACGACGCTGATGCCGATCAGCCGTCCTGTGTCTTTGTTGTCCATATGTTCAACGTAAATAATACGTTAAAAAAACCGCCCAATTTCGGCGGTTTTTAGCGCAGGATGACGTTTTCTGATTCCGTAGGGGAGAGCGCGCCCTTGAGGACCTCGATGGTGGTGGTTGGCGTAATGGTCCTTGGCGTTGTGGTTGCGGGGGTATTGCCGGTTTCTTGTTCAACGGTTTCCGACATTCCATGTCTGCAGGTTTGCCTGGTGGCGGTGTCGAATTCCGGATTCTTTATCAAGCTATGCCGTCGACAGAGCTCCATGGCAAGTTCTGGATCTTTGGCGTAAAACTCCCTGCCGATTTGTATGGCGCAAGAAAATTCCAAACCCACTACCTTTTGTCCCGCAGTCCGCTCCCTGGCTTTAACCAAACACTCTTGCACCTGTTTTTCATAAGGCGCCAAACGCCAGTTGTTCTTAAGGTCAGCCGCGGCATCCAACAAAGCCTTGCGATTGTCCAAAAAAAAGAAACCCCCAAACACAACAAAACCTAAAAAAGCCAACCCAATTTTTTTGGGCCAGCTGTTGGCGTTCTGCGTTTCGTCCATATTTTTCAAGCTTACCACGACTGTGGGGTGGGGCAAGAGTTTGTTTTATTTTTTGCGCGGGACTTTTTTGCCTTCTTTGCGCGCTTCGGATAAGCCGATGGCGATGGCTTGTTTGGGGTTCTTTACCTTTTTGCCGGATTTGCCCATCTTGAGCTTGCCGGCTTTCATCTCGTGCATTTTCTCTCTGACTTTTTCTTGCGTCCCTTTTCCATAGTGAGTCATATTTTTACGGGTTAAACTTTCAAGGGAATTTTTTTTTCAGTCTAGCAAAAGTCTGTACGCTTTCGGTCAGTTTGGCTTTCATATTCTTTATGGTTAAAAAAACGACTTCCATTGAGGAGGTCGTTTTAAATTATTGATTGATTATGATTTCATCTATTAGGAAAGTGGGATTTCGACGTCGATGCGCTGGGCTTCGTAGTTATCAAAGAAAACCCCAAAAGCCACTTTCCAAACATTGCCTTCCACCTTCGTTTCAACGACCTTAAAATCCGTTCCGTTATATTCCCTCCATGCCCCCGCGTGATTCTGGATATATTCCACGACGAAAATCTTTTGTTCTGGCGTTAATTGTGAGGCCATGACCCATTCCTGTATGAATTTTTCTCGACACGTGTTTTCTTGAGTGGTCTGCAGTTCGTCTTCCCGCGTTTCCGGATCCACGGAAGTCTCTATTTCCGAGGACGTCGTGTCTACGAGTTTCGGATCGTTGATTTTTTCTTGGTTCATATAAATGTTATTAATTATTTATTCACGACCGTAGTCGTCTTGCATGCGCACCACGTCATCCATTTCCGGCGTCGAAGCTTCCAAAATATCGCAATCCGTATCGCCAGCTTTCAGGCGGTGTTTGGTGCCGGGCGTAATTCTGAACGACATGCCTGGTGAAAAAGCATTTTCGACCAACTCGCCATCATTCTCGTGAGTAAGACGAGCATCGCCGTTTAAGCAATGCATAGTCTCATCCTTACGCTCGTGGAATTGCAGACTCAATTGCTGTCCGGTATTCACATGGATGATTTTGCCCACGTATTTATCAGTCTGCGCGAACCAGACCTCATAACCCCAGGGTTTATCTATGCGTTTGGGAGTGAAGAACATA
>CAZRYH010000016.1:0-35718 GCA_964604275.1 uncultured Gammaproteobacteria bacterium
TCACGGAACCGTCAATCGACAGGATGGCCTGCGGGGTCGTGGTGCTTATGCCGATACGCCCGTCGCCGCCGATCATGAGCCTATCCAAATTGTTGGTCCGGAACAAAAAAGATTTATTGCCCTCGATATTCAATCCTGATTCATACAGTCCGGAGTAGAGCTTCCCGCTCGGTGTGCCATTGTTGTTGAACTTGATGTAGGCCGCATCTGAACCGTTGCCGTTGTCTGAATTGATCACGATTCCGGCATCGCGCCCGTCGTTCGTACCGTCATCCGAACTCACGGTCAATATCGCGTCACCGACAAGACCGCCTTGGACATGGAACAGCGAAGACGGAGTGGCCGTGTTGATACCCGCTCTGAAATTATCGGCATTCACGTTCAAAACACGTCCCCCGAAATGGAACAGGTCGACGTTGGACTTGCTGGCAGCCGCAATAATCCTATCAGTCCTAGCGTCCAAGAGGCCTATCTCACCGCCCAAGTAGTCGTTCGTGATAGCAACGCCTTCGCCTAAGCTATTGCGCCAAATCGCCTGCACTGAATCTTCCGAATTGACGTCCATCGCGTAAGAAGGGTTATTGGTATTGATGCCGAATCTGCCGTTGACGACGAATTTTCCCGTGCTCGTGCCTCCCGCGAACTGGAGGGTGTTGGTTGTGGAGTTTCCATTATCCGTCACTTGTTGCAGATTGCCACCCGTCGTACTGGCCACATAATCTATGACGAAACCCTTGTCTACCAAAGATCTCACGCTGAAGTCTTCCGAATAATCTCCGGCGTATTCGATACCGCGGCGATTGCCGACATTCCTGGCATCCAAGAACAAAACTTCAGCGGGAGGGCCGGACTGGGATTGGAAATTCAAACGCGTACCGCCTGCTTCACCGATGCTAACCTGATAACCGCCATCTTTGGCGGCGATATTCATCATGCCCCCATCATCTTCATAGGTCGCGGCGCCTGTGTCGAAAAGCACATACCCGTCAGTCGCGAGACTATAGTTAGCGGTATCCTGCATGGTTAACAAGCCGCCAATCGACAACGGAGAACCGTCCCAATACAAGACACCACCCAAGTTATACAAGGCTTGATCAGATGTCGCAGGCGTCGAGCTAGCGATAGAGATACCGCCCATAATGTGCAACCTATTGGCCGGTGATTCTGTGCCGATGCCCACGAACCCACTGGCTTGCCTGACCGTCAAATGGCGGTCGCCGAGGAACACATGGTCATAGCTATCGCCTCCGCCCCCCATATATGTGCTGACCAGTAAATGATTGCCGTGTTCGTAGAACAATCCAAGGTCGCCACCGTATGCGTCTATACCCAGGCCCACACCTTTGGCATCATCCTGATTTGATACTTCGAGCATCCTGTTTCCGCCAATCACGGAACCGTCAATCGACAGGATGGCCTGCGGGGTCGTGGTGCTTATGCCGATACGCCCGTCGCCGCCGATCATGAGCCTATCCAAATTGTTGGTCCGGAACAAAAAAGATTTATTGCCCTCGATATTCAATCCTGATTCATACAGTCCGGAGTAGAGCTTCCCGCTCGGTGTGCCATTGTTGTTGAACTTGATGTAGGCCGCATCTGAACCGTTGCCGTTGTCTGAATTGATCACGATTCCGGCATCGCGTCCATCACCCGCACCGTCATCCGAATCTATAGTCAGTATCGCATCTCCGACAAGCCCCCCTTGTATTTGGAACAACGTTGACGGAGTGGTCGTATTGATACCGACTCTAAAATTATCGGCATTAACATTTACTACTCTTCCCCCAAAATGAAACAGATCAAGGTTCGCCTTGCTTGCGGCCGCAATAATCCTATCCGTTCTGGCGTCCAAGAGGCCGATTTCGCCGCCCAAGTAATCGTTCGTTATGGCCACTCCCTCGCCTAAACTATTACGCCAGATCGCCTGGACAGCGTCCTCGGAATTAATGTCCATTGCATAAGCGGGGTTGTCAGTATTGATACCGAATCTGCCGTTCACGACGAACTGACCCGTGCTCGTACCTCCCGCGAACTGGAGGGTGTTGGTTGTGGAGTTTCCATTATCCGTCACTTGTTGCAGATTGCCACCCGTCGTACTGGCCACATAATCTATGACGAAACCCTTGTCTACCAAAGATCTCACGCTGAAGTCTTCCGAATAATCTCCGGCGTATTCGATACCGCGGCGATTGCCGACATTCCTGGCATCCAAGAACAAAACTTCAGCGGGAGGGCCGGACTGGGATTGGAAATTCAAACGCGTACCGCCTGCTTCACCGATGCTAACCTGATAACCGCCATCTTTGGCGGCGATATTCATCATGCCCCCATCATCTTCATAGGTCGCGGCGCCTGTGTCGAAAAGCACATACCCGTCAGTCGCGAGACTATAGTTAGCGGTATCCTGCATGGTTAACAAGCCGCCAATCGACAACGGAGAACCGTCCCAATACAAGACACCACCCAAGTTATACAAGGCTTGATCAGATGTCGCAGGCGTCGAGCTCGCGATGGAAATAGCCCCTCTCACATCTAATCTATTGCTTGGTTGTTCTGTGCCGATGCCCACGAAACCGCTGGCTTGCCTGACCGTCAAACGGCGATCGCCGAGGAACACATGGTCATAGTTATCGCCCACGTTGCCGAAATACGTGCTGACCAACATGTGGTTGCCACTGTTGTAGTAAAGACTCATGTCACCGCCCCAGGCATCGACACCCATGCCCAACCCTTCACGGTCATCATTGTTGGAAGCCTCGAAAAGACGCCAATCGGTTGCCCTTCCGTCCACAGACAGCAGAGCTCTAGGGGTAGTGGTAGCGATTCCGACATGGCCATCTCCATTAACCCGAAATCTTTCCACGCCTTGTGTTATGACGTTGAAATATGAATCGTTCTGGATATCAAATCCCGACCCCCAAGGAGAGCTGTAAACCTTAGCGGTTTGCAAGCCATTAGTTTTCATCATTATATACGGCACATCAGAGCCGTTGAAGTTGTCGGCGTTTATTACTATACCGGCATCCCTTCCAGATCCACTGCCGTCAACCGAGTCTAATATCAGCAAGGCATCTCCAGCATCCCCGCCTAATACATGAAGCATGCTTGAAGGAGAAGCGGTGCCGATGCCTAACTTATCAGTCACGATAAATTGTCCTGTGCTGGTTCCTCCGGCGAACTGGATGGAGCGTGTCGTTACGTTGCCGATATCCGTAACTTGCTGGAGACTCAAAGGACCAACCGATCCCGTTCCGGTCGCGAAACTCACCCATCCGTTACGAGTACCACTACCGGATTGCTTGATGAAAGCCGAGCCATTCGACGGGCTGACTGCGATGTCACCGACATTGCCGATAACCGCGCCTTCAGGCGTACCAGTCGTGCTGTAGAGATGGAAACCGTTGCTAGCGTTTGAGAAAGAAGCTATGGCATTCCAGGAATCTCCTCCAACCACATCCAAAGGATGCTGAGGATCGTAATTGTTGATACCGACGAATCCCAGGTATGTACCGTTGGCGCCATTGCTATTGATGGTCATTGCGTGGTCCGCGATATCGACGAAGTCATAATCATTGCCATCGTTACCGGTGCGGGTGGCGATCAGTAGCCTATTACCGGAATCGTAAGTCCATCCGAACTCGCCGCCCTGGCGATCCGAACCGAGAGACATGCCGCGGGGATCAAGGTCGGTATACAAATCCAAAGCATTGAACGTATTTCTGCTGTTGATCACCATCATGGCATCCGTCATGGGAGTGGTGGATGTGGCGATCAGGATTTGGCCGTTCCCTGCTACCTTAAATCTATCCCAACCATTTGTCCTGATATTAAACCACCTATCGCCAGTGACTTCGACTCCGGAACCGTCTGAACCACCGAAAATTTTTGCGTGTTGAACGCCATTGTTCTTGAATTTGATGAATGCGGAATCAGATCCGTTCACGTTATCCGAATTGATGATGATACCGGCGTCATTACCCCAGCCGTTGCCATCTTCAGAATTGATGTTCACGATCGCATCTTTGAAAGAACCTCCCTGCAAATCCAACATGTAAGCAGGAGCTACCGTATTGATACCGACCCTGCCGGTGTCCTGAGTGGCGTTCAACGTCTTGTTCGCGTAGTAAAAAAGGTTGACATCGGCTTGGCTGACCGCGGCGATAATCGCGTCTGAACGTATATCCGAGATACCGACCTCATCAGCCATATTATTGTTGGCGATGATGATGCCCTCACCGGCGGTATTGCGCCAAGCGGACAAAATGGAACTGTCCGAGAACACTTCCAAGGAGCGTGTCGGACTGTTCGTGCCCACACCCAACATCGTATTTACGATGAATTGGCCCGTGCTAGTACCGCCGGCGAACTCGATCGTATTGATGGTCGTGTTGCCGTTATCCGTGACTTGCTGAAGATTGAGCGCGCCTACACCGCCCGTTCCGGTAGCCATGGAAACCCAGCTCGTGCCGTCAAAATAATCGAAAGTCGAAGAACTGTTATTGTACAAAACCAAACCGGTGGCCGGATTTGCTATAGCGTCACGCTGAGCGGCGCTCATGCGCGGCAATAAGACACCGCGATTGAAATCGAGCACTTCGAAGGCGGCCGACGGATCAGCCGTCACGCCACCGATAGCTACTCCGCCGACGCCGTCTACGATAAACCGAGGCTGGCCGTTCGTGTAAAGTGCGAAATTATTCGGGCCTTCTACGCGGAAACCGCTCTCACCACCGCCGGAAGAAAACAACTGGCCCGTCTGCGTGCCGTTTGCTAGAAAACGGATGTTGGCAGCGTCTCCTCCATTGGTATAGTCCGCGTTTATGCGGATGCCAGCATCACGTCCGGAGGCCGTGCCGTCGTCAGCGTTGAGCGTCAAAATAGCGTCTCCGTATACGCCTCCTACCAGATCCAACATGCTGGTGGGCGCGACCGTATTGATACCGACCCTGTAAGTTTCGAAATTCGCGTTCAATACTCCTCTCGCATAATAGTAGAGCGCGGGATCGGCTTTGCTGACGGCAGCGATGAAGCCGTCCGTGCGTATATCGGAGAGGCCAATTTCATCACCAAGATTATCATTGACCATCATGACACCTTCACCGGAAGTATTGCGCCAAACCGTCTGGATAGGACTGTCGGACACCACTTCTAGGGGGTAATTCGGGCTGTTGGTGCCGATGCCCACATTTGAATTCAAAAAATTGATATACCCATTATTTCCATCCATGCTCATCCTTGCTCCAGTAATTCCATTATTCAAATCTCCGATGTCGATGTAGCTTTGTGACGAGACGCGTATCATCCCATCATCTTTATTCGCGGATATATGGGTGAGTTCACCGTCATCTCCCCACTTCAGTTTGCCGTTACCCATGGACAGGTACTCGCCGAAATTCGCTCCGCCGTATACGTGCATGGCATAAGTTGAGGTGGCGTTGGTGTTGACCCCAAGGTTACCCAGTATCGAAAGGCTGCCGGTCGAAGTTCCTCCGGCAAACTCAATCGCATTGGTCGTGACATTACCCGCGTCCGTAACTGCCTGCAGATCTCCAGCCTGCGTGCCGGTAGCAAAAGCGAACCAACCGGTATTCGTGCCATTGCCGATTTGCTTCATGTACAAAAGCCCGTTCGTGGCATCGACCGCGATGTCTCCCAAGTTGCCCATGACCAGACCGTTCGGATCCGCGTCGGTCACGAATGTCTCGTAATCACCGATCGTGTTCTGGAGAGTGAGAAGGGATGTCGCGGACGTACCGTTACGGTCGAAGACATGCAAAGTAGAGGTTGGTGCCGAGGTCCCTAAACCAAGACGTCCTGTTGCTTCGAGAAAATGGGCACCGAATGACTGCGTCCCAAAAGTCATGTTAGAGTTTCCCACTGCGTTGACCCTGAAATTATCTACCGTCCCATCCAACTGACCAAAGGCTGAGCCATTGCTGTACATTTTGATAGCCGCTTCACCGCCACCATTACCATCACCGTTCATTATCAAATACGCCGATCCGCCGGACATGGAGCCATCATCAGAATTTAGGCTTATCTGTGCCGAAGCGCCGTTGTAAGACACGACATCGATGTATCCCGTGCTTGTCGCGCCGTTGAATTGGATGCGGTTGGTGGTGGTGTTGCCGTTGTCCGTGACGGCCTGCAGGGTCATGCCGTAACGGGAAGAAGAAACGTTGGTGATGGCCAAATCCAAATCCCGCAAAGCGGCTTGGACCGTGGTGGCGTCGGAATTATCCAACTCATCAAAAACGCCAATCAAGGAAGCGCCTGAAGTGATGTTGCTGGTTCCGACTGAATCCAGCCTGATGCCGCCGATGGCCAAAGCATTCGTCAGGTTAAGCGTCGTGCCGGTGGCCATGGTGAACGCCACATTCTGGAGGGTGGACGTGCCATTGATGGCCAAAGCGCCCCCCATAAAGGTACCGGAGGCGATATTGAAATTGAGGTTTGAGTCTAAAGCAAGCAAACTGTTTGCCTGAGCGGTGGTCGTGGCCTGCAAGGAATTGACCCTCTGGGAGTTCAAGGCGTAAGGATGCGAAGAGAGCTGGACGCGAGGCAAGGCTTCAGCGTCGGCTCCGATGACCACAGCGACGTAGAGCGTATCGCTGAAGTCGAGATAAGCAGGAAAAGGATTGCATGAACCGAGTTTCAAGAAAAAATAACCTTTGGAATCCGGCGTGATGGACGAACAAACGCCTAGGGCTTGGTCGTATGTTTCCTTCCAGACCAGCGGACCAGCCTGGCTCTGAGCGTCGGCCGGATTTCCATTAGTCGGATGTTTGTAAAAAGAGATTTGGATCGGAGTTGCAACTGTTACGGGATCTCCTCCAGGGGTGAGCAGGCGGCTCTGGTAGTTGATGGTCTGCGGTATGGCAGCCTGTGCACTGGGGATATGAAAAATCGGCGCTAAAAACAGCACGCCGATAATTAAACTCAGCACCCTTTTGCACGCAACTAAATGCGGCCTGGTGAAAAAAAACATATTTTGTTTTTATTTTTGCCTAAGGTCAACTATTTTTGTCCGACTCTAAGCTTGTCTATATTATATAGCTTTACTGTAGAGATATATAATATATAAAGAAATCCGCTCAACGAGCGGATTTCTTTGCGATAATGTCATGTCTAACAAACTGTTGATAAGCTATGCATGACTGTATTTTCATCCTATTTTAGCACTTTCCAGACCCCTCCTTCTTGGATAAGAAAGTAACTAATTGTTTGATCGTGGACTATCACATCCACCTGAAAGGACTTATCGAACTGGACCTTTAGAGCATCGTACGACCAAGAATCTTTCTTGATGATGTCCGCCACTGTTATGCCTTGGGCAGACATGTCTGATGATCCGTAGGACATCTTGTATCCGTTCACATACCCTTGCTCTCCGACCACCGCTTTCACCATACCGGGCAGCTGCTGATAAATCCTCTTCGGCTGGCCTACCATCTCCGCATCGATGACATTGATCAAGGCGTTCATCATGTCGATGTTGAACAAAACCTCCATCTTACCGTCTTTATCAGCCGTAACTGTCTTGAATATATTCTTTTTGAGCTCAGGATGGGCAATTCTCAAATACGAATCTATTCTGATTTGTGCAAAATTGAATCCGCCGCCCTCTTGTGTCTTGATATTGGCTTCGTTGACGCTTATATCCACTCCAGACACTCCCTGCCCAGTCAATGGATCCAACAGGACGCCGCTCACATCCATCACCGGGGCCTTGGTGGCACCGACCACCATTGCGGTTGGGCCTTCACTCTTTTTGTCAGCAAACCTTGAGAATCCCATCCAACCGGACTGCATCGCGGCATAGGCGAACACTACGATAGATACGACGGCGGCTAAAATTGTGGCCAAGGTGGAAAACTTCTGTTTGCGCCCGACCGCCACTCTGCTCTTTTTGGCTTTTACCATTAGACGCAAATTGTTGACGGCCAAGAACAAGACCAGGACGGTCAACAAAGCCAAAGGAAAGAGGAAATAGTTGTTCTGGATGACTTTGACAGAAGTGTCCACGGTTTCGGTCCGAATCGGAATGTTGAACAGAGCCAAATCCTGCTGTTCTCCGCCTTCGGTCTCAACCCTGACCTTATGCATCCCTGGCTCAAGGTCCTGGGGAATCTGAGCTTCCCAGCTCCCCTGCTCATCACTTTCCACCTCAAGATATACTTGGGGCAAATTATCATTCGTGGCCATAGGATCAGTAGATGAAAATCTTCAATTTTGTCTTAGGCTTAGAGCTTCCCTCTATCCTGATGCCCTTCTCTTGCTTCTCAATATTGTGAATCTTCAGGAAACCGCCATCGGTCCACGTTGGTTCGACGGCCGGTTTAGACGGTGTGGCCGGGGTTGTCGTCTGTGTCGGAACTGTGGATACCGGCGGTTTTGAGGCTGGTGCCTTGTTTACGACTGGCGGAGTGGTGCCGCCCTGGATGGGCTGGCAAGTCATTGGCAGGCCTTGGATGGTTTCCACGCTGACCTCTATCTCGCGGGTAGCGAAGAGCGGCGAAAGCTTGACTTCTTCTCCATGGGCCAACGACCCGTTAGCCCTGATGATAGGCCTGAAATGATATAAGGTGCCCGGCTTCAGTCCGTCGACCATGACCGCATGATAAGTGTTGTTGTTGGCGAATTCCGCGGTTGAGTTGAGATAACCGTAATCAGGCGCGCTGCCGATGGAAGCATGTTCATCCGTATCGAACACAACTCTGGATGAAGCCGGCACATTGCTCAGCCATGAGATCAATACGGAATCCTCATCCACTTGGTAAGCCTTGATGTCGTGGACGCTCAACAAAGGAGTGAAATTAGTGGAACCACCGCTACCGCCACCGCCTGTACAGCTCCCACTGCCACCGCTGGCCGTGCAGGAAGCGCCGTTCCATGACGTTCCGGCTCCACAATAAGTCGATCCGGGGATTGCCGCGGCGCAGTTGGCCACGCACGTGACTCCGTTCCATGTGGTATCCGCGGCGCAATAAGTCGATCCTGGTGTAACTTCGTATTGGCAAGTGGCATCGCAACCGTCGCCTGCCGCCACGTTACCGTCATCGCATTGCTCAGCCAGTTCTTTGAAGCTGTTACCGCAAACTTCAGTCGAAAGACAGTTGGCGCTACAGCCGTCGCCACCCACCACATTGCCATCATCGCAAACCTCATTGCCTTCCGTGGAACTGTTTCCGCAGGTCTGACCTACTCCCCCGGCAATGGACAGGGAGTAAACGTCACGCTCCATGACGTTGTTCGAGACGTCCTTGGCGTAGATGATGACCGGAATGCTTTCACCTGCCACAAAATCCCCGGCCGGATTGATGTCTATCGTATAATCGTTAGGCGTACCGGCAATGGAAGTAAAAGCCGTTGACGACGCGTATGTGATGCGGGTTCCGTTCACGGTTACAAATCCAGCCCCGGCCGTATTTGTATAATAATTTCCGTTCACGTAAACCACCACGCTCGCCAAATCCACTCCCGCGCCATCGTCCTTCAAATGGAAAGAAACTGTTCCGGTAGGGATGATGTTTTGGTCATCACCCGGAGTTCTCTGGTCCACATACGGGGGATCGGTATCGGCCGTAGCGAAGGTCCAGGTGTCTGTGACCATGACGTTACCCACCACATCTTCGCAATCAAACGCGCTGACGGTCACGATTTCATTTTGGTCAAAGTCGCTATCCGGGTTTATCACGAACCTGTATCCATAATCGATGGCCGTGACAGTGACCTGGGGCTGACCTTGCTGATAGGTGGTCAAAGGAGAGGTCGGCGAGGACACGTTTATGCGGCAAGTGGCGGAAACCACGCCCGTACCGGAGATGTTGCCCGGATAAGCCTTCTTGTCGTGTACATCGATGGTGATGTTAGTCGCGACCGGATTGTTAAGGCTGCCGCGCACCGGAGTCTCAGATACGACCCTCGGGGCCACTGAATCTGGTTCAGTCGTGAACGTCCAAGTCTTGGCGTCCATGGTATTGGGGCCATTCGTATCGCCTAATTGGTTTTGTGCAGGCGAGGCCAAGTCACGAAAGCCGCTGATTGCGACCGTGTAGGCCGTGTTGTAGTTCCAATTTCTGGCGTCTCCCGCGATGCTTAAGGGACTGGGCGGGTTAAGCGTGGTCGTGCAGAGATTAGTACCCCAGACTCCAGAACAGGCATACGAATCCCAAGATGTGTAGTCGGCTGCGTTCACCGTAATCACTCCAGGAGGTGTTGCCGTATTTACGCCGGTGCCCACACCCGTGTTATCGCCTTCACCGTTCTTACTGTCGCGCAAATCAAAGGTATAAGCGCTTTCGACTGGCACATTTAGGGTCGTGTCAGCCGGACCTGGGTTGAGGGCATAAGGTTTTTTGGTATCGGCCCAGATGTGCATGCGGAAATCCTCGGCATCATCCAAGATGTCGTTGCCATCCAATGAGATGTTGGACTCCGTGGTCGCGCCAATGACGCCCGTATTGATATCCAAAGTTAGAGGCGCACCAGTCCCATAGTTGGCGGCCGTAGGCCTGACCATGGTCCAACGCACTGTACCGAAACTGCCTGCCCCGCTCGACTGTCCGACCGTCCTATAACCCGTGGATTTAACGCGGCCTCCAGAGATGGTCTGTCCGGACCAGCTCGGGAAGTAAGCGCCGGTAGTCAGGTTCGAGGCGGTTACGTTCGCGGTGTTGTAATCCACCCAGATGTTTGCCGCATTGGTGCCGCCAGAAGATATCTGAATGGCCGAAGTGAAGGCCTGGCCCACATAGTAATAGTTCAAGTCAGCGGGAAGTCCGGTGCCTCCGTCGCCAGTATTGTCGCTTCCGGTGGAAGGCGAAGCGGTCAACTGGAACCAATCGGCTCCGATAGGAGCGGCCGCTTGGACAGGATACGCCGAAGCCAGGGTCGCAAGGACCGTCAGCACGCACAAAATATTTTTCAGGATTGCCATATGTTATTCCGGAAGATTTCGAGCAAGGCCTCAAAACCTTTCGGAATAACACTCACCTATTCCTCTCCTTCAAGGTCCAGATTTTTAAGCATCAGACTCAAATCAACCGAATTCACGACCGGATCCTGGTTTAGGTTGGAGCGAATCGCGCGATGCGTTACGTCGTCCTTATCCAGATCGTTGATGATTATTGATAGGTCAACCGAATTTACGACATCATCCCCCATCAAAGCCGGAGTGGTTGTGGCACCGTTGATATCGCCAGCCAAAAGCACGACCGCGCCGTATGGAGACGAGTTATCGGGCTGTGTGAAGTTAAGGACGGCCGGTGGGCCTTCGGCCAAATTGATTCCCCTTAAAACTTTGGTCAGATGTTGATGGGTTTTTATGCCGATATCATAAGTGCCAGCCGAGACCGTCAACGGGAGGGGCGCGGAATAGGTGCCGTCGATAGAGGTATAGAGATTGTTCGGCAGACTGAAAACCGTGGCATGGGTAATGGGATTCCTGACGGACAGAAAAAACAGAACGTCGCTATTGGTGGTCGTTGGAGCAACGCGCATCTCCGGCATAGCCCACCTAATAGTGGCATTCACGCCAGGTGCTTCTTCATCCCAAAAAGTACCATGCCAATACGTGTAATTGGTGCTCGTAGAAATGCCCACACCAGGATGCCCGACCTCGGCTTTGAAATTGTAGCTTGGCGAGGTGGCTTGAAAATCCATGGGGCCACCATGCTCCTGGGTTCCCACGAAGTTTGTGGAGGATGAGGCGAAAACAAAAACCGGGACCGCCAGTGCCGCCAAAAATATAAACAACTGCAGAGTTAAAGCCGCGAATCTGTTCACCCAAACATTATACCATAAATGAATAAAATGTTGATTCACCCCAATTGTGGTCAACACAGTCCTTTTTGTTATCCTATATACAGGATACAAAAAACGCGGCTAAGAATCCGCGTTTTTGAATGTTCTATATGAGGTTCAACCGTTTTTTCCCACTATGCGAGGCTTGTTGGGCCGCTTGCGGTTCTGACCACCACGCAAACTTTCTGAAACGGGGTTGGGCTGGGGCGGCAAAGTCTCGTTAGGGCGCTGGTGCCTGGCCCGGATCAAAAACTGGTCAGCGTCTTCTGACAGGTCCATGAACAAATCGCAGGCGCCGCGCAATTCCGAGCTGGTGGATGGGCCAAAGGCCACGACCTCCACGATTACGCCTTTAGCCTGGAGGTATTCCACGCACGGGACGAAATCCCCATCCCCTGTAAGAAGGATTAGCACATCGACTTTTTCAGACAACTTGACCGCGTCGATGGCCATACCCACATCCCAATCCGCCTTTTTCACGCCGCTGGAAAATTCCAAAACCTCTTTGACGCGCAGTTCGATACCGCCCGTAACCAAAGCCTCAAAAAAACCCATCTCCTCACCGGTTTTGGATTTGGCCACGTAAGCGATAGCGCGCACCAATTGGCGACCGGCCGTGGCCGCTTCAACGACTGCCGGGAAATTGAGTTTGGAATCAAACAAATGTTTGGCCGAGTGATACATGTTCTGCGTATCGATGAGTACCGCTACGCGTTGTGTCGGACGTTTTATCATAAAAATAATGCGAGATTCAAAAAGCAAAAAACAAAATTAAGGAAAAGAATGATAATTTAGAATAAACCCTAGTGGGCCAGAGGTCAAAGAACAAACAAATGTTCCGACCCACGCCTCCCCAACCGGCAGACCGTCCCGCGACATCAACCCGGACCATACCACTCCGTCCTGGCAATACATCCCCCGTCATCCCGGGCCGGTTGTTGATTGTGACGTGTCTTTTGTTGAAACCGGGATCCATCCGATTCTGGATTCCGTGCAAGGCGCCCAAGCATTAGACCCGACCGACAACGTGGTACAAAAACGTCGCGTTGAACGCGACGTTTATTTTTTACACTTTTAGTTTGGCCATCAAGTCGTCGTATGCTGCCGAATCTTCGCGCTTCAGATACTTCATCAGGCGGCGGCGCTCCCCGACCTTCTTGATCAAACCGCGGCGCGATGAGAAATCCTTCTTATGTGAGCGCAAGTGCTCGGTCAAATCCTTGATTTCCTCGGTCAAGATCGCAATCTGGACTTGGGGTGAACCCGTATCCGTAGCGTGGGTCTTGTACTTGGCGATTATGGACTGCTTCTTCTTGGGATCCAACATATGGACCTATGCGCTCCCTCGAGTCAGGCCGCGAACCGATTCGATTCCACGGCTACCGGAGGGGCGTAACGTTAAGCTTTAATGCGGCAAGGTTAGCCCAATTCTCGGCTAACGTCAAGCCGACACCTTAATCTTGGCCAGTTTTCCGGCCGGACGACGCATGAACTTGGAGCGTAGGGACTTGAAACGCGGAGAGTGGAATTTTGCGCTAGTTAAACGCAAAATCTTCTTGGGCATCTCCCTCAAATCGTCGTCACGCACCATCATCACGTCATTTTCCTCATAAACTCTGGTATCCGACTCGTTTGGGATCCTCCCTTCATTATATACATACGTGAATTCTGACTCCCCTCCGATGCCTATGCCCACGGCGAACAGCTGGTCGCGGTATTTACGGATGCGCTCCTCGACTTTAGTGGAACAACCCGGCTCGATGACGTCCAACAGCCGTTTGATCCATTCCGGGAATTCTTCTGATTTGCCGTGTAAAAACCTAAGCAAAGCGCTCATCTGCCATTGGTCGCAACCCCCGTCGGTCACGAAGTAAATGACCTTTACCCGTTCTTCCGGGGCTTGGACATTCTTGAACTGTCGGACGTACGCCTGGTGCAGAGCGTGCGCCGCGCTCAACTCGTCGTTGTTGTCGCCCATCCACATTCTTTGGTATGCGCCAAACATCTGGACGATGAAACTCTCCTCGTCCAAATCACGGTCATCCATGTTGGTTTGCGCGCCGATGAGCGGCGTCTCCCATCCCCTGGTGTTCATGCGCAACACGTCGTTGGAAAACAACAGTCCCAAATATCTCAACGGCGGCGCGGCCGCTATTTCGCGTTCCGACAAACCCATGCGCCGCATGCGCCGTGCAATCTCCGTGTTCACGCGCAGACATGCGCTGGCGATGGACATGTTAGCAGCCTTGGCCGCATCCTCACGCCGGTTGTATTGCATGGATCCAGAATGATCGTTGCTTACGATGATATCCACGCCCATAAACCTGTCGATGGTTTTGCGTACCTCTCGCACTGCGGGCAACTGTTCACCCGCATACCGACGACGCAAGGCTTCTGTTTTACGCGCCGTGGGCAAGGATCCATGCGGCAGGTCAGACAGGATGATGCGCTGCCTATCTTCGGCGAAAGCCAAAACCAAACCGTTGACCAACTCGTTGAGCGCATCCTCATCCAACAAATCCCTGACGCGGCGATACTCCCTGTCGTCGGCTGGGGAAATACCCCAACGCTCCAAATCATCCAAGCTCTTGCTGCGCACGCTCCGGTCCACGCTCATCCAACCGCCTCCACCATCCGCTTTTGGCTTTTGGTTGGTTACCGGCGTCTTGGGAGATTTTTCGCGTTTACCATTTTTGCCTACGCCCTTGCCCTCGGACACACCCTGACCTTGGCTTTTGTCTTTGCCCTTTCCGTTCTTATCCGACTTCATTTTTCTTTGACCCTCTTTTTCACCCTCGCCCTCACCTTCCTTGTCATCGCCTTGACCGTCTTCGTCCCCGTCGTTCTGATCCGACGGACTTTCTGTCTCCTGCTGGTCGGCCTGATTCTTTTTGGGTTGGGCTTGCCGCAATTTATCCAAGGCTTCCAAAATGCGGACAACGGCTTCTTGCGCGTCCTTGGGCGGTTCAAGTTTGATTGGATTTTCTGTCGGTTGGTTGGAGTCTTCAAAACTCTCCAACGCGGCGCGGTATTTTTCAGCCGCTTGCCGCATGCGCGCCGCGATTTTTTGCGGTTCGGTTCGCAACTCTGAAATTTCTTTTTCTTTGTGCGAAGCTGATTCCAAATAACCCTTCGCGCTTTCATGCATCTCCTCGGCTTCGCACAGTTTGGTCCGCGCAATTGTGGAGTCTACCTCCCCCGCTTCTTTGACCTGCGCCTCCATGTCAGTTCCATTCTTTTCCAGCTCCGTCGCTTTTATTTCGAGTTCGCTGATTTCTTTTTTCAAAACATCGATACGCGCTTGAGCATCTTGCTCCACGGCCTTGGCTTGCTCCTCTAAGATTGCGGCCGCTTGCTCGTACGTTTCACGTTGAGCGTCTTTCATATGTTTTGCGCCCAGCAAAATCGCGCCCTCCAACTCACCCGCTTGCGACAAATCGGCTCGCCCCTCATCCAACACATTTTGCAGAGTTTCAACCATTTCCTCGCGCCGACGAGTGAGCATGGAAAGATAAACCGGGGCCACCTGATGGTTGAATTCCTGGCTCCTCACGGCCGTGGGTATGCGTTTGTTGCCGATTCTGCGGACCGGCACGCGCACGGATTCGAAACGCTCGGTCAAAGACGGGTCCAGAGCCACGTAAGGGTTAGACGCGCGTTCATCTTCCGGAAGCTCAACTCGTTCGTCCTCGTTGTGCCAATACGCCTCATGCTTAAGAGCCAACAAAAACCATCGCGGCCGACGTTCGGAAGCGTCCAAGGCTTGCGCCGTGGCGCGCGCTCCTTCCGAAAGTCCAATCTGTTCCGCGAACTGTTCCAAACCGCCTTGCGGGTTGCTTTCGAGTTTTTGCGGAAACGAATCCTCATACAACGCGCGGTATGGCAAAGCCAAACCCGGACGCTCGCCAAGGTTGTTGGCATCCAAGATCATGTCCATTTTAACGTTGCGCAACTCGTGGACTTGACCCTGTCCGTGGACTTTCAAGTCCGGTTCAAAATATTTATCATCGTCACGCTCAATGCGTTGGTGGCGTTCTTGACCGTGGCCGAACTCGTGCCAGAGCACGGCATATAAAGCGCCCGGCGGAGCATCCCAAAACATGGACGGGTCATAATACACATCTTCTGAGACCACGATTCTGGTTTTTGGATTTTTGGCGATGTAGTTGCAAAACACACGACTGCCGATGGGCGCCTCATGAAAGCGAATGTTGCGCGCCGGCTTTTCACGCTTGGCCGCGTCCGCGATGTGCTGGACCAATTCTTTGATCGTGGACCTGAACTCTACATGTTTTTCTTGCGCGAGCGCGGCCTCGGACTCGGCAGAAATTTTGACGATTGCATCTTCGGTCATATGGTTTGGATTAAGCCGCGACCCTTTGACCGTTGCGATAAACCTCAACACCGTTGACTTGGAGTTGGCCTTGAATGTGCTTACCAAAACCATCGTGTGTCCGCACGCTGATTTTGCCCTTTTCTCCAAGCTCCTCACCCAGACGAGAACCCGCGCGTCCGATGGTTATGTAGGCGTTGGAGCGCTGGCCCGCATAATCCCCTGTTTCATTGGCCGTCACGGTTCCGCCTTTGGCGTCCATGGCCAATCTCTCTCCGCATTTTTCCACTAAGACCGTGCCGCCGCGCATACGTTGGCAGGTACGTTTACCTGCGGTCTGAATTCTGATTTCTCCGTTGCGCATGTCGAAACCCAATTTATCGCCAGCCTCCTGGGCCACGATGGTGCCGCCATCCAATTCTCGACCCAAGAAATTTCCGGCCGTACCCGTGAGGATGAGACGACCCGCGGGCATGCGATATCCAACATAATCCAAGCCCGCGGATTGCGCCAAATCCAGTTCGATGACGAAGCGTGAGCGTTGTTCCTTGGGCATGTTGCCGATGACTTTGTTGATGGCCAAGGAGATTAGAAGGCCCATGCGTTCACGCACGCCATCCGCGTTCAAACCGTCCATCTCACCCAATCGTTCCAGCAACAAGCGTACGTCTCCGGAGGTAACATCGATGCCGTTGAGTTTGTTTGAAAGGTAGCGTACGTCTGCGGCCAAAACATCGTCGGCTTGGTTGGGATCCTCCATGTTGAAGGGATAATTCCCGCGTTCTGCAATCCACTCACTAGCCAAATTTTGCAATTGCCTCTGAACCTCTGGATTGCCTCCGCGATCCTCCATTTCGCGTTTCCATTCCAACTCCAGTTCATTATTCTCAACGCGCGGCGAAGGCAAAATCAAAGTTTGATTTAAGGACGAATTTTTAGCGCGCGTCTTGCCTTTGAGTTGTTTTCCAAACGAGTATCCTTTAGGCACCACCACGTCGCCATGACTCCGATCCTGTTCGGCACCCAGATAACCCTCGACCGTCTTCGCATCCAATCCCGTCAAAAACGCGACCTGGTGTTTGAGTCCCGGATGTTCCAGCCCCAAGTCCAGATGGTTGAACATGCCGCTCTCCGCGAAAAACTTGCCCAGTACCCCGATGATGCGTTCGCGCTGATCTTCGCGAAACGGACCAGAGGACAACTCCTTCCATGCCGCTTCCACAAAATGGACAGGTTGGCCATCCACGCCCAACACGCGCGTACGCGTGGTCTCGTCGATCAAGCGGCGCTTGATATTTTCGAGCGTGCGCACGGACATGGGCGTGATGAACTGCAGTTCTCCAGGACGCAAATACATGTCACGCATGACCGGAAAAATCTTTTCTATCAGGCACTTGGCCATCTCCCGTTCTTCCTCGCACAACATGGATTGCGCGTCCGGAGTGGAGGTCATGACTTCAAACAACTGCGTCTCTGTTTCCGGATCAAGATAATCGATTTTGCGTTTTTCCAAAACGCGCGAGGCGATGGGTGCGGAAATCCTGCCTTGACCGCCGGACATTTCGGTCTGCACGTCTCCCCAGTTTGCCGTCATGACCACGCGCGACTTGGGATGGATGGTGAAAGATTCTGGGCGTCCCGGCGGATGGAATTTTTGCCCTGGATGACGGGTGAGCAAATCCTGCAAACCTTCGAGCGCGTTGCCGGCGCGATCGGCTTCATCCAAAATAATAAGATCCCCGTCAATCAAACCTTGGGCCAGAGGCTGATCCAACCACGCGGCCAAAGCCGCCTGTTGCGCCTTGCGGAGACGCGGATCGTCCGGCGAAACCGCACCGATGGCCGAGACGCTGCGTGCAGCCATAAGTTTTGCTTCGAACCATTTCTTGAAATCCAATGCTTTCTGCCCCAAGTCTTCGCCCTGAAACTGTTCGAGCACTTCGGTGGGTATGGACTTGACCAAGCCCTCGACGGATGAATTTTCTATGCTGTGCCAAAACCTTTCCGCGTCGGCCAAGGTCTCGGCTTTGGGCAAAGGAATCTGGTGCATGCCGACCAAAGTTTCAAACGTGGAAGTCTCGTGCAGAGAAATGACGCGCACGTTCTGGCCGCGGCGTGCGCCGATTTCGCGCAACGATTCGGTTTTGCCCGTGCCCGGAGGACCGTACAAAAAGGCGCGCAAAATCGGTCCGTTTGGACCGGTTACAATCCTATCCAACTCCTCCATCTCGGTCTTGATTTGACCCAACGGTATGAAACGCTTTTTGCGCACGTGGTAATCGTGCATCAGCCCTTTGACTTCGCGTTCCAAAACCAACTCCAACAAATCCGCGTGCCTGGCATGAGCCAAAGTATCGACAAGTCTTGATTTCATGTCCGCGGCCTGTCGATTGCGCTCTTCCAAACGTTTGCGCAATACGGTCGACGGCTCGCCCAACTGTACCAAAATCTGTTCCATGATAGCGGCTTTGGCTTTTGAGATATCAAAACCCTCAGGCACGGTAACCAAACCCAAATTCAATGCCTTATCCGCCAAAGCCTGGATTTCGCTTTCGTAACCCGAAGCCGCAAGCGAACGGATTGATTTTTCTGAATGTTGTCCAAAACCGTTTCTGCTCAAATCGTCCTCCATTGTTTGGCGCAAGCGCACCACTTCCGAGAAAAATTCGTTCTTGCTCTCCAGCTCTTTTTGAAATTTTTCTTCACGCGAAAAAACTAGATATTTGCGTTCCGCATCACCGCGCCGGGCTAAAGCGTAAAGCATTTCACGCGCATGCCTCTCTATATTTTCCACGTTAGTCGGCAAGAGCAAAGAATCTTCTGATTCTCTTGTAAATCGACGCATGGCGGCCAAACGTGCCAAACCGGATTTGGAGCGCGCTTCGGTTTCCTGCTTATTGGGTTTGGCCTTTTGTCCATGAGCGGTTTTGACGACCTCGGACATGGCCCTTTTCAATTCTTTGAGCCAACCATCCAAAATCGCAAATTCCTCGCGCAGTCCCTTAAGCTCGGTCGCCTGGTCTTCGATGCCATTCTCAAACAGACGGGCCAGGCCCTTTAAACCCGTGCGCTTTTCCTGGTTCTTGGCCGCGGCCAAACTCTCGATACGCGCGGCCAGTTCGTGACGCAAACTTACGATTTTAAAATAAGTCTCAGAAGCCAGGCGCAAATCCGCATTTACGGAGACTGAGCCATCCTGAATTTCATTGGCCTTAAATTCGACCACACCCATTTTGCGGAGCGCTTCCTCATTCCAGCCTTGTGTTTCAGAGGTTTTGCGCAAACGGTCGGACATGAAAACCGGGATTTCGGTTCCGGTTCTGGTCACTTCTTTGGCGGGCGCGATGTCGAAACGCTTTTCTGCCGGCAACTTGAGTTTAAACATATTGTCTTGGAGTAAGTTCGGTGGAAATTATTTTTAAACGAAGAGGGCCCGTGTACGACACGGACCCTCGGAGAAGATTCTTTTTGGGCATACCCAAGGCAATTAGCCTTTCCCAACTTCGGGATACCCGATCGCCAGCCGGCGATTTTCGGGAGCTGTTCAGGAAAGCGTCCATCGCGCCCCAAGACCGGAACCCCACGGATCGCGAGGCGCAGGGCTTGGGGGACGTCACCTTTTATCCTGGTTCGCTGAAACCTTTTCGGTTTTCCCGTGAATCACGGTATGGCCGAAAATTACCTCCGTCATAAAGACGTCATCGGCGCTTACGGCTAGCCGACGGAGGAGCCGTTCCCGCTTTCGCGGGCTGTTCTGGGTATCGTTTTTTTTACCCAAGGTCGCCGAGGACCACGCCCGATATTCAATATTCTCAGGCTTACCACCGTTTAATGTGCCGAGGTGGTTTAAGGCACGCGTTATAAGATGAAAGCACGCCTTCCTTTCCTGATTTTCAACCGGATGTTTGATGATATTACAAAAATATATTTTTGTCAAGAGGTGAGTTGACATATCCGCTAACGGATGACGGATGTCGGAAATAAACTTGATAATAAATTTAAAACCGCCCATAACAGGCGGCCCAGATGTCTTTCACGATGAATCGCGAAGTGGTTTTTCAGAAAGGACTACTGACATTCGAAACTTTCTGGGCTTACCCAAGGACATCGTAAATGCCCTACCCGACATCGTGTCGGAATACTCCGTCACGGCCATACAGCCGTTTTGCCGGAGAGTGCTTTTAGGACGTTGGTATTTCCGAAACGGTTTTTTTATCCCGCGCTGGTTACGATCGACGTGCTCTTGGACACATCGCCGACCCAGCGTGAGAAAATCCGTTTCATGGATACCAACCTTACCTTGGCCGCACCGTAGCCTCACAAGCTTTTTACAATCGCGCGGAACGCGACCGCATTATGGCTTGTATCACCTTGTCGTCGGTCAACTCGGAAGCATACCGACAAGGAGCTTCTGGACGGCATTGCACCATCCTTTGGAGAATCCTCGAGCGGAAGGCTGCCGCCACGCGGCGGATCACCTCCTTTTCAGTCTCATGCCCCTGGCCAAATGCCGACCGCTCGGCACCCGGCAAACCGACCCTGACATCAGCCACACCGATTGGCGGACTGATATAGAAAAAAGGGGCATGGAACCTATCTCAAGAGATTTTTACTCCAGGCCTCGTTGACTGGCCCTGTCCGACTTTGTTCCAGCACGAACTGGAAGTATAGCCAGACTATCCAACGACCTAGAACCGATCGCTGGAAAGAAAAATTTGTAAAACTGCGTTCACCTCGCGTGTTTGCTGGGTGAATATACAAAGCTATCACGGTTTTTTTATTCTGTCAAGGGTTCGCTGGACAAAACAGGATTTAAATCTCAATTATCGATTTTTTTGCAAAGTTAAAGGCCCGGCAAACTGCACCGGGCCTAAAGTGGTGGGGGTCCCCGAGCCACCTTGGCCAGAGGACGCGAGAGCAGACCTTTTCCGGACCCCTGTCGACGCCGTCATCGCCGAGAACAGAGACGGAAGAGCGAAACCTTGATGAAAATTAATGATTCCGGGCTTACCCGCGGGCTTTTGACCCGTTCGGAGACGACGATGATCTTGCACACCATTTACCTCTGCCGATACTCCCTTCCGCCACCGGCGGCATCGCCATCTTCACCTGGACGCGATGTCTCGTGTTCTAGGTGTCGATGAGACGAAACGGGAGGATGCGTTTTGGAGGCTTGGGACCATTTTCCTTCAGCCATATCCAAGGCTGCACCGTTGCCCTGTCCGGTTTTGGCCAGAAGCTTCGAGCTCCTGATTAATGTCCGGACTCACCTCGATCGAATAGCGGCTTTCGTGGACCGACCGAGGACCACTTCCCTTGGCGATAGATAACGACCGGGAATTTCTTCCCGAACCGGCAGGCTTGCCAGAGTTCTGATCGCGAAGGATGTTTTAGGGAAATGCGGCTGCTTATCCGCATTTTTTATATCCCAAGGCGCTTCCGCCACGCCACGCCGGCTTCATGCCGCAAGGATACGAAATCCAAACGACAATCAACGCCGGCTCACCCCGAAAAAACGGGGAAGGCTCCATGAATTCAAACCATTTTCACACCTCTTCTCAGAAGGAACTGGATAAACGATATGATTTCGATGCTATAACAAAAAAGCCCTTTTGTCAAGGGCTGGAAGACAGTTTTCGGCGTTCGTGAGAGCGCCTACAGGCCTTTGGAGAAGACGAGTCCGGCCACTTCGAGTAGGGCCAGAACAAACATGATGCGAAACATGATTTGCCCGTGCCTTTCCCGTTGTTGGGCCAAGTTTGCGGGCTGAAGCGGTAAGACCAGTTCTGAAGGTATGACGTTGCTGGTGACAACAGACCCCACCATGCCGGCCACTGAGGCTAACAGCATCACGAGCATAATGGGCCACGGCATGCAGTTGCCCAAGAGGGCCAAAGCGGAATACGCATATGCAGCCAAGCAAATCGAGAACACCACCACTGGTTTCACTCTTCGCCTCCCTGCAAAAGAGCAGGGCCACAAGATACTCCCGGGCTTTCAAACAGTCAATGGTGGGTTTTCAACTACCCCAAAATTGTGCGACGCATACATTGGGAATATACTGAACCGAGACTGAGGCTGAGGAACTGAGACAGTGGTTTGTGGTTAGTGGTAAGTCGACAGTCGTCGGTCGTCAGTGGGGAACGGGTCAGTCGCAGTTGGGACATGCAGACCAATAACACCGTCATTCTGAACGAAGTCCGACGGAGTGAAGAATCTTGAGCGATTTGATGACTCGATGACCGGCCGTCAGAAGGTCCCTGCACGACAGTAGTGGGTGAAGGCGTCAGAAAATCTGGGATCGTTGGAGATGCTGAAACCCTCTTCCGCCTAGCTTCAGCGGGCATGGCGAGTTCAGCATGACGGACGGAAGGGTCGCGATCCAGCGTCCGGAGCCCGAAGCGCGGAGCCCGACATTTAGGCGGTCACACGAATTTGATTTCTGCCCGCCGTAGTCAGACGAAGGCGGGTTGGTTATTGGTAATTTGAATTTGGTTATTTTTCCTTATGGTCTCTCGTAATTTGTAATTCCCGTAATTCGTAATTCCCATGAAATTCTCTTCCCACGTTCGCAACTTTCTGGTTTATCTCGAAATCGAAAAAGGCCGTTCGCAGATGACTATCAGGAATTACGAGTTTTATTTGAACAGATTTATCGAGTGGGCCAAAGACCCGGAAGCAGATGATTTGGATGACGACATGATTTTGCATTACCGCTTGTTCTTGAACCGTTTGGAGGACCCCAAACGCGGACCGCTCAAGAAGAACACTCAAAATTACCACCTAATCGCATTACGTTCGTTCCTGAAATACTTGGCGCGCAAAAACGTGAAGTCATTAGCCCCAGAAAAAATCGAGCTAGCAAAACAAGGCATGCGCGAACCAAGCTTTTTGGAAGCGCCGGACATGGAAAGATTGTTGGAGGCGCCCAGCAAGACAAAAGAGACTCCCATTTTACAAGCTCGCGACCGCGCCATCTTGGAACTGTTCTTTTCGACCGGTATGCGCGTTTCTGAACTCGCGGGATTGAAACGCGAACAGATCAATTTGGAACGTGATGAATTTTCCGTGCGCGGCAAAGGCGACAAAGTGCGCGTGGCATTTTTGTCCCATGCGGCTAAACATTGGTTGAAAAATTATTTGAGCATGCGAGAAGACGAATCCTCTTACATGTTCGTGCGCCACGACCGCGCCGCGTCTTTGACTTCTGGTGTGGACAAAAAAGCCGGCCCGCTCACGCCCCGTTCCATCGAACGTTTAGTAAAAAGATATTCAGTCATGGCCGGCATCACTAAAAATATCTCGCCTCACAGCTTGCGTCATAGCTTCGCCACAGATCTTTTGATGAACGGCGCGGATTTGCGCAGCGTGCAATCCATGCTCGGCCACTCGTCCATCACCACCACTCAAATCTACACGCACATCACCAACCAACAACTGCGAGAAGTTCACCAGGCCTATCACGCAAAACGCAGGAAAGAAGAGGAGGAAAAATAATCAAAAAAAAACGGCCTTGAGCCGTTTTTTATTATTTAGCTTCAGCGGTCCGTGTATCCTTCGGCGGCGCGTCTTTCGTCGCCTCCTGGGCGTAGGCCAACAACGCAGCTTTGAGTTTGACCTTGTTTTGAACGGACAAGCTTTCATACCGCTCAACGAACTCACTTACGGTCGCATTGCCTAACGACATGCTGAAAGGATAGCCGGCCTCTTGTTGGATGCCGTCTTTGTTCAGTCTGACTGACAACGCCGCTTCTAGAACATTACTGAACGGCGAGAAAACTTCACGATTGCTGCTCACGAAACCATTTTCCAAACTATCTAGATAAGAACCGGTCTTGGCAAAACGCGAATTTCTGGTCACGTCCAAACCCTTTACCCTGTAATACTGGTAATAAGCGCTTTCACGACTACTCGTTTTCATGCGCAAGACGGACATCAAAGCCTCACGCAATTCATTATCCGGAATTTTTTCCAGATTCCTAGTCAGCCTCGCGTCCCAAATATCCAAGTTGATTTTTTCATCCAAAGCCGAAGTCTTTTGCGCAAACTCCCAGGGTTTGAAACCAGAGTCAATTAAATTCAAAAACCGTCTTAAAAAAATCACGTTCTTTTTTACCGCTTCAGGCGAACCATTCTCGGCATAAGATCTAGCCAACCCGTTGGCCAATTCGTTTTCCCAAGTGGTCCAATCATTCGCGTTCTCAACAGAAAAACCAGCGGTGACCAATTCTGCGAAATATTCCGTGGCACGGCTATAGGCCGCATCTTTAGAATCCTTAGGGTCTTTTGGCTTGATGGATTCTGGATAAATGAATTTTGGCCTGCCTGGGTCGGTCGAAAGTACGTAGACGTTATATAACAACTCAAGTGACTGTTTTGCATTTAATCTCGGTGAAGCTTCCCAATCATTCGCGTGCGCGAATTCATGCGGCAATACTTTAAGAAAAACATAATCCACCGGACCGAGCCCTGGATCGTCAGAACGCGTGAATATCTTGGACGTCAGTTCCACGGTCACAGGATCGCCATTGAAGTTGGAGGTGCAATGGGCGGCTTCAGGTTTACCTTCAAGGCCAGGATATGAAATCGGCACAAAATGCGGGTCGACTGAGACTCTAGAGACATGGGTCAACCAACCTCGAGGATAATGAGAGAGCTGCGAAGCCACTCGATCTGATTTGATGTCCAAAATTTCAAAACCCTTGTTGCCGGTTTTGTTGCTGGACCAATCCTTTTCCGCGAACTTCCTTTGTTTGCGCAAAGCCGCACTGACCACATCGTCTCCAAAAACTTGCTTCAACTCTGAGAGCATCTTTTCATAATCCGGCATGTCAGGATTATCAGGCCTTTCCCCTTTTTGGACTGCGGACAGCGGTCCCGTGCCCAAGGCCACTCCCCCGGCACACGCCTCCAGAGACGGTGTCGCGGCCACGAACAAAAGGGCGCCGACAATCTTTGAGCGCGCCAACCTTTTGGCCGATTCCACCGTGACTTCAAAGGGATTTGGGAAATTTTCGAATTTCATACACAAAGTATAGCAATTTTACGCCCGGTCTTGAATCGTTCCATTCGGCACTGTAAGCTTGTTCGCGGCGACTTACCATCCTAGTCCGACCAAGACGGAAAGCGGCAGAAATCATGTGCCTTTAGCTCTCGCATTCGTCGGACTACGGAGGGCAGGCAGCTGTATTATGTGCCCTTAGCTCAGCTGGATAGAGCAACAGCCTTCTAAGCTGTAGGTCGGTGGTTCGAATCCACCAGGGCACGCCACATCCCCCTTCGCATAAAAGCTATGGGGGATTTTTTATTGATCTTGAGCGTTGACATAATGAATAAAACGTGGTTATCTTTCGTGTGCGTTATTGAGCGCGGCTTACAATTAAAAACAGATGATTAGCGACTTCGGTCGGTAAGGGAGAGCAACCGATGCGCAAGGATAATACGGAAAGATACATCAATCTCTTGAGAGAATCCGGCGTGGAGTTTCATCGCGCTTGGAACATCGCCAAAGACCTAAACCGAGCCTTCAACGCAACCGAATCCCAAGCCGTGATTAAACAGTTCATCGCCAGGAAATGGACGGCTTGGGAAATGCAAATGATGACATTCAACCGTGCATGGAAAAAAAGTCCAGAACCGGAAAGCGTCTTCACCCAAGAAGATGAGTTGCTCAGTTTGGGTTGCGAGGTTGGACTGGCTCGCAAATCCCTTGCCGTTTTTTATGGCAAGCTAAAGCCAGCTGACCTCATGGAGAAGTTTCACATACTGAGCGATTTGGACGTTGATCTCGCACTGACGGTCGCCTACAACGAAACGTCATTGTTGGCCGATAGCGCGGAGCTAAAGAGGAGGCTTTTGCAAGGCAGGTCGCTTGGCCTTGGTACTGGCGACATCCTCGATACTTTCAAGGAAAAATCCCTGAGGAATTATGGGGTTAACCTAGAACGCATCAAAAATCGACGACGTGGTGCCTACTCCAAAATCTGGACCCTCAAACGCGAGATCGCGGCGCTTAAAAAGGAGGCCGCGGAATGCAAACAGAGAGCGAAAACCGTGCAGGCACTCATCAATCTCACAAAGAAAGACGGAGCGACGACGGAGAATACTGATGGCCCAACCTGAATCGATTTCCTTCAATATCTGCGGATTGTCACTCGATGATGCTGATGCTTGGAATGCGCACCCCAATTACATCTGCAAGAGATGCGGCGAACGGGCGCGTTACCATCCGCGCGAGCCGCACATTTGGGCGTGTCTCGTCTGTCGCCTGGCGACGGACAGACCCAAACGTCTGTTCGCGCCCCTAGCCCAAACAGCAAACGACAACACCTTGCATAACACGGCTGTCGCCGACAGCTGACCAACTTTTCTCAAGTCGCAAATGCGGTCTTTTTTAATCCATTTTTGTCGTATCCAAGTTGACACGCCACTCTTGACGAGAAGGAAAAAGCGTGGCTAAATGGATCGAACGAGGCAGCAAATGGGAGACAAAGAAGTACCTTACGCATCGAACTTCATTGATTTAACCCTGGTCCGCAAACACCTTGAATTACCCAGCCAACTCGTGGCTGCCCTGGCGAAAATAGCAGGGCAACAACTTGTGAGCGTCAGACCCGGTCGTGTGGAAAGCACGGATGGACAGGGCACGACCAACACCATCCGGGTGAGTATCGAGAATGTGTACAGCGGATTGGCCCGGGCGTATGTGATGGCCGGAGAGACCGTGCCCCAAGAGGTCTTGGACAAGATTGAAAAATGGGACCGTGATCACGGTCTTATCAAATGAAAAACCGGCGCTTAGGCCGGTCCTCCACTTCATGACGGGAAAGCCGTCATTTTTTATTTACTTCATTTAATCTTTCGATAGTCGATTTGTCTGGTGACGCATGATTCTCGCGGCTTTGGAACACGAAGGCGAAATTCTCATTGGGCACTAAATCTGCTTCACCAGTGCCTTTCGCGCCGCGCTTGGGCTTGCCGAAAATCTGCAAAAACTTTTTCTTGGCCGCCATGAACTTGGCCGGTTCGGATCGCTCTTGGTCTGTCATCATGCCGAGCTTGACCAAGAGGTCCGCGGGGACCAAACCCGTCATGCCGGGCGGTGGCCAACCTATCTTTTTAGCCTCGGCACGCGCTTTAGCCAGTTCGCGTTTTTGCGCTTTTGCCTGCTTCTCTCGTTCCTCAGCCTCGCGCTCCTGCGCCAACTTTTCTGCTTCAGCCCTTTCCGCAGAGCGCTTGGCCTGCCGCGCCTCCTGCGTCTCACGTTTAGCTTTTTCCGCCTCCTCACGTTGCGCCCGTGATTGTGCCAATTGCGCCAAGCGTGCGTCTTCCGCAGCTTGAATTTTAGCTTGTTCAGTCGCCAAATTTTCAAGGCGCAAAGCTTCTGCACGTTCTTCTGCTTCTGCCTGACGCCGCCTCTCCTGCTCCTTGGCCTTTTCCATTTCCTCTTCATGTATCCGACGTGCATCTTGCGCCTCTTCCATACGCTTTCTTTCCTGCGCCAGATTCTCTTCGGTCAAACCCAACAATACCAAAATCTTTTCACGTGCGCTCGGCTCAAGCTCATCAACGATAGGACCGAGTGCAGAATATTTATCTTTCAAACTCACTTGGACGCCATTCTCTTCTCTGGCCGCTGAATCGTAAGCGCGTTCCACGGACTCGGCTTCGAGCACGGAAAGATGCGTGGGCACTCCTTCTATCTTGGTCCTCGCCCTATCCAAACCTTCCCATTGCGCCATGCGGCCATTGGCGCTCACACTGCGCTTAAACGTTTTCAATTGAAACAACAGCTTGTCTCCGGCTGCCGTAAAGATGATGTCCACCGAACCGCGATTCGGATTTAGGTCTTCACGCGGCGTGCCGTGGTTTACGGACATCAAATGCCCGGAATCCACGGAATGTATCAAACGACGCAACAAATAAATTTCTTGGATTTCGAATTTTTTGCCCTTATGTTCAAAATCGTCGGGAATGTCTTGGATGACCCCTTTCAATTCATCGTCCAAACGTTCCAGTTCAGCCCGCCGAAGAATCGGATCGTCGATGCGTTCGGCGATACGCGTCTGGATGTCCAGCATGAGGGTTTGAACGTCTGAACGATCCAGGCCGATCCTGTCAGTAACCCTGATTTGATCGGGATATTTTTCCATCAACTGCCCGTAATGCGCCAAGGCTTGGCCCTCCGCCTCAAGCAGCATTCCACGAAATTTGAAAGACTGGAATTCACGCGCCACTTCATCACGCGTCAGCTCCTGCGCCTTCTTCAACGGACTTTTGCCGCGTGCCGGTTGGTCCAGCAAGGTGGCCTGCCAGGCGCCGGAATGCAGGTCATTGGCCCGTTCGTGGGCCAACAAACCCGTAATCAAACCGAATAGATTATCAAGCTTTTTGCCTTTCTCTTCCAAGGGTAAAAATTTGGGAATGCGGCGGGTCGCATCCAAAATCCCCTTTAGCTCCGCGAGGTCCGGTTTGGACACGTCATATATATATCGCTGCGCCAAGGCGTTGGTCACACCCGCATAAACCGCGCCGTACAATCCGACGCCAACGGCCTTGGCTTCATCCAGACGCAGACGTTCGCGGGCCGCAAAATACACCTTGGCCATGACATCGCCTTCCACTCTTTTTGCTCCACGGACAATTTTGGCCGCACAGGCGTCCACCGCGCTTACCACATCGCCCGCAAACCCGCGTTCAATCCCCACAAAAGGATTGCCCGACTGGTCGCTGGCCGTGTTTTCTTTGTACATACCGGAAGATTATACCTGTTATTGGCCTGCGAGTTAAGTTGAGATCTCCGATTGACAGATGCTTCGGGCTAAGGTTATATGACGCGACAACGCACATTCCATGAGGTGATCGATGGCGATTCGCATCCCCATTTCTGCAGTGCTTTTCGATTGGGACGGCACGGTTCAAGACAGCATGCCCGAGCAATACAAGGGCTTCCAGGCCGTGTTCGCGGAAGTCGGTATGACGGTTCCGTCACTCGAATTCTTTTGCCAGAATCTGAGCATGCCGCTTGGACCTTGGTACGAATCGCTGGGCGTAAAGCTCGAAGAAAAACGCATCATCGAAATCTACCGATCGGCCACAAACAAACTCACCTGCCCGCTGTTCCCCGGCGCCAAGGAGCTTCTGAGGGAACTCACGTCGCGCAAGGTCGTGACCGGCATCGTCAGCTCCGGACGCAAGCACCTGATAGACCATCTGATAACCAAACACGAAATGGAAAACGTCATCTGTCTGACGGTCTGTGAAGCGTGGGACAAGATACCGGCTTTACGTCAGACTTGTACGTTGCGCGGCTTCGACCCCAAACGCTGCGTGTACGTGGGCGACCTCAAGTCCGACGTGCGCGACGGCCACGAAGCCGGCCTAATGACCGTGGGTTTCATCGGTCCGCACAGTTGCAAGGAAGCGTTCAGGCAATTCCCTCCAGACGCCTACGCCTATTCGCACGAAGAACTGCGCCATATCCTCCTGGGATGATGTGACACCCTCTCCCGCCATTTCGGCGGATTTTTTGATAAGAAAAAAACGCCTTTTGGCGTTTCAGATAGGGTCGGCCTTGTCGCCGAAGTTGTCAGGGTGACGCGGCCGCGATCAGCGTCTCGCAGAACTGATCCAGCGGCAGATTGGGGAACTCCACTCCGAAGGAGATGAGACAATTGCGGTCCGCTTCCAGCAGGGCGTAGTAGCCACCCACATTCTGCGAGGACACGTCCGCTTCCTTCATGGGCTCGGTACGCAGAGGCGTGAGCACGTTGTCAGAGTAACTCTTGGCGTGCTCGACCATGTGTCCGAGCGCGGCGCTGGAATCCTTGCGAGTGCGCGACTTGGCCATCAATGTACGAAAGTGCTGAACGTTTTTGGGGTCAACCATTAAAACCGCTCCTTGTTGTGGCCAATTTATGCCACAAAAAAGTCGCGTTGTCAATGGTTAATGATCGATGAGACCCATCCAACAAACGTCGTTTAAAAACATCTGGTAGAGACGTCATCGGATGGCGTCTCCGGTCCCAAAAACAAATGACAATCGACTACCCACGACGGCTCATCCGTGTCGGCTTCAATGCGCGACCGCGCGTCCTATACAATTTGTTTACCACATCTGGTAGAGACGCCATCCGATGGCGTCTCTACGTCCGAGTCGTACACGACATAAATAAAGGTAAATAAAAACGCCGTGTGGGCGTTGGTGAGAGTACCGATTCAGTTGTTCATGTATGGAAGAAGGACGCTATCGAATCGGGATCCTTTTGACCGCAAGAAATGGACGCCACCTCTGCCGCTTTTAAAACTACGAGTTGGTATAGATAGCGTCAAACCAACACTTTTGAGCCATGGCGCGGGCTCGTGACAACAAGGTAGAAAACCTCGAACATATTGGGTCCGCGCGTGAAGGAACACCGGCCGACCTACTTCGTGGTAATTCAATACCGGCATAAAGGCCGGTCGGCTGACTGAATTAAACATATATAATGATATTGGTCAATGGCCGGGTCTCACCATGGACAACACCGCCAATTTGGGTTAGAGTGGGCCGCATATGGGCAATTATCCTGTGGTCAAACTCAAAGCCGGTAAAGACGTGCCGTTGCGCGCCGGGCATCCGTGGATTTTTTCGCATGCCTTGGAGCGGGACATGGAAACCGAACCTGGTGAAATCGTGGAAGTCGTGAGCCATGACGGCAAATCTTTGGGTTTGGGTTACCGCAATCCCCTCACCTCCATCCGCGTGCGCATGCTGACATCTGACGCTACGGAAAAAATCGATGCGGATTTTTTTGCGAAGAACATAAAAAAATTATCGGCTTGGAAATCCTCCAACCTCCCGCCCAAGACCAACGGCTTTCGCGTGGTACATGCAGAAGCTGACGGTATTCCCGGATTGATCGTGGACGTCTTCAAAAGCGTGGTGGTGTTTCAAATCCACACCGCAGGCATGGACCGTCTGCGCGATGCCGTGGTTCAGGGCATCAAGGACGCGCTTAAACCCAAAGCCATCGTTGAACGTTCGGATGTTGAAGCGCGCGCTATCGAGGGGCTGCGCGACAGGCCTACGGGTGTCATCTTTGGGAAAGTTGAGGGACCTGTGACGTTTGAGGAAGCTGGCATCAAATTTTACGCAGATGTTTTGAAGGGACAAAAGACAGGTTTCTTTTTGGACCAACGCGGCGCGAGATTGGCCGTGGGCAAACTCGCAGAAGGACGCGAAGTCCTCAACCTGTTCGGTTATACCGGAGCGTTTTCATTGCATGCGGCTTTGGGCGGAGCGTCCAAAGTTTGCACCGTGGACATTTCGCGCGCCGCTCTTGAGACGGCCATGGAAAATTTCAAACTTAACAAACTGAATCCAGAGGACGAATCGCGCTTTGAGTTCATGGAAGCTGATGTATTGGATTATCTAGCCGATATCAAGATTCGAGATTCGAGATTCGATCTTATCATCTGCGACCCACCGGCTTTCGCTAAGTCTGAAAAACATTTGCCACAGGCTTTGAAAGCTTACACAGACGTGAACGCCGCGTGTCTGCGTTTGTTGGATAAAGGCGGCATTTTGGTTACGTCCTCTTGTTCCGGACGTTTGGACCCCGAAGGCTTCCGCAACATGCTCCGTATCGCCGCCGGACGCGCAGGCAAGCAAGTGCGCGTGCGCCAATGGATCGGCCACGAAATCGACCACGCCGAACGCCTCGCCTTCCCCGAAGGCCGTTATCTGAAGACCGCGGTGCTGGAGGTTGAATAACCTTTTACACCCCTCCCCGAGTCATCCTGAACTCGCCTGCCGCCCGAAGCTGAAAGCGCAGGACGGTTTCAGGATCTAGTTTTTTAACCATCAATAAAGATGCCGAATCAAGTTTCCGCCAAAGGCTGACACGCGGCATGACGGAGGAGGTGGGCCGTTGACACTTGCCGCTTTCCGTGTTAAACACAATCATCCGGCACAGGAATGGGCTCTTAATAAGTAGTTCAGGCCGGAGCACTTTAATGGCCAGCACGAGCTGAGCCGAAAAGTTTGTCGGAATGAATAGCCTCTGGGTGTCATACAAGGTGGTTCTCATTCCGACAACGTCCTTTCGCGCGAACCGATACTTGCGGGAAAGCGATACGAAGCTACTAAAGGTTCGCGCGGATTCTTTCCTTCTTGGCCCATAGAGGATATCTGAAATAAGCGCCCTTTCGGCCAAGTCTCACAACCATTTCGTGTCATATGTTGTCCACCTCGATTACAGCGAGCCTGTGACACGGGTCTTTGACGGTCGCTCTAGATAACCACGACCCACATTAGCCGATGCATTAAGTGCGACCCTCTACCCAACTCCGGCCTAAGCCGGATTTTTTATTTTTCTCAAATAGAAAAACCGCCCCGAGTGGGACGGTGCGAAAGATGGATGGAAAGAACGATGGCGACGCGGCGCGGTTTAGGCCGCTTGCACGCCGATATTTTTGACGGTTACGAGAGGCAAACAGTCGTCGCACACGTCCGTGTCGAACATGACTCCAAAGTAATTCATGGGCACGGAGTGGCTGGCGCGCTTGTTGCTTTTGCAACCAGGGACGCCGCAAACGCATTGCGCATTCGCGTCGTGCGGGTGACGCACCGCAAAATCGAAACCGTAGGTACGTTCGCGTTTGTCGCCGTTTTCACCGTCACTCATGCTCTCCTCCTTTAGGGGCGCTTGAAAGAACTGATTGAATGCAGTCTCATCGCGACCGTTGTCACGACAAAAGAAAACCGCCTCGGGTGAGGCGGCTTGGACGCTGTAACGTCAAAGTGACTCACCCATTTAAGGTAAAGCCACTAAAAAAGAAAACGTTAGAGCGTTGCCGCATATATACAAGGTTAAGCCAACACAAACGGCCTGTCAAATAAGGCCACGAACCCTTGACAAAGATTGATTTTAAGCTCTAGATATTACCGCCATCGAGAGTAGATGGCGTGCAAAGGAGAAGACCGATGGAAGAGAACGCCAAGCTCATTCAAACCTTGCTGGAAAGTATCAAACAATCCGGATTGCCCAGTTACGGGAGTTGGGCGAACGAACTGGCCAATGCGAAAAGCCAGGAGCATGCCGTCATCCTACTGGGCGTCGGATTGCATCCGCGTTGCGTTTGGCGGATTCGGGCCGTGAATTTTCTGCTCGACCTCATGAATACCAGCGACTACGGCGTGGGTATCCAAGTGGAGAGCCGGTGCGATGAACGGCAACCGCTTAGCGTGCTCAAGTGCAAAGCCGCGGACGCCATCATCTTCAACTATCTCAAAGACGATCCTGAATCCAAGGGAGTCGAGTGGTGCCGCTGGTCGCAGGATTTTGAGGAGTGCCCGGAGCTGTTCGGGAAACTTCTGCGGACCCTGCACGCCCACAGGTTCGACAGTTACATGAGTAGCGGCGATCATCCAGAAAGCGTGATTAAACGCTTCCTCAAGAGGTGCTCCACCGCCTATCTTTGGAAGGACAGGAAATTCGAAGAGGTCAAAAACCTCTATCTGGTGGACCTGTATGTCGCCCTGTTGGGTTTGAACATGTCCGATCTGATTAAACGTTGCGACGATGTCAGTCTTGAAGCTCTCAAGACCATCGTCCTTGGTGGTAAAGAGGATCGCCCCAAGACCGAGGAACTAATGAAAAAGCGCATACAAGAGGCGCTGATCATGGGGTCCTCTCAGGATGCCGCCATGTGCCTAGTCGTCATGACCGCCATGCGCGTTGCACTCGACCTGGAACGCGAGAAAGAGCGTGTGGATCGCGAACTCCGCGAACTCGAATCCAAACGCCGCCAGCTTACAGGCGCGCCATAACCTCCAAACCGGTCACCCGGTCTTTTTTATTTTTCATGGTTGCCCGACGCCCGACACTCTCCATTTGACTCTCTGGTCTTAATGTATTTACATGTTCCTGCCATCAAGAATCGATGGTGCATGCACAAGGAAGAAAACATGGAAAAGCACGCTGAGCTCATTGCAAATTTAGCCCAAGCCGCAAAATACAACCAAGAGTCGAGCTTCGACGACTGGATCAAACTTTTGGTTTCGGCGAAAAACCCGGACTTTGTAACACCCCTACTGACGGCCTGCCTTTCACCAAGATGTTGCGCCTGGCGATTTCAAGCCATCGTCTTTCTACTTGACGTGGTCAACAATGGTGAAGGCGGATATGTTTCCGTCACTGCAACCAAAAATGCAATCAAGCCCATGGATGTATGGAAATGCAAAGCCGCGGACTTGGTGTTTGGCGAGTACTTGAGGAGTGACCCAGAAACCGAGTCACGCTGTTGTTGGGTGCAGGATTTTCACGATTCTCCGGAGGTGTACGTCTATCTGTTGCGCTCCCTGCGCCAGCACGAGGACGATCCGTACATGTCCCAACCCAATCATCCTGAAAGTGCGATCAAGCGATTCCTCAAGCGCTGCACCATGGCTTCGCGATGGGATGAAAGGGAGGAGTTCGTCAAAATCCGCGACCAGCATCTGACCGAACTGTTTTTGACGCTCATCCGTTACGACCTCTCAGACCTGATCTATCGTACGGACGACGTTGCTCTCGAGAGCCTCAAGGCCATCGTGTTTGGGCCACCCGACGAGTACGGTTTCCCTTATGACAAAGCGATTCCAGAAACGCTAGAAAGTGCCTTGTCACACAGCGGCTACTCGCGTCGCAAGGCGGCCGAACGACTGATCGTGCTCACGGCCATACGAAAGGCCGAGGATAAGGATAAAGAGGAAAAACGCATCGCGGCAGAAATCCAACATCTGGAGCACCAACGCACACAACTCGCGCACAACCCAGGACCAACACCGGACTCTACCGGTGTTTTTTTAAATTTTCTCGTGCCTCAACATCTTGCAATCCGCATCGAAAAAAATGCGCAGACCGACGGTTTGACCGTCCAATAATTTCTTCAACCACAAACCATCGCTCTCCCACATGTCTGACCAGGGCAAAGAGTCCATGCCATACCACCTTGGCAACATCTCCTCAGTTTCTTGCGGATCACCCTCCACGTCAGAGGCCACATATATATGACAATACTGGTGCCACTCCGGTTTGTCTTCAAAAACGAACTCGATGGCTCCGCGTTCCTCCAATCCTTGCAAACCGCAACCCGTTTCCTCCATGAATTCACGCCTACAACCCTGCTCAGGAGTCTCACCTTCGGCTACCTTACCGCCAGGTCCGTTCCATTTACCTAGACCGAAACCGCGTTTTTTCATGGCCAATAAAACTCGACCGTCTTTTATTACGTAACAGAGAGTTGTGAGCTTCATAATGAAATAACCAAATTCGACCTGTCCGCCTGTGGCGGAATGACCAAACATCAACCTGCCTTCGCTTAAGCTACGGTCGGGCAGGAAAAGATTCAAGCACGAATAAGACGGTAGACCGTAGACGTTAGACGGTAGGAGTTCTACTCCCTTACCCGTATCCCGGGCAAGTTGTTTGTTTTTGAAGGCCGTTTGTGGAAACCGGGATCCATCCGCCGCACGCCTTCTGTCATTCCGAACGGAGCTTGCGTAGTCGAGGAATCTTGGTTCTTTTGAATGGAGTGGGACTCGGGTTATCAAACTT
>CAZRYH010000017.1:0-4288 GCA_964604275.1 uncultured Gammaproteobacteria bacterium
ACAACCCACAAAGAACGCCTCGCGTTAGAAATTACGCGAATATATCACCCGAATTACCGATCGTAGATACCACGAATATTTTGTCGAACAAAGACTTCTGTTTTTGATCAAAACAATATGAAAAAGAAAACAGTCATTATTAGCATCTGATTTTTTGCATTCGTCCCCAAACAACTCATAGGGTGGTTCATTCTTCCCTTCGGTGTAATCGCGACCCTCTTAGTGTTAATCCGATACGTAAAACGTGAAGAGTTCAAATGTTACGTTAGCGTTGGTGTGTTCTGGACTCTCCTTGCAGTTTTTCTAGACTACATTTTCATAATCCGTCTCCTCCAAGCGACGGATTACTATAAACTGGATGTTTATGTGTACTACTCCCTGACTTTCATGTTGCCCGTGCTCGTAGGCTGGTACAAACGCGGCTCTATAGAATCTCGGAAAAATTAAACACACAAACATAAAGAAGTTGTCGCAAGACAACTTCTTATTGGGTCATCCGTTTTCGTTAAACACAGACTAAAATCAGGGCGAAAAGACGTTATTTCTGTTTATAAACCTCCAAACACCTGGCAATGTCCTCGATATGTTTTCGGCCTAGAAGCAAGCCTTTTTTTGTTTTTATGAAATCGTTAATATGATTAAATCCCGTCGCGAGTGTTGGCTTTAAATCACGTTTACTTAAGGTTAAATTTCCATTAAAGTTCATATATGGCCAAGCAAATACAACGACTGGAATTACGTATGGGCTTGATAAATTATTATTCTTTAGCATTTCATTAATCATGGATGCGCAATTTCTCGCTTGGCTTTTATGTTCAGACGTGTAATACAAGCTGAGGACCGTCTTTGCTTCTATGGCGAATATCCCAGTCGGACCGACCACGACATGGTCGATATTACCGGCTCTTTTTTTTGGTTTTAAATCTGAAATCACTTTGAAATCAGGACTTAACACACGCAATTGTTTCCCAACTCGTTTTTCGCCCAAATATCCAATTGTATAATTCCACATCTTGGGCGAAAGAGCCGCCATCGCAACCAATGCCAAACAATCTATTGTAAGTAGAATGACATGTCTCAAATCTAAACCTGCCTGGTTTGAAGGAACAAATATTTTGGGCAAAGCATATAAAGCATCCATCATCATCCACATACAAAATAAAAACGAACAGCACACTATTGCAAAACGCCATCCTATGTTCCACATGGTGTATCTATTCATACTTTCAATAGTATACCATTTTTTTGTTGGCTTTTTTAAACAAAAACCGCCCTTCAGGACGGAATTTAGACGGAACTTGACGCACACTGCCTGCGTAAGTCGGCCAGCGCCGCCACGAGGGGTGGAAGAGAGATCTCCCCTTCGGCATGGGAGATGAACTCCAAGGGGTCGATTTGGTGCCCCTGTTTGGCGTAAAGGACGGCTTGAACCGCACATTCGTACTTATCCAGTTGGCGCACCAGACGAGACTCCTCGGATGTCTGGGCCTCGAACTCGAGCCACAGCTCCAGACACCTGGCGCCGAATTCTCCGTGTGGCAAAAAGAGCTCACGCGCCGCGGCCTCCTCCAGACGCCGCTTGTCTGCCGTTGCCCGAACCTTCTCTTCGGCACTGAGCGTGGCCGTGACCCTGTCCTCAGTGATGATCTCTGGAATGTCGTGAACCAAAGACATGGTAACCGTTTTCTCGACGTCCAGGCCCAGCTCGGACGCCATCATGAAGGCGTACATGGCCACGCCGTAAGTGTGGTCAGCCACGCTTTCCGCTTCCGGAACGCGCCGCGTCTTGAAGCGATGCCCGGGAGGAAACTCCATATTCCACCCGGTACGCGCGGTCAGCTTCAAACCAAGAACTCGTGCGATCAGTTGAAGCAACTGTGGTGACATGTAACCTCCGGGACGTTTTTAGCAGGCCAGAACTCTTGGGTCAATGCTCGACGCATTATCAAACAGCCTGCTAAAATGAGGCGGAGTATGAACCAACAAACTGGAAATCGAATCACGGAAAACGCCTTTAACGCCGACGATGGTAAGGCTTTGATTGAACGAGCCTTGGCCGAAGTCAAAGAAAAGCATGGCTGGTACTTACGGGAAAACAAACCCATCTTCTCTGGCGTGTATTACGATTCCCAAAAAGTCGGGAGTTTCATCGTAAAGGCTACGAACGGCAAAGGAGAGCAAGCCGTTCTCAAACTTCAACTCCGTCCCCTACCTTACGACGAAGGCATGATCATCCGGCACATCCAGAACCAAATCAAAACTCCGCGTATCCGTCTCCCCAAAGTTTATCTGGACGAACCGTGGAACCAAACCAGGGGTTACGGTTTTTTGATTATGGAGGATTTGGCCGATATTCCCCATCTTTGGCCCACGCGACCCGATGGGCCAGCTTTTAAAAGACATGAGGACTTCCTCAAGGAGTTTTTGAATCAGGTGCTGCCCATTGAACCGTTCATGCCCGTCCCCACTGGCCAACCCCAAGAGAAGTACCGGGATGCGCTCGAACATTTTTCAGCCGTGACCAAGGCGAGCAGCCACAAACACATTGATGACGCGGAGATCGAAAAGATGAAAGCGGTTTATCTGGAAATTCTTGGCCGGACGGATTTTGAAGGTTTTCATTTCACCCACGGCCATCTTTCCGGACATGAAATCCATTACGACCAAACGCATGACGTCTACATTCTGTTCGCCAACCTCCTCTGGTCCTTCCGCCCCAAATACTACGAATTGATTTTCCCGCTCTGGGTGGATTTGATGGGCATTCGCGACGTAAACGTCACTCGCGAGCAACTAATCGAACGCATCGGTAACTGGCAGACGCTTTGGACGAACATCCAAAACAATGACCCAGGTCAAGACAAAGTCTTCTGGTTTGGAATCTTAGAGAGGTCCATGATGACAACCATGCTGGATTTGGGCGCGAGCGAATGGGCAGACGCGGAGAAAGAGCAGAAGCAAGCCCTGCTTAACGCTTGGAAGGATTTATTCCATTGGGTCGCATCACGCAAACTCTAAAACCTTATGCTGCCACGCTCCCCCATTTTGGCCTCGGCTCACCACGACCCCAAAGGCAAATACAACCATGTTTTTGCGCAGCAACTTCCGGAGCTGAGAAAAGCATTCTCTAAAATCTGCCTAAGCATTAGCCCCACCACCGCGGAATTCAATAACGAATTCATTAACCAAATAAAGGACCAAGGTTTCATCGTGCTAATCAACGAACCAGGCACGAATCCAGGCGACCACTTCAGAAACGCCTTGGGTTTGGCGGCTCGCAACGCGGAAGCGGATGATCGGATTTTTTACGGAGACATGGATCGCATCCTGTTTCAATTGGCGAGCGTGCACAAAGATGAATTCATATCAGATTTGAATCGCGATGCGGAGGAATTCTTGGTTTATGAAAGGACTGAAGAAGTCTGGTCCGCATATCCCAAAGCTTATCGCGAAATGGAAAGCCACATTACGGCCATCGGCGAGCTGATTTACGGAAAACGTATAGAGTACAATTTTTGTTCGGCAATCATGTCGCCTGAGATGGCAATATTTTTCCAATCCAACTCACGCGAAGACCACTACAATACTCGAGGCGAATGGATACTCCTCTACCTCAAACTGCGAGGTCATTTTCCGACGAGCAGGAAGGTGTCATGGCTCGCATGGGAAGATTCGTTCTGGGAAGGAAAGACTTCCGATGACCTTAGATCGGAACGCGAACGAGACCCGAATGAGACCAAGGCTAGGATTGACAGCAACTCCCGCTTTATCCGGTTGTTTTTGGATGAGAGATTCAAATAGACAACAAAAATGAACTCGATCAATCCATATGTCAGAATTCTTCAAAAAACCAGAGCCACCCCCATTGAAACGCGATATAAATTTTAAAAAAATTGAAAGACCGGAAATCAATTTTTGTAATGAAAATTGTAAAATCACATTAGAAATGAGCGATTTGGCCCAACGCTTCCTTCCTCGTATTTCACGCAATGACATAATCAATAGGCGCGAACGATATAGGGCCTTTTTAGGCACTTGGTCAAAAACCATGGATGGGGCCCATGTGAAAATTGAAGCGATTTATGAAAGCCCCCAGGAAAATCCTTTTCATACCTACCAAGAGGGCGAACTTGAAATCGTTACCGATATTTCACAAATTCAACAGGATTGCGAAAGTTTAAAAACCTTGCCTGAATATTCTAGTTTGAGTTTTATAGGCGAAGTCCATACACATCCGGTTTTTCCTGAGGACATGGGAAACGACTTTAAACCATGGTGGGCCAGCGCC
>CAZRYH010000017.1:4388-34788 GCA_964604275.1 uncultured Gammaproteobacteria bacterium
TGGACCATAGCCATCATTCTAATAGCCTTGTGGCTTTTGGGAATGATTTCGTCATATACATTGGGAGGTTTTATCCATATTTTGTTGGTGGTTGCCATCATCATTGTCCTGGTCAGATTGATTCGTGGCGAGAAGGTATTGTGACCCTGGCTTATACCTGAAACGCCCCGATACGAAACGCGTAATATTCGCGGGCACGAACATCTTCCGTACCCATTAATTCTTGTAGTGCATGGATATGCCAAACGTCGACCTAAACAGCGCCAGCCTTGAGGAGCTGAGTGAAATGGACATGATCGGTCGCAAACGAGCCGAAGATTTAATCCAAGAACGCGAAAAGCGTGGCGGTTTCAAAGAATGGAAGGATTTGAAACAGGTTCCCGGCTTCTCGGAAATGTTGATCGAGGACCTCAAAGACAACGGCGCCACAATTTAAAAAAGCCTCACGGCAAATCCTGACGCAACCGTCGGGATTTTTTGTAAGAAATAATACAAAGTTCCGCACAGCCCACGCAAAAAAGAATGGTATAATATACCCATGCTTGACCCGAAATCTTTGCAGCGGACCTTCCTACCCAATCTAAGACGCGCCTTCGCCCAATCCAGCGGCCGCGAAGCTTTGCGGCTTGTTGTGGTATGGGTGGCTTTTTTCACCACAACGGCGTCCGGGCTGTTGCTCTGGAGCGTGGTCCAATCCACGTTCATCAAGCAGTACGGTCCAGACTATTTCCCCTACTTGTATTTCTATAGTTCGGCTTCGGCTTTAGCTGGAGCTTTTTTGTACAGCCTCATCAGCAATCGACTGAAAAAAATCACCATCGCTTCCTCATACAACATCTGTGCCTTGGTGTTGACGCTCATAAGCTGGTATCTGCTCAAGAACGCGAATGGATCCAGCGATCCCTCGCTCTACATGAAGCTGTATTTCACGATCGCCATCGTGGCTAATACGACCTTCGTGATTCTACTCTCGGCGCAAATCTGGGCCTTATTGGGCGATATTTTCACGGGTGGGCAAAGCAAGCGCATCTTCCCAATCCTGAGCACGGCGGTAACCGTAGGCAGTGTTTTCGGGGGGCTTTGGATGAGATTCTTGGCGCCAAGATTGGGTACCGAAAACCTCCTCTTGGTAGCGGCGGCCTGCATGGCCATAACCGTCCCCGTACTTTTCGCGACCAGTCGCGCTTATAAAAAAGAATTGGCCTGGAAGAATATTGCCGCCAAGAGCAAAGATAGAAACTACACTTTCAAGGAGCTTTTCGCCTACGCGAACCAATCAAAGTTCTTTATTTCCCTGGCCAGCATCATCCTGATGTCTTTTATGCTGACCCGGCTGTTCCACTTCGCTTTGGCCGAATCCGTTGACGCCGCTTATCCGACTTTGGACGGTTACACGTCTTTCATGGGTTTGTACGTGGTCATCCATAGTTTGATCAGCGTAATTTTTGAAGGCTTCTTCCTGTCGAAACTTTACGAACGCGTGGGCTTGACCCGGAGCATGATGATTACCTCGGACATCGTCCTGTTGTTGACCTTGGGCATGTTCGCGATGCCGATATTCATGGTCGTGGTGGCCACAAGCTTGGTCAGGGAAATCGTTTTGAGTATCCAGCAGAACGCCATAAACATCATGAATAATATAGTGCCGGACCGCTTCCGATCCGCACTTGATTCTTTCCTTAACGGATACATGCCGAGTTTCGGCACGGTTTTAGGCAGCCTTTTGATGCTGGGCATCAATTATTTCACGGACGTGAATGCGACCATCGGATTGACCGTACGCGTGGTGTCTTTCGCCATCCTCTTGCTTCTGTTAATCCGTTCGGTGGTCAATTACCGCCTGCGCCGTGAGTTCTTCCGTCTTTTGGAAGCTTCTTTGCAGAATGGGGATTTCAAAACGAAATTGCGTTCAATAGAAACTTTAGTGGAGCATAAGTATTTGAGACGTACAGGCATCGACCATCTGATTGATTCTCTGGAGGATGAGGCCGAATCCCTGACCGTCAAAAAATCCATCTTGAAAGTCCTTGGCAATATCGCGGATCCCAGCACCATGAGAACGGTCGTCAAACATTTGGAGCACCCCTCATCGGACATACGCTTGGCCGCAGCCCAAGCATTGGGCGGTTACCGTAAAATCGCGGACCAATTTTTTACGGCCTCTCTCACCCGCTTCAACGCCATCCGCATTTTGCGCAAGATGTTCCGCGACGATTCGCACCCAAAAATCCGCGTAGCTGCCTTGGATGCCTTGATAGCTTTGCAGGATGAACAGGCCATCAGCACTATTTTGGAAGTCCTGCATCGACGCGACCCGCACCAAATAAAAGAATGCTTGTATGCTTTGCGCAAATTCCAAGACCCCTCCATCATTGATGAGCTCAAACCTTTCCTGGATGACAAGGATCCGGCGCTCAAGAATCTGGCCTGGGTCGCGCTTTGGCAATTCTCCTGGAAACAGGATTACGTTACGGAGCAGGTCGGCGCGGGCCTTAAACTCATGACCGCCTTTGGAAAAGCCAACAAAGCCACACGCGAACGCTTGCGCTATGCCATTAAAACCGTAGGCGACCTGAAACTCGAAATATTCACCCGCGAAGTAAAGGAATTCCTGAACGCACCAGACGAAGAAATAGCTTTTGAAAGCGCTATGACTTTGGCTAAACTCGGCCAGGTGGATTGTCGCGATATCTTTATCCAAGCCTTTAAAGACAATGAAACCGCACACATCAGACGAGTCCGTGGTTTACGTGACCAATACGACCCCCATCCATCGATCAGTGACATGGTGGAGGAATTGTGCGACCAATTCGTACTCCAATACCCGGCCAATCTACCGGTAGACGAAAGTTTGGACACGGTCATCTCCTCCATCCCCCAATCTTGTATCGACAAACTTTTGGAAGTATACAGAAAAGCTGGAGACTTCAAACAAGCCAACAATTTGGATTCGGCTAAGGAATGGAATGTAAAAGCCCGTCCTTTTAAAACGCCCATCAATTTGGTCGGCGAGCCAGAACGCATGGGCTTGTATCTCATACGCTTGTTGACGCTGGGCTATTCCCCCAAAACCCTCCGCCACCTCCCCTCCAACGCCACGTCTTCTGGTTTCTGGATCGTGGATGCCGGCGAATTCAAGGACCGTAAAAATTCAGCCCTGCTTTCTGCTTTGTCGGACCGTCTGGTTGTGATTTACGACAACTCGACAGATGATAGCGAGTACTTGCGTCTCAACAAAATCCTTCCACTCCGTAGGATAATCTTCCGCAAACGTTTAGCGGCCGACGATTTGGCCAAAGCGGTGCTGGCATACGAGAATCAAACGGAAGAAAGACCAGTAATCATAAAGACGCCGTCCCGTAACCCCGCTCTGGCTTAAAGGGACACCCAAGAAAGAACGGCTTAGGCCGTTTTTTTCGTTAACCTAAATAACCCCGAAAGCCCGCGCACCGACTTTTACGTATCAAAATTGGGCACAAGACCCTTAAACCCGATTAGCGCGTCAGATTGATTCATAATCTCTAATCCAAAAATATGTCCGTAACTAACAAAGCCAAGAAAATCCTGCCTCTGAGCATATATAGCGTGCTCAAAGGCGAACATGTCGAGGTCAAAGGTCTATTAATGATCCTCAAAGCCGAACCCGATTCCATGCAGGAGAGCAGAGAAAAAGTCTTTGATAAACTGCGACGTGAGCTCTTATCCCATGCCAAAGCCGAATCCAGAACAGTATACGCGCCAGTAAAAAAACAGATCGATGACAAGTCGCTAATCGACGAATCCGAAGCCGAGCACGCGGAAGTGGAAAATTTATTGGAAGAGCTGTCAAAAATGGAACCTGACGGTCAAGGTTGGAAAGCTAAAGTGGAAGAATTGGAACAGAAGGTCTTGCAGCACGCCAATGAAGAAGAAACCGAATTGTTCGACGAAATGCAGGAATATCTGAGCGACGAGGAAGCCAAGGCCATGGGCGACGATTTCCAAAAGGCCAAAGAAGAGGAAATGAAAAAACTCAAAGCCTGAAGCCGCGAACCAAAGCCACATTACGTGGCTTTTTTGATGGTCAAAGGCTATAATCATCAGATACTTGCCTCATGCCTATGTCCATAAAGCTTAAATCATTATTGGTCACGATTTCGTGCTTATCCTTATGCGGCGCCGGCTGCGACCAAATCAAGGTTTATACGGGTTTTGAACCGGACTACGTGGTCGATCCGGACCGCATCCCCATCGTCATCACCGATATTTTACCGCAGCCCGGAGAGCCCGTGTATCGGGTCTGCAAAGACGAGGACACGTACAAAAAAATCTACTCTTGGGAAATTTGTGCGAAGGACGGCTGCCAAATCACATACTACGATAACGAGGGTAAAACACTCGAGCAGGTGCCCAAAGGCAGCGGCACGGCGGTTTACGCCTACGAACCCAAGACCAAAACCAAGGATTGCGTCAGGACCACGCCGGAATATTTCGCGGGAAAAATATCGGACAAGAAAACCTTGCCCTAATATGATCTACTTCATCGGCGGCGCTCCACGCGTGGGAAAAAGCGTACTGGCCAAATCACTTTCCGATAAGCTCAACGTTCAGTCGCTGAATACGGACGACGTATGCGAGTCTGCCATGTCCCAATCCTCTCCGGACGACAGGCTGGCCAAATTCCCCTGCCCCGGTTTTTCCGGCAATGCATCGGAGAACGTGTTGACGCCCGCACAGCGCACCGACCTTCAATTCGTCACTGCGCAATCGTTAGAACCAAAAATCATGGACGCCGCGATTACAGCTTTGCGAGAGAATCGCGACCTGTTAATCGAAGGTTCCCAAATCCTGCCCCAAACAGTGCGTCGCTTGGCGCAGGATTACGGCGCGGACAATTTTTGCGTCATCTTCTTGGGATCAACCGACCCAGACCTGGTGTTCGACGGGATTCTGGATAACTCCAATCCACAAAATTGGTTGAGTCCGGAAAACCGAGAAGTGGTTGCGCAGGTCGCGGAATTCGTGGCGGACTTCAGCCGGCGCATCAAAGCGGAAGCTGAAAGTTGGGAATGCATATACATCGAGAAGTCCGAGGATTTTGAAACGGATTTGAAAAAGTGGGAAATTTCCCTGCTTGGGCAAAAGAGACGCCAATGAGTCTTGATTTATTATGCAACCGAAAACAGTGAGAGTACACGACAAGATGCAGCGTAAGTACGTCTATAAGTTGGTCGCGCCCGTGGGACGCGGTTTCGATCCTGAGTTCAAACCCGAACTCACTCCCAAACAGATGCTGGAACTGGGCGTGTTCGGCGGCAGGTATATGACCGACTGCAAAAAAGAATTTCCCAAAACCTGGTTCGCCAAAGCCAAGCTCTGTTCCGAGAGGCATGACCCCAATTTGAATCTCTTCAAAGTCAACGCTTCCCAGCCTTTATCCGTTTGGCGGCAAAAAGGCTGGATCAACCAAGAACACGATCCGCGGGGTTGGTTCCAATGGTATTGCCGTTATTATATGGGACGTCGTTTGCCGGATGAGGACGCCAGGCAAATCAAACGCTGGAAAGCCATACGTCGCCACGTGACGGCCATCAAAAAAAATTGCCGGCCAGCGGACCTCGAGTGCCGCCGCCGTCAGCGCCAAGCCGTTTTGCACTGGGCATACGATTCGCGAAAAATTTGAACCCAAAGGGCAGCAAGCGCGGTTGCTCAGCTATTTTTTTATCCACGATACCCCGGACCTACACATGATGGTCTTTTTTCGACTGACACGCCGATAGCCATGGTCACGTAATACGGACATATGCCAGGCCAACCCATATCGGAAATCCAAAACATGCTTGAAGGCACGGGTATAGCCCTTAACGGCAGCAATCCTTGGGATCCGCAAATACATGACCAACGTTTCTATTCCCGCATCATCAATGAGGGCACATTGGGTTTTGGCGAATCCTATATGGACGGCTGGTGGGATTGCGACAAGCTGGACGAACTCGTGCACCGCCTCATGCGCCAAGACGTTAAAGCCAGACTGGGTTTGAATCTGCCGTTGGCCATGGAAGTGCTTAAAAACAGGCTATTCAATTCCCAGAGCAAAAGCCGGGCATTCGTGGTCGGGAAAGAGCATTACGACATCGGCAACGAACTGTATGAGGCCATGCTGGATAAGCGCATGATATATTCCTGCGCTTATTGGAAAGACGCCCGCGACTTGGACCAAGCTCAAGAGGCCAAACTCGACTTGATTTGCCGCAAGATCAATCTCCAGCCCGGGCAACGGATTTTGGACATCGGTTGTGGTTGGGGCGGTTTGGCCAAATATGCGGCAGAAAAATTCGGCGTCTCAGTGGTTGGAATTACCGTATCCGAAAAACAAATTTGGCTTGGGCGACAAATATGCGCGGGTCTACCGATTGAACTCAGGCTGCAAGATTATCGGGATTTGGATGAGAAATTCGACCACATCGTTTCTGTCGGCATGTTCGAACACGTTGGCTACAGGAATTACCGGACATATTTTGAAGTCGCCAGACGCTGCCTTTCTGACCGAGGCCTATTCCTACTGCATACCATCGGCGGCAATCAATCCGTCACGGGCACGGATCCTTGGATGGAAAAATACATCTTCCCCAACTCCATGCTCCCTTCGGCAGCCCAATTGACCAAAGCCATGGAAGGATATTTCGTACTCGAGGATTGGCATAATTTCGGTTCTGATTACGACAAGACTCTCATGGCATGGCATGAGAATTTCCAAAATAATTGGCCTAAACTCAAAGGCATATACGACGAAAGATTCCGGCGTAAATGGAAATTTTACCTGCTCTCTTGCGCCGGGACATTCCGTGCCCGCATTAACCAACTCTGGCAGTTGGTTTTAACCAAAAACGGCGTGCCCGGAGGCTATTCCCCTGTCCGTTAATCTCTATGGTCACAGGATTCACCACTGTCCACATTTGCGCCGCGCGTCGGGATGCTGTCTGGCGCGCTTGGACCGAACCAGACCGACTCGCGCGGTGGTGGGGTCCGGAAAATTTTGATATGGGCGTGATTCATATGGACTTCCGGCCAGGCGGACATTTCCATTATTCCATGCGGTCTCCAGAAGGTTTGGACATGTGGGGTAAAATCACCTATCAAGAGATCAAGCCTCTCGAGTCCATGGTTTTCGTTAATTCCTTTTCCGATGCAGACGGCGGCGTAACGCGTCATCCGTTAAACGATAATTGGCCATTGGAAGTCATGAACACCTTGACCCTGGAAGACGCCCCTAAAGGCAAGACAAAAGTCTCGATACGGAGTAGTCCTATATTTGCCACGGAAAAAGAAATCCTGACTTTTGAGGATGGCAAGGAATCCTTAAGGCAAGGTTATGCGGGGACTTGGCAAAAACTTGACCATTATCTTGCTCAACAATGATAAATTCTGGTATTCAATGACAATAGTCATTGTTCTTTTATTAATACATTTTTGATACATTGATTTATGAAATCGCTTTTCGCTCTTGTTGCCGCTTCACTCACCCTAACATGCCTAGGGGCTGGATGTTACACGGAACCGCAACAGAACTTTCAACCACAACCCACGAATCCGACCACGACTATTGGAAACGCCACGCGTACCGACTCCGCACCCACCCGTCAACCGCAAGACAGGTCTCAATTCTGACCTCCACTGCTACGCCCACCAGCTACTGCAACGGCACGGATATGGATAGCCGAGGTTATACTAAAACCCTGACCCACGATGCAATTATGGACCTGCCTGATCCGAGTCTTTCTAAGTAAAAATCCCCTTCCGGGGATTTTTACTTATGCGCGTTGGACATTCACGGCCGCTGGACCTTTAGCACCCTTCTCGAGATCGAAAGTCACGCTGTCCCCTTCCTTCAGATCATCGAACTCTACGTTCACCAAGGAATCTTTATGGAAAAAGAGGTCTTTTTCCTGATTTTCCGCTCCGATAAAACCAAAACCGCGATCCGTCAATTTTTTAATGGTTCCGTTCATATTGTTTCCCACTGAAAAGAATAAGAAAGATTGGGTATCTTGGTTACAAAAAATCCGCCATTCCGATTGGCGTTTAGCCGTGGGGCGAGCGAATCTGAAATTGGGCGATTGTATCCTGCATACCATCAGCATTATTACGAAACACACACCAAACGCTTTCATGAAAAGTCATTTTTAGCTTTGGCGTAATTCCAAGTATCGATATACACTAAACAGATAACGTGGATTGAAATTATGAAATACACTTTCCTTGCTTTAACGGCAATACTGCTTGTAGGCGCGGGCTGTTCCTGGGACGGTGCTCAAAATGCCGTCAACTCGGGACTTAACACGGTCAACTCTGGCATCAACACGGTAAACAATGGTTTAAACTCACTAAATCCCGGATCCGCGACAGGCGGCAGTGTCGTTACCACCACAAATGTAACCCCTCCAACTGATACGAACGCAAAAAATCTCAATCTGAGCGGACAAAATCTTAAATCAATTCCCGAATACGTATTTAGCATGACCCAATTGGAGAATTTAGACCTTTCCAACAACGAGCTCACTGGCGCCCCACAATCACAAATTGGAAATTTAACAAACCTCAAGACCCTGAACCTAAAAAACAACAATCTTACTGGGCTTCCGGCTGAGTTGGGTAGGCTGTCCAGTCTGGTGTCACTAGACGTTTCAGACAACCGACTGACTGGATTGCCATTAGAAATAGGAGATCTAAACAATTTAAAAAACTTGGATGTATCGGGTAACGATTATTCAAAAGACGATCTGAATAAAATTACAGCTAAACTCAAAAATACGACAGTCACCAAATAACCGAGCTGAGCTCGGTTATTAGTTCCACCCCCTGCGACCTTGACCAATCAGTACCCTCACTTATACACCGATGTTATGATTGCTGTTGCATGGAGGATTTCGAGTCGAGCAAACCGATTCCGCTCCGCCAAAACAGATTGACTTGGATGGCTATCTTGGCGGCCATTTTGGTTTTCGGTGCTTTGGGTTTTTGGTTTTATCGAACTTCGTCACGTCCTTTGACGGCTACGGCCCAAGACATGGCTTTCCCATCTTCAGCAGTCGTCGCCCCGACCGCGACCAACGGCCAAGCCCAGACACCGACGGCCGCATCGACCAGTGCTATCGGATTCTCATTCTTCGTCGAATCTTTGGTTTCACACGTGCAGCTGCCCGAGGAGGTCAGGGGCATTTACCTCACATCTTTAACCGCGGATTCCGCCAGAACCGACGAACTGTTGGACTATTCACTAAAATCCGGCTTGAATGCTTGGGTCATTGACGTAAAACTCGATAACGGAGAATTGGCTTTTGCGCCGCGCGATCCTGAACTTAAAAAATACGCTTCCGCGGAAATGGGAATCAGGGATTTGGACGGCTTTTTAGAAAAACTAAAGACCAAAGGCATCTACCGCATAGCTCGCATTTTCGTGATGCGCGACGGGGCTTTTGGCAAACTCCATCCCAACGTTTCCCTGCAGAGCGTCAAAGGCGGCATTTGGCGCGACAAGACCGGAACGCCTTGGCTGGATCCAGCCGCCCCGGAAGTCGCCGATTACTCCATTAAAGTTGCCAAAGAGGTTTACGCGCGCGGTTTCGACGAAATCCAATTCGATTACGTACGCTACCCTACGGATGGAAACGTGTCGGAAATCGTGTACCCGGTGTATGACGAAAAAACGCCCAAAGCCAAAATAATGAAGATTTTTTTCGATCGCGTGAATTCGGAGTTGAAAAAATCCGGGATACCGGTTTCATACGATCTGTATGGCATGACCTTTCTACGCACGGACGATTTTGGCATCGGACAGCGTTTAGCTTCGGTCTATACCGATTCGATCGCCGTATCCCCCATGGTCTACCCCTCGCACTATCCGGATGGCTTCCAGGGTTTCGCAAATCCAGCCGAACATCCGTATGAAATCGTCAAAATCTCTTTAGACAAAGGGCTGGAGATACTCAAGATAGATTTTCCGCAAGTCGATGCGAACGAAGCCCATCGGAAATTCCGTCCCTGGATACAAGACTTCGACATAGGCGCGGAATATGACGCAAAAAAAATCCAAGCACAGATAAAAGCAGCTAGAGACGCGCATTCCGGAGGCTGGTTATTATGGAACGCCAGGAACGTTTATACAGAAACCGATTATCGCTGATTGACCTAAAATAAATTCCGTTATAAATTCTTACCATTATGACCAAAAGGCTCCGCTTAATCGGCATGGCTCCAGACGATGAAGGCATTGAAGACGACGAGGAGTTGGAATAGACAACCGATCCGGCCTATGCCGGATTTTAGTTAGACAGATTTCGTGCTAAACTGTCTGCGATATGTACACACCCGAATCGTATTTGCCGGGCACCAGCGACAATCCCAAAAACGGTCGTCGACAAAAAGAGAACAAAGAAGGGCGGCCTTATCTCGTGGTCCAAAATCCTTTCTTGGACTTGGCCGAATTAGCTCATGCGCACATACCCAATCCTGAAGAGGCTTTGATCCTGAAGGAAGAACAAGCTGATGTGTCATCAGAGGAAGAACGAGGGCAAGAGAGCACGGAATGGATGGATTTTGAACCGTTCGAGAGCGAAGAAATTCCTTCGACAACATCGGAATATGAAAACCTGATGGACTTTTCCCCCATAGAACAAAAAATCAATCGCGATGTCGTCCCCAGAGAAATAATAACTAATCCGGCACGTAAAGAGTCGTCTGACCGTGGTGTCGTGAGGATACAAAGGGAAGCCAATCTCAAGCTCAGACGCAAATCCTCGGAAAAAAACAAAGCGGCGTAAGCGTCAGAACCAAAAACCCGACTGAAATCGGGTTTTTATATTTAGGCAAAACACAAACTATGATATAATCCAAACGGAGGGTATGAACAACAAACAACCTATCACTGGTCACAATCGCTGCGCCTACGTGGTGTCAGTCAATATGGGCTACGGCCACGAACGCGCGGCTTATGGCCTCAAAGAACTCGCGTTAGGCGGCGTAATAACGGCCAACGAGTATCCCGGCATCCCCCATCGCGATAAAAAGCTTTGGGCCTCGAGTCGCAAAGGCTACGAATTCGTTTCGCGTCTCAAGCCAATTCCCGTAATCGGAGATTTGGCTTTTTCCATCATGGATAAAATTCAGGAAATCCCATCCTTCTATCCTAGGCGCGACCTCTCGGATTCCACGTACCAGGTCTTGCAGACCTATTACATGATCGAGAAGCTGGGTCTGTGCAAGCATCTGATAGAAAAACTTTCCGCCAAACCCCTGCCACTGGTCTGTACTTTCTTCATCCCGGCATTCGCGGCCGAGGTCTACGATTATCCCGGAGACATTTACATCGTTTTGTGCGACGCGGACATCTCCCGCGCCTGGGTGGCCAAAGACCCAAAAAAGAGCCGCATCAAATACTTCGCGCCAAACGGTCGTGTGGTGGAAAGACTTAAACTTTACGGCGTACGTGAGGAAAACATCTATCACACCGGATTCCCCTTGCCCAAAGAAGCCATCGGCGATCTTGCGGGTTCGGTTACGCGGCAAGACACCATGGCCCGTATATGCAATCTGGACCCGAACGGCATTTTCCTTAAAAAATACCAACGTGTCATCGAGGGCGAGCTCGGTAAAGATACCTGTAACATCAAGCCAGACCATCCGCTGACCGTCATGTTTGCGATTGGCGGAGCCGGTGCGCAAAAACAGTTGGCTTTGGATATTTTGGGCAGCCTTAAAAAACGACTCATCCGCAATGGTCTACGTTTGCGCCTCATGGCCGGCACGCGCCGCGATTCGGCACGTATCTTCATGGCCGCGGCCCGCAAATTAAAGATAGGTCATCTGGTGGGCAAAAAACTTTTCATAGACTACTATCCTGAACGGTCTTCATATTTCCGCGAGTTCACCAAGTTGTTGCGCAAAACCGACGTCCTTTGGACCAAGCCAAGCGAACTCTCGTTTTATTGCGGCATGGGTTTACCCATACTCATGGCCCCGACCGTGGGCTCCCAAGAGGATTTCAACCGCACCTGGCTCTCGTACATCGGCGCCGGCATCGATCAAGGCGATCCGCAATACACGGACGAATGGCTTTACGACTGGATAAACTCCGGCGGTATTGCACGCGCGGCTTGGAACGGCTACATGGAGGCTCCCCAACACGGCTCATACCGCATAGAAGGTATCATCACCGGTTCGCGCATGGACGTGGAAACCTTGCCCATGATTGTTTGAACTCGTCATTCTGAGATCGCGCACGACAAAGATTTACGAATCTTCAACAAACCAAAAACGCCCATTAGGGCGTTTTTTGCATTCTCCGATCAGGAACCCACGACGTAGTGCGTGCCTTCAAAGGCTTGCTGAATCGTGTCCAGAGGCAATTCTCGTTCCACGGACATCTCCACTTTACCGTCCAAACCTGAAATTTTAACATCTGTCACGCCCGGCAAATCGCGCAAAATAGAATCCGACAATTTAATGCAGGACTCGCAATCGAAACCGGACAATGTAAATTTTTGGGTGGTCATATAACGCATTACGCAAACCGAGCAATATTTATTCTACGATGATTTGGCCGCTGTACATGCCCATGGGACAAGCGAACGAATACCGACCTGGCTCAGGCACGAAGAATTTTACCACGTTCTTGCCCGGATTCAGGTATTTCTCAAGCCCTAACGACGGGCTGACGATGCCCATGGCGCAGCCAGCACCTGGTTTGCCTTCTATTTCCCAACGCACGGTTTGGCCAGCTTTGACGGTAAACGTATTGGGTTCGTATCCACGCGCGGTCACATCCATACGTATCACCTGCTCCTGGCCCACGCTCTCGCCGCCCACGACCGCGGCCGGAGTGCCCTGTCCGTCGGCGACCACAGAGGCCAACACTAGCCCGCTACGGATGCTGATGACCCCTAACACGATGACCAGCGCCCCGGCAAACCTGTTCAGCCACAATCCAAGCTTACCCTTGCCCCAACCCACAGCCATGCCAAGAGCGAACAAACCCGGAACGCTACCCAAAGCGAACGCGCCCAAAACCGCAGCCCCGGCGCCAAAGCTACCCGTGGTCAAAGCGTAAGCTTGGAGAGCTTGCGTGAATCCGCACGGCAAAAAGAAAGTGGCCGCACCCAATAACGGAGGCATGAGCAAACCAGCTGCCGATGCCTTATCAACCGCACCGTGCGCCAAAACTTTGGGCGTATGCGGCAAATACTTTTTCAACCCCTGCGGCAACATCTTAAGCAAATCCAAACCCATGATGACCATATAAACCGCGGCTAAAACCAACATGACAGCGGTCACTACCGGAGAGATCGAAAGTTTGGCCCCAAGCCAACCCAATAAGCCGCCCAAAACGGCGTAAGCGATCAGCCTGCCACCCAAAAAGGATACTAAAGGCATCAAGCGTTTTTTCCAAGTCGTACGTTCCGCAGCAGGCGCCACGACCGCAATCAACAATCCGCTGACCACGGCCAGGCACGATGAGAAGGACGCTAAAATGCCCAACACGAAAGCCCAACCCATGCCCACCGCATTGCCCGGCACCAGGCTCGTACCACCCCCCAATTGGCCCAGAATCCAAGCCAAGCCGATGGCCAACGCGAACAATCCGAACATCTCGTGGGTTTTCATGGGCACCATGCCGGCAGATAATTTTTCAGCCGCGGTCTTAACCGTGTACTTCTGATCCAGGAGCGAGCCTTGGAGTTTTTCAAGCGGGATATCGGCCGTACATTTTAAATCCACGCTGTGGTTGGCGGCATTCGCTTTTACGGAAAGAACTCCGGGCAAATTCTTCCAAGAACGTTCGACCAGCAATTCGCAAGAATTACAAGTCATGCCCTCGACCTGCAAGCGGACGGTTTTAGCTTTTTCATCAAAGGCGCTGGAATTCATAACCAAACGTTCTTGGGGATGTAAGTATATTAAAGCGTTTACGCGTGAGAATACGCGCATAAAATAACAACAAAATAACCTAGTGTCAAACTAGGTTATATGTTGATGTTTTTTTCTTATTGATTCTGACCGGGAGTAGGCTCTTGAGGTTTGTCGGCCGAAGGTTCAGCTGGCTTTTCCGACGGAGTTTCGACTGTGGACGTCTGGGGCACTTCGTGTTGGACAGAAGACGCGGCTGTGGATTTCGGTTCTGAAGCGCTTTCTTGCGCCGGAATTGTGGTCGCGGGCATTGGCGTTTGTTCCTGAGCTTTATCCTTTTTGACCAATAGGATTATGCCCACGATCAAACCCGCGGGTATAAGGATCACGAAAATCATGCCCAAAAGCCCCAAAACCACATTGATGATAGCGGCCATGGCCTCGGCGCCAGTGTTCATGACCGGACCCGTGGACACGTATTGCCCGATGACGAAACTGGTTATGGACCAGACGATAAGCACCAAAACCAAGCCCACGAAAGGCGTTATCAGACAACCCAAACCCCACTTTTTGCTGGATGTCATAAACATTGTTTAAGCCAATTAGGCTTTATTAAATAAATAAGCCAAAGCATTGTTTAGATGATATAACGTTTAAGCCAATTAGCACAAATCCGCAGCGCGGGCGTTGACATTTAACCGCCGTATGCTAAACTTGCCCGCGTAAGTTAAGGCGGTCGAACCAAAATTTAAGGCCCGTTCGTCTAGGGGCTAGGACGTCACCCTCTCACGGTGAAAACAGGGGTTCAATTCCCCTACGGGCTACCAACGCGTCGTTACGCGACCAACCAAAAAATCCCTACCGGGGATTTTTTGTTTCCAAACCTGGGAATTGAACGGGCGGTAAGAAGTCCGAACGATTTCGGCCTAGTGTCCCGATGATATCGGGATAGACTCCACCGCCCCGGACCGCGAGTCGGAGCGAGCGGCAATTCCCCTACGGGCTACCAACGCGTTGGACGCGTTAAAACGCGGGGAGGCGAATAGAAGGAATCCGACGTTAGACGTCGGATTTTTTCTTTATCAAAACCGACGCGGGCGTCGGTTTGTGTTTGCTCATTTAGCCAACCAGTCTGGGGTTTGACGAACCAGCGTGGATGCGGCCTCAAGCGGGTCTGACATCAATTCTTTTGTGATTTTTTCCATACGGATGCTTTGCGAGCCTTTAACCAAAATCGCATCTCCGGGTTTGATTATTTCCTGTTGCAAGAACAGACCGGCATCCGGGCTGGCGTCAAACATGAAAACTTTTTCACTTGGCATCCCCGCGTTGGCCGCCGCCTCCCCTATCAACTTACCGTATTTGCCGCACGTGACCAAAAGATCCACACCGGTTTCTACAACGAGTTTTCCGACGATTTCATGTTCCTGTTCGGTCAATTCTCCTAGTTCCAACATGTCACCAAGAACGGCTATGCGACGACCACCGTTTGAGACTGGAAATCTGGCCAAATCGCGCAATGCCGAAGACATGGCTTGGGGTTGCGCATTGTAACTGTCGTCCAAAAGCACAGTTCCCTTGATTCCGGGTACGATGCGCGTACGTCCTGGCATGCCTACGTAATTATCCTGAATGTAATCCATGGCCATCTCCAAACCCTGATCCAAAGACAGCAAGAATGTCAGTGAGGCGGCCACCGCATAAGCATGGGCTTCCCCATACACCCCGCGTAACCTGATCGTCTTCACGTGATTGCGCAAAACCTCAAACTCCACATCCAATCCCCCGGCACCAGGATTTTGAAAATCGTAAACCGTTTGGATGTTCCTGATGCGCACGGCTGCCGCTTGCGATTTTCCGAAACCGATGACTTCGGCTTTGGTCATGTGCCTGGATTCCCAAGTGGCCGCGTCGTCGGCGTTCAACAAGGCCTCCCCTTCCTCTGACAAGGCGAGCAGAACTTTACGTTCTTCTTCGATAGCCGCCTCCACAGTGCCAAAATATTCGGTATGCTCTGCGCCCATGGAAGTCATTATGGCCACGTTGGGTTTGAGCATACCCAAAAGATAGTCCAAGTCTCCAGGATGATCGGCCGCGATTTCTAAAATCAGCCATTTGACCTTGAGCCTCTTCAGCCCCAGAGCGTGGGCCGTGGCCACATATAACAATTTAAACCACTTGGCCACGCTCCTGCCCGGCATATCGCAAGCAAAAACCGAGAGGGGCACTCCCAATTCGTTATTGTAGTTTTTCTGTGAAGCGCGGTACGTTTCTTCCTGATTGGGGCGCGACATGGCCACGGACAAAGCATAGCGTGCCGATGTCTTACCCACGGATCCAGCGATGACCAGCACCCTGGGCTTATCGCGATGGACCGTTTTTTTGACGCACCACCCCAAATATTGCTCCAGCTTCTTTTGCATACCCATAAAACGTAACTCCGTTTAAAGAAGTTGTCGAGAGCGGCTGAATAAGAATTTACCGAGACGGCTTGATGTTAAGATATTGAAACAAAAATTTGGCCATCTCTCCCCAGACGGGCGCAGCCGTGCCCTCGGCCCACTGGCTGGTTTGAGGATTATCCAACTTCACCAACATGGCGAATTTAGGGTTCTCTGCCGGTGCGAAGCCCAAAAAAGACGCGATGACCTTGCCCTCTTCGTATCCACGCCCGTTTTTCTTTGGCACTTGGGCGGTACCTGTTTTGCCCGCCACCCAATATCCAGGCACGCCGGCCTTTTGGCCATGGCCGTGCTCGATGACCGAAACCAACATCCCTGAAACCAATTGGGCCGTCCTCGCAGAGACGGGCTGACCGACTTTGACGGGCTCAATTTTTTCTATCTTGCCGTCCTCGTGGATAATTTCCGAAACCAGGTACGGTTTCATGAACGCGCCTTTATTGGCCAAAGTCGCATATGCGGAAACCATCTGCATGGGCGTTACCGTCATACCCTGTCCGTAGGAAATCGTAGCCGCGAAAACTTCGCCTTTACGGTCCAGCGGCGAGATGTCGCCTGCTGATTCTGGTTTGAGGCCTACATCGGTTTTGGTCCCGAAACCAAAAGCTTTTACATATTCCTGAAAGGCTTTTTTACCCAATTGACGTTGCACGAAAATGGTTCCGGTGTTCAAGGACAGCTCCAAAACCTGGGTCATGGTCTGTACCCCATGCGCCTTGTAATCAGAATTTTTGATGGTGAAATCATCTATTTTTTCCTCGCCTTTATCCGTGTATGTGGTTTTTGGGCCCACCTTACCCGCATCTATGCCTGCGGCCATGGTCACGGCTTTGAAGACAGACCCTGGTTCATACGATCCAAACACCGCCGGATTGTTGAAGACGGACACATCGGACACATCCTTGAGGTTGGCCGGATCGAAGTCCGGATAAGAACACATGGCCAACACTGCCCCGGTCTGCGGTTCCATGACGATTATCGTGCCAGCAGAAGCGCCGTATTCAATCACGCCTTTTTTGATGTTCTCGCATGCCTGGAATTGAATAGCCCTATCCAGGGTCAAAACTAAATCCGAACCGTTAACCGCCTCACGCAGTTTACTGGTGGCGAACACCAGTCTTCTGCCCTTGGCGTCCTTCTCGGTTTCCAACATCCCCGGCTTGCCCGATAAAACGTCTTGAAAAGCGCTCTCGATGCCATATCTGCCAACCAAAGCCCCCTTGTCATCAGCCGTCACCACCCCTATGACTTGCCCGCCCATACCGGGTTCAGGGTAAAGACGACCTGGGAATTGAGAAAATCCGATGCCCTGAAGATTGGCCTCCTTCAGCCTTTTTACGGTTTCGATGGGCGCGTCTTTGATCAGGGGTTCGTATGGATCGTCTTTATTTGCCGTGAGTTTGGTGACCAAATCCACATCCGGCATACCCAACACCGCCGCCAATTCATGGGCCACGCGTACCGGATCATCCATGTTCTTGGGCACCGCGTACACGGTCCAAGCCTCGCGGTTAGAAGCCAAAGGATAAAGGTTGCCGTCCGTCCGATCGCGAATCAGGATTTGGCCGCGGTCTGGCATGAGGCGCGACTGGAGGTCGTGCTGGTCGGAAGCCAACAATTGGTACATTTGGCGATCCAAAATTTGGAGCTTGATTAACCGCAGCCCTAAAACGAAAAAAAGAGCGATCATGCCTATGACCAACATCAAAAAGCGGAAGTCGCTCTTCCTGCCGTCATCCCTAGTGATTTTTGGAGCTCCGTAATGCACTAACCCATTATATCAACCTCGTCCTTGGGCTGGGAAGCCGTTCAAAAGAGGTATTTCTTACCTTTGAGTTCTTGTGGCAGATAATCCTGATCCACGGGTTCTGAGAAGGAAGGATTGTATTTATATTCCTTGCCATAACCCAATTCTTTCATGAGCTTAGTCGACGCGTTCCTGAGATGCAGAGGCACGCCTAAATCTGAAGTTTCGCGGGCGTCTTGGGCTGCCCTTCCATAAGCCAGGTACACCTTATTGGACTTGGGCGCCTTGGCCAAATATACGGTCAGCTCCGCCAGATGCACGTTGCATTCCGGCATACCGATGAGCTGGACAGCTTGCATGGCGGACACGGCTAAAACCAAGGCTTGGGGGTCGGCCATACCCACGTCTTCGGCCGCAAAACGTACAAGGCGCCGGGCTACGTAAACCGGGTCTTCCCCTCCTTCCAACATCCTAGCCAACCAATACAATCCCGCATCCGGATCAGAACCGCGCAAAGATTTATGCAAGGCGCTAATCACGTTGTAATGTTCTTCGCCGTTCTTGTCGTATTTGACCTGACTGCGTTGAACCATTTTTTTAACCAAATCCAAACCCATGTTCTTGTCCTTCTTATTGCCTTTAAGCAAATTGGCGGACATCTCCAAAATATTGAGGGCTGTCCGCGCATCACCGTCGGCCAACCCCGCGATAAAGTCCAACGCTTTATCCTCAACCTGGATTCCTGATTCTCCCAATCCCCTTTCTGTATCGGTCAAAGCGCGGTTTAAGATTGTTTTTAAAGCCTCTTCTGAGAGTGGTTCGAGCACGAAAACCCGGGCACGCGAGAGCAAGGCGCCATTGACCTCAAAGCTCGGATTTTCTGTGGTCGCACCCACAAAAGTCAACATGCCACGTTCCACGTGCGGCAATAGTGCGTCTTGTTGTACTTTGTTGAACCTATGTATTTCGTCAATGAACAAAATCGTGCGCCTTTTTTGAACACGAGATTTTTCAGCCTGAGAAACAATTTTTCGGATGTCCGCCACCCCGGCCGTGACTGCGGACAGGGCCACGAAATCCGCTTTCACCGTCCTGGCGATGACTTCGGCTAAAGTCGTCTTACCCGTGCCTGGTGGTCCCCAAAAAATACAGCTCGGCAACTGACCGCTTTCAATCAATTTACGGAACGAAGCGTCCTTACCAGCTAACGCATCCTGTCCCACGATTTCATCCAAATTTAAAGGCCGCATCCTTTCGGCCAAAGGCGCATCTGCGGCTGGAACCCGCGGCTTAAAATCCTCTGGATCCGGCCCAAACAGAGTTTGCGGCATATCTAACTGGAACAACAATAGAACGGTAGGCGCAGGGAGTCAAACAAAAAACTCCCATTCAAGGGAGTTCTTTCAATTCCCTGATCTACTGCGCCGGTACGATTTTTGTTGTCGTGGTTGAAACCGGAGCAGTGGGTTTGGGTTTTGCAGTCGGAACCGGAACCGGTTTACCGCAATTCGTGAAACACACGGAGACCTCGTTGAAACACTTGGCTGTGGTGCATTTATTGTATTTGTCGTAACACGCGACCAGGTTGTCCGCCGTGCAAATCCCGCACGACTTTCGACAACCAACCCCCAAAGTATCACACGCCCCTTCTGTCTCATTGAGCTCACCACACCTCAAGTTGATTTTGTCGCACACATAAGCCTGACGATCGTCGCAGACTACAGGCATGGCCGGCGAAACGCATTCAGCTAAACAACTGTCTTTGTCTTTTTGGCAGACGTCCGCGTCGGATTCTTTAAGGCAGGCATCGTAGTCACCGGAACAAGCCTTAATTTTCTCGTCCGTACAGGTGCCAGCAGGTTTGGTCGGCTCGACTTTGGTCGCGGCTTTTTCGTCCAATTTGATTTGGCACATGTTGCGTTCGCACAATCCCTTAAGCTTATCGCACACGGCAATCGAGTCTTTGTTGTAGGAAGTCTCTCCCCCACGGCACACGGCATCCATGCGTTTGCACTGATCCTGACAAGCGTCATTTGGTATGGCCGTGGGGTTTTTGAGCTTACAAGCCTTCACCAAACACGTTTTGTTGTTCTGCAGACAGACTGTAAGGCTTTCCGTAGCTTCCTTGGCGCCAACCGCGGATTCCAAACATCCGCCTAAAGCCACGGCGCACCTGTCTTGGCACGCGATGGGCGGGCGGGGCATCTCGTTACACAAGTTGATGCAAGTATTGGTCCGTGACAGGCATGAATCTAAACCGTCGGTCGTTTCTTGGCCCTGACCCGCAACCCTGCATTTAGCCAAAGCTCGACGGCAATCGTTGAGGCATTCGGCGCGGCCCTCATCAGTTTTGCACGTCACGGCTCCCTCGGTCTGCTCACCGGTCAATGACTGCAGAGTCTGTTGCAGAGCCTTGAGTTGCTCCTGCATCTTTTCCAGCTGCGCGACTTCCACATTGACGCGCTTCCCGTCCGTGTCTGTTTTAGCCCAGATGGCCACGGGTCCGCCGATAATCACGGCCGTAAGCACGGTCAAACCAATCAGCCATTTGGCGAACGGATTTTTTGGCGATGTCGGCGGTGCGGTCGGGGGGACCGTGTCAGGCGTGATGGCTGATGGCTCGCCTTGATCCGTATCGCCGCGCAAACTCCTTTTTCTTTTGACCATATGAAAAAATTAGCCCACAAAATATTGGCTAAATTATAGCATTTCTGAGAAATATTATTTATCCACAATTCAGGACCCCAGCAGACCCCTGACGTATTCCAAAGCCTGTTCTTTTTGCGGCACGTGTTTTGAATCATCGAATAGACCGGAAAGTTGTTTTTCCATCACGTCTTTAAGGATTTCTCCCATGCGTTTACCGTTCGGTACGCCCAATCCCGCCAAATCCGCACCCACCAAAACGCATTTCGGTGCTCCGTCCGTCGCATGCAAAACTTTAGCACGCTTGATAAGACGTTCGCCGGCCGGATTCTTCGACACCAAGCCGGAAATCTCTGCCGAACCCGGACGCAACTCCCCGACCTGCACGGCCCAAGCCGCGTTAACCGCATCAACAAAAGACAATTGCATTTTGGACTTTCCCAAGGCCACGGAAAGCTGCCGCAGCGCCGTATCGTTATCCGCTGTCCACTCCTTCTTGCCGGCCAAACGCATCAACGCGCGCACCCCGTCAATTTGGTGTGCCAAAACCAAAGCCGCGGCTTTGATATCCACTGGCAGTTTAATCTCTTTAAAAAACACTTCGGCATCCGCATCCAACCCATAAGCCAGCACCGCGTAAGCCAAGGCCCTGGCTTCGTTCCAGGATAAGGACTTCTTGCGGATGATGGTCGCGGTCATATCCAAAGACCTCAACATGGACTCCCAGCCCGTAATTTTTCCTCGTGTGACATCGAAAAGGGCCTGAAGCCCAGGATGCTTTTGACGCAAAATGCCGCACTCTTGGGCAAAGCGCAGGCCTAGACTGGGTTGCGAGCTTTTGGCCACGGCCAAATCCCACTCGTATCCGATACGCTCGGCGGCCAGATAGTCCAAGGGAATGTGCGAACATAATTCCAAGGTCTCAGGAGCCACGGAAAAACCCAGACCGGCAGAGAAACGCATGACGCGATAAACGCGCAAAGGATCATCCACGAAAGTTTCCGCATCCACGTGACGCAAAAGCCGCGCCTTCAGATCCTCAATTCCGCCGTAAGCGTCGTAAACGTCGCCCGTGAGCAAATCCAAACCCAAAGCGTTGACCGTCAGGTCGCGGCGTTTTGCGGCTTGGGAAAAATCCAAATCAGGACGACTTTGGGTCTCGGGTTTTCTACCCAAGCCCGGTTCAGATTTCATCTCCAGTCTGGCCTGCGCGATATCCAACCCACCTAGTTTATACACGCCAAAACTTTTTCCCACCTGCTCTTCCGATCCACCGACTCTTTCCCTGGCTGTTTCCAAGACTTTTGCCAACTCCGTCTGCTCAAGACCGTAGACCTCCAAATCCACATCCTTGGGACGCACCTCATAACCCAGACGCCGCAACATCAAATCGCGTACGAACCCGCCCACGACCAAAGCCATGCCGCCCTGGTCTCGAATTTTTCCCGTCACTTCTTTGGCCAAACGCAAATCCCGCTTCACGTTTTGATCGTTGATCAGCGAAGCCACATTGACAATCTTGTCTTTGCGCCATTGCACGAACGGCGGGAAAGGGTTTTTCGGGTCAGAATTCATACACGTACAGGGTCCTGCCCAAGACTCCTACTGGTCTGCCCATATCTATTACGCGGACCGGTTTCATATCCGTGAACTGGAAGTCGCACGAGACCAGTCGGGTTCCAGGTTTAAGCTCTTTTTTGAGTTTTGGCAAGAGTCTGTCCATGAGTCCGGGAAACAGATACGTAAACACGTGTGTGGCATCGCGCAAATCCTGATTGAAAAAATTCTTTTTACGCAATTTAATTTTCGCTTCCTTGGGCAAACCGCGCATGCGCCACCAACCCAACATTATGGGCAAAGTCGCCTTATCCAGGCCGATATATGAGGCTTGAGGAAAGCGCTTCCAACCCGCGATCAAAACCCTCCCCTCCCCGCAACCCAAATCGTAAACCACGCTACCCGATTTCAATTCCAAAGCATCCACGATGTAAGGCAAAACCGCCGCAGGCATGGAGATGAACGGAGCGCGGGTAACAATCAGGCTCCATTCGTACATGAACATGACAATGGTGACCACAACCAAAACCAACAACAACAGGCTGTAAAACACGATAAGCAAGGTCTGCATGGCTCCAATCGTACAGTAAAAATCCTAGTTATTAAAGACATTGGGCTGCGACCGGCAATTGCTTACTTGACCACTCAAAATCAAAAAGACCCGATTGGGTCTTTTTGATGGTCGCGTTTAACGCGATGGTCGGGCTAGTGGGACTCGAACCCACGGCCTCTACGTCCCGAACGTAGCGCGCTACCAACTGCGCTATAGCCCGATAATGCTTTTCAAATACTCGCGTCCTTTGCCGGATTTCAGGAATTTTTCTCTTTTTAAGGCTTCGGTTTTGTTTTCGTATTGTTCCGAATGGACCAATGTCCAAGGACCACGCGATTTTGTCCAATTGCTCAAGCCTTGATTATGGTACATCAATCGTCTCTCGATGTCCTCGGTAAATCCCTTGTACAGCCGTCCATCGGAATTTCGTATAACGTATACCGTATACATAGCTCTTTGGACTGCCGGTCGGAGGGCCTCTACATCCCGAACGTAGCGCGCTACTCCGCCTGAGGCGGACGCTATAGCCCGATGCGATGTATTTTTAGCCCGAAAACTATAACAAACGTCCTTTCCTCTGGCAAGGTGTCGTACCTCGGGTTAGCATTTAATCCATGAAGACCCGTCTGTGGATGGTTTTGGCCGGCTTTTGCCTGGCATTTTGGGTTATTTCCCCTTTTCCCGTGGCCAAGGCACAAACCTTAGTCCCCACCTCGACTGCCAATCACGTGCTCGTTCCGGGCGTGAGCGTGGACAATAAGGCCGCAACAGGCGATGCAACAACCCAGGATGGCGAACGTTCCCAATACGGCAATTATGCCAGGGCCGTGGTCCGCGCGATAAAAAACGTGACCTCGAACCAAAATAACGGTAGCGCCCAACGCATCAGGTACGGCTTGGAGATGCTTAGTGGTGAACATACGGGAAAGACTTTTGAAACCACCTACGAGGTCTCGCGCATGCCCATGGATCCAGAAGTCGGCGATACTGTCATCGTGTACTATCAAAACCAGGCTGGACAGGATCCCATAATATTTTTCGAATCTTTCGACCGCCAGATGAGTCTGCGCTGGATACTGACTTTTGTACTTCTGGCTTTTCTTGCTTTGGCAGGACTGCGCGGCCTGAAAAATTTTCTCGGACTATTGATCATGGCCGTGGCCGGTCAATTCATTCTGGTCCCACTCTATCTCAGGGGTTGGACGCCTGTGGTGTGCTTTTTGTTGGCCGTGGGTTTTTCGGCCTTGTTTTATTCTCTAATCCTTTACGGTCTTTCCAAACGCTCGGTCTACATCGCCTTCTCCGGTCTCTTGGGCTCCACTTTGGCTTACGTGGCCGTGGACGCCTTGTGCCTTTGGACCAAAATCGCGCCGGGATTGGACTCCAGCTCGCGCTCGCTATTCGGTGACAACACTTCGCTCGACCCTTTAGCCACGATCAGTTTGGGCGCGGGTTGGTTGGTGTCTGTGTTGGTCTTGGATCTGATGCGGCATTCATTCGATAACGTGACGGCTTTCAAACAACTCAACCCTAACTGGAATTACAAAGAAGCGTTCACGGCCGGTATCAATATGGGGTTGGACCGGCTATCCAGCTCGGCAACGACCGTTTTGGCCGCGGGCATGGGTTTCGGATTTTTGGCCATGGTCGCCACCAGCCAATCTGCGGGTCCTTGGATACAAAAAATCAACGCCGACACACTGCTCGTTTATCTCGTACCCGTTTTGGCTAGCGTTTTGGGATTGGCATTGGCCTTTCCCGTGGTCGTGGCCATGGCCTCGGCATCTTGGAATTACGTGACTAAAAATCTGGACCCCTTGCGTCGCGCGCAATCCTGGCGCGCAGACGAATCGCACGCGTATCCAGAAGATAAAACGTCGGAAAATCAGTTAGCGTAATCCCCTGGCGGCAAACCATCTTTCCATTTATACGGCTCCATGTAGGCCGTGATATCGCGCGCATAAGCCCGGCACCAATCGGCCAACACCGCAGTGGCGCGTACGTCGTCCTCGTTGTAGACGATTATCTCATCCAAAAGTTTTTGATTCCCGGTTTCCAAATATTCCTCAAACACGTCGACCGATTGTCCCCCGCCTTTAACGTCCCCGCGCCATTTATGTTTCAAAAACGGGGCCACATATTTTAAACCATAAAAATACAATGGAAAGACCACGGAGTGCGTGACCGTATCTTTGATGTCGATCATGTTTTCTCTGAACCTCTCCAAACCAGGGCTGCCGCCATACCTGCGTTCTAAAACATTCAGCCGAATCTTTTCGTATGCCGCGTAATGGATGACTTGGTAGGGTAAAGGCAAACCGTCTACCCAGTCCAAAAACTCACGCCACATGGCGCTTTCATCCTCCAACCTTTTAGCCACAAACGGGCGATAAACGGTTTGATCTTTGGTGCGTATCAAACAACCGTAAAGATAATCCGTATCGTTGGGCGGATCGCTTTCGATGTCGAAATGGATTTCCAATGGCGGAGCGTCCAAATCTACGGGACGGCGAACGATTACGCTACCGTTTTTCAGTGATTGGGCTTGTAATTTGGCCACCTCCAGGCTATGCGTGCGCAAACCTGGGGCCTGGCCGTCCAAATCCACTACATCCATCTCGGCCGCGTCATCTATGGTCCTTATGCCCAACTGGCGCAAAGCCTTGAGTTTGCGCACGTCCACATTGAACAGCAGTGCGATGTCGTTTTTGCTCTTGGCATCCAAAAAACAACATTTGCCCCAAGGCCCCGTATCTTCGCATGATTTTCGGTACACGGGCTCTGGCTTCTCCCCCGCCCGGATACTGTCCAGCTCTTGGGTTATTTGCTCAAAGTCCGCGATTTCTTGGCCTAGCTCGACCAGCAGTTCCGCGCCGTCGCGGTTGATGATAAAGCCTCGTGTGGGAAAGCGGCCTTGGACCTGTTCCAAAAGCACGGCGTAGAACATCAATTGCAGGCGTTGGTATTTTTGGACTTCAGAAGAACTTTTGACGTCCACGGGTTCGTAATACCAGTCGCCAAAATCGCTCGATCCATCCACGCGCCTCAAAACGTCGGGACGACCCGCACGGTCGCCATTGATCAAAGTTCCTTGATAAATCAAATCCGCGCCTTGTCGCATCAGTTCCAAGGTCGCCTCATGCGCCTGCTCTAAAGTTTTATAATCTTTGGGCTCCACGACTTCCCGACCTTTGAACAGTTTTTCGACCACCTGTTTCTCATGCGCCAAACCGTCCTCCAGTCTCTGCTTTTCACCTTCAGTGAATTCACGTTTTAGGCTCTGCTCTTCCTCGGTAGCCCAACGATCATAATAAGGCCAGTGCGGGCATTGTAGATATTTATAATAATCCTGCGCGGTCAGATGATCGGCTGGCATACCTCAGAGCTGATTCACGTGAGCCTCCATGTCTTGCACAGCCGCCGCGAAAGCTTGGGTCAAAAGACAGGGCAAGCGACGTTGGCAAATGTCCAAACACGCTTTTTCGTGCGCCAATTTTTGAGCCAGATCCACATGGAAGGCTTTGGCCACCGCGGGATCGTACACCAAGCCCATGATTAAACTCCGCGTATTGTGCAGATGGTCGGCGGCCGCGACTGCCACGGCGCCCACGTCAGCGTTTTCCAAAACCTCACGATATTTGCGTTTGCGCTCTTCCCAATCCTTGATGCCCTTATCCTCGCTGACGCCACTTACCAATTCTGCGACTTTGTCTCCAAAGAGTTTGGCGAGTTCATCCAGCGTCACCCCGCAATCCTCCACTACGTCGTGAAGCACGCCGGCCGCGATAATCTGATCGCCAAAACCAGAACGGCTGAGCAGAATGGCTACGTTTGCCGGATGGGAAAAATACGGCGTGGGCACATCCGGATTCTTGCGCCACTGGCCCAAATGTTTTTGGGCCGCATATTCCACGGCCCGATGTACGAGCGGAGAGTAAATCTGCGTCATATTTCGTTTTTACTTTTTATCGATTCATTCGGATCCACGACTTTGACTTCTCCGGAAGCAACCCCAGCTTGGATGACCTGACGCATAAGTCTAAAACCAGACATCAAACCCCAAATCAAACCCATGCCCAAAGTCAGGATGTAAAAGATGTGACTTACCAGACGCGGCATGGTGGGCACCATATACGGCCATAGGTGGTAGGAAATGAAATATCCGCAGATGGCGAACGGCACCAGCCAAAAAACCAAATTCACGATTACGATAAAAGCCAAACGGCTGCGTTTGACGGTTTTGGGCAAGACGTAAACAGGTCTCTTGGGTTTTGGTGTGGCGGCCACGGGTTCAAAAATACCTACCATGAAGTCCATGATAAACCGTGCGTAGATAAACAACAAACCCCTTTTCAGGGGTTGTTGTGGTTTATGTTGAAACCGCGTTACTTGGTTTCCTTGTGGGATTGGTGCTTCTTGCAGTCCTTGCAGAACTTTTGCATCTCCAAGCGGCCCTTGAGGACCTTCTTGTTCTTGCTTGAGTGGTAATTCACGGTTTTGCAGGCCGTGCATTCCAACTTGATTTGGTTGTCTTGAGACATAAAGATAAGGGAAAAATGGGAATTACGAGGGGAATTGCGAATTACGAATTACGACAGAGTTTGAGCGGTTTATTTACCCGCCCCTCGTAATTCGTAATTCCCGTAATTCGTAATTTTTGTTTGGGTGGAGCCCACGGTCGGACTTGAACCGACGACCTACGGTTTACAAAACCGTTGCTCTAACCAGCTGAGCTACGTGGGCGCGATCCGACCTTAGGTTCCTCCCTAAAATGACCGTTTGTGCGGCTTAGGATAGCCAAAAGGCCGGTTTTAGTCAAATCTTGAGCCTGGATCGGTCAAAAGCGTCAAAGTCCCGGCCTCAACTAAGGAAAAACCACCAAGGGCCGGAAACCCACGTTGTCGAGAGGAAGGCAGCACCAGCTCAAAAACGAAGCGCCGCCGTCGCCCGAGTCGCCGGAGATGAGACGCGCGTCGACGCTCGGGTTGTATGCCTCCTCGCACCACTCAGACATGTCGGTGCCATGCCAACCCGGGCCTTGGCCCATAGCATTTGCCTCGATTTCGCGGGGCAGGCGGACCACGACGCCGGGAACCCCTTCGAGCCTAAGTGCGGTTTTGAAAGCGTCCCAGAATCTGGGTTTAGTGAAGATATGGGGACGGATTCTGTTACGCAGGCAGGCTGAGGCCTCAGGGTTGAGCGTTTCGGGCAAGAGGGACTTGAGGACGTCTCGGACAAACCCGTCGTTTTCGTACGTCTGACCACCGGAAGCGAAATTGGGTTTGGGGCGTGAATCGGTCAACATCCAACGCCCTGGCAGTTCGTCCGGTTTGAGCCCCGCTAGGTTGGGGTTGGCGAGGTTTTCGGGATGGTTCTCGATCTCCTCGAATTCGTCGTAGAATTCAATACCTTCCCTTTTCGGGTTGTTGCGCATGCCCGGCTTATGTTTCCAGCCCGGAAAATCCGCGTCTTCGGTCATCCTTACGCGTGGCCAATACCGGAGTTCGAACATATTCTCCTTCCAAAAATCAAAAATCTCCTTGGTTATGCCCTTTGGAATCGGCGGTACGTCGAATTCTCGTCCAAAGAATTCGAGCAGGCGCTCGCGTTCCAATTCGCGGACGTTTTCCTTTTCGGCTTCCCATTCCATTCCCGGCCCGAATTCCTCGTTGTCCAACAGGTACGCCAGACCGTCTTGCAGTTTCACCAATTCTTTCGCGTCCGCGAGCAGGCTTTTGGCCACAGCCCCGGACTTGAGGAGTTTCGACTTTTCGAATAGTTCGGCGGCAGAATCCACGCCGTGTTTCGAGTATATTTCCAATATTCGGGCGTGGAGTCTGTCGGCATAAGCGCGGACTTCAGGGCGGAGGTCGGCGCGGCGGGTTTCGAGAATGTCCCCTTCGTTTCCCCCTTTGTTAAGGGGTAGGTCGTTTAACGTAAACTCACCCTGCCCTCCCTTATCGAGGGAGGGTTCTGAGGGTAGGTTTTTTACACGCTCCTTAGGAGACCGACCTGAGCGACTGCCTAATTTAAAGCCCTCTCTCGTTAAGAGAGGGTTGGGTGAGTTCACGTCCCGGGCCAAACTTGAGAACGGATTTTCCATTTCCGATATTATAACACGCACGGCCGTCTCAAGCCGTGACACCTATGCCCTGCCCCGAGCTTTCTCGGCTTCAATGATGCGCCGCATGGCCAAAATATAACCGCAAGTCCGTAAATCCACCTTTTTACCTTTATCTTCGAACAATTTCGACATCCTGGCCCAGATATCGGCCATCATGATCTTCAATTTTTCCTCCAGATACGCCTCATCCAAGATATTGCCCGTACGATTTTGCGCCCATTCAAAGTAGCTCACCGTTACTCCGCCGCTGTTGGCCGCCAAATCTGGAACTAGCAACACGCCCTTTTCGAACAAAATTTTATCCGCTTCGGCAAAAACTGGACCGTTTGCCAACTCCACGATGGCTTTGGCCAGGACCGCGCTCACATTGTCTTTTGTAATTTGGTTCTCCAGAGCCGCCAAAATCAGAATATCCACGGGCAAAGTCAGAATCTGCTCGTTGGTGATGACCGTCCCCGCTCCCGTCTGGTTGAGCGCAATGCCGGTCTTTTTCTTGTCGGCCAAGGCCGCGATGTCCAATCCGTTGTCGTCCATCACTCCACCGCTTGAGTCGGTCACTGCCACTACTTTGTGGCCCGCGGCTTGCAGCATCTTGGCGATGAAAGAACCGGCATTGCCAAACCCTTGGACAGCCACGCGAAGACCAGTTTGGGACCAACCCATGTAATTTATGAAAGCCTGAATCATGTACAGTCCGCCTTTAGCCGTGGCATCGCCGCGCATGGGAATCCCACCCAGCGCCACTGGCTTGCCCGTGATGACACCCGGCTCGTGATGGCCAACGACCCTCTCGAATTCATCCAACATCCAGCCCATGATTTGTGGGTTGGTGTAAACGTCAGGCGCCGGAATATCCTTGTCCATCCCAATCACGTCCGCAAAGGCCGACGCGTAGGCGCGACTGATTTTTTCAATTTCCTCTGGTGACTTGCTCTTGGGATCAAAAGCCACCCCACCCTTGGCCCCGCCATACGGCAAACCGGCCAATGAATTTTTGAGACTCATGAGCAAGGCCAAAGATTTGACTTCGTCCTCCACCACATCCGGATGGAATCGGATGCCGCCCTTACCCGGACCCAAAGCCTCGTTATGCCTGATGCGCCACGCCTGGTATTTTTGCCCGTCCACATCCAATTCGCGATGATTTACCATGGCATATGACCGAAGCAGGGCCATTTCTTTTTCGTTGAACTCCCCCATTTTTTCGATGTCAGCGAGCCTATCCATGATGGATTGGATAAAGGCGTTTGGCATAAGCGGCACGTTTTGTCGGGAACGCCAAAAAACGCATAAAAAAGTTTAAATAAATCCAGAAACTTTATACTGCCACAATCTGCGTGCGTGAAGTGTATAAGGATTGCCGCCACGACCGATGTTTTTTTGGTGTTTGGTCATTCGAATTTGGTGATTACGAAAAACCGACGGATGTC
>CAZRYH010000018.1:0-33916 GCA_964604275.1 uncultured Gammaproteobacteria bacterium
ACGCACATTCCATCTCTCTCATCCTACTGACGTGCCAAGTAGGATTTTTTTCATAAAGACGTCCACACTTTTTAACCATCTAACCTACACAAGTATGAACCGCATCGCGCATTTCGAGATACACGCCACCAACCCCAAAGAACTCGCGGACTTCTATCGCGGAGTTTTCGGGTGGGAAATCGAATCTTGGAAAAACGACTACGGCGTGGACTATCTGATGGTCATGACGGGTAAAATGGGAGAGCCAGGCGGCATCAACGGCGGCATGGTCAAACGCATGGGCGCCAAACCGAAAAATGGACAAAACGTTAACGCTTTCGTATGTACGGTAACGGTCGACGATTTGGGCGCCTACACTAAAAAAATCCTGGCCGCCAAGGGCAAAATCGCCCTGCCCGAACAGACCGTCCCCGGCGTTGGCCGCCTCACCTACTTCAACGACCCGGATGGCAACCTTTTTGGCGTCATGCAGGCCGATCCCGGTGCAATGGATTGACCCTACATGACAACCATCTCTTGTAGTTCCCATTTCAGAGTCTCGGTATAAAACTTCAACCGGAAAGCATTGGCCCTATCAGAAACCGAAAAAATGTAGACCTTCTCGCGCCCGCGCCGCTCGCTGTGCACTAAATTGACGCGTTCAACCTTATATTGCCGACCGTTCCATTTGAAAAGCATGGGCTCGGCTTTGCCTTGCCTGTAAGCGACTACCACGTCTATGGGTTCTTTAATTTCTTGATACATAGCTTCACGTCGCATCGTCGCACGCCGCGCCCGCCTCTGGCGTGGTCCCGCGTCCCAGGAACATCACCCGGCCAAAAAACGAATAAAACGCAGTAGTGTTTGTTCTATCCTAACTGTTAAATCATGCAAAACGACAAATTTGGCACCGTTTAAATATCCCAAGTCTTGCGCCACGTACAACATTGACCGAACCTCCATGCACGAACCTTTGGATTTCTTTAAATATCTGGTCAATTCTTTGTCGCCTTTGCGTCCGAATCCTTCGGCCACGTTATTCATCACCGATAAAGCCGCCATCTGCATCTGATCGCGAAAAGCATAATCGCGACATCCTGAAAAAACCCTGTAAACGTTCGCCGACCAAAACCCGCCCCAACTGCCATGAGATTGTGTCTTCGAACTTTTCAATTTTCATATATTTACCGAGCTGATTATACGTATCTTCCGCGCCTGCGACGCGGGACGTGCGACGGTGCGACGATCAAAACCGCCTGATGACCGCGCGGACAACACCCTGGATAATCGGGTCGTAACAATATATGGGCTTCATGGTGGAGTTGGCTGGTTGTAGGCGGATGCGGTCGCGTTCGCGATAGAAACGCTTGAGTGTGGCGTAACTGTTGTCCAGCAGGGCCACGACCACGTCTCCGTTTTTTGGCGACGGGTTGCGCTCCACCACCACGTAATCCCCATCAAAAATTCCATCCTCAATCATGGATTGGCCTTTGACGCGCAATACGAACGAATTGGCCGAATCCGGGGCCAAATCCACGGGCACGGCCATGGTCTCGCGTTCTTCTATGGCCTCGATGGGTTTGCCGGCCGTAATCAAACCGGCCAACGGCAGAAGTACGCTCTTGCCCCAACGCACGGCTTTGTCCGTTGGTTCGAGTTCACGCGCGGACCCGCCGGCACGGATGAACCCGCGCGAACGCAGAGCTTGGATATGCACGTGCACCGTGGAGGGCGAGGCCAGCCTTAACCCATCAGCGATCTCCCGGAACGACGGAGCGTATCCCTTGTCGTTAAGGAACTGGATGATGTAATCCAGCACCTCTTTTTGCTTTGGGGACAAAGGTTGGGTCATAAAAATTTGATGTTATTCTTCTAGAACAAAAATAGAACGGATGCATGACATGGTCAAGAGACGACAACCCGGCCAAAAAAATACGATATCAACATACCAATTTCTCCCCTTCTCTCCACGGAGTGGGAGAAGGGGTTAGGGATGAAGGCCGACCCCTGATTGACACGCCCTTCTTTTTATGGAACCGAGTATATAGGTGCGTCCTGCCAAGTCCATAAATCAAATCTCCAAATCACACCTTGTATGCAAGACGCTGTTTTGGTCGCCCATAGACGGGAATTGCGCAAAAACATGACCATAGCCGAGCGAATACTTTGGAACGAATTGCACAAGCTGCGCCCGAACAATCTCAAGTTCCGTCGGCGACATCCATTCGCACATTACATATTGGATTTCTATTGTCCGAAACTAAAACTAGCCATCGAGGTCCACGGCCCAGTACATAATTCTTCTGAGCAAACGGAGCACGACCGCTACCGTGATGGTTTTCTGGAAGCGCAAGGCGTAAAGACTTTGCGCATCAAAAACGAACGCGTCTTACGGGATGTGAATTCCGTAATCTCGGATATCATGTCATTCTCACCCGAGCCAACCCGTCCCTCCATCCCAATTCCCTCCTCTTCTCCAACCACCCACATGCTTTCTCTCCTCAAAAAACATTTCGGATACGAGACCTTTCGCCCTTTGCAGGCCGAAATCGTCGAACATTGCCTTTCCGGACGTGACGCCTTGGTTTTGATGCCCACCGGAGGCGGCAAATCCCTGTGCTTCCAGCTACCGGCGCTTAAATTTCCCGGAATCACCATCGTGGTCTCCCCATTGATCGCGCTCATGAAGGATCAAGTGGACGCCTTGCGCGCTAACGGGATTCCGGCCGCGTTCATCAACAGCAGCCTGACGCCCTTCCAAATCATGGACGTGGAAAAACAAGCGGAACGCGGTGACATCAAACTTCTGTATCTGGCGCCCGAGCGTTTGGCCATGTCGCAGACCATGCGCTTCATGCAATCCCTGAACATCAGCCTGTTCGCGGTGGATGAGGCACATTGCATCTCCGAATGGGGGCATGACTTCCGTCCGGATTACCGCAACCTCGATTCTTTGCGCCGACATTTTCCTCACGTGCCCATGCTCGCGCTCACGGCTACGGCCAACGCGCGCGTGCGCGACGACATCGTGGCCCAACTCCGGTTGGGCAACGGCCGAATTTTCCAATCCAGCTTCAATCGCGCGAATCTGACTTATCGCGTGGTGCCTAAAAAACGCGCTTTCGATAGGTTGCTTGACGAGCTCAAGTCGCGTCCGGGCCAAGCGGCCATTGTTTACTGTTTTTCGCGCAAGGGCACAGAGAAAGTCGCGGCTGACTTAAGAGCCAACGGCATCAAGGCCGCGGCCTACCACGCGGGTATGACCTCGGACGAACGCACGCGGGTGCAAGAGCGTTTCATCCGCGACCAGACGCCGGTCATATGCGCGACCATCGCGTTCGGCATGGGCATCGACAAACCGGATGTGAGGTTGGTGGCGCACATGGACATGCCTAAATCCGTGGAAGGCTATTATCAGGAGACCGGACGTGCCGGCCGCGACGGTTTGCCTAGCGATTGCCTGATGTTCTTCTCGCGCGGCGACCGCACCAAACACGAATATTTCATCCGCGAGATGGAGGATTACGACGAACAACGTCGTGCCCGCCAACAATTGGATAACATCGTGCGCTACTGCGAGCTGACCACGTGCCGCCGCGCCTATTTATTGAGCTATTTCGGAGAACTATTCGGACGCGAGAATTGCGGCGCGTGCGACGTTTGCGTGCCGACCAAACAAGCAGCTTCCCGGTCTCAAGAGGATGGAGATCCGGAAGAGATAGAATTCGACCCCGAATTGTTCGAGCGTCTGCGTGGTCTGCGCACGGCGTTGGCCGACGAGCGTGGCGTGCCGCCCTACGTCATCTTCGGTGACCGGACGCTACAAGACATGTCACGTTATTTTCCGCAAAGCCAAGAAAGTTTGGGTTCGGTTTTCGGCGTGGGCAAAGACAAGCTGGAGCACTATGGTGGTGTCTTTTTGGAGGCCATCCGTAAATACGCCGGTCCGCGCGACATAGCGGAACGCGAGATTCCGAGCCAATCCCGACCCGCAAGAAAAACTCCGAGCCTCCGAGCACCGACGGATACGGTCATGGAATCCGTGAACTTGTATCAAACCGGCGCAGACCTCGGCCAAATCGCGCAAACCCGCAACTTGGCCATGGGCACCATACTGCAACACTTGGAAAAAGCTTTGGACCAAGGTCTGAATCTAGACTTCGAACGCCTCAATACCCTGCCCCAAGAAAAGTTCGACCACATCGTCAAAACCTTCAAGCAAGCCGGCACCACCATGCTCACGCCCATTTACGAACGCCTCGGCGGGACTTGCGGTTATGACGAGATAAGGTTGGTGAAACTGATTCTAAAGGCGCGAAATAATCAAATCCTTAGATAAAGGAACTCCTCACGGAAAGAAATTTCACGATGCCGAGTCCAACCGCGCCGCTACTGGCGCGGTTTTATGGTTTTAACCTACAATACCAGCAATATGAAAAAAACTATCGTCGCCGTTGCTGCCGTGGCAGGGCTGGTCATAATCGCCGGAGCGGTTTATTTTTTTATGCCGCGCGGAACCCAACCCGTCCCCTCGCCCTCGGCCAAGCCCAACTTGGACAGTAACTTGATGGCCGTGGTCCAACGTCCCATAACGCAGGCGTTAGAAAGCCAAGTGGGGCAGGCAGATGTCTTGCTTGGACAAACCGATAAAGACGGCGTATCCGTATCCATACCCAAGGGAAGCTTCTCCACGTCCACCAAAATCAATCTTGTCACACCGGAAAAAATACCGACGCCGGATGCGGACGTGGGCGAACTCGTGGGCGCGCCGATTCAAATCGATGCCGGCGGACCCGTGCGTTTGGAAGACCAAGCCTCGCTGACCTTCAAACTCCCAGCCGACAAAATACCGACCACGACCGAGGCGTACCGCTTGCGCGTGGCCTACTACAACGGCCAAGAATGGGATTACATCAAGCCCGACAAAGTGGATTTAGTTGCGGGCACCATCACTTTCAACACATTCCATTTCAGCACCTATGCCCCGGCCAACGCCAAGGACGACAAGGTCGCCAACGACTGGATCAAAGCCAAGGCGTTACAGGACGGGCTCAACAAGAACATCGTCAAGCCGCACGACGTATACAGTTCCCAAGCTTTGGATTTGAGCATGGAAAAACTTGGCATCGACGATCAGGAATCCAAAAACAAGGTTTTGAACTCCATGTTGAACGACCCGGAATACAAGGAGATGCAAGGCTATTACAAAACCAACCCCCAGATGTTCGACGACAAGCTCAAAACGTTGATCGGTAAAAAAATCATCGGCCAGGTTCCGGCCCCCATCATAAAAAATGCGCTCAAGACGCTGAAGGTGACCGGGGCAACGGCCGCGGTGGCCAAGGCGCTGGGCAATGCGGTTGAAGGCAACTACAAGGACGGCGCCAAGGAAATCGGTGACTTCCTCACCAACCAATTCGTGCTCGGCGTGGCGGCCAAAGCCGCTGTGGCCATCACCAACTACGAAATCAAGACCTGGAAAAACTCGGAAATCGAAGCCGCGTTCAAAGCCTACCGCGACGGCTCAAACGGCTACTTTTACGGCTATAACAACGACGCCAAGGATTTCGACGCGGTCTGGGACCAGATGCGCGGCATCCGCCGACAAATCGAATTGGAAGCCGTACGCCAAGCCAATGCGGTACGCACGGAATCGGGTATGCAACCCCTGACCCAAGCGCAGGAAGAATCGTTGCGCAACAGCCTTCGGGAACAATACCGTTCGCAGTTTGCCACGCGGCTGGAACGCGAAAACGAATTGGCGGAACAGGAAAAGAAACTCATAAAAATAATGGACGGGCTCAAAGCCGCGGGTATCTTCGACTCCACCACAGGGCCCGCTGGTTTGGACAAGGGTTTCGATTTCGAAAACAAACTTGACGTTGTCGGCCACTTCATCGACAAGATGATGAAAGACACGAACCGCTTCGACATCACGGACAAAAACGGCCTGATCGCGGACAAAGCCATCTCGGTCGACGATTTGGTGCAGGGCGTACGCATCTATTTCTCCGGACCTGAGGGCAAAAAGGATTACGCCAAATTCCTCAAAGACCGTTTTGGCATCGTGCTCTATCCCACGCTCAAGGAACTCGAAGGCGATTGGAACGGCACCATGACCATCACTGACGTGATATTGTCCGACGAGGCGAAAAAAATGGTCGAGGATGCCAAAAGCGGCAAAAAATCCGACGATGGCTGCGATTTCAACATGGATTTCGACAAACTCAAAGGCAAACAGCAGCCCATGAAATTCAAGCTCAAAGCCGGCAGTGAAACGAGTGGCACCCTCCTCATGGACAACGGCGACAAAGTCACCGAAGTGCCCATCACGTACGACCAAGGCGCCATCAGCGGCTCGTTCACGCAAGACAAAGCCGTGGCCACGTTCGGCTGGAACGCCAACAAAAGCGATGATGGCAAATCCTTTGGCGTGGATGGTGGAATGAACGTGGACTACAAAGGTCTGTTGCAAATCAAGGCTGACATCACGGCTAAGAAATGATTTTCACCGGCTCCCCTACGTTCACAGTTCAAATACTGGCGGTAGAGATTAGTTTCTACCGCCTGTTTTTGATCGTCGCTTTGTGCATCGCGTTCGCGACTGCAACGTGGCTAATTAAAAAATCCAATTTGGATTTCAAGCGGGCATGTTTGACGCTCCTCACGTCCGCCTTGGCATTTTTCGTGGGTGCACGTCTGTTCAACCTGGCTATCCGTGCGGATTTCTACCTTGAGCAACCCTGGCGTGTGTGGTCTTTAGACGCTTCTGGCTTCTCGCTTTATGGCGGCATTCTGGCCGCGATTGTGGCGGCAATCCTGATGTCCCGCTTTCTGCGGCTCGACGTCTGGAGGTTTGGCGACGCGACTGCGCCGGCATTCGGTTTGGGTCTGGCCGTCATGCGTATCGGTTGTTATTTGAATGGCTGCTGCTTTGGTAGACCAACGAATTTGCCCTGGGGTACGGCATATCCGCTGTTTGGCGATGCGCATCTCTGGCAAATGGCGCACGGCCTGACCGACCCGTTCACCGTCCTGCCGGTACATCCCACGCAAATTTATGAACTGGCCTATTCATTGGTCGGCGCGGCATTGGCGTATTGGATTTGGCGTAAAAAAACCACACCCGGAGTCGCGGTTTTGGCTTTCGCCGTTTGGCTGACGACGTTGCGTCTGTTCAACCACTATTTACGCGCCCTGGCATATGACGACGCGATTACGCAGATAGGTTACCCCGCGATGTATCTCGCCATTTTAATCATGGGCGCGTTCCTGTTGTACAAAAAATCGCAGGGTGACATCCGCCGCAATACGGAATAAGATGGATTTATATGGATCTCAAACAACTCACGGATAAAACAGAGCTGGTTTCCTGCAATTACGCCAATCAAGTCGGAATAATCCGGGATAAAGACTGGTTCATTTTCAAACTCCAGGAAGAGCTCGGTGAATTGACCCAAAAATATCTGATGATGACCGGACGCGGACGCAAGAAGAATTTGTCCGAAGATGAAATCCGCATGGGTTTTGAGGATGAATTCGCGGATGTGCTCGGACATCTTTTATTGATCGCCAAACATTTCGACATTGACTTGGAAAAGTCCATGGACAGGAAATGGTTCGTTTATCTGAATAAATGATTTTCCATAATGGCTTAAAAGCCAAAGATTTCATCTCCTGACGTCATTCACCAAAATTCATTTTACCAATAAAAATTTCTATGGGATTCTTCGACAAACTTTTCGGGTCGAGAAAAGAGACACCTTCCGCGCCCATACTGGAACCCGTACGTACATGGCAGGAAAACCCAAAACCACCGGCTGAGACAAAACCACAAGGCGAGTTGCCGGTGGGCGACTTCGTTTCAGAAGCGCATGAATCACCGCGTATCGTGGTCTGCCAACAATATAAATACGGAAAGTTCGTCCAGCTGCCCGATGGACCAATCTTGCCAGGCGTGGAGCACACTTATACCGGGATGAGCCAGGACATGCCCCGTGAAATGGTCATGTCGCCAGGCATTTTTAAAGACGACCTTCCTAACTCCATAGACAGATACCCTTGGAAAGGCGAGGGCGGCGAAATCATTAAAATTTTGGTAGAGAAAAACGGTCGGCCCTATGTATTGATCGCAAGGCGCATGATGCGTTCGGAAGGCGGGTTTGGATCAAATCAACGAGACTATACTGAAATGCATGCCTTAGTCCTGCCGGCCGAAAGCTGGTCCGTGGCTTTGGTGCCGCAATTGGCCGATGCCCTAATTGCCAAAGGCAGGGTTAGGAGCGACTCACATCTTCCCCCAATCGAATTCAGGACCGACATCTTGGATAAACCATTGCCGCCAGATTGGTTGGACGATGCCACAAAGGATTTGATAGCTATCGTAGTCGGCGGCAAGCCCGTGGCCCTGCAAGAATGGCAAACGACTGAAAAAGATTTCGCCCAACGGCTTTTTCGTTGTTTGATTTGTCTGCCCGAGAAATTGGCTCGACAAAGTTCGTTCGGCATCGGCCTAGGACCCATGAAATCAGCCGGGGAAACGCGTATTGCCCACACTATGGCTGCAAAAGGTTTGCGCAAAATCGGCGGCCAATGGAAGGACATGAATCCTGAAGACTCGGCTTTTGGGGACAGGTACTTGGCCGCTTTGATACAGGCGGTCCACGGCAGCACGACACCACGCGAAGTTATTCGCGCAGTCGCCAGTTTGCCGCCCGAGCTTTTAACCGAAACAGAAAAACGTTTTCGTATTTAATCTGGAAATTTATATGGACGGCACACTCCGCGCCAACATCAGACCCGGTCTGGTGGTGGTCATCGTCAAAAAAGAGGACCAGAAAACGGGCAAGATGACCCAAGGCATCGTGCGGGATATCCTGACCAATAAAGCCGTGCATCCGCGCGGCATCAAAGTCCGCTTGGACACGGGCGAAGTGGGCCGCGTGCAGGCCATCCAAGGATAAAATATGAAATTTCACGAAAGACCGGCCGTCAAAAATACGCTCTTGGCCTTGGGCGTTACCGTCTGCGGTTTCATCCTGTCCAACGTGGCGTTCGTTTTAGACGCCCTGTACCAGCGTTTGATCGATGCTGTGGCCGGAATTCTGGTGACCGCAAACCCGGAAGCCATCGCGCCTTGGTATCCAAGATTCAAACACTTTTCTTTTCTGGCCATCATGGGTCTGATTTCCTGGTTCGTGTTCAAATCCAAATTGAAATCTTTCTATAAGGCATCAATCATGGTCACTGTCCTGGCCGCCGCCTACGCAACCCTTGGCATGATTTTTTGGCGCTGGTATGGGGCGGATTATTTTGCGGGCGGCTTTTTGTTTATCGGCGTGTTAAGTTATCTGTACTTTACCAAACAACCCTGGATCTACTACTTCAGCCTAGCCCTGGTGAGCGCGGTCATGTTGCTCATTACGGCCACGGGCACATCCATCTAACCGAAATATGTCCACGCAAAATCCCCAACCCGACAACCAAGAGCGCCTCATCCGGGGCGCCGGTTCCGTGGTCGCTTACTATCGCTTGGCCAAGGCCATCATGTTCTCCTTGATTTGGACCGCCGTAATGCTGCTTTTTTGGTCCCAAGGATTTCCGTATTATTTCGTTCTTCCGGCTTTGATCGTGCCCGTGGTGATTCTGGCTTTGGAGATAAAATCACTGCTGCGCTTCAAACGTCTGGACCTTTCGGCGCCGCAACCCAAGGAACGGGTAGCGGCTGACCAGCACGAAAAGCTTGTGGGTACGGTCACCAATCTTATGACCGTGGGTGCGCGTGGCGGAGGGGCATCCTTGGGTACGGGAGCAGTTCGCGCCACGGAAAACGCCTTGATCATCACAGACAAAAACATCTATGCCGTGACCGTGCCTCTAGCGGGCGCGGGTAAAATCGTGGCCGGCCAAGACGTTTCCATGTGGCAATGGATGCTTGGCGGCAAACAAATCCGCGAAAAAATGGATGGAATCACTGACGGAAAATCAATGCAGGAGATTCTAGACTCGGTTATTGTTAATCGGACCCAGCCACGCGACTCGACGCTCAAAATCGAGTTCGCTGAAGAACGCCGAACCTTGATCATCAACCCCCTGTCACGCAACCCAATGCAATACGCGATTTTGGTGAAGGAGGAATACGAAAAAGCCAAAACCCTACTAAATGTTTGAGACATATGCGCTACGATAAGTTGGTGCGCGACAGAATCCCGGAAATCATTCGCGAAAAAAATGGCAATCCTGTGACTCACATCGCAGGGGAGGCAGAATACTGGGACAAACTCAAGGCCAAACTGTCGGAAGAAGTCGCGGAGTTCCAGGACCAAGAGAACGAGGAGGAATTGGCCGACGTTCTCGAGGTCATAGATGCCATTTTTGCGTATAAAAATTTCGATCCGCAAGCGATCCAAGTCATAAAACACAAAAAGTTCCAAGAAAGAGGCGGATTTTCCCAACGCATCATCCTTGAGGGATCATGAGTAAAAACCGCACATCATAGCGGATAAAATCGTTTAAAAAGAAAAATATTCATTCGAAAATTAAAATCAGGTCCACCCCTTGCCAAAAACGCCAAAATAGTGTATAGTTGAGCGATTACCCTAATGCCTACGGGCGAAATTATGCCTAATTACAACGAGTGGGAAAAACGTGCCGACCACGGAGCCGGCTTTAGAAAGAAAAGTTTTGGCGGACGCGACAACCGCAGCGGCGGTTTTGGTGGCGGACGCGACCGTTTCGATAAACCCAAGTTCCAAGCCGTGTGCGTGGAGTGCGGTGAACGTTGCGAAGTGCCTTTCAGGCCCGTGCAAGGCAAGCCCGTATTCTGCGACAACTGCTTCCGCCGCGAAGATCGCGGTGGAGACCGTGGTGGAGACCGTGGCTTCCGCGATGATCGCGGCCCCAAGCGCTTCGATCGCCCGGAACGCGGAGGCGACGCCAGCCGTACCGAATTTGAACAACTCAATCGCAAGCTGGACGCCATCATGGAGCTGTTGAAGAACGTGAAATCTCAAAATGCGACGGTCCATGTGGTCAAACCGCAGGTGACCGAGGAATCGCAGGTCGAGGCCACGGTTCAAACCGAAGAAGCCAAATCTTCCAAAAAGAAGGCAGCCAAGAAAGCCGAAGACAAGCCTGAAAAGGTTGAAAAGGCTGAAAAGAAAGCGGCCAAGAAAGCCAAGAAATAATCAGTACAAAAAACATCCGGGTGACCGGATGTTTTTTTATTCTATTTTTTAAGCTTTTCTCTTTTTGTCAGCGGCCAATTTATACGAATAGACCACGGGCACCACGACGGTCAAGGCGATGGCGCCGAAAAACACGTATGGCACAGCCAACCAAATCCACGCTTCCGCAATCGCGACCAAACCGCACAATACGAACGCCCACCCGGAAACGCGCTGGCTCTTTTGCCAAACTTCTGGATCATTGAGCGTCCACGGCGTGCGCAAACCGATGAAATAATTCTGCCGCACCTTGCCCATGTAATTGCCCAAGATGACGAACAGCAATCCCATGCCCAACACCACCAATCTTCCGACCAAGGAATTATATTCAGGATAGAAGGTCACGAACATGGTCACGGCATACATGTAAGCGAGCATGCCCAAGATGGCAGTCTGGATCACGGACCAAGGTTTTTTGAAACTCTCGTAATTTTCGCTCCTTGGATCCAAGCGGCTCAATACCGGGAACAGGACAAGGAACAACAGACACAACGCCGGAATCAGCCAAACCCCGAACCATTTAGGACTCCAGCCGTTAGGTTGTCCGTCGAATCCCCAATGCGTGGGTATAACGTCCGGCAAGTATGAATATGCGATGGCTCCGGCTATAAACATGAGCGCCACCATGGCAATCCTCACTCCGAGCAACACGCGAACCGAAGAATTTTCGTTAGTCATATGATTATGGTTATTTTTGGCCGAACAGGTCGAAGAAGGCCGCCGCGGTATCCTCGAATACCGAGGTGTTCAAAGAATAGATGATGAACTGTCCGCGCCTCTCCGTGGTCACCAAATCGGCGCGCTTTAGAATGTCCAAATGGTGAGAAAGCGAAGCTTGGGTGAAATCGAAATTGTCGAGCAGGTCGGTCACGGACATATCCTTCTTCTTGAGCAGTTGTATTATCTTGCGCCGATTGGGATCAGCCAAGGCTTTGAATAGTCTGTCCATATGTTTAAAGTAATATAGATATTTGTCTATATATTAATACAAACCCCTATTTTGTCAAGGGCCTCCAAAAACCTGCCGACAAAAAAACGGCTTTAATGCCGTTTTCAATATCTTCGGATTATGCCTTTGAGACGTTTCAAATCCCTTTCGCTCCCCTTGAATTTCCAATCCACGCGCCGCGTCAGACGGTGGCACAAATCCTCAAATTCCGCTTTCATCAGAGGTTTGTAACCCAGCTCTCCCAAAACACCGAGCACATCCCGCTTGTCATGCTCATAATGTTTTTTATCCGTCATGCGCTCTACCTCCAGATACGCAATCTTATCCGCCTTGGCCAAGGACACGATTGTGTCTTTGCCGAAATCGAAATTCGCGGTGACCCGCTCCCCCACCTTGGCCTCGTATCCCATGAGTGAGAATACTTTAGATAAACCAACCACGTCGGTTTTAGACACGGGTTGGGAGAATTCCACACGGTTCGGCGCATGAAGCGCGCCTTTTTTGACCACCACCTCGGCCTTGCCGTTGGTGACCCTGACCCTCAAGTCCACGGGATTGCCGGCCGCGTGCCCAAAAAACATGACCGAACAGCGCCGTGTCCGGTTGATGAGCTTTCCGTGTCGGTGCAGATGCGCCAACAAAACCTCTTGATCTTTCAACCGTACCTCGGCGCGGACTTCGAGCTCGATGGTTTTCATAACTGCGACATTATATCACGCGTCCTGGATCAGAGATCGCCAATTGGTTTCGTAATCTTTGAAACTAATTTCGAAAGTCTCCCGTGGGGTCGGGACCACGCCCAATTCAGACATTATATTTTTGAGTTTCTCCAAAGACTCAACTTCATCGTCCGCTTGGGCCATGATTTCGAGCTCCAAAATCCTGCCATAACCGCGCGTATTGTCGAGCGCCACATTCACCCCCTGCCAAGAATACGATAGGCGTTGTCGAAACCATTTTATCTTCACGCCAAAACCCATGGCCGCAAAGATGCCTTCCATCTTTTCAAAATCTTCTAATGCGAATTTAACCTCAATCTCTTCGCGACTTTGATCGTGCAGCTTCCCTCCCTTGTACCAAATTTTGGCATGACTTGAATTGCGCTGGATGCGCACGTCTTGCGGAGCGTCGAAATAATATGTGACCTGTTCGTCCTGTCCTTCAAAATCCGCATGCACATCAAAATAATCCTTCAGGCGTCCGAATTCTTGATCCGTTATGAAACTCCGTACTTCAACTTCTTGTGACATATGCGCCATCATACGCCTCAATCGCTCAAACAAAAACCCCGCGAATACGGGGTTTGGTTGTTCATTGGAGAGTGCCTATCAAATAATTTTCAAGGCCTTCTTTGGCGCGTTCCGGATGACCGGCTCCGTCCTTGATTCCTTTGAAGATGGGCGAACCATCCTTGCCACAACCTTTGGCCATGGCTTCTGCGCCGCCTGGGTGTTTGGGAATGGCCGCGGTCACGTCATAAACGTTCCCATCGATTGCTGTCCAACAATCTGTTTGAGTCGCGTGTTTTGCAACCTCATCCAAGGAGTAGACCTTCGCCGAGGCTTTTTCGATCGTGGTTGAAACCGAAGGGTTCGCGTTTATGCCGACCTGCTGAACCGGAGTCGATGAACATCCCGCCCCTAAAAACACGACACCCAAAACCGCACCTGACGCAAAAATTTTTCTCATAAATATTTTAATTGAACTAATTTTGATATTACGATGCCTAAACAATATATCTTTTATATTTCCTAGCGTCAAACTAGGTTTATACCCATGGGCAGAGGGGTCATTTTTGGCTTAAAATAATACTTTAAAGGGCCGCTACCAGCCTTGACAGAACGCCAAATTTAGGCTATGGTCTGCGATAAACTCGGAAGCTTTCCGAGTCGGACATTCGGCAATTCAAACCTTCTCGCAAGAAGGATCGTCTGCATGAGCAAAAAACCCGAACCGTCACAAAAGCAAATTCCCCACGCGCAACGCGAGGCCGTGCTCAAGCTCGCGGACCTGCAAAAGGAATTGCGGGACGCGCTGCACGCCAACCTGAAAAAAAACGGATGCACCTTGGGTGCGGCAGCCGGCCAAGCCGGCGTGGACTGGAAAGGCGCCCATGGCGTATACACCGGCACCCGCGCCCTTGGAGGCGGCAGAACGCTCAAGCGACTAACCGCGTATCTGGGGAAGCCGCAACTCGAAACGGCCATCTTAGACTGCACCGTCCGGCTGAACGATCGCTTGGTCGGGCTTTCGGTTTTGGAGAAAAAACACATTCAAACCGTCTTCGACGTGCACGAGATTTTTCACTTGGAAAGAGAAGCCCGGAAGTCTTTGACTTTAACGGCATTCTCCAGGGCTTTCGACGAACAACAGGAAATTGTTTTCGGAATCCTGAACTGGCAAGTGGATGCCGTGCGACAGCTGAACGACGAAGCTGCTTCTGCCCAATTCGAGGAATTCCTGACCTCGAAAGAGTTGAGTGGAAAGATCACCAAAGTCGTAAAGCAGGAAACCGACGAACAGGCGCGCCTGGCCGCCGAATTCAGGAAGGCGGGCGAACGCCTGCTCCGAGGACCAATCGTCAACAGCAAACTGGCCCAAGCCCTCGGAATCAGCGCCAGCAACGTTGGCTACGCTCTCTCTGGGTGTGTGCCGCAAGCGCGTTTGACCGAGCTCATCGGCCAAATCAACCAAAAACTGGAAGCCGCGGGCCACGCAAAGGAAGACGGGGTCGCCGTGACGCAAAAGGACGTGAAAGCACCAGAACCTTCCGCCAAACCGTCGCACGAGACGGCTCGCTTGGAACAAACGCCGACCAAAATTCCCACGGAAAACCGCATGGTCAACGAGGAACCGCAGACCGACCCTGGCAATTGGCCCATGGGCGGGACTTCGGAAGAAGGCGTTCCCTTCGTGTTGGACCAAACTTCCTTCACGCCGTTCGCATACCGGCCCGCGCCCGAAGACATCAAGTATACGGCGCGCCAAATCCAGCACCTACGTTCGCTGCTCAACGTCCTCACCCAAATCAGTGACGACGGAATCCGCGAAACCGTCAGGCTAACGCTCGGTCCGGAGGTGGAAGAGCTGGCCATGACGCTTCGTCTGTTCACCGAAGAGTTTCCCAACCGCATGTTGGGGCTCTTTGACGCCGAGAGGCAAACCATGAAGGCTCTGGGCCTCGAGCCCGGCAAGCCCGCAAGGAAAGAAAAACGATGAAGAAAACGGAAAACTCAGGCAACGGCAACGTCACGGCCCCCGGGGCCCTGCAAATCAATCCGCGCATGGGTCATGGTTTTCTCCGCTACTGTTTTGGCGGCGCTTCGTACATGCCGTGCGTAATCGAAATCGTCAAAGACGGTCGCGATTGGGACGGCACCAAGATTTGCATCGAGACGCGCGACAAATCCATGATCGAATTCCGCGACAACGGCAACGGCATGGACCGCAAGAACCGGGACGCGTTCGCCAGCGTGAGCTGCACGACCGCGACCAAACCCGGACAGCAGGGACGGTACGGCTCGGGCAGCAAATACATGCTGTTCAGCTTCGCCTCTCACGTGGAAGTCGTGACCGCGCCCAAGGAAGAACCGGGCAAAGTCTACCGCTTCTCGTTCGAGACTCAGACCTACGAAGAGCGCGTGATGAAGGGCTTGGAAATCTTGCCCGAAGTCATGCCCAAGACCGCGGAGTCGTGGCCCTATCACCATCCTTTCGGCACGGTCATCCGTTACAAGTTCTCGGACCCCAAGTCGCGCAGCATCTTGCGTGGCGACGGTCTGGCTCTGGAACTCACGGCGCGATTGCCCTGCAAGTTCTCGGACATCGTGGAGGTGGATGGCAAGCCCATCCCGGCCAAGGAAATCGTGGGACAGAGGTTCGAAGGCGTGATTTCTGACCCGCATCTGGGTGACGTGGTCTTTGAGTTCTACCGGCCCAAGCGCCGGCGCAACGAAGAGAGCCTGTACGTCACGGGCGGCGAGGTCGGAGAACCCACGTTCATGAACTTCTACAAAGTGTTGGGCGAGTTGCGCGACCGCGTGCCGCCCATCTTCCTGGAAAAGGACGTGTGCGGCACAATCCAGGCGCCTTTTTTCCGCGATTACGTCAACGAAGACAGGACCACGGTCGCGGCCACCATTGCCGACACGCCATACACGCTGCGGCTCCTGCTCATCTTGGAGAGGATTTCGCCCAAGCTCCAGCAAACGCTGGATCTGAAGATCGAAACAGCTTCCAACGACGAGCGGCACACCGCGGCTCTCGAAACCGTGGTGGGCATGTTCAACTCCCGATTTGAGAAGATGGCCCCGCCGCCGCCTACGGACGACAACGGCATCTATTCGCCGCCTCCTCCTCAGGTCCCGGAAGAAAAGCCCCCGCTAATCCTGGAAAACCACCGCGAGTACGAGGTCGGCCAGGAGATCGTGATTCTGGCCAAGGTCCGCAAGGACCTGGTCGGAAAAATCGAACCTCAAAACATCCGCTGGCAGACCGACAGATCTCGCGCCAAGGACGTGAAAACATCGTCCGACGGGCTCATCATGACGGCCGAAACCATCGGCCCGGGGTCCGTGAGCGCGGACTTGCCGGGAACTCCGTACGCCGCGACCGCGCATTATTCCGTGGTCACGGCCCGTGAGTTCAGACTCTCGATCCCTCATGCCACCATCCCCCGCGGCTCGCAGTTTTGGGTCATGGGGGTCAACACCGACAAGTTAGTGGGCGAACTCCGCTGGTCTCTCAAGGGGCCGGGTGAAATCGAGGCCGCGGGCAACCGCGTCACATATACGGCCACACGAGTGGGGCGCGCGGAACTCCGAGGCTACGACAGCAAACGCCCGGATGTAGCTGCCGCGTGCGAAATCACGGTCCAGCCCGTACCGCCTGACACGTTCCCCATCTTTGACCAGCGTTTCGTGATCAAGACGCACCGCATCCAGGGACAGCCGGCCTACGCCAAACCCGTGACCATGCTGCCCGGGTCCGGGACCAATCGTGTGCACACCATGCTCATCAACGTCTTGGGCTACGGCTACCAGAGCGCGCTTGAACGCGGCGATCCTGCCCAATTCCTGGCGCATGCCATCGCCATGGAATTCGCGCGTTTCCGCATCTTCGACCTCCAAACCCAGGAGGAAGGCGACACGGACCCACGCGACGCCGCGACACTGGCCAACGATGTACTCAATGAGGGCTTCAAGATCATCGAAGTCGTCATGGACCAGACCGGCAAGGGCAAAAAGTGAATCTCCTCACCCGACTCACACGAGTCGGGTTTTTGTTTGCAAAGAAAAAAACGCATCAAGTGATGCGTTTAAGATTTTCAGTCCAACGGTCTCCAGCTTTATCCAACGGTCAGCTTGCACTTAGCCCTGACCACGCTCTTACGCGATTGGTCAAGGGATTGGCGCACGCTCTCCGCGGACAAATCGTGTTGGTCCAAGGTCGCCCGAGCTTGCGCGGAAAACGTCCGTGAGAGTTTGGCCACCTCCACCCTCAAGGTGAAGCGTATCCAACGCGCCGATGAGGTCTTCTGCAGGGCAGTGGCCTCTTTGAGACCGCCAGCCCAGACGGAATCCGCATCGAAACGCGCGGACAGGTTGGGATGCAACTCGTCCACCTCATCCCAAGTGCACTTTCCCAACACGACCAACATGCGCAACAGGGATTCCAGCGTGAAGGATGAGAACGGCCGGCCATTTTCCACGGTCAACACATAACCCAAGGCCGTCAACAAATCATAGAGTTCCGTCATCCTGTCCGTTGCCGCCTCAGGCCTTACGCGGACACCTGACTCGCGGACCAAATGTCCGGTATGCACCGGGAAAGCCACGGGGCTGAGAACCTCAGGGCTGACCGGAGGCTGGGTGGCCGCGCTGGACTTGGCCTCGGCTTCCGCATCCGCTTCATCTTGGGTGCGTTTAACATCTGCTGCATACTGCTCGGCCATACGGATCGCGTTAGCGACCTCCTTGGGCAATTCGGGCGATTGGGAACAGAGCGAGATCACGGTCTCAAACAGGTGGCGCAAACGCCGTTCGCAGGCCAGAGGTGCCCAAGCCTCGTCGCACAAGTGGCCCAACGCCGTATTGTATTCTTGTTCGGTGATGAGACCCTTGTCCGCGATGTACGGTCGGGGTACGCCCTTGCCGTACTGTTGTTCGAATTCGGAGAATCTCCGGGTTTCAATCTTGAGCTCGTTCAAGGCCTTCTGGAAAGCTGGAGTCAATGGCGCCAAACGTTCGTGGGCCAGAGTGACGATTCTCTCCCATGCGTCCAGGCACGCCTTTTCAAGGCTCCTGCAAGCCGCGATATGCGACTTGGCATCTTCCGTGGCTTGGGAAATCTCGTCCCGCAGCTCGGGTTCGCCCCTATAGGCGAAGGCCTTGAGAATGTAGGCGTCGTCACCGGCTTCCAGCTGGTCGTAAGCCTCTTTGATCACGGGCTGGTTGGCGTCCATGCGCTGCATCCAGACCCTCTGGCCGTATTCGATTTCCGTCAGGACGCTCCGCAGTTCTCTTTCGACGCCATCCAAGCGTCGAACGGCGGCGTTCAAACCGTCGGCCGACGTGGACCAGTTGAGATAAATCTCACGGTTCATCTCCGGCGCCTGATCCAACACCGAACCCATGCCCACTACCGCGCTGGTCATGCTCTCGGCCTGCGTGTGCGTTTCAGAAAGCTCCTTGGCGCAACGGCTCGCGATGCTCATCATGCCGTACATGATGTGCTGAACGGCGCCGGCCGCTTCCTGCGAATCGGCTTGAGCTAAAGCGTGGATGAGCCGTGGTAAATCCAAGGCCTGATAGAGCTCTTCGCAAAGACGCTCACCGTGCTCGCCCAACTTGGTCAGCACGTCGTGGCACTGCTCTTGAAGATCGTTGAATTCACGCAACGGTTCGCTCACGTCCACCTTGTCCAGGTTGCACGCGGTTTCTCCGCCGTTGATGGGCGTGAACTTGCTTTGACTGCCCCTGACCGCGGTCCGGGTATAGAGGCGCAACGAACTTCTGGTCAGCCTCTCAGGATCGCACCTGACGAAATTATCCTCACCGTTCGGTCCGATAATATTGACGTAAAATACGCCAGAAGGCATTGGCTCACCTGTTTTCAGTTACCGTTTGAACTGTCGAAAGGGCCAGGCTTTTGTCCTGTAGAAGCGACTAAAGCGATGTCCGACACTAACATGAAACGCACCTAGAGTCAAGGTGTGACGTGACATGAAAAAAGGCCCAGTTGGGCCTTTATCAAGGAGCCATATGTTCGGCTTGCCACTCCCCGACCATCTCCGGAGGATCCACGTCCATACGCGTCACAATACCGTGCATACGCCATGACGCGTCCAGGATTCCTTCGTAGAGCCAAGGCTCTTTGTGGAAATAAACGTGCCGCATGTTGATGGCACCCACGCCGTCGTGGTCCACCAAAAGCTCGCGGCCGTCCTGGACTATCAGACGGGCATCGCACTGACCATCGAAGGTCGTGCCGGAAAAACACCACGCTCCGTCGAGGTTCACGACCGCCCTGAGCGGCAGGGTCCGGCACAGCGGCGCTTGGTTTGCATCCGGCCAGCCGACTAGCGGCGTGACGCAGACTTTGACGGAAGTCTCTGGTTCAAAGATCCCGTCGGCCGTACTGAACAGGTCGTACATGACGCTCGGCCTTTGGACACCGGAATGTTCTTTGCCCGGAACCGAGTAGATATCGGCGATGGTCTTGTCACCAACGGACCACGTATAAATCGCCGAAACCGGATACGACCCTTCGTCATCGGACCTGTAAGCCACGGCTTGGACAGTATCGCAATACCTGTCGTCCAAAGCGTTGAGCGGCACGGCCACCTCGTTGGGTTCGCTTTCGCATGTGGCGATGAAGATGCCATTGGGCAGCGGTTCCGTGTCGTCCACCCCATCGGAATCAGACGCAGACCCGTCCGCCACCTCCGCATCGCGGTCCGTCACGCGCGGCGTGCGGCTCCCAGCCTTTTCCATTTTACCAAATCCCTCAGGAACCGGCCCCGCGTCCTTGTCCGCTCGCGCTTTGGGCAACTCGGGCGAAACCGTCCGCATCGATGGCGCATTCGTGAATCCGCCGTCCTCCTGAAATTCGAACCGGTCGCCGATGCAACCCCAACAAACCAAAACCAAGCCAATGCCACAGGCCAAAATCTTCTTTTCCATCACATCCTCCTCAGCCGCGGAAATAAATAAGGAGCTACGAGACTTCTCGAGCTCCGCACCGTAATAAATGATAGATTAATTTTTGATATTGTCAAGGGAATGATTGTGGAAAAACCAAATTCGAATTTCCAAACATCAAGAAATATCCAATTCCAAATCGATAAACACCAAATAAATTATAATTTAAACTTTTCTAATTTTGTTATCATTGCACATAAAATTCTTCGTAGTTCATCCGCCTCTTTTATCAAAATTTGAATCATGCCAAAACCAGGATTGGCCTCTTTAAGAATCATCAACCAATGATGTGATTCTTTAGATTCTTTACTAGAAATTTTTAAACGATAAACGACATCCTTGTTGCCCAATGCGTCATTCGCCTCCCTATAATTTGCGCCAAGGGAGCCCGCAGAACGAACCAATTGCCTCACGAGCTGTTCATTAATCGTATTTTTCGGCAACATTTTACACAACCTTATAATCTGAATAGCGAATTCCGTCGTACGTTTCTCGAAATCAAAAACATGCATAAATGTATTATTCATTATTTTAGATTTTGATTTTTTCTTGATGTTTGGTCATTCCGCCATAGGCGGACAGGTCGAATTTGGTTATTAATTTTACCCGTAACAGATTCATCAATTTAAATCAACGGTGGACAATCAAAAAAAGACCACGTTAATGGTCTTGAGGATAGTGCCTCGCGCCTTGTTTGCCGGTGACGAGGGAGAGCAGGGCCATACGAACGTACATGCCGTTCTTGACCTGCGGGAAATACACGGCGCGCGGGTCCGCGTCCACCTCCATGGAGATTTCGTCCACGCGCGGCAACGGGTGCATGAGAATGAATTTGCTGCGTTCCGGTGCATGCGCCAACGTCTTGGGCGTAATGACGTACGAACCTTTGACCGCTTCATACGCCTCGGGATTCGAAAACCGTTCCTTCTGCACGCGCGTAACGTACATGACGTTTGTCTCGGACATGGCGTCTTCCAGACGGTCGTATTCCTCGGGCGCCACACCGTAGCCGCGGAGTGTGGAAATCAACTCCGGCGGCATGCGTAACTCCGGAGGAGACACGATCCGGATCTTCACGCCATCGTAGAGAGTGAGCAGACGCGCCAGGGAATGCACGGTGCGGCCGTGCTTGAGGTCGCCCACCATGGTTACGGTCTGACCGTCGATGCGGCCGAGGTGACGTCGAATGGTGTACATGTCCAACAACGCCTGCGTGGGATGCTCGCCCTTGCCGTCTCCGGCGTTGATGACTGGGCATTGGGCGTACTTAGCGGCCAAGGCCACGGAACCCTCATCCGGATGGCGCAACACGATGGCCTGGCTGTAACAGGCCAAAGTGCGAATCGTATCCGGCAGAGTCTCGCCCTTGACACGCTGGAAAACTGCATACCCACGATGTCCTTGGTGATGGCTCCGAGAAGCGATGCGGCCGTGCTGAACGATTGATGCGTACGCGTGCTTGGTTCGTAAAACACCAACGTCACCACCTTGCCGCGAAGCGTGGAGAACTCACCGCCCTTATGCAAGGTCTCACGACAGGTGTCGGCCATGGGAAAAATGTAGTCTTCCAAATCTTGTCGCGAAAACTGGCTGACCGACAGGATGTGCTTGCCGCGGAAGCGTCGCAGGATGTCCGGGCTGGTGAATACCAAACGTTCGTCGTGGTCGTCAAAATGGCCATGAAAACTCATGTCACGTCTCCCCGTGCGGTTGCGGTATGTGAAACAACGAAAGTTCCGGCCCATCATACTCGCAAGGTGATAGGAGTCAAACGGGCCAAAGACTAAAGACTAAGACAGTGGTAAGTGACTAGTGGTAAGTGACTAGTGGTAAGTGGTTAGTCGCAATGCGCAGTCGCAGTTGGGATGCCGACCGATCCAATTCTACCTACAAACACCGTCATTCTGAACGAGTCGCGTTTAACGCGACGAGTCCGAAAGCGGGAAGCTCTCTTCTGGACGATGTACAGCCTCCTACCGTCTACCAGCTACCGTCTACTGTCTTCATATCGAATTTGGTTATTTAAAAAAGAACGGCTAAGCCGTTCGAGTTTCAGAATTTCTTGGCCAAGAGCAAGACGTTGTCTTTGACCGCGATCCAGTTGTCGCATTCCATGAGACCTTGGATCATGGCCACCTTGGCCAGCACGGAATTGACCAAGCTTCGCCGGAAACCGTCGTCACGACGCGAGAGCACGCGCTTCTCGAAGGCGTTCATGACGCCCTCCAAACGCTTGAACTCTACCGGTGCCAAAGAGCGGTTGACCATGATAGCACCGCCCTTACGGATGGGCTTGAACTTGCCGTGACGGAGCTCGAGCTCGTTTAAGAGTGCGGCGAGTGGCGTGATGAACGAGACTTGGAGCACATGGAGCGCGAACATCCAGCTGATGGAATTGCGCAAGCGCTCGACCAACTCATCCAGAGCCTTGCGGTCGCCGGATTTGCAGGCGGCCAACGCCAAATCCAAATCTTCAACCATGTGTTGCGCGTTGTTGTGGAACGGCCTTTCGACCATATCCGCGAACCTGCCTCTGAGTTGGCGCAACTGCGATGCCACATCGCGCAAGTCACAGTGGGGATCCAAGAGCATGGGACCCACGCAGATGAACCGGGGCGCGGTCTTGGGCGGCGGCAAAAACAACGACTCGGCCGCGTACTTGTAGCTGCGGAACGCGTTATTGCCGTTGACGTTCAGGATGATCCACGCGTCCCAATACGTCATGAGACGATTGATCACGGCCGCGTGAACCTGGAGCGTACGAAGGTCCGTAAGCTCCACGATGGAACTCACGTTGTCGTCGCGTTCGTCCAAGTGTCCGATACCCGAACCCACTATCATGGCCGCGGCAGCGCGATTGACGCGCCCAGACGAATCCCGAAACTCTGTCTGGTCCGCGGCCGGCAAGGCCTGGGCCAGTCGGGCACGCGCCACCACCTTGCGTCCCGCACGCTTGGTGGAGAGTTCCCTGATGGACTGGAGGTAAGCGGCCACTGCCCGTTCCCTATCTTCGTCTTTGACGCGCTTGAGATACACCAAGTATTGCACGTATTGCCGCGCGCTCTCCTTGATGGTCTCGTTCTGCGGGAACTCGACCGCGTCATAACGCGCATCGATGTGTTCGCCCGCACGCTCCAAGTCGTAGAGATTGATGTAGACGCCCCACTCGGACTTGCCGTTGGTTTCCCTAGCCAGTTGCCGGTTGCGCCTGAGCACAGAACCCGCGGCGATACGCTCGCCCTCCTTGGCTTTGCCTTGGGGTTTGAGATTCAGATCCTTGGTCAGTACCAGATCGCCCCACTTGAAGCGCCGCCCCGTAACCCTGACCCTCTGTCCGTGCAACGATACGTAATACATGCCTTCGGTTTTGGCCAACATGAGCACTCCGGTTTTGGTTCTTCGGTTTAAAAACGTGCGAATCTTGCATTTCAAGACCGGAATTTGTTACCACAAAACACTGGAATAATCAAGGGTTTGACGATGGCCAACCTTCCACAACCTCCCGATTCCAAAATCCTCAAATATTCTGCTTTTTAAAACCATGTCAAGTGCCCAGATCGTCATAATTAATTTTTTTTCAACGTGTTTTGTCCGAGTGACACGAATCGGATTCCAACAAACGTATGACGGTATCGGAACCTGTCAATGAAATTCGACAAAACTCGACGTTGGACAAATGCCCTAGAAACACCCCACATCTTTTGCACAAGATTTTCAAAATGCGTGCCACAATTTATTTGAAGCGGGAACGTGCGACGGATTGGTAAACCAACCGATCCCAACGCGGACTGCCAAGAAACACATGAAACGCACAAACGTATCACGTATTTTTAAGATTGCCTGCGTAGTGTCCCTCGCCTTCGGGGCGTGGCCGCCGTCGGTCGCGCATGCCGCCCCTTCGCGGGCGGACTTGCCTCCGGTTTACATCAGTGAAATCGCGTGGGCAGGTTCATCGCGCTCCACGGCCGACGAATGGCTCGAGCTGGCGAATGCCGGCGACGTGCCGATAACCGTGGACGGTTGGCGCCTCGAAGGCGCGGGAGACAAAACCAAGCCGCTGGTTTTTCCAGCCAACTCCATCTTGCCAGCGCATGGCACTTTTCTGGTGGCCAATTACGACCTTGGCGACACGCGTACGGCGCTAACCGCCAAACCCGACATGGTCACGACCACGATCTCGTTATCTAACGAAACCATGCTCATCCGTCTGTTGGACGGCGCGGGACAAGTGTTGGACCAGGCCGGTGATGGCGAAAAACCTCTCGCCGGATATTCGTCAGACATCAAAGCTTCCATGATCCGCACGACAACGGACAACCTGGGCGACAACGCAGAGGCTTGGACAACGGCCACGACTTCTAAAAACATGAACACCGCAGATTTGGGAACCCCGGGCGCGGTAGATCTCGGCATTCCTATGCCGAATAACGATACCGGTATCAATGCTACGGCGATCCAAACCGAAAACGCTTCAACCACAGAGTTATTGATCGACCCAGTCGCGACTTCGACATCGATATCTACCGACGAAATCATCGAACAAAATTCTTGGACATCGAGCACGGAACCGGAAATCATTATGGATTCAGAGGCAAATGATGCGACTTCCACCCTGGCCGAGGTCCAGACCTTGAATCCATCTACTCCCCAAAACCAAGGCCTAGTGAGCAACCAAATCTTCGTGCGCTTGAACGAGGTCATGACCAATCCGAGCGAGGGTTCGGAGTGGATAGAAGTCGTCAGCGCTGTTCCGGACCGGACCATGCCCTTAGAGGGTCTGGAGTTGCACGACGCGGTCGGCAAAATCATGCGCTTGACCGGCATGCTTTCCCCCACCAACACGACTCTAACCATTGATTTATCATCCGCGAGATTCAACAATTCAGGTGATTCCATCTACATCAAGGACGCCTCCGGAAACGCGCTCGACACTTTGGTCTACGCTGAATCGGAAGAAGGTTGGAGCTGGGCCAGGGACGCGCAAGGCGCGTGGCGCATGACCTCAACTCCCACGCCGGGCGCGACCAACCAAATAACGTCTCCGACAGTTGCCGCCGTCGAGAAAACGAGCAGTTACGAACCCGTAACGCCCAAACAGACGGCAAAGGCCACCACAACAAAAACAACGACCAAGACTTCAAAGGCGTCTTCTACCGTCAAAACGGTAGCCATGGCCTCGGCCACCACGACCAAAGACGCCAAACCAAAAACCACAAAGGTTGTGACTGCTAAATCATCCACATCGACCAAGTCCATGGCGAAATCATCGACCACTAAAACAAAAATAGATACGACCACACCGATTCTTAATTCAGATATAGATATGTTAATCGACGACGACATCGGCGGTATCCGCGTGGCTTTAGAAGGCACCGTGGGCTCGCCCCTGCGCCTGGTCTCTGGCCATGCGTTCGTGCTGCTCAACCAACAAGGCCGCGGTTTGATGGTGCGCGTGCCCACAAAAATGAAATTGCCGGAATACGGCGCGTCCATCCGGGTAACTGGGACGTTAAAATTCGACACGCGCGACATCCCCTACCTCTCAATGGCCAAAGACGATGGTTGGTCGGCTATGAAAAAACCGTTCCCGATACCGCAACCCAAAAGCGACGTGTTGCTGGAAGCACCGGCTGCGGAAGACGTCTGGGCTCTAATCGCGACCACCGGAACCGTGGTCTCAGTTTCTGGCAGCACTTTGGTTTTGGCCACGGACGGCGCGGACGTAAACGTAAAAATCAGGCCTGGCGTGCCCTATCGCATATCGCGTTTGAAGGCCGGAGACGTGATTCAAGTCAAAGGTCTTTTGGACACGTCCGGCGATTTGCCCGCCATCCTGCCGCGCAAATCCGAAGAAATCCAAATTGTATCGCACGCCGCGCCCAAGACCGAGGCCACCATCACGGAAAACAAAAACGCCACGACACCGACTTATCCGGGTTGGACACCGTTCGGCGCCGCGGCGTTAGCCGTGGGCATGGTCCAAGGCGTAAAGACCATCAAATCGAAATTGGGCAAGAATCGAGCCATGGCCAAGACATAAAAAAACCGCCGACCTTGCGGAACGGCGGATGGAAGTCGGGCATTCAGCGTCTCTGCCCGTGGGAACGCATGGGTTGGAAGTAAGGCACGTAATAATGGATGACCAAATCCTGGAGCATGGCGCCCTCCTCGCTCAGGGTCGCGCCGTCCAAATCCGGTCCCAAAGTAAAGACGTTGTCGTACAAGCGCCGGAGTTTGGAAAAGCTTGCGAATCTGGCGATCAATCCGGCGAAAGGTACGAACATGACCGAATCCAAGGATGACGAGCCGTCTTGGCTGATGGCTTTGATGGGTACGGTGCGTCGGCCTTCGTTGCCATATTTATGGTCTTTGGACAACGTCCCTGCGGCAACGTGTGCCTCCCACACGGCCCTGACCAAAGGCGCGATGTTTTGGGCCCGACCGTAAGTGCGCCACATCAAATGGTCGTTGAGACGCCAATCTTTGACCTCAGTGTAAAAGGCCTTGATTCTGTGCGGCAGATACACGTACCTGGGATCGCTACGGTCCACCAGATGCCCGCGACCTGCGGAAAGCACCGCGTCTAAAGCGCGACGCAAGTCTCGCCTCTCCAAGTGGCCGCAAACCACGATGGACCACAAGACGTCAAAATCTACGTGGCGTGAAATCCAAAGCCGATTCTTGGGATTGCAGGCGCGAATCAGATGCTTTGCCGATTCTCGCCCCAGACTCGCGGCTAGCCTTCGGAAATGAACCCCGAAGCGCCGCATATCGCCGTGCCAAACCTTGCGGTATCTGACGAAAAAGTACGCCAACTTCTCATTCCTGCCCGTGCGGATGGCGTGGTCCACGAGTTCGGACCAACACTCGGGAATTTCTGAGGCCCTGGCCATGCGAAACAAAGCCAACAAGTCGTCGGGACAGATTTCGATGGCTTTGCGATACACCCTGATGGCTTCTGACGGGTTGGTCTTCAACTGCTGGATATTTGAGGGCGCGCGCAACATGGCGAGCGCCTGGACCCTTGCATCATCCCAAGCTGTCAGATCGTGAATGGCCTTGGCGGCGGACGTTTCGTCGGACATGATCCTCACCTTCTCATGCGTTTGTAACGAACGTATGCAAACTTGAAACTACTTGTTTTTGGGGTACGCGTCAAGCCCCGCGCCTATAAAAAAAAGCCGTTCGGTCAATATACGAACGGCACGAAGAAAGGAGCCAACCCCATGGTCACGCCCTTGGCCGAATCCCCGTAATCGCACAACTGCATGGGCTTATCCGGAAACACGGCAACGGAAACGTGGCACCGATCTTGCAGGCTAGGCACGAAAGCCGGAGGCATTCCTCCCCCATTTTTCCCGACAGGAGGCTGATACGTCCTGACCGCGGTGGATGTGCGGAGCACCACGACCTCCCCGGAAAGCGACTCCTGGGCGTGGTTGGCCATGGCGCAAAACACGCTCACGTCCGCCACGCTGCCGATGTAAGCACGAATTCTCTCGCGATGGTGGATGTGTCCGCCCTCCACCTCGAGACCCACGTTTCGCGCCACGTCAGCCATCAGATTTTCTTGTTCCAGGTAGGTACGATTTCCGGTTGAAGGCATGATGCCCGGTAAAGCCAACGCCCAAAAACCCGGCTCGCCCAAAACTCCGTGTTTGTCTGGTTCGTATGGGGCAAGAGTACGGATGCCTTTGATGAAGTTTGGCTCATTGCTCCACCATAGCGGATTAAGTACACCCGCGTCCCTCAAATCCTCCAATGAAATGAGAGGCGGCATGAACCACAGCACTGGTCCGTAGTAGCCCAACAATCTTCCGAACTGCTCGAAGCGTTGGATCACGTCCTCTTTGGGAAGGTTACGCGGGGGTCCGGGAATCATGGAAATTCTTTCCATAAATTCCGCTTTGAGGTTGTCTGGCAAACGGCGGTGCAGATGATTCAGGAAATTCGTAGTCCGGATAAAGGCGGCTCGCGCCAAAATCATGGAATGCGAATCCCCGTCCGGCGGTGGGAGGGAAGGCCGCTTGCCGTCCTCCGGCGGTCGTTCCGAAATTCTGGTCTTGGCCTGTTTTCCTCCAAGGAATTCTGAAACCGGAAAATATCCTTGACGGCTGGCTGAGAGCGCCCCTTGTCTCTCACGGTGATCCAGAAAGAATGCTTCCGTGGCCTTATGTCCGCCAGAACGCCGCGCATGCTCAGCCGAAGCGGGTTTGACCGGCTTGAGGCTTGGCGCGCACTGACGCTCTGTGGACTGGACCGACATGGCGCCACAAACCAACACCGGGGTTTCGACTGAAATATCCCGGTCCGATTGGCACGTGAATTCGTGTTCTGGTGTCACGGTTCCATCTTTTGAATCTGCCATGCTGGCACTCCTGCAAATTGAAAAGGTCGCGGCCCACACTCAATCAAAAAAATCGCCTCAAGTCAATGATGAGGTGCATTGTTAAAATTCGCGACCTGAACTACACTGAAATCCATCAAACTATGAACTCGAAACAATTGTATATAGTCTTGGGTGCGATTTTCATCCTATTGCTCGCGGGATTTGGATTTTTAGCTTTTAGCGATAAAAACAAAGTCGATGTGGCCACACAAAACGCCCAAAATCCCATTCCCCCTGATTCAAACGTTCAAACTCAACAACCAGCTGCGGTCACTCCGTCTGAGTCCCCGACCGATCAACCCTCAACCTCAACCGCAAAAACCGAAATCCTAAACGGACAGAATTATAAGAACACCAAGTATGGTTTCGAGTTAAAGGTTCCAAAAAACAGCACCATAGAATCTGAAACGCAATCCGATTCCACTACGGAGTATATTCGAATACAAAACTACACTGATGGCGGAGAAATCGGACTGAAATCAGGAGAATATTACTTAGAAATCTATATCGGCCCCGAAAGCCAATGCCAAGAAGATCTTGAACAATCGAGGGAGGTTACGATTAACGGAGCCGTGGGCTACAGGGGCTTAGGTTTACCTGGGGGTGATGCCGGTGGCCAAAGATATGCTTTATGCATAATAAGAAACGAAAAACGCTTCTTTGTCCAAGCTACGGAAGATTCCGAAACCGGAAATATTGCTAACTCAATTCTTGATTCATTCAAATTCTCCAAATAGCAACAGGGACCCGTAAGGGTCTTTTTTTAAGTTGCGCTCAGGATGTCAAACTGATTCTGACAGGATTTGGGAAGCCGAAAGCAGAATACAAAAGACCTCCCCGTTGGGGAGGTCTTCTGTATGGAGCGGGTAACGGGAATTGAACCCGTCTCTCGACCTTGGCAAGGTCGCATAATAACCGCTATACGATACCCGCATCAAATTGACAGCTGAGAGATTACCAAAAAGCTTTAAAGCGCGCAAGACCCCTGGGTGTTTATCGACAATAACGGGGTTGACTGGGTACTGACCTGGGGTTGGACGGCGCGTAAGATAAGCGGCGGTGGATAACCAAGGAGGGAGATTATGCCCCGCGTAACCATCGAAGTCATTGTCGGAACCATGTTTTCCGGGAAAAGCGACGAGCTCACTCGCCGCTTGGGATGTTTGCAATACGCCAACAAATCGCATTTGGCGTTCAAGCCCTCCACGGACACGCGTTCCGGAGACGATTTCATCGTAACCCACGATGGGCGCCGCTTCCCCGCGGTTTTCGTGAACCAGCCCCAAGACATCCTGCGCGAGTTGGAGAAACGCGGACGTGTGGACGTGATCGGCATCGACGAGATGCAGTTCCTCGACCCTTCGTTGGTCCAAGTGGTCCAAGAGCTCGTCCGCAGAGGCACGAGCGTCATCGCCGCGGGTTTGGACATGGACTATCGCGGTTTGCCGTTCCGCACCTCGGCCGACATGATGGCCATTGCGGACAGCGTGTCCAAAATCAGGTCCGCCTACTGCTCATGCGGCGAACGAGCCATCCTGAGCCAACGCCTCATCAACGGGCAACCCGCCACGGCGGACGGTCCGGCCGTGAAGATAGGCGGCAAGGAATCCTACCAAGCGCGTTGCCGCGCCTGCCACGTGGTGCCGCGCTAAGGCAATTTCAAACCCTCTCTCCATGGGACCAAAGGTCCCTTTTTCTTTTGGAAATTACGACCATTGAAATGCAGGCCCCAATCTGTTAGACTCGGTTCAGCTCCTTCCATTCCCCCGCCGGCCGATCGGTCTAGCGGGGAATCCCCCGGATCGAACCGGGGACGCAAAAATCCGCGCAAGCGGATTTTTCGTTTTATCTATTGACCAACAGTTCCGTGACTACAAAGACCGCCCAAAACAAAAACAAGGCGTAGCTCTCGTTTTTGGTCAAGACGCGGCCCGTACGCATGAAGTAAAAAAGTATGACCGAAGCCAGGACCATAAAAACCCCGGTCACAAATATGATGGTCTGCGGAAATGCGAACGGACTCACTATGGCCAAAACACCGACTACCAACGTGGCATCCGCCAGAACCGTACCCAACACGTCGCCCACGGCCATGGAATCGCTATGATTTTTTACGGATTTTAAAGCGAAGAAAAGTTCCGGCATGATGGTTCCCAAACCTACGACCATCATACCGATTAGGATGTCGTTGACCCCCAAATCACGCGCCAAAGACGTGGCGGAAGTGACCGTAAAATGCGCGCCGCCGAGCAACATGGACATGCCGAATAATAACCAAGCCATATTTTTGAGCCTGTTGCCGGTTCGCTTGGGAAAACCCGTACCATCCGGGCTGTTTTTGAACGCCATGTAATAAAACAGCCCTCCGGCCAACACCAAAGCCACACCTTCCAAGCGCGAAAAATATCCGTCCGCGCCTAAAACCAAAGGAAAAATCAAAAGCAGAGGATAAATGAAATTGTCTTTAATGATCTTGCCGCTGATGCGGATGCCGCGTCCCGCAAAAAACACGACCACGGTAAACAGCAAAGTCATGTCGGCCACATTGGAGCCGAACAGCGTACCCAAACCGAAATCCGGCACTCCGGCCAAAGCCGAATTGATGACGATGAGCGATTCCGGCAGGATGGAAATCACGGCCACCACGATCAACCCGACCAGATACTTTGATACTTTAAAACTCTCAGCCAGTCTGACTGCATATTTGGTGGATAGGGTCGCCCCCTTAATCACCAAAAACATTGAGAAGGCCAAAACCAAAAGATCATTCATCATAAAAAGCTGTCCTTTTGCCCATTATTGCAAACTTGCATAACCCACGCTACAATCCCGGCGCGTATTAGACCAACAGGCTAATGGCTGAGGACTGAGGAGGACAGTGGTAAGTCGCAGTGGGACAACGGCGATTAGTTGATGTTTGGTCATTCCGCCACAGGCGGACAGGTCGAATTTGGTTTTTCCCATTTATGGGCCCGTGGCGGAATTGGTATACGCAACGGACTTAAAATCCGTGGCCGCAAGGCATGTGGGTTCAACTCCCACCGGGCCCACCAGAAATTTTTCCGATATGGAAAGAAACGTAATGTGGACAGACGAAAACGAGACCGATCTGGGGGAAGTGCCGCTCACCAAAGCGCATCAAGAAGGTCTATTGCACCGGATTGCCGCAGTTTATCTCACTAACAAGAGCGGGCAAATCCTGGTCCAAAAAAGGGAGGACGGTTGGCTTGACCATTCGGTGGGCGGTCACGTGGAGCTTGGCGAAACCTACGACCAAGCCGCGCATCGCGAAATGTCCGAAGAGGTTGGCGTATCCGGTGTGATCCTGGATGAAATTGGATACTGCGCATCCTCAGAATTCGGCGGCAGGGTAAGGCATAAATTCAAAGTCTTCCGTTGCCAAGCGGAACCCGGCAAAATCGACCCTTCCGAAGTTTTAGGCGTGTACTGGGCCGACCCGGAGGAGATTTGGCAGGACATACAGAACGATTCTCAAGATAAAAAATACACGGGCGGATTCAAAGTTACGCTCAAACTATTCCTGGGAAAATAAGTTAGCGATTCATCCAAAAAATATCTATGTCCCACACCTGCACCAATTTTCTCATGCATTGCATGGACTTCCGTTTCCATAAAGACATCAAAGCCCTGATGGAACAAAACGGTTGGATGGGCGATACGGACTTGGTTTCGTTGGCCGGTTCGGCTAAAGCCATCGTGGCACCGGAATCCCAAGCCGTAGCCTTGCGCCAAATCGAAATCTCAAAAACCCTACACGGCATGAAGGTCGTGCATCTCATGGCCCATACCGATTGCGGTGCTTATGGCGGAAAAGCTGCTTTCACGGACGAAAATGCCGAGTACGAAAAACTTACGGGCGATCTCAAGGAAGCCCGCGACGTCGTCAAGAACAAGTGGCCGGATTTGGAGGTCAAACTCTCATTGGCCCACATCGACGAGACGGACGAACACCATCCCAAAATCACGTTCGAGGAAATAGCATAAAAACGCCTTCGGGCGTTTTTTTGCGCCTTGTCACTCTGGAGTGCCGACCTCGTTATGCAAGCGACACACAAAAATATGCTGACCGTAACGCTTCTGATCGCCACTGCCGCTTTGGGCAAGCGTCTGATAAAAGGCTGGACAAAGGCCTAAAAACACAAAGCTCGTTGTTTACCTTGTTAAGCCCATTGTGTTATTCTGGCTACAATATGCTGGATAAGAACGACGCGGTCACGATAGTGTCGGTCGCCGCGATAGTCGTGGCCGGCGCGGTATTCGCGTACTGGATACGCGGGGCACGCGCCGACGAGAAGGAAAACACGGAAAACCTCATTAGGTGTTACGCAATTTCCCAGGAGGATTATTCACGGGCATGGGACTCGATGTGCGAGGAACGGGCCATGGAACCCGGATGCAGCCTAATGGACGGCCCTTACGAGGAGATGCAGGCATTGCTAGCGAGGTCGAAAGAGGAGTGCCGCCTGTTCTACTGGAAGTGAAGATGTTTCACTTGTTCTGCCCGAAAAGAAGTCCTATAAGAAGCAGCGCGAGAAGTATTCCCACGACCGTCCAGATATTAAAAACGGCAAAAGCTAAAATTGCCAATAGAATGGCGATTTTTATCGCAGACCAAGCCTTCTCGAAACGCAACTGCCCGACCGTTTCCCTTATTCCGTTCTCCAACTCGTCGTCGGTGAAATCATGGACATAATCCCAATCGCCGTCAATGGGATTTTTCCATCTGGTCTGGAGTTCCGTCATCTTTCCGATGTATAACCTTTCATTCATCTCACGTTCGTCGGCGGATTTGATCGCTTCCCTGAGTTTGGAGTCCTTCGCCAATTTTGCAATAGGAACTCCGTCCAATGTGTCCGTTTCCGAATCGTACGTACTGAAAAACATATATAATCATTATACACCCATGGCGAGATGCGTCCCACGGAGTCCCTAGGTCGCACCAACTGGTCGTATACGTCGTCGGAAACCAACCCGACACTATCCAGCGCGGCCATACATTTGTTCTTCTCCTCGCGAGTCTAACTTTCAGGTAACGCTGAATTTGGCGCTCATCTCCAGAGATTGGTGGTCGCGGATGTCCTGGATAGGGCCTTAACATTGCGTCAGACGCTTGTTTCCAGTATCGTTTAACCATATGAAACCTATCCGAATC
>CAZRYH010000019.1:0-31672 GCA_964604275.1 uncultured Gammaproteobacteria bacterium
GCCGAACTCGTTTCGGCGTCTTTGTAGATTGGTTTATAGGCTTTACGCGTAATAGTTATCAAATGAGATCCTGAAACGAGTTCAGGATGACCGGGGCAAGCTACCTTTCAAAAATCACGGCCAGGGGGAATTCCACTAGCGCGCGCCAAATGCGGCGCCAGCGCCAGGGTTCGTTTATTAGGCGATAAAGCCACTCCATGCCGATTGTTCTAATCCATTTTGGTGCGCGCTTCACGGTTTTTGACCAAAAATCAAGCGTACCGCCTACGCCGACTATAATTTTGGTGCGTGCCAGTTGATTGCGGTGTTGGCTGATCCAATAGTCTTGTTTGGGATGACCGTACGCGACCAACAAAACGTCGGGCTCTATTTCGACCATGCGAGTCAGCGACGCATCGGCCTTCTCATCCAAATGACCGTCCAAAGTCAAATGCCCCCCATCTTCGGCAAAGACTTTGATGTCTGGATGGCGACGGCGCAAAGCCCAAGCCGCCTTGTCCGCGACTTCTGGGCGACCGCCGATCAAACCCAACGTCCAAGCGTTACGCAGACACAAACTGACAAGTTCGTCGGCAAGCTCGACGCCTGTGCAGCGGTCAGGTCGCGCGCCTTTGTACCACCCGACCATCTTCAAGCCGAAACCGTCCACGCAACGTATGTCGGCTTGGCGCAAAGCCTGCCAATGATCGGCGTGTTTTTTTGAATATAAAAGAATTTCCGGATTCGCGGTCACGACCCAAGTCTGTTCCTGTCGCGCCGCTCGCGTCTGCAACCATGTCATCACCTTCTCGAGACTCCACCCTTGGACAACCAAACCAAAGCATTCAAAATTTTGCTTTTTGCTTTTTGCTTCTTGATTTACTTCAAGTGTTGAGTCTGAATTCATGCAATGGCGTGTATTTTGGCCCGGCTGGCGTCAATTCGCTTTGATACAAAGTTGCGAATTCCGGAACCCAGCCGATATTATTGACCGACATCTCAAAAGGTTCCAAATTATGTCCGTGTCGACCTCTGGCTAGTGTAACATGCGGAATCCAAGGTTTGCGATCTACTTGTGGCGCGATGAGCGAAGTCATGTCCACAATTTGAGAAACGCATTGGCGCCAAGCGACTTCCTGTTCCGGTTGGCACAAAGCCACGAAATACGAGGGTTTTTTTGGCGGAAAAGTCTGGATGCGGGTCACGGAAAACGCGCCTTCAGGTGGAGATTCGAGAGCACGGCTGATCATCTGCACTAGTTTCAGCGCGTTTTCGTACTTTATTTCACCAAAAAAGGCCAGAGTGACATGCCACTGGCCTTGGTCTGACAGCTTTAAATACGGTCGCTCATGGTCCGGGATGGACCATGACTTTCTAATGGCCGCACGGCAATCAACCGGCAGCGGGATTCCCAGAAAACACCGCATTAATTTAGTCACGAATTGAGAATCGCGGTCTTCCTCGAAATCGACTTATTGGGCCGACTTCACCCCAATCACTTTATGCAATTCGTAACCTTACTTTAGACTGGCCCCGCGTCGTCCGTCAAATTGTTGCCTGCCGCGGCAATTCTGCCATGCCGTCCGTCTTTATGGTATTTGACCGCTACCTTATAGCGCGCCAATTCGCGTTCCATCTCCGCGGCCGCGCGCGCAAATGACTCGTCGTCCGTACGTGCCGCGTTTTGCATGACCTCTTCTGCTCGTTTTTTGGCTTTTTCGATATCTTCCAGATTCAGATTTTCGCCGCGTTCGGCCGTATCAGCCAAAACAGTAACGCCGCCCTTGCCATCAACCTGGATGAAGCCGCCTGAGACCGCCACATCCTCGGCTTCACCGTCCTTTTTGAGGATGGCCACGCCCGGCACCAACTGGGCCACCAACGGGATGTGTTGGGGTAGGATGGTAATTTCGCCGTCCATGGTGGGCAGCGTGATCTGGTCGACTTCGGTTCTGAAGACGACGCGTTCCGGTGTGGTCAGCTCGAATTTGAGTTTGTCGGGCATAGGATAAAATCGTCACATCATCGCAGACGTCCCGCGTCCCTGGTCCTGCGACGCTTGGGACGTGCGACGATGTGTCTTACGCTTTAACTTCGCTGATGTCACCCTTCATGTAGAAAGCCTGTTCGGGCTTGTCGTCATGTTTGCCTTCCAGGATTTCTTCGAAACCCGTGATGGTCTGTTCCAAGCTAACGTATTTGCCGGGGTTCTGCGTGAACACCTCGGCCACGAAGAAAGGTTGCGACAGGAATTTTTGGATTTTGCGTGCGCGGGCCACGGTCATCTTGTCTTCGTCTGAAAGTTCGTCCATGCCCATGATGGCGATGATGTCTTGCAAATCCTTATAGCGTTGCAAAACTTTCTGCACGCCGCGGGCCACGCGATAATGGCGTTCGCCCACAATTTGCGGATCCAAAATCGTCGAAGAAGAATCCAAAGGATCCACGGCCGGATAGATGCCCAACTCGGTCAACGAGCGGGTCAGCACCACGGTGGAATCCAAGTGTCCGAAGGTCGTGGCTGGGGCCGGGTCAGTCAAGTCGTCAGCCGGCACATACACGGCCTGCACTGAGGTGACTGAACCTTTGTTGGTGGATGTGATGCGTTCCTGCAAAGCGCCCATTTCCGTGGCCAAAGTCGGCTGGTAACCCACAGCAGACGGGATGCGGCCTAACAAGGCCGACACCTCGGAACCGGCTTGGGTGAAGCGGAAGATGTTGTCGATGAACAACAGCACGTCTTGGTTTTGTTCGTCACGGAAGTATTCGGCCATGGACAAAGCGGTCAAAGCCACGCGCGCGCGGGCTCCCGGCGGTTCGTTCATTTGCCCGAACACCAGAGCCGTTTTGTCGATGACGCCGGAATCTTTCATTTCGCGCCACAGGGCGTTGCCTTCACGGGTGCGTTCGCCTACGCCGGCAAACACGGAATAACCGCCATGCTCGGAAGCGATGTTGCGGATGAGTTCCATCACGACCACGGTCTTGCCCACGCCGGCGCCGCCGAACAGACCGATTTTGCCGCCTTTCAAAAACGGACAAATCAAGTCAACGACTTTTATGCCAGTTTCCAAAATTTCGGCTTTGGTGGCCTGCTCCGTAAAGCTCGGGGCCGGGCGGTGGATTGGATAAGTCTTTTTGGCTTTGACTTCCGGGCCACCGTCGATGGCTTGGCCCGTGACGCCGAACATGCGGCCCAAAGTCTCTTTGCCCACGGGCACGCTGATGGGCGCTCCCGTATCCACGACTTCCACGCCGCGGCGCAAACCGTCCGTGCTGGACATGGCCACGGTACGCACCTCGCCTTCGCCCAAGTGCTGTTCCACTTCCAAAATCAACGCGCCCTCGGGGCGTTCCACGCGCAAGGCGTTGTAAATGGCCGGCGGATCTTCGGTGAACGTGACGTCCACCACCGGGCCGATGATTTGCGTTATGACACCTGTTTTCATATGGTTCTGATTAATTGTGTGCTTATTGTTCCAAGGTGGCTTTACCCGCTGAGATTTCGCTGATTTCGCGCGTGATGCCCGCTTGTCTGGCTTGGTTATAGGTCAAAGACAGCGAATCGATCATTTCCGTGGCCGCATCCGTGGCGCTACGCATGGCCATCATACGCGCGGACTGTTCGCTGGCTGAGGATTCGAGTGTTGCCTGATACAGACGCGTATCGATCAAGCGCGGCAACATGTGATCCAATACATATCTCGGGGACGGTTCGAATGTCAGGGTGTAATCCTGCCAGTAGCGTTGCGCATGGCGGCGTTCCCAATCCAGCTTTTCCGTATCCGTCATGCCTGAAAGTTCTTCTTCGTGTGAATGCAAGCCTTCCTCGGGCACGTTCTGCAATTCGTTTTCAGGAATAACGGGCAAAAGCTGGACGATGGTGGGCACTTGGGAAACCGCGCTCTTGAAATCCGAGTAACACAGGAAAACGCGGTCCACGCGGCCGGACAGGAATTCGTCATAAGCCATCTGGCCCAAACCCGTCACGCGATCGAAGGACGGGGCATTGGACGCGGCGGAAAACGATGCCAGAATGTTGAGGTCCAAACGTCGAATGGCGGATTCGACTTTTTTGCCCATGGTGATAGCCGTGACCGGCTCGGTGCGCGTTTTTACGAATTCGGTGACCTTGCGCACGAGCTGGGTGTTGAATCCTCCGCACATGCCGCGGTCAGAGGCCGCGACTATGAGCAGAGTTTTTTTGGCTTCCGGACGCCCGTACATCAAAGGATGCGAACGCTGGTCGATGAGCGGCCGGATTTCCTCCACGATGCGCTTGAGGGCGCCGCTATAAGGGCGGCTATCCAAAGCCATCTGCACCGCACGGCGCATCTTGGCACCGGCCACGAGTTCCATGGCTTTGGTGATTTTGCGCGTGTTGGTGACGGACTTGAGGCGGGATTTTAGCCGTCGGGTGGATAAGGCCATAACGGTTTATTTCCGGGCAAAGGTGACGTTCCAATCCTTTATGATTTGGGTAAGTTTGGCTTCTATTTCCGGAGTCAGAACCGGTTTGGCATGGATTTCGTCCAAAACGTCCGTGTGGGCCGAGTCCAAAAGCTGGTGCAGACCGGCTTCCCAATCCTGAACCTTATCGGTCGGTACTTCGTCACACAGGCCGCGGGTCACGGCGAACAAAACCGCGATTTGGTGGCCCAAAGCCATGGGAACGTACTGACCTTGCTTCAAGACTTCCACGGTGCGGCGTCCCCTCTCTATCTGACGGCGCGTGGCTTCGTCCAAATCCGTGGCAAATTGTGAGAAAGCTTCGAGTTCGCGGAATTGCGCCAAATCCAAGCGGATGGGGCCCGCGATTTTCTTCATGATTTTAGTTTGGGCATCGCCACCCACGCGCGACACGGAAAGACCCGCGTTCAAAGCCGGACGAATGCCGCGGTAGAACAAATCGCTTTCCAAAAAGATTTGGCCGTCCGTGATGGAGATGACGTTGGTCGGGATGTAAGCGGACACGTCGCCGGCTTGCGTTTCGATGATGGGCAAAGCGGTCAAAGAACCGCCCCCGAATTCCTTGGACAAGCGCACGGCGCGTTCCAACAAGCGTGAATGGAGATAAAACACGTCGCCCGGATAGGCTTCGCGTCCGGGTGGGCGGCGCAAGAGCAACGAAACTTCGCGGTAAGACCAAGCGTGTTTGGACAAATCGTCGTAAACCACCAAAGCGTCTTTACCTTGATCCATGAAAAACTCACCGATGGCGCAACCTGCGTACGGGGCCAAAAACTGCAAAGCCGCAGGCGAGGAAGCGCCGGCCAAAACCACGACCGTGTAGTCCATGGCTCCGGCTTCCTTGAGTTTGGAAACGATTTTGGCGACCTTGGATTCCTTTTGTCCGATGGCCACGTAAATACAAATGACGTTCTTGCCTTTTTGGTTGATGATGGTGTCGATGGCGATGGCGGTTTTACCGGTCTGGCGGTCGCCGATGATGAGTTCGCGTTGGCCGCGGCCGATGGGGATGAGCGAATCCACGCATTTGATGCCAGTTTCAAGCGGAGTGTCCACCGGGTGGCGAGTCATGACGCCTGGCGCAACTTTTTCAATGGGGTAATCGGCTTTGACCGGGAATTGTTCGCGGCCGTCCAACACCTTGCCCAACGGATCGAGTACGCGACCCAAAACCCCGTCGCCGACTGGAATGGACAAAATTTTGCCCGTGCTTTTTACGGTCTGGCCGGTTTTGATGCCTGTGCATTCGCCCATGACGATGGCGCCGATACGGCTCTGTTCCAAGTTCAAGGCCAAACCCAAGACGCCGTTCTCGAACTCGAGCATTTCCATGGACTGGCAATTTTTGAGGCCGCTGATGGAGGCGATGCCGTCGCCCACTTCGCGCACCACACCCACTTCTTGGGGCGTAGTTTCCGCATGGAACGACTTGATTTGTTCGGCCAAGCGTTCTGAAAGTTTCGCGGCTGCTGTGACGTTGCTTTTCATAAGATTGTTTATTCGTTTAAATGCCTCTCCAATTGCGCTAATTTTTCCTTGATTGTGGCTGGGAAGTGCCAGTCCCCGGATTGGACCGAGATACCGCCGATAACTCCCGGGTCGACTAAAGTGTGGATTTTGACCGTTCCGCCCAATTTCTTTGCTAGAGCCGTCGTCAACTTATCTTTTTGTTCTTGGTTGAGCTCGACAGCCGAGGTCACGGTACATTCAAAATGTTTGGCTTCTTGTCTCGCGGCTTCCTCCAAGGCGTCCAGGAAATCTTTGTATTCGGTTGAAAGTTCCGGGTGTTCTTCAAAGAGATTGCGCATCTCCTTCATGTCGCCGATCAGCTGGTCCACGGCCTGTTCTTCCATGGCCTCTTTGACCGCCGCTCGCGCCACTTCGTGCAAGGGTTTCTTATGTTTGCTCGGCATATCAATCTGCCCTCTCAAGCTCCGTGATGGCGTTATTGATGAGTTGGGTGTGCGCACGTTCGTCCAAATCGCCGACCACCTTGCCCGTGGCTGCAGCAATCAAACGGCTGACTTCCTGTTTCATGGACGCCAAAGTGGCCGCGCGTTCGGCTTTGATGATGTCCTTGGCTTCGTTGACCTGTTGTTCTATTTCATTCTTGGCCAAACGCATTTTTTCGTCCCTGAGGCTTTGCGCTTTATTTTCTGCCTGCTCCACAATACGCATGGCCTCTTGATTGGCCGTTACCAAAATCTCTTCACGCTCGCGCTCGATTTCCTTCAACCTCTCGTCCGCGCGTTTGGCGTCGGACATGCCTTGTTTGATTTTTTTGCGTCGTTCTTCAAGCGCGCCCAACAGGGGCTTCCAAGCGAAAAATCTCAAGACCAAAAATAGGATCAGAAAATTGACCAACTGTGCGATAAACAGTTTGCCGTCAATCCCCAACTTTACGAGCATTTCAGACATAGAATTTTTTATGGCGTGAAGTTTGAAACGTGGACCGTTAACATGATGGATTCGGCATCCGTTACCGATCGCCGTGAGACGACCGGTTGCCGATGCCCAATTAGACGAACTTGATGATCAGGGCGACCACCAAAGCGTAAATGGCGATAGCTTCGATGAAAGCTGCCGCGATAAGCATGGCCGTCATCACCTTGGAAGCCGCTTCGGGGTTGCGACCGATGGATTCCATGGCTTTGGCGCCGACCTTGCCGATGCCGAAGGCCGGGATCATGCCGCCGACCGCGATGGTCAGGGCCATGGCCACCAAACGGACAGAGTCCAAGTTGGAGGCGATTGCCGGAATATTTTCCGCTGCCATAATGATATGAAGATTAACGACGTTCGGCTAAGACGTGTAGTTTTGTGTTTAACGTCTCCGAACTTCGTAAGGGAATGAATGATTGGCTGAAATCTCGGCCAATCAAGCCAGCCCCCTACTTTTTGGGGGTCGCATTGGCTAACTCCACGCCGCCGGGCTTGCCGCCAAAGGTGGCATGCGAGTAGTCAGCACGTTTGGCGTGTTCTTCCTCGTGATGGCCCGTGGTGGCCATGTTCAAAAATACGATGGTCAAAGTGGAAAAAACCAAAGCTTGGACAAATCCCACGAAAAGTTCCAGGAACAAAAACGGCAACGGCGCCAAAAACGGTGAGAGGAAGCCGATAACAGCCAATAGAACTTCGCCCGCGAAAATATTGCCGAACAGACGGAAGGCAAAAGAAATTGTTTTGGAAAATTCAGACATGAATTCCAGCAAACCCACGAACGATCCAATAAGATACGGTTTTTTCCATGGCGCCACAAAGAATTTACCCCAGTAGCCCGCTGCTCCGAGCATGCGCATGCCCATGATTTGAACCGAAGACATGGCAAAAATCGCAATCACGAAAGTAAAATTCAAATCAGCCGACATGGAGCGGATAAAAGGCACCAAAATCGTTTCGCCATGATGTGTTTCCCAAATTCCGATGGAACCCAGACCCGGGACCAGCTCAACCAGATTGGAAAGCAAGACGACTAAAAAAATTGATGCGACTATGGGAAAAAACCGAACTGATTTTTTATGGTCGTTGGTTATTGAATCCACGAAATCCAAAAAAAATTCGGTAAACACGTCGAGCAAACCCGCTACGCCTTTGGGTGGGTTGTCAGCGCTGGTCTTTTTGTTGGCTACGATGGCCATCAAAACCACCACTACGAACAATACGGCCATGACCAACAAGGTGTTGGTGATTGGAAAACCGGCAAGGTGCGCGACGACTTCCGGTCCGATGGATATTGCAAGCATGATGGTAATAATTGTTATTAATTCTTGTCCTCTGCCCCATTTTTATCTGCGCTTTTGTCCTTGGGACTAACGCGAGCGATGATGTCCATGGCCTTATACGCCACCAGAATCGATGAGATACCGATGGAAAGTAGGATACCGATGAGCAAAAAAATGGGCGATGTTTGTAGCCACTTGTCCAGCAGACGCCCACCTAAGGCCAATAAAACCAGGGGCAAGGCCAAGGTGTAGCCCATTTCCCAAGCGAATCCAAAAGCCTGGGCCACAGACAAACCCCCGTCATTGGCTTGGCTTTTTTTGTCCCCATCCTCAGACGAATCCGGGGTGGGAGTGCTTCGCTCGGTTGACATGTTTTAAGAATGCGCCAAGAGTATATTCTTGGTCTTCTAACATGTCAATGGTGCCAAATTTTCAATTTTCGCGATCCAATCTGAAACACGTCATCGCGTTCCGTGTTGTCTGTTCGCAGACAGCTTCGTAGCTCAAGCCACGTAACTCAGCCACGAACTCCGCTATATGTCGCACATGGGTAGGTTCGTTCCTTTCGCCTCGCACGGGCACCGGTGCCAGCCAAGGCGCATCAGTTTCCAACAATAGTTTGTCCAGTGGCATTTTTTGAGCGATGGACGACAAAAAGTCTTCAGTCGCCACGCCTTTTCTGGGTTTGAACGTCACAATGCCGCCGATACCCAGCCAACACTCTAATTCCAACAATCTCTGAGCTTCTTTCCAGGTACCGCCAAACGCGTGCATTACCATGCGCAGGTGCGGATGTTGGCTTCTGACGTTTTGCAAGACTTCCAGCATGTCGTTCCCCGCATCACGGGAATGGATGATTAAAGCCTTGTCATGACGTGCCGCGATGGCCACGTGATCCAAAAAGACCTGTCGCTGTGCATCTTTCATTCTTTGCAGGTCGTCTGTCTGGTCCTGACCGAAATAATGATAGTCCAAACCCGTTTCGCCGATAGCCACGACTTTATGCGAGGAGGTAGCCAAGTCTTCTAATTTTTTCGCGTCGAACGGCTCAGCATTGGCACCAGCTTCATCCTCATCCTCGTGTTCGTTGGTGACATGGTCTGGATGGTAACCCACTGCCGCCCACACATCCGCATGCACATCCGCATAGGCCACCGCTTCCCTGCTCGTGTTCATCGCAGTCCCGACCGTGATCGTCTTCACGCCAAACTCAGCCATGCGCAAATGCACGGCTTCGCGGTCCGCGTCGTAGGATTTGAAATGCAGGTGGGAATGGGTGTCGATTAACATAAGTTCGAAATAACCAAATTCTAATGACCAAAAATCAAGAAAACATCAAAGATTCAAACAGCAAACAGCAGGAGCTAACGCTTCGGGGAGACTCTACCCCTGCCCCTCCTTTATGAAAGGAGATATGCACCATTTTACTCCACTCCGAGATCCACTCCTTCCCTCGGACTATCGGACTCGTCAGTCATTAACATCGCCCAAGATTCTTCACTTCGTCTCGTTGGACGCGACTCGTTCAGAATGACCGGTCGGTATGTCCCGCTGTGACTGCGCTGCGACTGGCCGGTTCCCAACTGACGACAGACGACTGATGACCGATGACTCCTTTGTCTTTAGTCTTATAATAGAATCCCCAAAAGCTTCGAGAAAGCTCCGTAAATCCAGTTGGCGGCTGATCCGTTGGCGTATACGGTAAGGAATGGCGGGATGGAGAAGGTTTTAACGAACCAAACGCACGCGCCAATCAGTACGATGCCTTCTACAAAGCCCAATAATCCGCCCAGTAAAGAATTCGCGGATTTCATGAACGGCAATTTGGCCAAGAACCGATAGGTTTTATCCAAGGCCATGAAAATCCAGCCGACTAGGCGCGTGACAAGAACCATGACCAACAAAAAAGCCAAAATTCGAGCCCAAGAATCTGGCAAAAAGAACAGGATTTTGGAGGCCGGTATGTACCAAGCGCGCGCGGCCACAAAACCGATGATTACGCCTAATATCCTGCCGAGGCCAAAAATGAATCCGTCTTTGAGTCCCAAGCCCACAAACGATACGAGAGCGAGGATTAACAGGATGTTGAAGAGGAGCATATTTTCTGGTCCGCTTATTACTTATGAAACTTTATTTTCTAATCTAGGAAATAAAATTTTCGGTTCTGGCAATTCGGCTCCGGGCAACAATCCACCCCATTTTTTCAGCTCCTTAATCCCCTTTTGGCGTTCGGCTTCCGGATCCTGTCCCAATTGTCGAATGATATCCTCAGCCACGTTTGGCATTGCCGGCTCGATCATCCAGGCGAACTGGCGGCAGGCTTCCAACAGCGTGTAGAGCACGACCGCCGTCTGCCCCACGTCTTGTTTGATCAACTTAAAAGGTTGCGTCTGTTCCACATATTTGTTGGCCGCGTTCAAAGAAACGCCTTCGCCGCTCCAGATGGCCTCCAAAGCCAAGTCCCAACGCGCAGCCTCCAAATATTGATCCACGGTTTGCCACAAACCTTCCGTATTGTCCGCGCCGCCCCAGGCGGCCTGGGCCACAGATTTTTTCGTGTCTTCGATATTTACTGACGGCACTTTATTCTCAAAGTATTTGCGGCTCATGGAAACCGAACGGTTCACCAGGTTGCCCAAGTTATTAGCCAAATCGCTGACATACCTCTCTTCCAATCTTTGGGACGCGAAATCGCCATCTTCGCCGAATGAAATCTCGCGCAATAAATAATACCGGACCGCGTCGAACGGATATTTTTGCGCCAAATCTTTGGGATCCACCGCATTGCCCAATGACTTGCTGATTTTTTGCCCTTCTATGGTAAAGAATCCGTGCGCGAAAATATGTTCCGGCAACATGGGCGTGCCATCCGCGTACCGCAAGGCCGGATCGGATTTGGCCGCGCTCATGATCATGGCCGGCCACAAGGCACAATGGAATTTTATGATGTCCTTACCCACCAGATGCAGCGTCGCGGGCCACCATTTGGCGAACAGCTTATCATCCGTACCGTAACCCACGGCTGACATGTAATTGATGAGTGCGTCGAACCACACATAAATTCGCTGGCTCTCGTCGCCCGGCACCGGAATGCCGCAAGATAGTTTTTTGGCTTCGCGCGAGATTGAAAAATCCTCAAACGCGTTTTTCACATAACTGCGGATTTCGTTTTGACGGCTAGTTGGTTGCACGAAATCCTGTTTGTCGTGATACAGCTTGAGCAAGTCCTCTTTGTATGCCGAAGCTTTGAAGAAATAGTTCTCTTCCTCAAGCGTCTCCAGTTGGCGATTGGGATGCAAAGGACATTTGCCATCCACCAAATCGAAAGGCGTTTTGAACGATTCGCAACCCACGCAATATTCTCTTTGATATTTTGCTTTGTAGATGTCGCCCGATTGCTCGACCGCTTTCCAAAATCTTTCCACGGCCTTGTGGTGGCGTTCTTCCGTGGTGCGGATGAAGTCATCGTAGGTGATGCCCAAGTCACGCCAAGTGTCTTGCCAAATTTTTGCCATGCCGTCCAAATAAGTGGGCAAATCTTTGGCGCCGGCTTTTTCTGCGGCTTCGAGATTCTTTTGGCTATTCTCATCCGTGCCCGTCAAAAACATGGTCGGGATGCCACGCAAGCGATAAGCGCGTGCCAACGCATCCGCGACCACGGTGGTGTAGGTGGAACCCACATGCGGTTTGTCGTTGACGTAATAGATTGGAGTGGTGACAAAAAATTTGGAATTCATGCGCTCAGATTACGCGATTTTTAATGGTTTGTCCATAAGAGAAATAAAAAATCGGTCAAGCGACCGATCGTCAGACGTTCTGTTCCACGACAATTATGTCGCGACCGTCAAAGGCGCCAAAGGACAGGGATTTTTTGTTCTTGCACAAACTGAACGCTCGCGCGTAAGACCGGCTATGGTCCTTGAATCGGACCGTGTAGACCGAGTCCTTGCGGCATATGGATGCCACGTCTCCAAATAGTGCACGACATTCCACCACCTCGTCCACCGGATCTTCCGTCAGCTTGTCCCGGCCAAAGATGAGATGCAGACCGTCGTGCAACACGGCGTCGTATAGGGGTTTAAGGTGGTTGGAATACAACCGACCCACGCGCCTGTATCCGCCTTCAAATCGGTCGCCGAAACCTACGGTCCAAGAACAGTGTTCCTTGTATGAGAAGAACGGGGTTTTGTTGACTCCCGCCACTTCTTGCACGAAGGCTGGCGCGCGCCAGTTGGTCTGTCCCATGTAGACCTCATAACGGACACCCGTTTGGATTGAAAAAGCCGGTTTTCCGTTTACGGTCTTGAGGTTCCAGACGCCGTACCAAGGCCCCATTGCAGAAGCACCCTGCAACACGAAAATCTCTTTGCCTTCGCGTCCGGCGTAGACTTCTTGTCCGCCAGCGAATTGGAACCCCCACACGTCATCCCACTCGAGCCGACGCTGCCCATCGTAAAGCACGCTGACACGCGTGCCCTGGCGTACGGCCATACGTAACTCACCCTCGTGGGTCGTACAAAAACCCAGAATCCCCTTGTAGCTGTCTTGGGATTCTTTATGGTTGATTACCAGGCTCCAGGAACCGTCCTCGAGTTGGGCCGAATACATGAGCTTCCCATGGCGGAAGACCACGCCGGAAACGGCAGTATAGGGATATCCCACAATGCCATCGTGGTAGACCTGATATTTGCCATCCAGGTTTTTCACCACGGCCAACGGGCTGTTGTTGACGATTTCGAGCCGGATGATGTCCGCAAAACCGCCATGTTTGCGCCCCTGATGCACGAAAAACCAGTTGTCTTGGCGCATGGCGTACAATATTTGGCCCGCGAAATGCGAAGCGAGCTTGTATTCCTTGGCCGGAATGAGTCTGTCCACAATCTTGGTCGTAACTTCAGCCTGATTGTTTCCCATGCGACCTCCAAACTGCGTGATTGCCTAAGGAACGCGTGGCAATCTTCAATCCAAAAACCCGACCTGTCAAGGGTCGGGTTTTGTAATTTATCAGACAATAGGACCGCTCCTATTCCAGATCGACTAGCGGCTACTAAACAACATGGCCATGCCACCAAAAGCGAACATGAAAATCATCATAATAACCAACATGCACGCTTGGATGATAAGGCTTGCCACCAATTGATAACCCAACACCCCAAAAGCTCGCTTCATGAAAGAATCGGAATTCATCCAACCTTTGTAACCGAACGTTTCTGGCGTATTTGTCGCCGTAGAAAAAAATAAATAATTAATTTATCGAGTAATTTGCGGGTGCAACCACGATAACTGCTTCACCCTTATCGCTGGTGCGTTTGAGCTGCTCTAAAACCTGTTCGGCCGTGCCGCGGTAAACCGTTTCATGCATTTTTGTCAGTTCCCGTCCGACGCAGACCAGCCTATCCGGATGAAGGATGTCGCATAAAGACTCCAAAGCCTTGAGCAAACGATGAGTGGATTCAAAAAAGATGGCAGCGTTTTGGTTCTCCGATATTTCTGTAAAAAAAGTTTGGCGCCCTTTTTTGTGCGGTGCGAAACCCAGATACGTATATCTTTCCATGGGAAAACCGCATACGGAAATGACCGCGGTCAAAGCTGATGCCCCGGGAATGGGAATCACATCAATACCTTGCACCATGGCTTCCTCTACCAGCTTGCCGCCCGGATCGTTAACGCCAGGCGTTCCTGCATCGGACACGTAGGCCACGTCTTCGCCGTTAAGTAGTTTTCCCACCACAGCTGATTGTCGACTGGATGTGGTGTGTTGGTGGACTGCGGTCAGAGGTTTTTTGATGCCGTAAGCATTCAAAAGCCTGGCCGTAACCCGCGTATCCTCGCAAGCAATTAGACTCACTCCTTCCAAAGTCTCTTTGGCCCTAAAGGTAAAATCCTGGAGGTTCCCGATGGGTGTGGCCACTATGTAAAGCTTGCCTGGCATAATCTGATTCCAATTCTAACAGTAAATTCCCCTAAAAACAAAGTGCCTGTGATATAATCAGGTCATATGAGAAATACCTGGCTTTATCCAGCCCTCGTTGGTCTTATGTTCTTAGGCGCTGGTTGTTGGTCCAAACCCGTGACCCAAACCAACCCCAATCCCCAACCCGTGGCCAACGCCTTGCCTGCTTTGAGCGTCTTGGAACCTGGCTTAAGCTCCAGCACGTATCGAGAAACTATCGATGTAAAAGTCAGCACTGACCAAAAAACGGTCTGGATCGACGGGAAGCGCGTCGAAGTATCCGCGGACCAGGGCCTGCTCACGGTCGCTTTAAAACCGGGACTAAACAACATCCCCGTAGCCGTCAGCAACGGCACGGCTACGACCACCATAACGCTTAACGTCACGCGCAACAGTCCTGAAACCGCTACGACATCGACCGCGGAAACAACGAAAACCGCCGCCGCGACCCAGCCCGCAACAAACCCGGTCGCCAAGCCCTCCACCTCACCTACCAAGACCGCACCAACCAAAACCACTACAGTTGCTCCGACGTCCGCACCAAAACCAGCCCCGCTCAAAGTCGAATTCGTATCCGGGGAACTCGGACTGACGGCCTCCTTGGAACCCAATGGCGCCACGCTCTCGTGGACCAAAGCCATGGAACCGTTCCAGACTTACGTGATCGTCAAATCCACCACTGACCCAGCTCCGTATTTCCCCAAAATATTTTGGGTCAAAGCTATCAACGACGTAGATATCCGTACCTGGCGCGACACCACGGCAGAAGCGCACAAAACGACTTACTACAGGGTTTGCAAAATCAAACCCGATCAAAGTGTGACTTGCGGTAATGTGGCTAAAATCGTGAAACCATAAAGTATGTCAAAAAAATATTATTACCTGTTGGCTATACCAGTCATCGCCTTCGCTGTGGTGTTGGGCGTAGGCTTATGGAAAACATCGCAGCAAACCAAGGGAAAAACAGGAGACACGAACACCGAACAAACGGGTGAACAACCATGGCTGTATCCTGAAAAAACCGACAGTGAAGATGCGGACCAGGCCAAACGCGCCTCCTTGATAGCTTCCATCGATAATTATCGCGAAGCTACGAGCTTTCGTTCCACAATCTGGCGCCCCTACAACGGCGATGAAATGCGAGGCAATGTCGAATACGTCAAACCATTGCGCATGCACGCTCTTTTATCCCTGCCAAAAAACAAACAAGAGACAGAACTTATATTCGTAGGCGAAACTTCCTATTTAAAAGACACGGACGGCAGTTGGAAGATCGTCAACGATTCTGAACTCAAACAATTTGGCCGCGATTTCTTTACCGGCATGCTCATGGCAGGCAAAGGCCTGGCTTCTTTCGGCGTGCCTGATGACGCATCCATTTACTATACCAATAACCGCGAAAAAGACTGCACGGAAGCCAAGACGCAATACCAGGAGGAAAAGGGACTAAAAGACATTTCCTTCTGCTTCAACGAAAAGAATGTTCTGGTTTACGTGTGGATGCAGACTTCAGACGGTGAGGTATTAACCGAATATTCGGATTTCAACGCATTGCTGAGCGTAGAGCGTCCCCCACTCCCCTTGTTGGAACACCGCTTAGAAATCACGCAATAAAAAAAACGGCCACATGGGCCGTTTTTTTAAATCTCTCGTCTTCGTTTATATAAATTGATGGACATGGTCAAAAAAACCAAGAATCCAATTGCCGAGATGATGGTCACCAATGTCGTTCCGATTTTCACCGATACCACAAACAACAGAAATGATACAAGGAATAATGCCAAAGCCAATCCCGCGGGTTTATAATCGTTCATACTGGTGATCCATAATTTGCCTATCCAAATACAAGAAAACGCGGCCACGAGGATTGTGATGAACCAACCAAGAAACGCAGTCATGCTGATTCCCAAGAACGGTCCTTGAACCGACCACATAACCACGCCAGTGGCACTTAAAATCGGTTCCACCAACAAGCTAAAGAACATACTCACGATGGCCGTGTCGAAAGACCAGGTAAAAACGCTTTTGGGTTGCGGGGTGGGATTTTTGGGCCGCATGACCAATAGCACGAGCAGAAAGATCGCAGTCCAGAATACGGGCATGGGCCAAGCCACTTTGGCCAAATGCGGACCCAGAATGTCGCCGTAAACCAATGGTCCGAATGGCCAACCGCGATACGCGTTGAGGCACAAAGCTCCAAACACCACGCCCAACCCAGTCCCGACCGTCATCAAAGCCCGAGAGATCCCAAAAATCTGAGCCAAGTAAGCTATGGATAATAGCAAAAGAAATGCCGAAGCCATGCCAACTCCCCAAAAACTTGATACATCGAAGGGTGAATTCATTAAGTTATAAACGCCCCAAACCGTCAAAACCAACAAAGCCAGATACATCACTTTGGCCAAACGTACAAAGGGTGCGATACGCATATTCCGGACATCATACCAAAGCCTCATGACACCTAGAAGTTGATGCCTCGTATCACTTGACGCACCTTTTTCCGCGTTTTATGCTGTTAGCACTCAACCATTTAGAGTGCCAAATATGATACCCCAAAATTTTACCACCAAAAGCCAAGAAGCCCTGCAAAACGCCCATAAGTTGGCCACGGAAAACGGTCAGCAGGCCTTAGAGCCCGTGCATTTGGCTTTGGCTTTGATAGACCAAGAAGGCAGTGCCGTGCCCTCGGTGCTCAAAAAACTGCAGGCCGATATACCGGCTTTACGCGGTGACTTGGAAGACGTACTCACCCGGCTCCCTCAGATGACGGCCACCTCTGGCGGCGTAGGTCAAATCTTTTTCACCCAAGACTTGGCACGGATTTTAGTGCAAGCAGAAAAAGCCGCCCGCTTCTTCAAAGACGAATACATCTCCACTGAACATTTGCTGATCGCCATGGCCGAGTCTACGACCGAAGTTGGTGCCATCTTCAACCGTTACGGTGTGGCTGTGGACCCCATCATGAAGGCGCTTAAAGAAGTCCGTGGCGCGGCGCGCGTGGATACGGCCGAACCCGAGGTCAAATACCAGGCCTTGGAAAAATACACACGTAACCTCACGGAACTGGCACGTCAGGAAAAACTCGATCCAGTCATCGGTCGCGATGAAGAAATCCGCCGCGTCATGCAGGTTTTGACCCGCCGCACCAAAAACAATCCCGTACTCATCGGAGAGGCAGGCGTGGGCAAGACCGCCATCGTTGAAGGCTTGGCCCAACGCGTCATCGCGGGCGACGTGCCGGAAACATTGCAGGGCAAAGAAGTCGTGTCTTTGGATTTGGGTTCGTTGGTAGCCGGTACCAAATTCCGCGGTGAATTTGAGGAACGCTTGAAAGCTTTGGTCAAAGAGGTCCAAGACAGCCATGGCAAAATTATCCTGTTCATCGACGAACTGCACACCTTAGTCGGTGCGGGCGCCAGTGGAGAAGGCGGTTCCATGGATGCCTCCAACTTGCTCAAACCGGCTTTGGCGCGTGGCGAGTTGCGGGCCATCGGCGCCACGACCATCAAGGAATACCGCAAATACATCGAGAAGGACGCCGCACTCGAACGCCGCTTCCAACCTATTTTGGTGGAAGAACCTAACGAAGAAGACGCTGTCGCAATCTTGCGAGGTATTAAAGACAAGTATGAATTGCACCACGGCGTACGCATCACTGACGGCGCCTTGGTTTCTGCGGTCAAGCTGTCTTCCCGTTACCTGAACGACCGTTTTTTGCCAGATAAGGCCGTGGATTTAATCGACGAAGCAGCATCCGCCCTATCCATGCAGATCGGTTCCATGCCTGAAGAACTCGATCGTCTCAAACGCGAAATGTTGCGCCTTGAGGTCGAAAAACGCTCTTTGGTCAAAGAAGAAGATACGGACGCCAAAGAACGCCTAAAGGTTTTGGACAAGCATCTGGCCGAAGTTGCGGAAAAGGCGCATGAATTGGAATTGTCTTGGAGCGCAGAAAAGGAAGTTTTGGTGAAGATTCAAAATGCCAAAAAGGAAATAGAAAAACTTAAAAGCCAGGCAGAAATCGCGGAACGCAGTGGCGATCTAGAGAAGGTTTCCGTCATCCGTTACGGAAAAATCCCGGAAAAGGAAAATGAAGCAAAAAAACAAGAGACCATGCTCAAATCCATGCAGGGCAAGCGCGGTTTGTTGCGCGATGCCGTGACTGAAGAAGATATCGCAGCCGTGGTCAGCCGTTGGACCCACATTCCCCTTTCCCGGATGTTGGAAAGCGAGGCTTCCAAACTAGCCAAACTCGAAGATGAACTGGCCAAGCGCGTGGTTGGCCAAACCGAGGCCGTAGAAGCTGTGGCCAACGCCTTACGCCGTTCACGTGCAGGCCTCTCAGAGCCACGCCGCCCCATCGGCAGCTTCCTGTTCCTCGGACCCACGGGCGTGGGCAAAACGGAATTGGCCAAAGCATTGGCCCAATCCATGTTCGACGACGAGGATGCCATCATCCGCTTGGACATGTCTGAATACGGCGAACGCCACACGGTTTCTCGCATGATCGGTGCGCCTCCGGGCTACGTGGGCTATGACGAGGGCGGACAGTTGACCGATGCGGTCAGGAAGCGTCCGTATTCGGTCATCCTGTTGGACGAAATAGAAAAAGCACATCCTGAAATCTTCCATTCCCTGCTGCAGGTGCTCGACGACGGTCGTTTGACGGATGGCAAGGGTCGAACCGTGAGCTTCAAAAACACGATTATAATCATGACCTCCAACATCGGTTCTGACACTATCCTTAACCAAGGCATGAAGGGCGGCCCCATTGGGTTCTCGGACAAGACGACCAAAGCCACGGCTGACGAAAACGAAATCCGTGAACGTATCATGGACCTGCTCAAATCCAGCCTGCGTCCGGAATTCCTGAACCGCATCGACGACATCATCGTTTTCCACGCCTTGTCCAAAGAGGATTTGTCCAAAATCGTAGACCTGCAAATCTCTGAAGTCTCGCGCCGTTTGACCGAACGTAAAATTACCGTGGCCTTCACCAAAACGGCCAAAGAGTTCCTATCCGATAAGGGTTATGATCCTTTCTACGGCGCCAGGCCGTTGAAGCGCGTGATTCAAGATTTGGTTTTAGACGAGCTGTCCATGCAAATCATCGAGAATAAAATCGAGAACGGCGACAAGGTCACGATCGACGCTAAAGACGATAAAATCAAGATAACGAAAAAGAGGCCATAAGCCTCTTTTTCAATTCTGATTTGAATGTAAAATTATTTTACGGACTTGAATTCCTTTGAGATTTGCGAGTACTTGCTCAACAAATAATCCCTGATTTCCGGCAACTCATTGGCAGACAGTTCCTTGGTCTTGGAATAATAAGCCAAAAGTTTTTCTACGATTTCTACGTAACGCTCTTTGGTCAGTTTGGAGGTCTTGCTCAACTCCTTCATCAGGCGTTTCTGAAGTTCCTTGGCCTTTTTCTCCGCGTCTTGGAGCATCTTCTTGCCCTTGGGAGTATTGAGGTAGTAGGCCGTGGCTACGCCGAGTGCAGCGCCTGCGACCAAACCTGCGGCGATCAAGCCCTTCTTGGCTCCGGTCATCTTGTGGTTATTGGATTTAACAGCGACAGCCTTTTTGGCTGGACTCGCGACCTTCTTCGCCATTTTGGCGGCAGTCTTGGTAGGCATAGTTTATGGTTATTATTTTTTAATACGCAAATACTATATCACATCTTGTACGTTTTGACTGGGGTCCGGGCCGGCCAAAAGTTTTTTAACGCGCACTTTGCTGGCCTCCACACCCGGCTGGTCAAAGGCATTAACCCCGTATAATGCACCCGCAACCGCAGTCGCGATCTCGAAGAACATGAATGCCTCACCCAATGACTGCTCGTCGATGCGATCGAAAACCAATTTGCCGACCGGTCGGCCAGCATCCACCAACGCCTCTGCGGTCCCGTCGGTTTCCGCTTTAAGCAGATCAACAAAGGATTTGCCCGAGACTTGTTCCGTGGGTCCGAATTTTTTGGCAGCGCTCGGGACTTTAATTTTTGACCTCATTTTCTCCGAAGACATGAAAGTATAGACTTTGTCGTCCGGACCGTCTTGATAGAGTTGGAGCTGGGAATGTTGGTCGGTTGGGCCTAAAAACACTACGGGCGTGGGTCCGTCATAATTTTTACGACCATCGCGCCTGACTTCTTTCCCCAAGGACTCGGCCCAAATCTGGCGCCACCACCGGCCAAACGGCTCAAGCGCGCTGGCGTAGACCATCAAGGTATGGATTTGGCGCTTGGATTTGTCATGAGCCACATGCCACGCCGCGAAACGATCGATGTCATGCGAAGTGCCGCTGGCGGCTAGCCACTGGTCGCGCATGTTGCGTGCGCCTTCGATCAACCTTGAGACGTTAGCCCCAGCCAAGCCCAATGGGAACAGTCCGACTGATGTGAGCACGGAAAAACGACCGCCGATATTTTGCGGTACGGGCAGGATCGCATAACCATTTTTGACGGCCAACGCATGCAAATCCCCTTTATCTGGATCTGTGGTGCAGATTATCCTCGAAGCCGCGCCCCCAGCACCTACGGCTTTATCCAACCTGTCTTTGGCCGCGAAAAAAGCCGTCATGGTTTCCAAAGTCCCTCCGGATTTGCTGATGACGTTGATGCAGGCCTGTTTCCATGGAACCGCGTCCAAAACCGCCTCCAATTCTTCCGGATCAGTGGTGTCGCCCGCGAAAAACAATTTAGTCTTGGGTTGTTTGATTCTCAAAGCTGCCAACGCGGCGCGAGCGCCCAAGTCCGATCCGCCGATACCCAAGACCAAACACGCTTTATATTTTCCAAAATTTTTGATGGCATTTTTGATGGCCGTAAGGTGTTTTTGGTCGTCCAAGATCTCCATCCAACCCTGTTCGCCGTTGGAACATCTGGTGGCCACATCCTTGTGCGCCTCCATGACGGCTGAGGGTGACAGGCGTTGTGCCGCACTCAAATTGCCGCGCATGCGCGCGTCGTCATATCTTAATAAAATGTTGGGCATACTATTAAAAGCCGAAGCTTTTATTTGGGAAGTGAATTGGCTACTTGGCTATAAATTTTGCAGCTGTCGCCGTCCGCGATGCAGACGCGGAAAAAGTAAGTTCTTTCCGGCACCAAGCCACTCCAAATGAAAGATCGTGAATCCGGATTCTTGAGCGCATGGAAATATTTTGTGGGATAGGAAACTTGTTCCTGGCCAGAAAGCATGACTATGAAACCATCCGGAGCTTTTTGACCGTTGGGACGCCAAGTCGTAACAATTTCCCCCTCATCCTCGCCAGGTTCTGCAATCAAAGACAAAGTGGTAGCGGTTTCGGGTTCAGTTAAAGGCAGTTCTGTGCCATCATCCTCTTTTTGCGTTTCAGAGATCTTGTCTTCCAGCGTTTTGTCCTCGATAACCGCGACATCTTTCGTACTCGTGGTTTCGCTCACAACGGTTTTGGTGGTAGTTGCCTCTGTAGCCTTCTTTTTGGCACCGACAGGGCAATCACCCTTGTAATGCGCCCAAACTTCACACGAGATATTGTTCTGCAAAGTGCACACACCTTCCGTGGAGCCATCAAAAGACTTACTGAGCGTGAATTTGCCCCCTTGTTCCAGACAATAAACCGTGGCTGGATTGGACAGAGCCGTATCCTCGGCCAACTTGTCTTGCGGCAGGACTTCCTGGTCGGCAATCAGATCTTGTTTTTGAGTGCTTATGGCGTTTTGGTCGGTTTGCGCTTGGGTTTGGACGGTTCCGCAACCCATAAACAACAAAGACATCACGGCCAAAAAACCAACCAATGAGTATGGATTTTTCATGAGGCGAATTGTAGCACACGGAAAACGCTTTCAAAATATAACCGGTTAATATTTCGGCAAACAATAAACCCGTCGTTTTTAACGCGACGGGTTTATTGTTGGCTCCGGGGCAGGGACTCGAACCCCGATAAACAGATTCAGAGTCTGCTGTCCTACCATTAGACGACCCCGGAAGAAACTGCTACGTGGCACGATAATAATCGATAAAATCTGCTTGGTCAAGTGGCAACTTGGCCACCAAAAGCGTCTATCAGCATGCCCATGGAACTATTGTTTTTAGCGTTGCCGGTTTCTTCGGCCGCGTTGTGGTCCGTACCCTCGATGACCAACTCATTTTGACCCAAGGCCGCACGCAAAGCGTTTTCCACAATCTGTTTGTTTTTCACGTTTCCGATAATGGTTTGCCGGTGATAGGGGTATTGAAAGCTCAAAACCAGTTTCTCCCCTCTTATTTCCGTGGGTTTGCACAGCTTCAGGATGAACAACAGGGATTTATGGTCTTCCAAAGACGCCAGAAATTTTTGCCAGTTGATCAAAACGTCATCTAGAGAACAATTCAATGCACGTCCGGTTTGGGGCTCTGGTGATTTCTCAAGTTTTGAGGTTGGTGATTCGTCGCTCGTCGCTCGTCCCGCGTCCCTGGGACGGGATTCAGTTAGAATTGGCTGGTTTTCAGTCCTTGCCTCTTGTTCTTGTGCTGTCGTGACTGGTTTGACGGGAGCGCTTTCGACTCTAGGCTTGGCAGCCGGTCTGACTGCTGTCTCGAGAATTTGTCCGGCGTTGCTCGACGGCCTATCCGTTGTCATACCCTCGCACATGGCGACAAGCGCTAACTCCATGGCAAAACGCGGGTCCAGTCCGTGTTTGGCATCACGACGCCTCTCCATGAGCACCAAGGACGAGTTCACCAATTCGCGATGTTCGAATTTACCGACCAAACCGGACAAAATCCTCATGCCTTCGTCGCCTTTTTTGAGGACTTCTTTTTCTGCGGAATCTGCCGATGCCAACATGAGTCTGCGGACCGCTTGAATCAAATCGTCGAACAGAGGCATAAGGGCCACACCATCCGCCTCAAAATCAGCGATGGACTTAAGGGCTTTTGAAGTATCGCGTTCCGCCGCGCACTCCAAGAGTTGCGCTGCTTGGGGCAGACGGGAGGGCGGAAGGACCAAAGACGAGACTTCGACCGTAATGTTCTTTTCGCCCAAACCCATGAGTTGTCCCAGTAAATTTTCTGCATCGCGCAGACAACCTTCGGACCGCGCCGCGATACTGGCCAAGACTTCTGGCGCGACTTTGACATCTTCCTCGTTTGCAATCTTTTCAAGCCGTTCCGTGATGCGATCCTCGGCCACGCGCATGAAATCGAATTTTTGGCATCTGGAAACGATGGTGGCCGGCACTTTATGTTTTTCCGTGGTCGCGAAGATGAAAACCGCATACGCCGGCGGTTCTTCTATAGTTTTAAGCAGCGCGTTCCAGGCTTGGGCCGTCAGCATGTGCGCCTCGTCCACGATGTAAACCTTGTATTTAAACCCAGCGGGCACAAAACGCACGTGTTCTATGATGGCTTCGCGCACATTGTCCACGCCCGTATGCGAGGCCGCATCCATTTCGATGATATCAATGGCTTGCCCGGCTGTGATTTTTTGACACGCGTCGCACTTGAGGCACGGCTCACCATGGTCTGGCTTCAGGCAATTCACGGCTTTGGCAAAAATACGCGCGGCCGTGGTCTTACCCACGCCCCTAGGACCGGAAAATAGGTAGGCATGGCCCAATTTCCCCTGCTCCACCTCTCGGCACAAGGTCTGGGTTATGCGTTCCTGGCCGTACACGTCGGCGAATCGCTGGGGGCGGTATTTGCGGCTCAAATTCGACATACGGCTGATAGGTTACTACGAATGAATCAATTGAGGAAAGAGGAAAGAAAAATACCAAAAAAGAGGAGTTAATCCTCTTTTTTTACATTGTAATTTCGATTAATCCCGTTTGATGATGTTCTCAATGGCTGCCCATTTGGAAGGCGCTGCCTTGGGAATCATGATGACCACATCATCACCTGCGCCGCCTTTGAAGTAGGTGACGGACGCGGTCAAAACGCTGAACTTCTTGCCCTCCGCAATCACGCGCCAATCTGCAGTAATCTCGTCCTTGGTCAGCACGCCCATGATGCGTTGGCGTTCGATGGGTCCAATTTGCTTGTAAACGAAGCTGCCGTTAGGTTGGATGGTAAGTTTCATGATGTCGCCTTCCACCAGCTTGGATTTGGATGCGTAGTTGGGTGGCACCATGTAGAGTCTGCCATCCGAACCGATCATGTTTTGGCCATCAAACACGCCCTCCACGATTTTGCCCTCATTGGCCGGATGCATAACATCGCCTTCCGCAGTCTGCGCGCGTCTCATCACATCTTCCATATCAGCCGGTTCCGCATCGCTAACCAATAGTCTTTCCAGATTCATCAACTCGTTTTTGAGGTTGGTGATCATCTTTTGAGCCAATGCAATCTTGGTCTCAAATGAGTTTAAAAATTCCCGTTCTTCGTCAGAAACGGCCTCTTTGGAGTTGGTTGGCAGAACCAATTCTTGTTCTTCTGAGAACTGGTCCAACTCTTGTTCGTCTGTGTTTTTTGGCTTAGCGGTGGGCATATTTGTGTTTTGGATTCAGCGCTTTTTGTATCGCGCTTGTGGTCTTATCCACATCCTTATTTTATCACACCTTTAGTTTACGCGGCAGTTACTAAAAGTCAAATCCTTTATCACCCGAGCTTCCGGTGTCCATTTCTGCCATTTCTCGCTCAATGGCTGTGCCACGTTCGAGAATTTCGGCCTCAACGAGCTCGCGTTTTCTGCCGTATTTGTAGCGCGACAGCTCTTTTATCATGTTGGCCAATTCCTTGTTGCCCGGTGGCGGCATAACCGGCATCATATTGAACGGTTTTGAAGCCGTATTGTCTATCAGCATTTTGATGTTGACCGTAAAAGCCTCTGTGTTGATCAAATCGTACTTGGAAAACACGGGCGCGTATTCCTTTTCCAGAAACTCCGCGTCGTCCGCGCCGATACGGAAAGAAATCATGGTACCCACGTTGCCGAAAATCGCATCCCTGATTTGCGTATCCCCTCCTTTGCGCGTCAATTGGCCAATAAATTGGTGCGCGATGATGAGGTTGAGGCCGTATTTGCGTGCTTCGGACAAGATGGCGGTGATTGAATCCGTCAAAAAGTTCTGAAACTCATCGACGTACAGGTAAAAGTCCTTGCGCTTGGATGGGTCCATGTCGCCACGCGACAATGCGGCCATCAAGATTTTACCGATTACGATCATGCCTATGAGGTAGGCGGAGATGTCACCGAGTTTGCCCTTGTTGAGACCACAGAAAAGTAGTTTGCCCTCATCCATGACCTGACGGAAATTGAAAGCGCTCTTTTGCTGGGCGATGACCGGCCTTAAAAAGTCATTGGCCACGAACGGCGTCAGTTTGGACGTGATGTAAGGCACCATGTTAGCCAAAGATGCCTCGCCACCGGCCTTCTGAGCTTCCTTCTGCCAGAAATCCCTTACTGTTTGGGTTTTGCATTTGCTCAATTTGAAGTTGCGGAAGTTTTCGTCAGCCAAAACGCGCGGCACATCCAACAGCGTAGACCCGGATTCCGGATGGTCCATGATCAAACCCATGGCGTTGCGCATGTATTGTTCAAACATGGGACCGCCCGTGGATTTGAGATCGTACAATTGATCGAAGATTTTCAGCATTTCTTCGGTCGCGAACGTCTTCTGATACGGGAATTGCGGATCGTACTCCAACATGTTCAGACCAATCGGGCGTTCGTAGTCCGCTGGGTTGAAAAAAATCACGTCTTCGGCGCGCTCCTTGGGCACGAATTCCAGACATTCTTCGGCCAAATCGCCATGTGGGTCGATGACGCACACGCCTTTGCCGTTGGCGATGTCCTGCTTGATGAGCGACTTTTGCAATACTGATTTACCACCGCCGGATTTACCGATGATGTACATGTGGCGGCGGCGATCCGCATCTTTCATGCGAATTTGGTAAGTATGTCCGCGATATTCGGAAAGACCCAAAATTATGCCTTCGTTCGGTAAATTGGATGGGGGCAGGGCTTTGCGCGACAGCAACCAATCGATTTTAGGCGTTTCCGTGGATGCTAAAGGCAAATGGTAAATGGAGGCCAACTCTTCGCTGTTAAGGACCATGCCATAACGTGGATCGAAGTGGCGATGTATGAAGAACGAAATGGCCTGATTTTGATTTTTCGGCGTGGCCACGGAAAAAGAATTTCCGAATTCCGCGATGCTGTATTGGCCGAAAACATTTAAAATATCGTCCAAATACCGTTTGGCGGTCATGTACTGATCGGAAGACGTAACCACCCTGACGTTGACGTCCAAACCCAATTTGGTTGATTTTTCTTCAAAGCCCTTGACCATCTCCTCCTCCATGGGCGTCAGTCGATATGCTTCCTTATTGGCATCCTTTTCTTTGGGTCCGCGCAAAAACGCCATCGTTTCTTTTACCGTGCGCCACGTTTGGCTGCCTGAAACTTCAGAATACTTTTTGCCCTGTTGCATGGCTCGAGCGATGCGGATGCCCTCACGACGCCATTTGGCATAGGCTGATCGCATGACTAATTGGATGGCCGCTCCGTCCTTTTCCGCCACCTTGGACAACGCATTGGTGATGGCATTCATGGGATCGGTCTCCATCTTCTTGTACGTTTTGATCGGAAAGTAATGCGGTCGTTTTAAGGTAAGATACGAACACAGTATCTGGCTCTGGGCGCCAAAAATGTTGTGATCACCCACATCCTCGATTTGCGCATGCGGATACTGGGCTTGGATTTGAGATTCTATGAATTCACGTTGTCTTTTGGGACACGTGACGTAAAACATTATCAAATTTTTGATCGATACCATCTCCAAAGTGAAAAGGTCGTCGCGTCCGTACCACCAAGCCTTGAATCCCCTCTGCCCGCGCAAATTGCCCAAGGTCTGAAAGATTGTTTCCGTAAAACCGATAAGTTCCTGCATTTGCTGCAAACTCTTGGCATGCTCCACATCCTCTTGCTTGACCTCTTTAGGTACACGAATTTTCAACGTGACCTGCTCAAATGTTTTTTGCAGTTTGACCTTGAGGTGCAGGCGGCGCCGGATGTTAGCAATAATCGCGATGAGGATGATGGCAAAAAAACCGATGGCCAAGCCAATCAAAACCTCGGGCCTCATGAGCAAGGCGCCGAAATCCAAATTCAGCGGTTGTGCCGCGTTTTCCGTGAGTTCGACTTGCATGGCGAAAAGGAGCATGTTTACGGAATAGTTTTATTCTTTTAAAACGGCTTCGGCGTATTTGACCAGGCTGTCTGTTTTGAGTTTGGCTTCTTGTTCGAGATAGAAGGAGTTGGATTTTGGAATGAGTTTTAGCCAATCCTCCACCATCTCCATGACCACTCCTCCATCGAAAGACTTATTATTGATCATTCCAACCACGGTCTGTGCAATCTTTTCGCCATGGGTCTTAAAGAAAGGTTTGACATTATCCGGCAACAAAGCGAACGTGCTGCCCAAATTTTTTTCAAGCAGTTTCTCTACCTCAATCGTGACCTTGTCCTTAGCCGTGGCTTTCACTTCGGTTTCCGTAGGCATGGGGCCTGTGGAAACTGCTTCTTTAGGCACTAAAATATTTGTTTTAGCACCCTCGCTCGACTGCTCTTTTGTGTACTGCCTTAAAGCCTCCTTATCCGCTTGGTCAGACAAAACTTCCTGATGCGGAGCAACAGGTTGCAATGGAGGTGTTTCGGCGAATTTTTTTAGCGCCTCGGCTTCTAGTTGAATGGAATTGGCAGGCAAGGGACTGGCCATAAAACAGGTATTGTGTGGATACAATTATAGCATATTTAGCCAAAGAACGTGATATACTTGTTTAAGGTACATGGTACTAAGTACACGGTACATCAACGTCAAGATTTTATGCCTAACGGAGGGGGTCCGGCCATCCAGACTGCTAAAAGAGGCCAGATTGAATGGGTAATGGTTAGGAAGAACGATCGTAAAACGCTTAATGATCTTAGGCGTAAATTTGATTTTCATCCTATAGACCTGCAAGACGCGGCTCCACCTCTACAATCGCACAAACTTTCAGTCCGCGATGATTATCTATTCATGATTTTGCAGTACCCGGTTTTCGATCGTACCAGCAAGATCATTCATACCGCGGAATTGGATTTTTTTATCGGGAGTAATTTTTTAGTCACCGTGGATGCCGACGGTTTGGATACTCTCCAGAAATCTTTTTCCAGTTTCGCGAAAGACGATAAAGCTTCCCCCACCTGCCTGGCCGCGGATATTCCCCAGCTCTTGTACCAAGTTTTGGACGAAATGACGCTTTCGATTTTACCCATGCTACGCCACATGTCAGCTGATGTGGAAGATATCGAGACTCGACTCTTCGGAAAATTCAAACGCGACCTGATTAAAGAACTTCTGCGCGTCAAAACTAACATCGTCAACGTTCGCAAGGCCATGCAGGGACATAAAACCGTGATGCGCAAACTCATCGAGCAATCCCATCAGCGTTTTCCTGGAGTTGGCACTTTGGAAGACTATTTTGACAAGCTCATCAATACGACTAAAGACATTTGGGACGCACTTGAGCTTCAAAAAGACACAATTAATGCTTTGCACGAGACAAACGTTTCGCTTTTGGACTATCAAACTAACGACGTGATGAAGACTCTCACCATCATGTCAGTTCTGACGTTCCCACTGACTTTGATAGCCACGCTTTTCGCCACGCGTTTGCACGGCATGCCCCTAAGCGAGAATCTTTACGGCTTTTGGATACTGCTCAGCATACTCCTTTCTTTGGCTTGCATCATGCTCTGGTACTTCAAAAAACGCGACTGGTTATAAACTCGACAAAGCAAAAACCCCTTTCGGGGTTTTTTGAACTAGGTTTTTACCTTGAGTTTGAAGCCCTCTGGGCCGTCTTCCATGCGCCAACCCATGCTATCCAATTCGTTACGTAAACGGTCCGCATCGCCCCAATCCTGTTTGGCTTTGGCCTCCCAACGTTTCTGTGCGAGTTGTTTTACCTGTTCTGGGATTTCTATTGGCGAGGCGATATATTTATCAAGATCCAAACCCAAAATTTTATTCCAAACCAAGAGAACGGCGGCTTTTTTACCCGAATCCAAATCGGATTTGACCAACTCCCAAACCACGGCCAAGGCTCCTGGCGTATTCAGATCGTCGTCCACTTCTGACATGAATTTGGCATGCCACTCAGCATCCGGCGTATTATCCGTGGCCGGTTCCCACTCGCGTACGATTTCCCGCAATTTATTGAGCGCATTTTGTGCGGCCTGTAATGCGTCCCAAGTAAAGTTCAATTTAGACCTGTATTGGGCGCCTAGATAAAAGTAACGCAAACTCAAGGGTTCAATGCCGTGTTCCGTAATGTCTTTTAACGTATAGGCGTTTCCCAAAGACTTGCCCATCCTTTGACCGTCCACGGTAATGAATTCATTATGGACCCAAAAATTGGCCAACGGCACGGCATAAGCCGCCACGCTTTGGGCGATTTCATTTTCATGGTGCACGGGCAAATGGTCTACACCTCCGGTATGTATATCGAAGGGCTGTCCAAGATATTTTCGGCTCATGGCAGAACATTCTACGTGCCACCCAGGGAATCCAAGGCCCCACGGGCTTTCCCATTCCATGTGGCGCTTTGGGAACTCGTCGCTCGTCGCATGTCCCGCGTCCCTGGAGGACAGGAATTGTTCGCGAGTTACGCCCTTGGGGTAGCTGAATTTCCAGAGGGCGAAGTCTGTGGGATTGCGTTTTTCGGATGAGGCTTGGACGCGCGCGCCTTCCATTTTCTCTTCCAAGGGTTGGCCGGACAAGCGTCCGTAATCAGGAAATTTGGACGTATCGTAATAAACACCGTCGCTAGTAACGTAGGTATATCCTTTCTCTTCTAGAATCTGAATCAGTTTGATTTGTTCCGGAATATGATCGGTAGCGCGACACAATAACGGCGCCTCCGGCAAGCGGATGCCCATAGCAGAGGCGTCCTGCTTAAATAACTCCTCATAATCTTTGGCGATGTCCCAGGCCGTTCGTCCTTCTTTGGCCGCGGATGATTGGAGCTTGTCTTCGCCTTCATCACCGTCCCCCACCAGATGGCCGACGTCCGTGATGTTCATGCAGTGCGTGACTTTATAGCCGTTGGCTTCCAATGCGTTTTTAAGCACGTCCCAGATAACATAAGCCCGCAAATTACCGATATGGGCACGCTGATAAACCGTGGGTCCGCACGAATACATCCTAACTTCTTTAGGATCTATGGAGCCAAAGGCTTCGCGAGTGCGCGTATAGGAATTCCAGATTTTCAGCATATTATTACCCCTCCTATTTGGGAGAGGCCGATTTAACGATTGATTTTAAGGCATTCCATTAAAAGACTACAATACGGGTGTCTAAAAATCAAAATCCCGCTTTTGGCGGGATTTGTTTGCCCTATAATGGACAACACCAAATTCCTACCACCCTAAAAGGCGAAATATTGCTATATTCAACTCCAGCCATAAAGTAACCAGGATTATTGATACAACCAATACGACTCGTCACCCCGGCATTAAATGTGGTGTTTTCAAACGTGCATGGTGACATGGAGTAATTTGTGCCGCCAACTCCATATCGATTCGTTGTAAGGTTTATATCCGAAGTACAAATCCATTTACCTGTTGCGAAATCGTAATTTGTCAATTGACCATTAGAACAAGTTTGGGGCAGTTGATAGGCTGGTGCAATACTGTACGACGTTCCGCCTCTATTCAAACCCGTACCAGCGCCCAAGGTGGTGCAGGACCAATTACCCGCTCCATCGGAAACCGGTATCTGATAGGGCAAACAACTTTGTGGCAATTGGTAGCTCGTGCTCACGCTTATGGTTGGCGTTGTCCCACCCGTAGAAGCGATTCCAGTACCTGCATTCACCGCTGTCACCGTACCGCCTGAATTTAAATCACCTGCACATTCCCAAGTGGTACCATTGTATTTAAGCGTTTGACCTGCTGAGCATGTATTTTTCAATCCCAATGTAGTTCCGCTCATCACCAAACCTTGATTTGTAGTTGCACCTGTTACTCCAGACGGCCAAGATGAGTTACAGATGCCCCCCAAACACAAACTATTTGATATGGTAACGTTTCCGCCCGTGAAATTCGCTGGGCCATAAGCATAAATGCTGTTACCAGCAGTGCCCAACTGGCTATAGTATCCGCTATTACCATAAAAAGTTCCTGCTATCGGAGCACTAGCATAAACACCAAAAGTTCCAGCATTTGCGTAAACACCCATATATCCAGAATATCCATAAACGCCATAGTTTCCGCCATTACCATAAACACCGATATTCCCTGACGAATAACCATATACACCTGATCCTGATGAACCGCCTTGGCCATAAACACCATAATTATTTACATTGCTGGCTCTCCCTATCACGCCAGTTTGTCCCGTACTATCTAAGCCGTATGTACCCGCGGAATTTATAGTGATAGTCCCGCTTGTTGAATCATTTTGATTCTTTAAGATATATCTCGTGTCATTAGCAACATCAGAACATTGCCACAACGTTCCATCAAACATGGGAATTTTTCCTGAAACACAACCCTGTGGCAATTTATAACCGTTCCCGAGAGTCAGAGTGACGTC
>CAZRYH010000020.1:0-10402 GCA_964604275.1 uncultured Gammaproteobacteria bacterium
TTTGGTGTTTGGTCATTCGAATTTGGTGATTACGAAAAACCGACGGATGTCGGTTTTTCGTTGATGGTGGGCAGACCAGGATTCGAACCTGGGAAGGCGCAAGGCCAACAGATTTACAGTCTGTCCCGTTTGACCGCTTCGGTATCTGCCCGTGGAGCCGTTGACCGGGATTGAACCGGTGACCTTCTCCTTACCATGGAGATGCTCTACCAGCTGAGCTACAACGGCAAAAATAAAAGAATGTGCCAGCAGTCTACACGATGGGTTTAATTTTATCAATACGCTCCTTGAAACGCAGTAAACGCTGCTGATCTTCCGATAATAAGCGCAATTTATCGTATCTGCGCTTGGCCTCGGAGTAATCCCCAATCTCCACCAAACACTCCAAAGCCAGCTCCTGGTATTTGGCTGACTTCTGTTCCAAATCCGTGGCCCGCTTGGCAGAAGGCCAAGCCTTGGAGTAGTTTTTGTGGTCCACGTAAAATTTAGCCAGCTCAGCGTGCCGGTTGGCCAAACGCGGCCGTTCCTCAACGGCTTTGAGGCGCCAATCCTCAGCTGCCGCATCGTCCCCATCGGCCTCGCAGATATCCGCCATGGCCGCGTAGCACGTGTCGTCACCCTGACGTGTCTTGATCAGATATTCGTAAGTCTCTTTGGCCTGGGGATACATTTTTTGTTTCAGATAGATGTAACCCATGCCTTTGTAGGCATCCGCGTTGCGATTATCCATGAGCAGAACTTCCAGATATCTCTTTTCCGCGTCCGCCCACTTTAAATCGCGCGCTAAACTACGCGCTTCGTCCAACAAGGCTTTGACGCGTTCCGCTGCGCTGGGCGCGACCTTGGCGAACGGGCGTTTGGCTTGTTCGTAAAAGCGGCTCAAATGCACGAGTTTGAGATAACCGCGATGGAAAGTCGTCTTGCCGTTATAGACCGCGCGTTGATATACGGCTTTGAGGGGCGCGGTTTTAACGGACTGCAAACGGTTGAAACGTTGTCGCACCAGGTCGTCTCGTTTTTGACGTTCCTGCTCTTCGCGGATGGAATCCGGATTCAGAAGACGGATTTCTGCCGCATGTCTGAACAGAATATAAAAAACCACGCCCACACATAACGCGGCCAATCCGAATGCGACCCAAGTGAAAATCGCCAACATGTCAGTTAGGCATGGCCGCGCGGCATAGCAAGCCAAAAACGCGCGGATCCAATGAAGCCCCTCCCACCAAAGCGCCATTGACCCCAGTCGTGGTCACGTATTCAGCGACGTTACGCGCATCCACAGAACCTCCGTATAGGATGATGGTCTCTTGGGCGTGCTCGGCACCGAATTTTTTACCCACGGCTCCACGAATCACCTCATGAGCCTCTTTAGCACGCAATGCCGGGCAGGGTTTACCCGAGCCGATGGCCCAAACTGGTTCATAGGCAAAAGCGAACGAAACCTTTCCGCCATCCGTCAGATGGGCCATGGCGGCCGTAGTTTGTTGGCGCAATACCTTATTGGTCTCCCCTTTCTTGTTTTGGGCTTCGGTCTCTCCTACGCAAATGATGGGCACTATCCCGGCCTTTTGCAGGGCTGCGGCCTTTTTCGCCACCATTTCGTCCGTCTCGCCCAGGTGCAACCGGCGTTCGCTGTGGCCGACCAAACAATACTGCACGCCAAATTCGGTCAGCATCGAAGGCGAGGTCCCGCCCGTAAAAGCTCCGTCTTCAGCCCAAAAAACGTCTTGTGCGGCTAACGCTGGGATGGAGGCGCGACCCAAAGAGGCGCGGGCTGCAGCCAAAGACACGTGCGGCACGGCCACGGCGATATCCACATCCTTGGGCAAGCGTTCCCGGCGGAAAGCTCGGATCCAGGCGCCGGCTTTGACCGGGCCATAATGCATTTTCCAATTGGCGACGATAAGGGTGCGCATAACTGATTATTTCTTCCAATTTATCATTTTTTTGAAATTAGTAACCTTTCCCAACGGTCCGATTGCGGCTATGGCCATACGCTCAGGATTGAGCAACGTACGTGCTGCGCGCTGGACATCTTCGGTCGTAACCTTCCGGATAGCTGCTAGGCGTTTTTCCGGGGACTCAAGTTTACGCTCAAACACCCATTGCCGTCCATACCACTCAGCTCGGGAGGCCGAATCTTCAAAAGATAGGCTCATCCGACCCTGAATATGCTCTTTGGCGCGTGCCAATTCGTCTTTTTCCACAGATTCCTGTATTACCCGGTTCAATTCGCCGTAGATGGCCTTTATAGCCTCCGGGAAACGCGCTTTGTCCAAACCCGCGGCCACGGTAAACGCGCCCGTATCCTCCAAACTATCGTGGGAGGCGCGTATGGCATAGCACAGCCCGCGTCGTTCGCGGATTTCGATGAACAAGCGGGAAGACATGGTGCCGCCCAAAATCAAAGCCATGAGTTTGGCCGCCTGCCTGTCTTCGTGGCCATATGGCAGACCGTAGAATCCCAGAGTCAGCTGGACCTGCTCCGTATTCTTTTCCAGATAGGCCACTGGATTTTTGAGTTTTCGTGGATCCTTAAAACACGCGAACGGTTCGTCTTGGCGTTTCTTGGGTACGGGCACTCGACCGAACGTTTCGGCGAATTTCTTCTCAGCCCCGGGCAGGATTTTTCCGGCAAGCACCAAGGTTAAGCGCTGAGGGATGTAATACGAATCACGATAATCCAAAAGATCGGAGCGACGCATCTTCATCACGCTTTTGCGCGTACCCGCGATATTCCAACCCAAGGTCGAGCCTTGATACATCTTCTCTTCCAACAAATCCGCGATGTGGTCGCGCGGATTGTCCTCGTACATCTTGATCTCTTCGACGATGACCGCACGCTCGCGATCCAATTCTTGAGCATCAAATTTGGAATGGAACAGCATGTCGTACAGCAGGTCGATGGCCGTGTCAGTATGCGCCGCGTCCATCTTGATGTAGTAGCCGGTCATGTCCTTGCCCGTGTAGGCGTTATACTCGGCACCGTACCTATCCAACTCCTGCGAGATGGCTTGAGTATTGGGACGCTTTTCCGTGCCTTTGAACATCATGTGCTCGATCACGTGGGACGCGCCTGTGAGCTTTTGAACCTCGTATCTGGAACCGACTTTAACCAAAACCAAAAGCGTCATGGAATCGGCTCCGGTCTGCGGGACCAAAAGCAAATCCATGCCGTTCTTCAACCTAACCTTTTTTACATGGTCCATAATCTTTATGTTTAGGGTTGACCGAGAAGAAACGCTCAACTTTCCAAACCGCGGGACAGCCAATCGGTCAGCTCAGTTATGGCCACGCGATCTTGTTTCATGGTATCGCGGTCGCGGACAGTGACCGTGCCGTTCTCCAGCGTGTCAAAATCCACAGTCACGCAATACGGCGTACCGATTTCGTCTTGGCGGCGGTAGCGCTTGCCTACGTTGCCGTTGTCGTCGAACTCAGTCACGAACGTCTTACGTAGCAGTGAATGGACTTCTTGCGCCTTGGCCACCAAGTCCGGCTTGTTCTTTAGCAAAGGGAAAATCGCGACTTTGACGGGCGCCAATTTTTTAGGGAATTTCATGACCACGCGCGTTTCCTCGCCTTCCAACGCCTCCTCGGAATAAGCGGCCAAGAGCGCGGTCAAAATGCAGCGATCCAAACCGAAAGTGGGCTCGATGACATGGGGTACGAAACGCTCGTTGGTGGTCGGGTCGAAGTAACTCAAATCCTGACCCGAGAATTTGGCATGGTTGCTCAAATCATAGTCCGTGCGGTTGGCCAAACCGAAGAGTTCCTTAAAGCCGCCAAACGGGAAATTGTATTCGATGTCCACGGTCTTTTTGGAATAGAAAGACAACTTTTCTTTGGGATGCTCGTAACGACGTAAATCCTGCTTTTTAGCGCCCAATGCCAAGGCGAATTCTTCCTGTTTGGCAAGCCAATCCTCAAAAATCGATTCCCAGTCCGCATCCGGTTTTATGAAATATTCGATTTCCATCTGCTCGAATTCGCGCAACCTGAAAATAAAATTGCCAGCCACGATTTCGTTGCGGAAAGCCTTGCCGATTTGACCGATTCCGAACGGAATTTTGACGCGCGAAGAGTCCACCACGTTTTTGAACTCGATAAAAATCGCGCCTGCGGTTTCCGGACGCAAATACGCCACGTCTTCGGCCGCGCCATCCGTGGTGTTCAATTGAGTCTTGAACATCATGTTGAAGTTGCGCACGTCGGTCCAACTCTTTTTGCCGCAATTGGGGCACGCCACCTCCTCGTCCAAAACTTTCTTCATCTCGTCCAACCTGCCCTCCAAATCCTTGCCGGTCGCGCCTTCCACCAAGTGGTCCGCGCGGAAACGTTTTTTGCAATACTTACAATCCACCAACGCGTCATTGAACCCAGTGGCGTGGCCTGAAGCTTCCCATAATTTGGGGTGCAGGATAATGGGGCCATCCATACCCACCATGTCGTCACGATCTTGAACGAAAGTCTTCCACCACAAGCTCTTGATGTTATTTTTGAGCGTCACGCCATATGGCCCGTAGGTGTAGGAATTGGCGAATCCACCGTAGATCTCTGAACCCGGAAAAACAAAACCGCGACGCTTGCACAACGAGACCACTTTATCCATCAGATTTTCGAGCATAGGCGTGTTCAATTGAATGTGTTTGATTTCGTGCCTAAAGCAACCCGCCGGGCCGTGACACGAACCTGATTTTTCAAATCAACCTTTTAAATGGACATGACGTCCTGTTCTTTTTCTTTGGCGATCTTTTCGATTTTCTCGTTGGCCAAACCCACGGATTTATCCAAAAGCTCCAACATGCTGAACCGTTCGTCCTCACTGATGGCTTTGGCTTTTTCGTCTTTCATGATTTGCTCACGTACGGCTTCACGCGCGGTCCGCACTCCGATGCGCGCATGCTCGGCCTTTTGTCCGATGACTTTGACCAGTTCCTTGCGGTTCTCTTCTGTCATGGGAGGCAGGTTAAGATGGATGACCGTACCAGCGATTTTCGGGGTTATACCCAAACCAGAACCCATGAGCGCCTTTTCGATTTCCTTGACCAAACCCTTGTCCCAAGGCTCGATTTGAATTGTGCGAGCATCCGGCGTGGTGATGGAAGCCGTGCTCTTGAGTTCCATGCTCGAACCATAAGCCTGCACGCGGATGTCTTCCACGAGCGAAGCATTGGCACGGTTGGTGCGCAGATTCTTCAAATCTTTGGCCAAGTGCTCCAAGGCCAAATTGAATTGTTCTTCTGCCTCTTTTATGTAATTCGACATATAAAATGTAGGGACAGTATGCCGTTTTTTTGACCAAAAGTCAATTTGGCCCAAATTAAAATCGCGGCCCGACTGCCAGGGCCGCGATTCTTGAATTCGGATTACCTCTTTTTCTTGCTGGAGATTACGCCCAGATAAATCACGTTGCCGTCTTTGGCGTCAGTCATCAGCACGTTGCCGTAATTGGTGGTGGGCAATTTTTTGGCTTCCCAGGTTTTGCCTCCGTCCGCGGAAAACACCAAAGCCGTGGGGCCGGTATACACCAGCTTGTCCGGATTGTTGGGGTCGATAGACAAATCCGTAATCGGATTTTGGCCGATGTCCGTGATCAGGTTGAGGTTGGTCCAAGTGTTGCCTTGATCATCCGTGCGTGCGATGCCAGCCTTGTAAACCAAATACAGGCGATTGGCGTTGACCGGATCGGGCACTACGTTGATAACCAAACGCGCATCTCCGATGTCACCGAATTCTTTTCTGATTTGCACCCAAGTCACGCCGCTATCCAAACTCTTCCAGATGCCGTCACCATTGGTGCCCACGTAAATCAGGCGCGAATCCTGAGGGCTGATGACCATGGAAGTGATGGCCGCGTTAGTGCGCTTGACCGCCTGCCATGAAACACCCTCGTCCGAGGATTTGAAGATGTCTCCGTCCGTGTTACCCGCGTAAATCAAAGTCGGGTTGAACCAATCGATGGTTATTTCGGTAAAAACCTTGTCAGTGCGTGGATCGAAAAACGCCACTCCCCAATCGCGGCCGCAAGTTTTAGTCTTAAAAATCTTGTTCTGGCTCAAGGCGTAGACCGTGCATTTGTTCTTGGGATCCACAGCCACGTCCGTGATGTTTGCCGCCTCCAAAGTGTCCATCAATTGCCATGAGTCGCCGCCGTTTAAGGTGTAGATTAAACCGTTTTCGACAGTGCCCACGTAAATCGCGGAACGGTCCTGCGGATCAGCGTTCATGGATTGGACAGAGACCGTGGCCATGGCGGCCGTGACCTTGGGACCGTCGACCAGAGCCTTCTTCAAGACCCACGTCTGTCCCCTGTCCGAAGTTTTCCAGATGCCCAAATCCGGGCTGGTTGTGGTTTTGGCGGTTGTCGTAAAACAACCTGCGCCAAAGAGGGCCAGCACTGCGCCGACAGCCCCGGCTTTTAACGCGATGGTTTTATTTATGTTCATATGCGAAGTGTAAGTGGAAAGGTTTTTGGATAGATTGTCGGCATGTTGACTACCCCTCGGGCGGTCTGGACAGCGGCGGCTTCCAGCAACAACCTCGGACCAACGGAACCTCCGATGGCGGCCCAAGCGTCCGCGATACCCTGGCCCAACACCAGAGCGTTACGTGGCGAACTCAAGAACGCGACCCTGATTTCTTCGGTGCACGTTTGCAAAGCGTCGCGCCAAGCCGCGGCCGCGTCTTCGTCCGCTTCGCAGATTTGACGCAAACCGTCCACGGCTTTGAATCGCTGACCCACTGTTGGTCCGGACACGAAACGTTTTGCCAAGTCACGATACGCGCCCAATGGATCATCCTCTCCCAAAGCCACTCCCGGACGCCCCCGAGCAGCCATAGCTTTTTGCTCAGCTTGTTTTTCCGTTAGACCCAGAGAGACCAAGGCTTGGGCGATTTGATCCTGAGGAACCAAACCCAACCGCACATGGACAGAACGGCTCATGATGGTTGCCGGAATACGGGCCGCGTTTTCCGCCACGGACACGAAAACAGCATGCGCGGGCGGTTCTTCCATGACTTTGAGCAAAGCGTTGAAACCCTCCTCGTTCAGCCTGTCCATGCGTGGGATAAAAGCCACCATGCGCGGCGCTGATTGCGGACTCTGATACAAGCGCGCCCGGTTCTCGCGCACGCTTTTGACCGAAATCTCCTTTTTCCCCTCTTGAACCTCAAACGTCACCACGTCCGGATGTATGGCCAAATCCTGTTCAGCGGGACATTGGGCTAGCGCGCGTACAAACCGTTCCGCTAGCGTCTTCTTACCCACATGTGCGGGACCGGAAAAAACATACGAAAAACCTGGGGCTTGCGCCCAACTTTCCAAAAGCCGCACCACGTGGCCGTGGCCGACCAGGCCCTGTCCCATTGGGGATGGCATAACCGCATTATAGCGCACAAAACCCCTTCAGAGGAAATCGCGCATTATACGGCGAAACGTCAGAGCATAGAGAAGCCATCGGGTGGCGTCTCCACCGGATTATTGTTTATTGAAAACATCAAAGTAGAGACACAAGATTTTGTGCTCTACCTAATAACCGAATCAACGGATTCCCGGATTTTACATTGCAAAACAAAAGAAAAAAGACGGTCGCGAGGGACCGTCTTACCAAGAGAATACTTGGTAGCCCAGACTGGGCTGAATGTTCATGTCGAACTTGTCCGTGATTTTGTCCGTGATGCGGCCTTGGGCTTGCCGACCGCCCATCCCCACCCTGACCGACAAATAGAGCCGGCCAACGATGTAGAGACGGGGTTCGACATATCCTCCCAAGAACGCGCTGCGCACGTCGTGATGGCTCGTGGTGCGGCGCTGCAGGAATTCCAGGCCGTAACCCAGCCCCCAGCGATTGCCGCTGTGCAGCATGCCCGCGCCCACGTGCCACTCGTACATGGCTTGGCCGTTGTAGTCGCTGGCGCCAGGTTGCCCACCGCCAGCCATAAGCTGCACGTACACGTTGTGTCTGCCGAGGATGTTGGCCTCTCCCAACCGCCAGCCCAGCGCGGCTTCCAGACCCGGAGCTTGCTGGAACTCGCCGTACTGCTTGTACACGTCTGCACGCCAGTATGCCGCGAGCGACAAGGCGAAGTTATCCTTGTCTGCGGGCGGAGCCGGTGGCGGAGGGGGCGGGTTGACCGGCCTCCGCTTGAGCTCGTTCACGTCGGCCTTGACCTCGACCATGTCGTCTTCCAGATTGCTGGTGCGCAGGTTGAGGTCACGTATGCCTGAGTCGAGCTGCCGGAACATGGCCTGCACAGGCTGCACTTCCTGGGCCTGGTCCGGATGTCCGGCCAAACCCTGCTGTAATTGCCCGAGCTCCACGCTGCCGTTCTGCACGTTGGTTTGCGTCTGCTGGGGGACGGGTTTATTGCCGGCCCGCAATTCAGCAATCTGCGACGAGGTGACGACGGCCCAGGTTTTGAGCGCCTCGATTTCCTCGTGCGCGCCCTTGAGCGTGAAGCACACGCTGCTGGCGCGTCCGGTGTTGAAATCCATACGCATGACCATGATGCCGCCGCGCGCCGCGCATGTGTTGGGCGGTGCCGGACTTGCACCCGACTTTTTAGCCTGAGGCTTTTTGCCGCCACTCCCTTGGTCGTTGTTCTGCGCCGGAGCCGGACACATGTTGGGTTGGCTGTTGTCCGCGCAGGCTTTGCACATGGCACTGCCAGCGTTGACCGCGCTCTCTCCCAGGTTTTCGCACTCCGGGACTCCCCTGCACAACTGGTCGATGCGGTACTCCATGTCGCGAACGCAGACATGAATCTTGGCCGCACACGCGGCCAGGCACGTGCCCAAACTCGGATCTGCGGGAGGCGCGTCGTTGGCCGCGGGACCGGCCTTGGCCACACCCGTTACGAACATAGAAAAGGCAAAAACTGTCGCGAAAATCGAACCAGTTTTCATTTTGCTGTCCCTCTTCGATTGTGAAGCGAACCTTGCGCCAATCTATCCGTAGGCAATTAGGCCCATTTACGCAAAAAAATGGCTCTTTGTCAAGGCTCTGACCCCTGCGGGAAACAAACCCAATTCACCAAGATTTTTTGGCTTAATTAAAAGGACCCTGTATCCGAGTGGATTACAGGGTCCCGTGAGAGTTACCGGTCATGATTGGGAGGCGATCAGACCGGCAGGGAGGAGCTATTCGCAGGTTCCGTTCACGCCGTTGTAGTACGGCATGGACCCAGAAGCCGAGCAGCAACCGCTGCAGGTGCTCAACTTGGGCGTGCCGTTGGCGCACATGTGGAACGGCTGCAGGGTGCCGTTGACCTTGAGGGTCGCAGTTCCGATGAGCGTCACACTGGACTGGTAAACGCCTGCCATTTCGGAAGGCGTGCGACACGGAGCCGGCGAATTGCCGCTCGCGTCGCCCCAGTAGCGGTTGGAGCCCAGGCTGACCTGGAAGACCAGGCTGTTGATGGCGATGTGGGGCACCGTGAAGGTGCAGCTCACCGCATGGCTTCCGGAGGTGGTGCAGCCCGTGAAGGCGTACCAATCCGTGAGCCCGCCGTTGACCGTGACTTCGGGTCGTCCATTCCAGCGGCCCTTGATCACGGGCACCGACCAATCCGTGGTATCGGAGAAGTCGATGGTGACCGTGTCCATGGTCTCGCCGCCGTCCTGGCAACCTTCGTCGATCTGGCCGTCGCAGTTGTCGTCCACGCCGTTGCACTGCTCGGTCGCGCCGGGGTGAACCGCCGCGTTGTCGTCCTTGCAGTCGCCGCCGTTGTTCGGGGTCTTGACCTTGTACCCAGCCGGAGGCGTGGCCGAACTCGTGGTCACGTGGTCTGAATCGCTGACGTAGTTGTCGTTGTCCTTGTCCGCGTAGTACGTGTACTGCGCGGTGGAACAACCCGAGCACTCGGTCCAGGCGCCGTTCACGCACTGCTGCGTGCCCGTGCCCCCACCCGCGCAATTGCACGAGCGGATGGAACCGGGGATGACGTCCTTATCGTCGTCATCGCAGTCGCCAGAGACGTTGACGTAGCCAGCCGGAGGCTGCTCGTTCTGGTCAACGATCTTGTCGTTGCCGTTGCCGAACGTGTCGCCGTCATTGTCGCGATAGTGCGTGTGCGACTCCGAAGGAGCGCACCCGTAGCACTCGCTCATGACGCCCGTATTCAAGCAGATCTGCTTGCCGGGCTTGCCGCCTGCGCAGCACGGAGTCGTGACCTCGGTCCCGACCTCGTACTGGCCGCACTTGACGCCAGCGTCCGGAGTCTCGCAGTTCATGCAATCTCCCCAGCCGCTGCCATCCGCCTTGCACGTCTGCTCGCCCTTGCCATCGCCACAGCATCCCGTGGTCTTGACCTCGTTGGGCACGCACACGCCAGCGTCGGGCTCGGTCTCGCACACGCAGGCGTCGAAGCCCGATCCGTCGGCCTTGCAACGCTTGGTGCC
>CAZRYH010000020.1:10502-30992 GCA_964604275.1 uncultured Gammaproteobacteria bacterium
CTTGGTGCCGGAGACGCCGTCGCACGAGCACGATGCCGAGCTGCCGGGGCTGCATTCGGTCGGCGTACTGCCTGCCGAACCCGCCGCTCCGGAACTTCCCGCCTCGCCCATGAGGGCATTGGCAGGCTCGCCGTAGTCCACGCCGCCGTTACAGGCTGCGAGACTCGCAAGAGACGCCGTCATGAACAAAGACACGATCGCGAAAAGATTGGAACGCTTCATCGTTCACTCCTCTGTTTTTCTATGGTGCGATGATGATTGTCCGTCCGTACCTCTGAGGCATGACGGACACCATGTCCATCCACCCCTGCAGTCACCTCGGCCTAAAACATATAAGTTCTTTGGCCTTCCTGAAACGTCGATCGTTCAACGTTTCGGGAAGACGGGTCGTGACATCAAGAAGATGCACGACCCTAGTTGTTTCACCACGAGAATCCAGCGCTGAGGGCCCCGAAGAAACCCATGCCCTTGTCCACGCCGTCGGCCTTGCCGTACCAGCCGTAGGTCGGAGCGACCATGGGCCGGAGGTTGACCCCCTTGCCCAGCGGAATGTCCATGCCGAGCTCCACGATGTTGATCGTGACGCCTTGGCGTGCCTGGTCGTTCGGACCCTTGAAGGTCCGAGACATGACCGAGACGCCCGAGCCGAGCAAGATTCTGGTCTTGGGATCATCGAACAGCGAGAGCGTCAGATGAGCCGCGGCGCCTCCACCCATGATGGATGAAGGATGATTGCCACGGTACGAAGTGCCGGAAGTGAGGGATTCAGGCGCAAAGAAGCCGCGCAACTCCGCTTCCACACCCACCTTCCCGGGTTGATAGCGAGCAATGCCGCTCACCATCCCGCCGCCCATGCGACCACCCGGAGTTGCCAGAAGGAAGAGGCCACCGTCCAGAGCCAGACCCACGCCGCGCGCTTCCAGAGCACCGATTCGCGGTTCGTGTCCCTTCTCCTTACAGTTGGGGCCCGTGCCGTAGAGCGTGCAATCCCGGTGGGCGTCCTCCGCGTCCTTCTTCTCCCTCCACTTCTGGAGATCGGAAAGCTGTTTGCCGTGGTCGATGAGCGTACCGCCGTGCTCCTCCAAGTCGCGTCTGACGAATTCTTTGAAGCCTTCGTCATCCGCCTGCTTGGTCTCCTGCTGCTGCAAGTGCTTCTCGATGCTCGAGAACAGGGACTTGTAGTGCGAGGTCTTGGGCGTGCACATCACGGTGTACTGCGTGACCACGAGCTTGTCGTTGCTCTGCGTCACACGGCCTGTGCCGTGCACGGCCACCGGATAGAAGTCCGGATGGTCGCAGACGCAGACCGTACCCAACTGCCCGGGTACCTTGTTGTGTGGGCCGGAGGTCTTGTGGACCATGGTGGTCTGGCCGTTCACTTCCTGCGGCTCGTCCCATTTGGGTCCTTCGCAGACGTACTGCGCGGCACGGATGGGTTCGTCCTTGGCAGGAGAGTTGCCTGCTGGCTGCTGGCACTTGGCCATGGCCTTGCAGAACTCGTCCTGGCTGGTCGGCGGCTGCCAACCGTTGCCCTGCGCCGGAGGCGCGGGCGGGTTGTTGGTCACGTTGGGAGCAGCCTGAGCTGCGCCCGGACCTGCCTTGGCAGGAACCGCGGCCGTCACGGAAACGAGCATTGCGGCACAGATACGGGCGAAAAAATTGCTCATGCTTCCCTCTTGGGTTGTTTTGCTCAGCCGTTGATATTGATATTCGTGGTGATGTCCAAGGAGCAACCGCCGATGCGATCGTTAAACCGCACCATGCGGCCCTTGAGCCGTCCCGCGCCGAATGAGAAGAGGAGGAAGACTTCCCACCCTGCAACGGAACGACTCAAAGGTCGCAATCACTTTTCGAGCCTTAAAGAATATGGGAGATTAACACAAATTCAGGTTTATGTCAAGAGTAGCTAACGCCTTTTCCCATACTCACTTTTAACCTCAGCTTAGAGAAAAAATCAAGGCCTAAAGGTCCGGATAATAAAAAATGTCGCAATGTAGCGACTTTTTTGAAACTGGACGACTACTGCAATCCCTTATCTAATTTCTCTCATTTTAGCCAAAATCCAAGCCGAACCCACTAAAAAGCCAAATACCAAGCCCAAAGCCCCGTTCTGTAAAAAGTCCGGTTTGGCGATATATCTGGAAGGCAAAGGATCGTCGATAGGTTGGACGCGGACCGAGTAACCATAATAATTGGGCGCTTGAGTCGCGAGCTCATTGGCCACGTTGACGGCCAAGGTTTGCGCCTGGTTTCTATCTGTGTGATACGCGACAACTTGGAGAATGCCAGTGTTAGGAAGAACGCCGATATCCAGAGCTTCCCGCCATTCCTTACGTTTGTCGATTTCGTCTGTCGAAAAATAATCGCGGTCCAGTCCACCCTGATTCATGACCGCATTGAAGAAGCTGGAAGAATACACCAACTCGGACATGTTCTGTCCGATACGTTCCGTGGATTTGATGGCCGTGTACGGATCTATGCCCGTGGTGTTGGTTTGCGTTATGAGCAGCCTCACCGTCGAGGAATAGCGCCACGGCATGAGCGCCGAGACTCCGACTGCGATGAGCAAACCTAAAAGCGTACAGACCAGCAACAGACGCCAGCCCCTCGCATAGACGTAGATGATGTTGGTTGTAGCCATCTGATTCGGTTTAAGTTCACGGTAAGACTTGACCAGTGGTTTGGGTGCCGAAAGTTACGGGCACGTCGAGCTCTTTGCCCTGCCGCCAAACACGGAATGTCACTGTAACTCCAGGTTTGTACTGCATGACCAAATCGCTCAAATCCAAACTCCCGTCCAGTATATCACGGTCTATGCGCAAAATCACGTCACCGGATTTCAAACCCGACTTCTCCCCCGCTCCACCGCGTATAACCGGCGCGATTTTTTTGTCGTCTTTGAGCCAAGAGCCGCGAATCGGCATATTCTCGTCTGCGCTGGCCAAGCGTACCGATGCCAAATCAAGAGAATTCACGCCTAGCGACGCGTGCTTTATCTGACCGTCAGACATCAAGCCTTGCAACGAAGCAGACAAGGCCAAGGACGAAATGGCGAGCGCACGGCCGTTTTCTGATTTTTCCACCACGCCGAGCAACGACCCGTTCTCATCCCACAAAGCCGATCCGCGTTCGAAAGTTTTTAAATCCGCTTGCGCCACCAGACGACGATCCACCTTATCGGAAGACGCGACGGATGAACTGTCGGCCAAACGATAAGCGCTCAACGAACTTTGCATGAATTCATACGGATCGGATTCTATCCAAACCGACGAACCAGCGCGCTTGGCCGAGGCGGCCGTAAAAGCCACGGATGGCAAATCCTTGGCGTCAGTTTTGATGAAAACCGCGCCCGTGGCTTTATCCATGATGGCTTGGTTTATTTTGTAGGCTTTATGGTCATACCACAACACCATGTCCACCGCATGCGTCTCGTCAAAAGCCGTGGCCGCGGTCACGAACCAACCATCGGCCGTGACGGCAACTGCGCGCGCGACTTGGTCAGAAATTTTCAAAACCGTATCCTGCGTGCCGCGACGGTGGATGTATAAAGCCGCGGTCGGGCTTTTGCGCGTCAAGACGTTTTCCGGCACGGTCCGTAACACGCCTTGGGCGTCAGACATGGATACCAATTTTATCTGGGTCGTGGTTGTCGGTGTTGCGATTTCCTTGTCGGCCTGGGTGCTGGTCCCGTTGGGCAAATGCAAGCCCTGCACCAATTTTTGCGAATCTAAAAAACTCTTGGCCGCATTGCCGCCAGCTAAGGAACCGGCCACGCCGCCTATCAGGGCAGAAAGCGCGCATACGGCCACAACCGCACCGGCGACTTTAATGTAGGGATGATTCATCTTCATATTATATTCCGTGGGATGTTTTTTGAGGAGTTGCCCGCGTTACAACCAACGCGAGGAGACGGTTATGCTTACCAATAAAATCGTGGCTATGGCAAATTCGGTCCAAGTTTGAACTTTGCTTGGATACGGCTGATAAAGATAGCGGCGCATTCTCAAAATTCCTGAAAAGACCAACATTGCTACCGTTCCCTGCACTTCCATGGAAAGCGGCAGCATGGCGCCCAACAAACCCAGATGCAATCCCGTGACCGCGCCCACCAGCATCCACCGGTTATTCTGTTCGCGTGACGCGTCCGGGTGTCCCGTGGTGCGGAACAGGGCTACGCCCAAAGCCAACATGCCCAAAACGTGCAGAATGGACGAACTATGCAGGAAAAACATCAAGCCCACCGAAGTGGAGGTCGCGAAAAAAACGGTCAGCGGCACGTACGCTATGTTGACGCGAGACAGGCCATTGACCGGATATCTGGACGGCATGAAAGTATACAAAAAAAGCAGTTCCAAAGACAAAAGCGAAGCCAAGGATCCCACCACGGCCAAGACGATACGATAAATGTGTCCTTCGGCCAGCAACACGGCAAACACCACGGACAGGATGAGCAGATACGTGGGCAGCATCTTCTCCGCCAAGTCGGCTTGATGCACGCGTTTATACGCCATGAGCAATGCCACTGCGGGTACGGTCGCGGCTCCAAGCAGCGCGTACCATGGGTAGTCCAGAGGACGCACGTATTGCAGATACAAACCAACGGCCATGGCGATGGCAGCCAAGAATGGCAACGGACGATAAAATATGGTCATGAAAAATCTAATTCTTGGGACTGAAAACAAAAACGATCGTGCCGTCGTTCAATTTCACGTCTTGAATGGAAAGGATGCCCCAATCCCCGGCTTTCAGGCGCCATGTACCCAAATCGCGGGTAAAGACCTGTGCCAGGATCGGCCATAGCCACTTGCTGGGCAAAATCACATGGCCCAGCTTGGCTTGTGAAACGTCAAAACGCAAGTCCCCCCGCTCGTCGAAATTGGGCACTAACCAAAAATTGAAATCCAAATTGATGACATTGGCCCACAAAAGCTGGACCGTCATCTCCAGCCTCTCCGGCAAGACCACGATTTGAGCACGCTGGATTTCCGTAGCCACATCCCTCAGGCCTTCGGACATGGAATCGGCCAGTAGTCCTGTCATCTGCTTTTCCGTAACAGTCACTTCAAACGGCGGGCCATGTTCCGTGTTTTCCGTATTGATGGTCCGACCCACATAGCGGGTAAAACCGTTCCAATCCAAGGGCGCATACGCCACGTAGCGCACAGGCTTTTCCGGCACGTAATCGGCCACGAGCCAGGGCACGTTCAATAAACCTGTCCGCGAGTTGCTCACGGATATAAACAAAAAAATGACCGCAATGAACGCCAAAAAAACCGTACCGCACGTCAGAGCCTCCTTACCCTTCTCATTCCGCGGCTTGATGACATTCCCGTTATTTGCCGGCTTAGGTACGGGCGCGACGGTCGGAGCGGATGTCACTGCCGGTGCGGGCGGAGGCGCGACGCTTGGAGTCGGGAGCACGGCTTGAGTCGCAGACGCATTAATCGGCGCTGGATTCGGGGCCGCGTCCGGAGAAGCAGAAACCGACGCCGGTACGGTCGGTGTCTGGGCTTGAGTCGGAGGTACGTTGGGCGGTGACGAGTTGGCGGCTTGGGGCTCATCGGCCATAACACGTGGCTATTTATTTGACCAATCGTACGCACGCCATTCCTTGAGCGCCAACATGGCGGCCGTTGCCACCGGGATGGCCAAGAGCATGCCTACGATGCCGAAAAGTTTGGCTCCGATCAACATGGAAACGATGCTGACCAAGGGATTCAGACCCAAGGCGCGTTGCATGACCTTGGGTACGATGAGGTGGTTCTCCGCCTGTTGGATCAAGACTAACAACCCCAAAGCCAGAAAGCCTTTAATGGGCGATTCCGCGAAAGCCACAAACAGGATGGGGATGCCGCCCAATATCGGACCCAAATACGGGATGAATTCCGTTAAGCCGCCAAACAAAGCCAACACCAACGCGTTGTCTATGCCTATGAGCAACAAACCCACGTAATAGATGGCTCCGATGATTACGCACAACAGCACCTGGCCGCCAAACCATTGGCCGATTTTTTGCTGTAAAACGTCGAACATGTGCAAAGCGAAGTCGTGGTGTTTTGCCGGAATCCAATCGCGCACCAAACTTGTGGCCTTACCCTCTTGCGTGACCAGATAAAATGCCATGACCAATATGATGATGAAGGCTGCAATACCGCCAAAAATGTCGGCCACGGTTTTGAAGGCCCCACCGATCAAGTTCGCGGCCTGCCCCTGAACAGAAGCCAAACCGCTGGCCACGTTGTTCTGCAACGAATATTTGGCGGCCATGTCTTTGACCCAGCCCATGGCTCCGTTTATCTCGTCCCAACGCGAACCGATCAAAGTAGCAATCTTGACGGCTTCGTCGACCAAAGTCGGCACCAATAGCACTATCAACAAGCCTAAAAATCCGAATACGAAAATATACAGCAACAAGACGGTGATGCCGCGCGGAATTTTGACCTTAGCCCCGGCATCAGCGGCCGGTTGCATGAGTGCGGTCAAAAACAGGGCCAAGAAGACCAATGCCAGGATGTCGCGGATAACCCAAGCCAAGTACAAACCCAACAGCACACCCACGACTTTGAGAATCGTGCCCACGGAAATCTGTATCATTCTTTCTTGCATACGTATTGATTGTATCAAGATTAAGCGCATTTGTAATGTTCATAACGTACCCCTTTCCTCATTCCTGCATCATCCTATATGATGTGCCCCATGCCCGCTTTGGCCACTAACCGTAAAATCGGATACGAATACGAGTGCTTGGAGAAATTCGAGGCCGGTTTGGCGTTGGAGGGTTGGGAGGTCAAATCCGTGCGCGAAGGCGGAGCCAAACTCGAAGGCTCGCACATCATACCCAGCCGGGGCGGTCTAAGTATGATAGGGGCTAATATCGCGCCCTACAAAAAAGCCTCCAAACAGACCCCCGTGGACCCGCAACGCAGCCGACAGCTGTTGATGCATGCCAAAGAAATACGTTATTTAATAGGAAAAACGCAGGAAAAAGGCTTGACATTGGTCCCTTATTCCATATATACTCGGGGGCAACGGTTAAAAATGGAATTTTGGCTGGCCCGAGGCAAAAAGAGCTTCGAAAAGCGGGACAAGATCAAACAACGCGATCTGGACCGCGAAGCCAGAAGGAATTTAGACCGTGACCTTTAAAAAAGGTTTATGACGTAAATAACGTTTATAACGCCTCTTTGACGTTAAAAACGTTACAAACGTTTATACGTTATAAACGTTAAAACCCATGGGGATGCTGAGCTTCGACGGTTCGGTTCCCCGTATTCTGCAGACCGAGCCGGTACGCCTCGTTAAACCGCACCAAACGAGACAAACGCCAACGTCTTGAACAAGGCCAAGGCTGCGATCGCTAACGCGCTTCGCACGCCCTCAGCCGTTCCGGTACTCGCCTAATCGCGACTACCCGATCCCCCGCCCCGCGGCCCGACAGTGCGGACGGATCGTCATCTATCGGGCTTGGTATCCGATTTGCGCCATCCGAATCGGAGCGACATGGCTGATGGCACCCAACGCGCTGCTCGTTTGTTCATAGGCGCGTTCTGTATCAAGAGCAAACCAAGTCTGTGAATGAAGGATACGGAGTCCGTTTCCGGACGGGGGTGCGACTCCCCCCATCTCCACCACATCTCAAATTTCCACGGCGCGGCCTGGGCCCGGTAACCCAGATTGTGCTGCGGACGATGAGACTCCCATACATTTATGCGCATCCACTACCGACGGCGACGCACGACCCACAAGGTCGAGTCCGTGCAATACCATTCCAACCGCCACATCCAAGTGCCGGAAATCAGGCTGATTGATGAGGAGGGCAAGTTCCTCGGCGTCATGAAAACGTCCGAAGCTTTGCGTTTGGCCGAAGAGCGCGGTTACGACCTGGTCGAAGTCTCCCCCAAAGAGGTTCCGCCGGTGTGCAAATTCCTTGACTTCGGCGCCTTCAAATACCAGAAGGAAAAGGAAATGAAACAACAGAAGGCCCATGCCAAGAAAGTCGAAGTCAAAGGCATCCGCCTGTCGGTCAAAATCGCGAGCGGAGACCTGGAGAACCGTTTGAATCAGGCCAAGAAATTCCTGGAAGAAGGTCAAAAGCTGAAGCTGGAAATCATCCTCCGCGGCCGCGAAAAAGCACACGCCAACATCGCGCTGGAAAAAATCCAGAACTTCATGAACCAAATCAGCCAAAGCTACGAACTTTTCATCGAACAACCTCCCAAAGCCCAAGGCGGCAACGTCTCGGCCATCGTGGGAAGAAAATCCTAATTAACGGTTTGTAACGTTAGTAACGTTAACAACGCCAACGGGCTCCCCGGTAAGAGCTCAACGTTAAAACGTTATCGACGTTTATACGTTATAAACAACCATATGTCAGGCAAAATGAAATCGCGTAAGACCATCTCCAAACGCGTCCGCGTCACCAAGAGCGGCAAAATCATCAAGCGCAAGAACGGCCAAGACCATTTCAACGGTCGCGAGTCGGGCAATACCACGCGCAACAAGCGCAGTGACCTGGAACTCTCCAAGGCCTACACCCGCTCGGTCAAATCAATGATAGGGTTCTAATGAGAAATACGAATTACGGGAATTACGAATTACGAGATAGGTTGCCAAAAAACTGCACCTCGTAATTCCCAGCGTAATTCGTAATTCGTAATTCCTTACTCTCTGTAATTCCCTCTAGCAATTTTATGCCTCGTGTAAAGCGCGGAACGCACCGCATCAAACGCCGTAAGAATATCTTGGCCAGGACCAAGGGCATGATGTGGGGCCGCAAATCTAAAATCACTTTGGCCAAAGTCGCGGCTACCAAAGCCGGCGTCAACTCCTACGTGAGCCGCAAGCTCAAGAAGCGCGTGAACCGCGGCCTGCAACAGAACCGCATCGGCGCGGCAGCCCGCCAACTCGGCACCAGCTTCAGCAAGCTCATGGGCTCGCTCAAGAAGCGCGAAATCGTCATGGACCGCAAAGTCCTCTCGCAGATCGCGGCTTCGTACCCGGAAGTGTTCAGCAAAATCGTGGCCTAGGTTATCCACAAAATCCAAAAACACCCGTCACAACGACGGGTGTTTTTGTGCTAATATATAAACAAATTATTTCCTTCATCCTATGACAAAAAAAATAGAAGCCGGTTCAACACAAGCGGAACGGCTTCCCAGCGCCGATACTTCCAACGGCGGACCCACCCCGTCCTTGCGCGTGTATAACCAGACGCGCGAAGAACTGATTGATTTGGCTCAAGCCGCGGAAAAACAATTCGAGGAACGGGATAAAATCCTCGGAGGTCCGGACAAGGATTTCAATCGCACCATCGTGGATCGTCACAATGCCGAGTTGCAGGAAATGGCAGGCAAGATGAAGGGTCTGCTAGAAAGCATGCACGAGTACCGCTTTGCTCCGCCCTCCAAATGGAACGAAAAGCAGCAGGCTGATTTGGAGAAAACCATCAATAAATCCACATCCATTTTGGATCGCATCGAAGCCAACAGCGAGGAGAAGGCCCTCAGCATCCGGGCCAGTGTGGAAGGCAGATTGCGGAACGACATGCAGGAAGCCATGGAGGAAAGTAAAGAGAGTCGTGTGGAGCTAACCACGCGCCTCAAGCGCGCCAAAACTTCGTTCGCAGGCAAATATAAGGTCTCGTATGACCGCGCTTTGATTTTGGCCAAAGCCCCTACCAGCTGGTTGGGCAGGTTGGCGGATAGACTGGCTGGCAACACTCCGCTCACGGCCAAAGAAATCCAATTGGCCAAACGTTTGCAGACCGCGGAGGCCAAAGAGGACATGGAGCATTTAGGCGCATTCCTGGAGAAAGCCGACGAACTCTGGGCCAAGATCCATAAGACGGAAAAGGGTTCCATCACCGCCCCATCTTCTCTGGTCTCTGAACAGACCTTGCGCACCGTTACCAAAGAGATGTATCCGGATTTGTCGGAAGACGAAAAAGAGCGCAAAGCCGACAAGGCGGTCATGGACTTTTCGGCCATGGACAACTACGAAGACGAGATCGCCAATGCGGAAATGACCGGCGAAGTCTTGAGCGACAAGGACCGCGAAGCCATGCTTCCGCCTCAACCCAAAGAGGATAAGGAGATGGAAGAGGCCCTAAACCGCCTCAAGAACGAAAAATCACCGGAACAGGAAACCATTGAAAAGACGGTCGAAGCTTTTGGCGGCGGTGAAAAAGGCCGAAAAGCCGCGGCTGATTTGTGGGACGAGGTTCAGGACAAGATCAACGGACTCACCAAGAACGGCGAAAAATTGGATTTCACAGCTTTGGAGTTCGTCAAGCTTGCGGGAGAATTGAAGGTCGCGGCCGCCAATCCGGAGTCGTCCATGGAATACGAATCAATCCTCAAAGACCTGCAACGCATGGGCAAGGAGTTGGGCTATACCAAGGCTAACAATCCGGCGATTTTGGAAAGCGGCAAATCCAGGCTGGGCAAAGCCAAATACTTGGGCGGCAACATCGCTCGCGGAGAGCTGGCTGAGCAAGCCGGAAAAATTTCCAAGATGGAATCCGCTACGGCTGTGGTAGGCCAGGAAAAGCTAAGCCAAGCTGAACGTGAACCCATGGGACAGACCATGACAGTGGAATGGGCTGCGAGTATCTTGACTCCCGAAGTGGCTAAAAAAGATTGGGATGAAACCTTGGAACTCATGCGCGGCCGCGACCAGGAGCCCAAACATCTGGAGTTGGCCAGTTATATGGTACGCGACGCTTTCAAGGATTTGCAGAATAAGCTTTGGACCATCAAGGGCCTGTCGCCAGAATTCTCCATACTCGTGACCCACGATGGCAAACCCAAAGGCAATCCGCCGGAAGCCACCTTGGTCGTAATGTTGCGTGCCTACGATAAACTCCAGCCCATCAACCAAGCCGATGAGGCCGCTAAAAAAGAAATCCAAATGGCAGTGGATACCATCTACCGAAACCTGACACAACTCAATGCGCCCACGCAAGAAAGGATTCAGACCCCAATCGGCAAATCGTACGAAGGCGAAGCGGAAATGAATTCGGCAATAACCAAAGCCGTTGAAGAATCCTCAATAGAGGATGCCCCGACCCTCAGGGATATTATAAAAGAAAAAATGTTGGATACGGAATCCAAAAAAGTCAGAGAAGAAATAGAAAAGCTCGCGAATGAGGTAATGGGCATTTTACCGAAGACCCAAAGAGAATCCTTGGAGACTTTCAGAGGCTACAAAAAAGCCATCAAAAAATTCTTCGAAGCCAAATCTGAGCAGGACATCAATACCACTTTCGCTTTGGTGCGTGGCTTGAATATGAAATTCAAGCTGGATAAGAAGAAGGCCAAACTTTTTGAGGACAAAGTCTTCAATGCCAAAACCAGCCTCATCATAGGCTAATTAGCCAGCTTTTAACTTTTCGCTATGCCACGTTCACCCGAAGGCGCCCTAGCCAAGACGCCACGCACGGAAAAATTCCGCAAAGAAGTTTCCGAGCGCAAAGCCAGATATGAGGATAACAGCGTCCAGCTCAAATCCATCAATGAAGCCATTGAGGAGCTTCAGGGTAAACATGAGAATTTTGAGACTGGCCCGGTAAGCATCGCCGAAGCCGACGCCAATATTCCCAATGCCTTCTTGCTCTACGAAAAAGTGAACGAGGCGGTCAAAAACAATCCTGCGGCTTTCGAATCCCTCAGCCTGACACCCTATAGGTTGGACGATCGGGCTACGGCTTATTGCAAAATGGCCACGGAATTGGTGCGCGAAGAGCGTCAATTGGAAAAGATGGACCGCAGCAATCCCGAATTCTCCAAAAGATTCATGAGTTTTTGGGACCGTAAATCCAAATTCGTGAACTTCAGCAACCAGGCCGGAATAGACTTTTTGGGCCACATGGGTCGCGAAGGTTTGAATCCTGAGAATCTCTCCCCGGAAAACGCGGCGGCCGAAGGACGCAAGGCCAAACTCAACATCCCATCCGCGCAAGCCATCATCAACGAACTTTCCAGACACGTGGACGACCGTGGCGATGCTTACAACAAATACCTGTTCATGGTCAACAACTACGTCAAAGCCGCAAGATTGGGCGACCCGTCAGCCATAGCCAACGCCGAACGGGTCTGGAAGCAATATAACGAGGATTTCGGGTTAAACCATGACATGATGAAAGTCATAGCCTTGGAGTGGTTGTCCAAAGAAAAGAAGTAAGCAATCCGAACAAAAAAATCCCGACTCAGGTCGGGATTTTTGGTACTGACTGAATTCACGTTAACTTTTATCGGCGATTTTCTCACGCAACACGCCCAACAACTCATCCAACGTCATGGAACTCTGCTCGGCCTGTCCGCGCCAACGCACGGTCAAGGCGCCGCCTTCTTGCTCCTTGTCACCGAACACGAGCATGCAGGGAACTTTGGACTTTTCCGCGTTGCGGATCTTTTTGCCCACGGATTCAGTAGTGGAATCCACGTCTGACCGGATATCGGCCATATTGAGCTGTTCGGCCAGCTTTTTGGCCGCCTCCACATGCCTATCGGCTACGGGTAAGACCGAGACCTGAACAGGTGCCAGCCACAACGGGAAGGCGCCAGCGAAATGTTCGATCATGATGGCCGTGAAGCGCTCCACCGAACCCAAAATGGCGCGATGCAGCATCACGGGACGTTTACGGCTGCCGTCCGCGTCCGCATATTCCAACTCAAAGCGTTGGGGCAGATTGAAGTCCAATTGCAACGTCGCGAGTTGCCATTCGCGGCCGATGGCGTCCGTTGCCATGAAATCCAACTTAGGACCATAAAACGCAGCTTCGCCGACCCCAATTTCCACTTCGCGGCCTTGTTCTTCCATGAGCTTTTTAAGCGTCCCGACCGACCTGTTCCAAACCTCTTCGCCACCCAGATACTTTTCCATATGCGCCGTGTCGTGGGTGGAGAGGCGGACGCGCAAAGGCATATTGAACGCCGCATAGAACTTATTGATGATGTCGTATATGGCCAGAGCTTCTTGTTCAATCTGATCCTCGCGGCAGAACACGTGCGCATCGTCTTGGGTCAACGACCTGACGCGTGACAAACCCTGCAGTTGTCCGGTGTTCTCATCGCGATAACACGTGGTGACTTCGCTGTAGCGAATAGGCAAGTCGCGGTAGCTGCGCGGTTTGGAAGCAAAAATCTGCGTGTGATGCGGGCAGTTCATGGGTTTCAATACGAATTGCGCATCGGTTTTTTTGCTGGACACGTAGAAAAGGTCGTCATGGAACTTTTCCAGGTGGCCGGAGGTCTTATACAGGTCGGTCTTGGCCAAATGAGGTATCCACACCCTCTCGTAACCATAGGGTTTCATGAGCGACCAAACGAACTCCTCTAACGTGCGTCGTAAAATAACACCACGTGGGGTAAACATGGGCAAACCAGAACCGACAAGCGGGGAGTAGGTGAATAGGTCCAATTCTACGCCCAACTTGCGGTGATCGCGGCGCTCGGCCTCAGTCAACATGTCTTGGTATTTAGCCAATTCGTCTTTGGTCGCGAAACACAAACCGTAAACGCGCTGCAGTTGCGGATTTTTTTCGTTACCGCGCCAATACGCACCAGCCATTTTGTGGATCTTGAACTTCCCTATCTCTCCAGAGTTATCCACATGCGGGCCACGGCACAAATCAGTGAATGTACCGGTCTTGTAAACGCTGACTTTGCCCTCCATGGCCGGATCCACGTCCCCCGCTTCCTCTTCCGACAGGCGAGTCGTGCCTTTGGTCTTGATATCGTTAAGCAACTCAACCTTGAACGGCTGACCGAGTTTGGCGAATAGTTCAATCCCCTCATCTATGGTCATTTCCTGGCGCTCGAACGGAAGTTTTTCCTTAACCAAACCTTCCATCTCGTCTTGGATGGCTTTCAGATCTTCAGGCGTTAAAGCACGCCCGATGTCGATATCGTAAAAAAAGCCGCTTTCTATGGCCGGACCCACGCCAAATTTGGCGTTGGGAAAAAGTCGCTGGATGGCCGCAGCCATCACGTGCGCCGCGCTGTGGCGGATTTGCTCGATGGGAAAACTCATATGAATATCATGGGAATTACGAATTACGAGAGAGGAATCGTAGCAGTCGTCGCACGTCCCGCGTCGCAGGCTCAGGCGCACTTCGGACTCCGCACCGCATACCCTTCTTTCTGTCAGAAGAATCTTGAGCGATTTGCTGACTTGATGACCGGCCGTTCGATGGGTCATAGATGCTGAAACCCTCTTCCGCCTAGCTTCAGCGGGCATGGCGAGTTCAGCATGACGGAAGGGTCGGTACGGCGTGTGTCACTCCGTCGTTGAACGCGACTAGTTCAGAATGACGAGCTGCGAATGACGGCGACGGTAGAGAGTTGATTTAAAAAAACCGACCAATCCTTGCTTAGATTCGTCGGGGCCCGCTTTGGCAAAGCTTCAGCGGACGGTTCCACCCGATTTCCATCCCTACGTACTCCGTACTGTGTACTTTGTACTCGCGATGGCTCTTTTGATTCGATTTTCCGCCGGGATCCGGTTGGTAGCCGGAACAGGGTTATAATTTATCCCCCCATCTCTTGGGAGTCAAATGTCCTTCGTCGTCCAATTCACGGATGCCGGGCGGCAAATCCTTAAACCCAACTTCCACCACACGCATCGGTCGGACGACCGAATGCGCTCTAACCTCCATGGATCCCCCATCAAAAACCTCGAAATCATTTTTTGCCATCACATACACATAACCTTTGGCGCCTTTCGCCGCTTCCATGGCTTTGCCCGACGCCGCTGTATAAATCATGTCATCGTCATCCGTAGTCCCAAAACTGGTCCAATCCGTTTTAACCAAAGCCCTAAATATGGCCAAATCCGCAAACGGCGTGGCGCAAACCTAGGGTTTTCCATGATCGATTTTCTCGCCAGCTTTCCAATCCTCGGCCTGACGAGGTTGCAGTTTTTCAATTTTAGGCGCATCCGAACCATGAAAAACATAAAGGCCCGTGGCCTCGAGTTCTTTCAATGAGCTGCGACCCTCTATGGATTTTTCGGCACCATTCTCCCCAGCGCCAGTCATGGGAAGTCGAGACTCGAAAGGATTTTTCATGATTTCTGGATTCCTCCTTGCGCAGGAATGACGGAGAGGGGTTATTCTACTCCAAAATCAACTCGATTTTGTCCTTCATACTCGGCAAACGGTGCACCCAGCTGGGCTTAAGCTCCACATCCACCTCATCCACGCCGTCCAAAGCCGACCATTTACGGATGACTTCGTCCGCAGGTAAGCCGACTATGGAATCCTTTTTCAAGACTTGGCTGTTTCTGGACAATTGACTCTGGGCTTCGGCTGAAATTGCCAATTTAGCCACGCTTTTTGCCGTATCTACATTCTCGAGATGGAAATCCGCATCCAACATGCCAGTTCCAGAAGCGTCTGACAGCACATATCCCTCAGCCATCTTCTCGCTCAGGCGCGACCGAACGTAGGCTGCCACATCATCTTTGGGGAAGAAAACTGCCGTTACATTGATTTTGACCTGGGCAAGGAATCTATCCGCTTCCTGCCCTACCGCCGTATTGCTTTGTTTGTTGGGGCTGGAAACGTCGTAAACCGCAAACCAATCCGCGGGCGCACCAGCTTCGACATTCAAGGATTTTTTGGCCTTTTCCAGAGCCGCCGCATACAGCTCTTGTTGAGCGCGTGCCAAAGCGTCAGCCGTCAAAATCTTTCTCGGGCCGCTAGCCGCAGCTTGTCCCATTATGAAAGGCGTGATGGTTTCCGCATAAATAAGCTTCTGCAATTGTTCCCAAAGTCCGGGAATCACGAGTTTTTCGCCTTTGGCCAACTCGTACCTCTGCCCCACCTCATCCGAAGCCGCTTCGGTCTCCGCACTGCCCCCAGCCGGCACGGTCACGCCCTTGGTCAAACGATAAAGACGCCCATCGGCTGCCAGCAAACGGGTCGTGGCGATCAGGGGCTGATCTTTTGAGTTGTTGTTGATGATGCGTACGCGCCCCGTGGTCTTTACCGGTTCCGGAAGCGCGACAGGAGCCGAAGTAGTCGTGGTGTCGATGGTATATTCCTTTGATTCCACATACGATCCGCTGACCACGCGTCCCTTAATTTGGCCTGAGGCGGGCACGGACGCGATTTCGACGACGGTATCGAGATTCACCGGAATCTTTTTGGCTTTGACCACCACAACGGCTTTGACCGAAGAGGTCCATAAAGCCACGCCAATGACGGCCACGGTGATCAAAACGAAGGTGACCGCGATGTTGCGGAAAAGCCTTGAAGAGGCCGGCTGTGGAAAACCACCCGTGCTATTAACCAACTTGACCATATTTGCTTAATAATAGCACATCCGGGAGCCAAAGACTAAGGACTTAATCGAGTCGTCTGTCGACAGTCGTCGGTCGTCAGTAGGGATGGGAAAGTGACTAGTGGTTAGTCGCAGTACACAGTCGCAGTTGGGTACGACCGACCAAACCGTCGTCCTGAACGAGTAGTGTTGAACGCGACGGGTCCAACGAAGTGAGGCCGAACTTGTTTCGTCTTCAAAATAATCACTTGCAATCAAACGAGATACTGAAACCATCCTACGCTTACGCTTCGGGTGGCGGGCAAGTTCAGGATGACGTCGTAGTGGTATGTGATGCGGATGGATCTTTCTACATTAAATAAATTGCCCGGGATGACGAGGCTGGAGCCTTGTAATTCGTAATTCCCAATCGTAATTCGTAATTCATTATACTAATTGAACTTAACTGTCCTCGGTCCCAAAATCGATTCGAGTTTGGTCGAAACCTCTGGGGTGAGTTGGATGCGGGCGGATGAGGTGACGCGCCGACGGCCGCCTACATCCTCGATCACAAACTCCACGGGCATCTGGCCTGGATTTTCGTCAAAGACCTGGCGCAAGGCGCGGATGGCCGTCTCTGTAAGCGTAGGTCCTACGAATAACGAGACCACGGATGATTTTTCCTTGAGCGGCGTACCCACTTGGCGCGCACCGGAGAACGGATCGTCAGAGGACGGGGCATCGGGTACGGCCGCACCCGTGCCACGCAACACGTCCTCGATGCCCTCGTAGGCCAAGGAGTAGGCGGTCTCAGCCAGTAGCTTGTATTTGCCTTCATCATCGCTCGGACGGCCACTGACGATGACCGCTTGGCCATCCACCCAACACTGAATCGTGTCTTTGTACACGCGAGGAAAGACCACGACCTCGCAATCCGTGATGCCGTCTTCCAATTTGCAGAACAGCATGGGTTCGTTGTTTTTGGTGAGGATTTTTTTGACCGTGGAAATGAAACCGCCGATGCGCACTTTCTTTTCTTTGAGCAGATTGGGCAAAGCCGAAATGGGATGCACGAAATCCCCCAATTTAGCCGCGTATGATTTGAAAGGATGTTCGGAAACGTACAGACCCAACAGTTCTTTTTCCCAAGCTAGCTGCTGCTGGCTACTGACGGCCGGCGCGGGCTTGAGCGACAAACCGGCGGCTGCTGATTTGGGCACGGACGCGAATAAATTAACCTGGCCCGTATCGGCTTCGCGTTCCATCCGCTTGTGATAATCCAAAAGGCCTTCGATGTTGTAGAACAACTGTCCCCTATTGCCGTAACAATCCAAGGCCCCGGATCGGATGAGGGATTCCAAAGATTTGCGGTTGATGTATTTGCCGCGCACACGAGAAATGAAGTCAGCCAAATCCTTGTACGGTCCGCCGCGCTTGCGCTCATGCACGATTTCTTCCACCACATCATTACCCAAGCCCTTGATGGCCAATAAACCAAAGCGAATCGTCCCGCGTCGGAAATCCCCCTCCGCCCCCTTTGACAAGGGGGGACTCTGATCAGAAGCCTCCCTTGACAAAGGGAGGTTTGGAGAGATTTCCCCGGCCCGTCGCACGCTATCCTTAATCACCGAAAAACCGGCGTAGGATTCGTTGACGTCGGGAGGCAACACGGCCATGCCCATACGGCGGCACTCTTCTACCTCTATGGTCACACGATCCATGTTCAAGCTATCCGAATTCAACAACGCGGCCATAAAGCACTCGGGATAGTGGGCCTTGAGATATGCGGTCTGGTACGCAATCAGACCATAACACGCAGCATGGCTCTTGTTGAAACAATAATTGGCGAACTCTTCGAGCTGACCCCAGAACGTTTCCGCAACATCTTGCGTCGCGCCGCCGTGTTTGACGGCCCCCTCCACAAAGTCCGCCTTAACTTTGCGCATCAAATCAATCTTCTTTTTTCCCACCGCTTTACGGAGCGTGTCGGCCTGCCCGCCCGTAAACCCGCACCACTCTTTGGAAATCTGCATGAATTGCTCCTGATACACCAAAATGCCGTAAGTATTCTTAAGGGAATTCTCCATGCCAGGATGCAAGTAGGTAATCTTTTCCTTGCCGTGTTTACGCGCAATGAAGGAGTCGATGAACTGCATGGGTCCTGGACGGTACAAAGCCACCATGGCGATGATGTCGTCGATGCATGAGGGGCGCAGTTCGCGGATGTACCTCTTCATGCCGTCGGATTCAAGTTGGAACACGCCCGTGGTTTCGCCGCGGCCTAACAACTCATATGTCTTTTCGTCATCCAACGGCAAAGCTTCTACGTCAATTTTATCGCCGTGCACCGCATCGATGATCTCCAAACAGTCGCGGATGATGGTGAGGTTGGATAGACCCAAAAAATCCATTTTGAGCAAACCGACCGCTTCGCAAGGATGCAACGAATATTGGATGACACGATCCACGTCGCCGCCTTGGGCTTTTTGCAGGGAGGAATATTCGACCAACGGCGTGGGCGCGATGACGATGCCGCACGCGTGCTGGCTGGCGTGACGCGCCGTACCTTCCAGTTTGGACGCCAAATCCAAAAGCTGTTTGACACGTGGGTCGGCTTCGTCCAATGCCTTGAGCTCTGGATTCTCCACGCGCGAGATTTGGATGGGAATGTTTTTGCCTTGCACGGGTGGCGGTATGACCTTGGCTACGCGGTCCACTTCCTGAAAAGTCCAACCCAACACGCGTCCCACGTCGCGCACCGCAGCGCGCGCGGCCATGGTTCCGAAAGTGATGATGCCGGCCACACGTTCGGCGCCGTATTTTTTTGTCACGTATTCGATGACGTCCTTGCGCCTCACGTCGTCGAAATCCATATCCACATCGGGCATGCTGATGCGGTCCGGATTCAAGAAGCGCTCGAACAGCAACCCGTACTTGAGTGGATCCAAGTTGGTGATCTTGAGTGCGTAGGCCACGATGGAACCGGCTGCCGAACCGCGTCCCGGACCCACGACTACGCCATTGTTCTTGGCCCAATTCACGTAATCCTGCACGATCAAAAAGTATCCCGGAAAACCCATGCGCTCCACCGTGTCCAATTCAAAATTCAAGCGTTCCACGGCTTCGGGTGACGGTTCGGCGCCGTAGCGATCATGCAAACCCTCTTCGGCCAAACGCCGCAAATAGGTCATCTCCGTCTCCCCTTCCGGCACGTCGAACTTAGGCAATAAATTCTTGCCCAATTCCAAAACAACATTGCACCTATCCGCGATCACGCGCGTGTTGGCCACGGCTTCCGGAACCTCACTGAAAGCTGCCACCATCTCTTCCGGCGGGCGCATGGAATGGTCCATGGTACGGATGGTGAAGCGATTGGTGTCAGATAGCAGCTTGCCCGCATGGATGCACTGCAACGCGTCCTGAGCCTCGGATTCATCCTCTTCCAGATAATGCACGTCTTTGGTGGCTACCAGCGGCGCACCAGTCTTACGCGCGAGTTTAATCAGGTTCTCGTTGATTTCGATTTGCGTGGGCGATTCCGGATGATGGACCAATTCCAAAAAGAAATTTTCTACGCCAAATATATCCTGATACGTACGCAGCGCTTTTTCCGCACGTTCCAAATCGTGATCCTGACAGGCTTTGGGTATCTCCCCTTTCATACAACCAGACAGGGCGATCAGGCCCTTACCGTATTTGCGCAAGACCTCTTTGTCCATGCGCGGCTTGTAATAGAAACCGTCCAGATAGGAAATAGAAACCAACCGCAACAGGTTTTCATAACCCTCGTGCGTTTCTGCCAGGATGGTCAAATGGTAAGTCCAATCGTCGATGCGCGGACGCTTGTCGGTCAACAGATTGGGCGCGATATTGGCCTCCACGCCGATGATGGCTTTGATGCCTTCCTTTTTTGCCGCTTCGAAAAAATCCACCGCACCATACAAGGCGCCGTGGTCGGTCAAAGCCACCGCATCATAACCCAAAGTCTTGGCCTTCTTCACGATTTTATCCGTATCGCCCATGGCGTCGGACAACGAGTACATGGAATGGACGTGGAGATGTATGAACGGGGCTCGTCCCGCGTCGCTCGCCGCGCCCGCCTCTGGCGTGGTCCCGCGTCCCAGGTCGGTTTCAGTGCTCATATGGCGTTGTCCCGCTGACGGCGCAAGGCCTGCGGGGTTGTTAATAACCGACCGTATATTAGACTGGCCGCACACGATTGACAAAC
>CAZRYH010000021.1:0-5222 GCA_964604275.1 uncultured Gammaproteobacteria bacterium
AGTCGATTCGAGGAATCTTCGAAGTTTGATAACCCGAGTCCCACTCCATTCAAAAAAATTGAGATTCCTCGACTCCGCAGGCTCCGCTCGGAATGACGGTGGGTGGCGGATGAATCCCGGTTTCTACAAACGGCCTTCAAAAACAAACAAATTGCACGGGATGACAGATACCAAGAGTAAACGATACTCCAACTCCTACCGTCTACAGTCTACATTCTACCGTCTTATTGGTGTTTTCCCTGCCCGACGTAGTCAGACGAAGGCGGATTGATGTTTGGTCATTCCGTCATAGGCGGACAGGTCGAATTTGGTCATTTCCCCGTTCCTCGTAATTCGTAATTCCCAATTCCGTAATTCGTAATTCGCTTATATCATAAAACCCCTCGGATCTGCTTACGAATTTGCATGCCTCGGGTTTGGAGGGGCGCCCCCGGGACAGCCGTCCGTAAGCAGACCTGAAGGGTCTGCATGAACTTAAATTTTCAACTCGTTCCACGTGATTTCTTACAACACTCCCATGAAACCTGTCAAGACCATGACACGCCAAAAAATCCAACCCGCTTGGGACGACTCGCGCAAAGGTTGGTTGGTTTGCGCTTGGTATGAAAAAATCGGCCCCAAATCGTTGGCCAAGCTCCAAGCCGCATTCGGCCAAGACGGCGGTTTTAAGGCGTTCCAAGCCGACAAAGGTCAACTTGTTTCCGCTGGTCTTACGGAAAGCACGGCCACTGGATTCATAGGTTGGAGGCAGACCAATGACCCGGAAAAACTCATCTCGATATTGGGCCAGGAAGGCATAGATTTCGTCTTGCCTTGGGATACGGCTTATCCCAACGCCTTCAGACAATCGTCCATTCCCCCAACCGCCTTGTTTTGGCGCGGCGCCCCGGTCCCCACGCGCCCGTGCGTGGCCGTGGTCGGTACGCGGCATATGACCACGTATGGCGAAAGGGCCACCAGACAAATCGTTGGAGAATTGGCGGAGCGCGACGCGTGCATCGTCTCGGGTTTGGCCCTGGGCGTGGATTCCATGGCCCACCAAATGGCACTCGAGAGCAACGCGCCCACGGTCGCGCTTTTGGGTGGCGGATTGGATAGAGCCTCGCTTTACCCCAAATCCAATGCGCCCTTGGCCGAACGTATCCTACTTTCCGGCGGCGCTCTGGCCTCAGAGTTCGCCCCGGGTACGCCCGCACTCAAACAGAACTTCCCGCAACGCAACCGTCTCATTGCCGCGCTCTCTCAATCCGTGGTGGTCATTGAAGCTGGGTTGGAGTCCGGCTCCGTGCTCACGGCCAAACTGGCTTTGGAGGAAGGCCGCGAAGTGTTTGCGGTGCCCGGACCCATCACCAGCCAATACAGCCTGGGCACCAATACTTTGATCAAAAACGGTGCCCACGTCTGCCTTTCTGGCCAGGACGTGCTCTCGTCCGCGCAAACCGTCTCGACCCAATCGGAAGCCTACGAACGCCAGTTGTCCACCGAGGAGCGCCGGATATTGGACCTGTGCCGCACCACCACCCACGCAGACGATTTGGCGCGCTTCCTGAACGCCCCGGCCGCCACCATTTCCTCTGCCTGCATGCAATTGGAACTCATGGGCGCCCTGGTGGATACGGGCGGGCACAATTACGAACTTACGGCCAAAGGCAATCGTTTGTTACGTTCGCAAAAAGCCCAGGATACGGAAACCGAGTCACGATTTTGAACCGAAACATGCCAGGGGTTTGAGGCGTAAAAGCTGGATTCCTGCCAAGATCACAGTCCAAGCCTCTTTTTTTAATATTTAACTATAAAAATAGCTAAATTTAGCCAAAAAAACACAAAAAACATGGTCCAACCTTTGCCAATACCGGCCCAATCTGATACCCTCCGTAACATTATATGCATTTAGTGATAGTCGAATCCCCCACCAAAGCCAAAACCATCACCCGTTTTTTGGGTAAAAGCTACCGTATCCTGGCCAGCATGGGCCATGTCCGGGACCTGCCAAAGTCCAAAATTGGCGTGGATATTGAACACGGATTTGAACCACAATACGTAATTTCGCCCGACCACAAAAAGACGGTCAAAGACATTACTGACGCGGCCCGAAAAGCGGATATGGTCTACTTCGCGACTGACGAAGACCGCGAAGGGGAAGCCATCAGTTGGCATCTGGCCAACGTTTTAGGCGTGGACCCGTCCAAGGCCCAACGCATCACTTTCCACGAAATCACCAAAGAGGCCATCCAGAACGCGCTCAAAAACCCGCGGCCTTTGGACATGAACCTGATCAACGCCCAACAGGCACGACGCGTTCTCGACCGCTTGGTGGGCTACCAACTCTCGCCTTTCTTATGGCGCCACGTTAGGCGCGGGCTATCCGCCGGCCGCGTGCAATCCGTGGCCGTGCGTTTGACCGTGGAACGCGAACGCGAAATCACGAATTTCAAACCCGAGGAATATTGGTCCATCGAAGGCACGTTCGCGCCGCAATCCAAAGGAGAATTGGAAGCCAAACTCCATGCCATCGACGGCAAGATTTTGGATAAGATGGACATCAAAGACAAGGATGCCGCGGAAAAGATCGCCGAAGAATGCCGCAAAACGGATTGGGTCGTTGCCAGCATCGAACAGAAACGCAAAGAGAAGACGCCACCCGCGCCGTTCACCACCTCCACCCTGCAACAGGAATCCAACAACCGCTTGGGTTTTTCGGCCAAGCAAACCATGACCTTGGCACAAAAGCTTTACGAAGGCGTGGAGCTTGGTACGGAAGGCTCGATCGGCCTGATCACCTACATGCGTACGGACAGCGTAAACCTGGCGCAAAAATTTGTGGGCGAGGCCAAGGATTTCATCGCCAAGGAATTCGGTGAACAATACACCTTGCCTGAACCGCGTACGTACAAGAACAAATCCAAGGGCGCGCAAGAAGCGCACGAAGCCATCCGCCCCACGGATCCGACCCGCACCCCGGAAATGATCGCGGGATTCGTGGATAAACAGATGTTGCGTTTGTATACTCTGATTTGGCAGCGCGCCGTGGCCACGCAAATGACGCCCGCGACCTTAAACGCCACGCGCGTGGATTTGAGTGGCGGCCGTTACGGTTTCCGCGCCACTGGCCAACAGGTGGTTGAGCCTGGTTATCTCAAACTCTATCCGGACCAAGAAGTGGACAAGACCCTGCCGGAATTATCGGAAGGCGAAAAAGTCACGGCCACCAACATCGAAGGCAAACAACACTTCACCGAACCTCCGGCGCGTTATTCCGACGCCACGCTGGTCAAAGCCCTGGAAGAAGACGGCATCGGACGCCCGAGCACCTACGCGTCTACGATCTCCACCATCATCGACCGCGGTTACGTGGAGCGCGACGACAAAAAACGCCTCAAGCCTTTGGACATCGCATTCGACGTGGTAGACATTTTGACCAAACGTTTCCCGGACATCGTGGATTTGGAATTCACGGCCCGTATGGAATCCTCCTTGGACCACGTGGCCGAAGGCGTCATCCAGTGGCAACCTCTACTGGAGGCGTTCTACGGACCTTTCCATATGCGCTTGACCGAACAGGAAGCGGAGATGGAAAAGGAATCCGAGGCTGCGGCCGAGGGCCAAGTTTGCGACAAGTGCGGCAAGCCCATGGCCATCAAACGCGGACGTTTCGGCAAATTCCTGGCTTGTACGGGTTATCCGGAGTGCAAAAACACCAAACCCCTGGAAGGCGACAAGAAACCGCCGGTATCCGAACCCACGGACCAAATCTGTCCGACTTGCGGCGCGCCTATGGTCAAAAAAGTGGGGCGTTTCGGTCCCTTCCTAGCTTGCTCACGCTACCCGGATTGCAAGACCATTGTGAACATCGAAATTCCAGTCAAAGATCAGAACGGTCAACCCATCCAATGCCCCAAATGCAAGGAAGGCACCATCCTGGAACGCAAATCCAAAAAAGGAAAGATGTTCTATTCCTGCAACCGCTACCCGGAATGTGACCAAGCCTTCTGGGATCGGCCTACCGGCGAACCCTGCCCGGAATGCAATTACCCCACGCTCACGGCCAAAGGCAAAAACATCGTGTGTCCCAACAAGGAAAGCTGCAAATACAAACGTCCCATCGACCTCGAATAAAAGACAAAACACCGGTTAACCCCGGTGTTTTTGATTTCAACGTCTCGTCACGTTAGACAATAGATGTTCTCAACATTCAACCTCCCCGTAGAGACACAAAATCTTGTGTCTCTACCCGGACGCCATCCCATTCGGTCATCCTGAACTCGTTTCAGGATCTTTATTATTTCCCCCCTCCCACCGTCACGGGATTTTCATTGCTGTTTTCAACATTCAACACATAACGTAGAGACACAAAATCTTGTGTCTCTACCGGGTTGCCGGATTGTTATTTGCATACCGTTAGATGAAATCCGTAAATTACATAAAACACTTACCCCGAACGGCCAAACACGCACCCGTAGAGACGCCATCGGATGGCGTCTCTCCCTTCCGGCGTCCATTGCATTAAACCGACGAAATACGAAAAAAATAGCAAGAACAAAATGTAGAGACACAAAATCCTGTGTCTCTACCGGATTGCCGAATTGTTATTTGCCCATTGTTTGAAATAACGCCCCGCCCACACATCCACCCATCGACGCTTAGACGTCATTTACCCATCAAAAGAGACGCCATCCGATGGCGTCTCTACCCGAGTTTTTTGTGTTTGTATTTGTTCAAACCCCCTTGTCAAAGGGGGAAACGAAGGGGGATTATTTCTTCTCCCCTCCCCCTCCGTAATGTTGTTTCACGTTCTTCTCGTACGCATCATTCAATTTCTTTGTGGCTTTACTCCACATGTCAGTCAACGCGTCGCCTAAATTTTTGGATTTGGCCAGACTGTCCAAAACCCAACCCACACCCTTTAGAAGTTTACCCACGCCTTTGCCCAAAAAGTAAAAACCACCGATCAGGGCTCCGCCAAGACCTACGCCCCCTATACCCGCGACCCCCAAGGCCGTGAGTTTCTCTTTTTGCGCCGTGGGCACGACCACGTTTTTAACTGAAGATTCTAGGGCTTGGGCCTCCCTGGCTTTGGCTTCGGCCAGAGCCTCGGCCTCCAATTCATCCTCATCTTCCGATGACTCCGCGCCTTTCGACAAACGTTCCAACACCATGGTTTGCAGGGAGTCTGCGGACGCTTCGGGTTTAGCCGTTTCGGCCATGCGCAACGTTCCCCTGGG
>CAZRYH010000021.1:5322-14470 GCA_964604275.1 uncultured Gammaproteobacteria bacterium
GCGTAGCGGATTCATCCGGACCCGCGGGCCCGACCTCGGACAAGTCTGCGGACGCTTCGGGTTTAGCCGTTTCGGCCATGCGCAACGTTCCCCTGGGACCGACCTGGGACTCAGCGGTGCGCAAAGTTCCCGTTGGTCCAAACGCGGGCGGCGTCACCAGGGTCGGCTCTTCGGATTTAAGCGTAGCGGATTCATCCGGACCCGCGGGCCCGACCTCGGACAAGTCTGCGGACGCCACGGCGGCCTCACCCGATCCCATGACCAAAGCCTTTGGATGAACTTCTGTCGGGGCTAAGGCTTCCGCGACTTTGCTGGGCGTTAAAGTGGCCGCGTATTCTGGCGCGACCTGGGTCACGGTCAAATTTTCCGCTGATGCGACCGGGGGGGGCGTGAGCACGCCCTCCAACTTCGGAGCTTCGACGCTCACGACGGACACGTTTTCCAAAGGTTTGCTTTCCACGTTGGCGCCACCGGCCTGCCGACTCACCAAGGTTCCGGATTCGGAGACGGACACGGGTCGCGAAACTTCGGCGGACGAGGAGTCCTTTTCCACGACCATGGCTGACTCGGGTACGGTCTTTCTGAACTGATCCAGCACGATTACGTTGTCCAACGGTCTGCTTTCCACATTGACGTTCTCGGCCGACCCCGGGCTGGCTAAAGTCGCCGGCATGGTTTCCGTGACCGGAGCGGCCGACATCTGTTCCATGGAAAAGGATTCGCGCAAAGATTTTCGCTCGCTGGAAACTGACGCAAATTTTTCTTGCTCCTCATTCTTGACCGGCGCGCTTGGAGCCTCGACCGACTGCGTCGGTAAAACCGGACTGGTTTCGGTTTTCACAACTGAAAAACCCGCCCTCAAAGTCCTACGATCCATAGGCGCTGCGGACGGGACTTGCTCTGCATTTTGTGCGGCTTGGGAAATCAGGCGCTCGGCGTTGGCGGCCTGTGCCTGCAATTCGGCTTCCGCGTTTTGGGTGATGAGCGCGGCCTCAGGCACGTTGGATAAAGGGCCTTTTTCCAACGCCTGCTCGGCTTTATCCTTTTCCTGCCTCAAAACCTGCAAAGCCTGTTCCGCACTGGCCAGATTTTCGTGTCCCGTTATCTCACGTTCGTGCGATTTCTCGGCCAATTCAGGCTTGGAAGAAACGGTTTCCTGCCGAGCAAAAGCTTGGTTGAAGTTGCCCATAAAAATATGTAAAAGCATTATAACAAGCCAAAAAATAACTGTCATTTTTAGCCAAAATTCTTGCATTGACACCCTTGACAAAATGCCCAATTTATGCTATATTGCTGTGTTATCCGTAAATCTGCGGATAGTCGTCGCCAAGCGGTTCGAGCGCATGTTTTATGTGCCTTCGAGCCGCAGGGCGACGTTCTCGCCCATTTACACCACCAAGGAGGGCCTAATGGCCATTGCAAAGACCGTTCTGATCAACTTCCATGTCGGCTACAAGAAGGTGACCATCGAGGGGACGAACGAGTCCAAACTCGAACCCGATCCCAAGGTTGTGATCGCCCAGTTCGGTGACGCGATAGACCTGGAAGAGCAGACGCGCGAGACCGCCGAGCTCAAGGCCAAGGAGGCTGCGAGGCGCGCGGCTCAGAACCCGGACGCGCGACCGCGCGAGCAGGCCGACACTGGCACGCAGATCGTGGACGCAGAGCCCAAGTGCCGTCTCGAGGAGCTGATCCGCGACCTGTTCGCTTCGGGCTTCCGCCTCACGGACGCGTACTGGGAGCACAAGCGTCAGTACAAGGACGGCCAGCCCACGGACGTGCTCAAGGGCCGCGTCTACCGCCTCGTGCTGGTGCACAACGCCACTGACGAGCAGATGTTCCTGTCCGAGAAGGACGCGAGCAAACTCGTGGAGAATCTGCTCAAGGAGATCAAGAACTTCGTGGCGCCGTGCGTCACCGTGTGGGACAATCCCAGCGGCACGCAGACCGTGAACATCGGACGAAACTTCCGACGCAAAGGTCCGCCCAGCCGCCATGTCGGTTCCCGCTCCCTGCGCTACCGCCTCGGCGAGTATCACATCGAACCCGCGTGGAGGCACAAGCCCTACACGCCCCCGCCCCGGGTCCAGTAGCCCTCCGACCCCAAACCTAAACCCCACCGCAACCCGACGAACTCCGTCGCTTGTTGCTGGTGGGGTTTGTCGTATCCGTCCATTTTTTCCGGTAGAGACGCCATCGGATGGTGTCTCTTTTAATGGGTGAATGACGTCCAAACGTCGGTCGCGGATGCGTCGGGATTGAAACGTCCGGGTAGAGACATAAGATTTCGTGTCTCTACCCGGACGCCATCGCCATCCCATTCAGTCATCCTGAACTTGATTCAGGATCTTAATATTAGACGAATCAGCCGACCGAGGTTTTGAGGTTGTTGACCCTTCAACGGAGACGCCATCCGATGGCGTCTCTACCCGACATTGTTGTCTGTATTTGTTAAAGCCCCCTTGCTAAAGGGGGAAACAAAGGGGGATCATTCCCCTTCCTCGTTTTCTTCGACCGCGTCGCGGCGCACCATCAATTTTCCAAATTTGGTTCTTAAATTTTCCACACTGCCTTCGCCCATGGCCGCCAAAGCATCCACGTCACCGTCCGGAACCCAAGTGGGCACGGGCAGGCCTTCGTACATGCGGACTAGGTGCGACAACAGAGAGGTGGCATACGCGCCTTTGCCCAATTGGAAACGCACAATCCAACCTTGGTCGATTTCTTTGGCTTCCAAACCTTGCGGCATCATTACTGTAGGAATGGTGCGGTCTGCTAGATTAATATATGGGTATTGCGACAACGTCTGCACGTAGTTCGTGGTGCCGTCGGCTTCCATGAATTCCTGGTACATGGGCAATGGGCCACGCGGCGAAAACGGCATGGGCAATTGCGCGGGCAAAGTCTCGCCGTTGTTGATGGCGCGTGAAATGGCGCGGTTCACCAACCATGATCCATACGCGTACACCCACAACCTGACCTGTTCTTTGATGCGCGACAAGGCGGCGCGCGTTTTGCGCGGGTCTTCTTGCAAAGCCTGCACCACCTGCATTTCATCCTTGAATGTGAAAGGGAAATGTTTGGCCAGTTCCTGCATTTGCGCCCAATCGCCGTATGCTGCGCCCATGGCCTGACGGATCTCCCGGTACAAAGGCACGTCAAACGGACCCGCGTCTCCCATGTAGGCACGGATGGCGCCCTCCACGTCGCCTTGGATCAGACGCTTGCCCAAATGGTGCACGTTAAGCCGCGAACCGAAGCGCTGCGGACCGAAGAAATTCAAAAATCCTTTTTCACGTATGAATGCGAATGACCGATCAAACATCTTGCGCGATTGCTGAACCTGGCCGCGGATGACGATGGTGAAACGGTTGCCCTTGAGCTGGCCGATCTGGAGCGCACCACTGCCGTAACCGATAGGACGCAAGAAATAATTGGGATTGTCGATGGCCTCTACCTGCTCGCGGGTGGCACCGCGGATGCTCAGGCGTTGGGCCGTCAGCGCCACCGCATCTTTGATACCCGCGGCCATGACCTGTTTTTCATCCAGATTCAAAGCGCGGCGCACCTCGTCCAGAGAGTTGGGGCCGGACAGGTTGGCTTTGACCAAATCCGCCCACAAAGTCCTGCGGTCCTCGGAATCCGCGAATTCGCGTCCTTGGTCCAAGTGCACCAATTCGCCACCTTCTGTTATCTCTTCAACGATAAAGTCTTGGGGATACAACCGGATGTAGCCGTCAGCGCGTTCCGGCGAAAGGTAGGTCACACCGATTAGGCCCATGACCAAATCCGGATTGGGCACTTCCGCGCGCTCCACACGTGACGGATCTTGGACGCGCATGGCGTCCACGGTCTGTTTTTCCAACTCGCGCATTTGGGCAATGGTCATATGGCCCACATGATAACAAAGTCGGGCCCGGGCAGAAAGTGCAAAGCATGCCCATGTCGCCAGAACACGCGGTTTTTTGGGGTAAAAAACTTCTTCTTGCAATTTCCTTTACCACGCCATATCTTAATCACACACATGCCTACCCATGACGTGACATTGACCGATTTGGTGACCGAATTGCGGAACCAACGGCCTGATGCGGATATCGCCCTAATCGAGCGCGCTTATGCGTTTGCGGATGCGGCCCACAAAGGCCAGCTGCGCATGTCCGGCGAACCCTACATCACCCACCCCCTGCACACGGCCTACCACCTGGTCGAGATGCATGCCACGGATCCCATCATCGTGGCCGGTTTGTTGCACGACGTGGCCGAGGATACGCCAGTGACCCTGGAACAGATCAGTGCGGAATTCGGCGAAGACGTGGCCAATATCTGCAACGGCATCTGCAAGGTGGGCAAAATCAAATATCGCGGCGTGCAGCGCTACGTGGAGAACCTGCGCAAGATGTTTCTGGCCATGGCCAGCGACGTGCGCGTTATCGTGGTCAAGTTCGCGGACCGTCTGCACAACCTGGAGACCTTGGAATCCATCCCGCAGAAAAAGGCCTATCGCATCGCGCTCGAAAGCTTGGAGATTTACGCGCCCATCGCCAACCGTTTGGGCATGGGCGACATCAAAGGACGTTTGGAGGACGCGGCTTTCAAATACGTGATGCCCAAAGAGTTCGAGTGGGTGTCCAAGCTCGCGGAAAAATCCATGCGCACGCAAGCCCCGCAAATCCAAAAAGTCATCGACCAGACGCGCGACGAGCTTTCGAACAGCGGCGTGAATTTCGCGGACGTGCACGGTCGAGAGAAGCAGCTCTATTCACTGTACCTGAAACTCCTCAAACACGAACGCGACATCGCCAAGATTTATGACTTGACGGCCATTCGCGTGATCGTGCCTTCCGTGGCCGATTGTTACGCGGCGCTCGGCGTGGTGCACAGCAAGTGGACGCCGCTCAAAGGCCGCATCAAGGATTACATTTCCCAACCCAAACCCAACGGCTATCAATCCCTGCACACAACAGTGTTTTACGACCGTGGCGCCATCGTGGAGTTCCAATTCCGCACCATCGAGATGCATGAAAAGGCCGAGTTCGGTATCGCTGCGCACTGGAAATACGATACTGACAAAGGCAAAAAAGAGACAGATACGCGCATCAAACAGATTTTGGACACCAAGGAGCTTGAATGGATGGAACAGATAGCCACGGCCAAAAATCCAACCAAGTCAACGAAGAAATTCTTGGAAAGCCTGGAAGAACTCAAATTGGATGTGTTCAAGGACCGCATCTTCGTGTATACGCCAAAAGGCGACGTGATCGAGCTGCCCGAGGAATCCACGCCCATCGACCTGGCCTATGCCATCCATACGGATATCGGCAACAAAATCTCTTCGGCCTTGGTCAACGACGCCATACATCCTTTGGACATGCCACTCAAATCCGGTGATATCGTGGAAGTGATCGTGGACAAGAACCGCAAGGGACCGAATCCGGACTGGCTCAAATTCGCCAAGACGCGTCACGCCAAATCCAAAATCAGGCAATTCGCGCGCACCACCATAGCGGATTGGATCAAGTCAGCCCTGCCCTCCCCGCTGCGCAAGAACAAACCCCAATAAAAAAGACCGGCTTCAAGCCGGTTTTTTGTTTTTCATACTTGATACATCCAACTCACGTGAAACGATAAAAATTGATTGTCATCCTCCCCGGAGGGGTCCCGACGGAGGAGGGAGAGCGAAGCGAAGGATCTTCAAATCAAAACCGCCCACGGGATCGGAGTCTCGATGACACTCCGGAAGTCATCCTGAGACGCATTTGGGTAAATGTTGAGTGGTACTTGTAAAAATGACGCGTGGCGAAGGATCTACGCGGATAAAGTGCCTTGGTTGTTTTTGAGTCGGCAGACGGTCAGGTGGTCTCTCGACGGCGGTTCTTATAGGAAGATCCCTCGTCGCTCCCCTCCAGAGGCGGGCAGGCGTCTTCCCTCGGGATGACGGTCTTTTTAACTTCAATTGAACAGGTCGATGTCCCCGTTCTGCGAGATGCGCCTCATCAGGTTTTTCAAATCCTCATCGTTATGGAAAATGATGCGCGCCTCGCCCTCGCCGTCCGGACGGCGTTTAATCTGGGCTTTGAGTCCGAAGAACGCACGCATCCTCTGCTCCAAATCCAAAATGTTGGGGTCCACCACGCGCGTGCGGCGCCGCTCGATTGGCACATGTTCCTCGGCCTGGCGCACCGTAAAATTGCCCTCGAGCATGCGACGGAATAAAGACAGGCGCTCGGCCTTGTCCGCGATGGAAAGCAGGGTGCGCGCATTGGAACGCGAGATGCGCTCTTGCGCCAAAGCGTCCTGAATTTCCGGCTCCAACTCTAACAGACGAATGATGTTTGAGACTTGGGGGCGGCTCTTACCCACGCGTTCGCCGACCTGGTCTTGGGTGAGGTTGAATTCGTCGCATAATCGACGATAGGCGCGCGCCTCTTCCAGGGCGTTCAAATCGCGACGCTGCACGTTTTCGATGATGGCCAATTCCAACTTCTGCTGTTCGGTCGCATCGCGCACGATGACCGGCACCTGACCGAGTTCCGCGATTTTGGCCGCACGCAAGCGGCGTTCACCCGCGATCAATTCGTACAAACCGTCGGCCCGGGGGGTTACTACCAAAGGTTGGATGACACCATGCTCTTTGACCGAAGCCACCAAATCCTCCAATCCCTGATGATCGAAATGCACACGCGGCTGGTGCGGGTTGGGCACGATGCTCTCCACGGCCACCATACGAATGGTGGGCACATGATTCACATCCGCTTCAGGAACTTGTTCCGGTACGCTTTGCGGTTGCTGCATCTCTACCGGCTCCTCGGGTTCTCCGGTGCCTCCGCCGAACTGGTGCTCCAAAGGCGGCACCGGACCTGTCGGACCTTTGGGCGGAATGAGGGCTCCCAATCCGCGTCCCAAACCTGTTTGGCGTTTAAACATCATAAAATGGCAGTGGCGCGCGCGCTTTCTGAAGCCATGATCTCTTTAGCCAGACGTTCGTAAGCTTTTGCGCCAGGACTGGAAGCGTCGAAGGCCGCAATGGAGCGACCGAAGGACGGCGCCTCGGCCAAACGCACGCTGCGTGGAATGACCGAACGGAAAATATTATTCGGAAAATGTTTATACAATTCCTGCAAAACGTCATTAGAGAGTTTGTTGCGCTTGTCGTACATGGTGAGCACCGCGCCCAAAATCTCAATATCCGGACGCAGACGTTCTTTGACCAATTGCAGAGTTTCCAGCAAACCGGCTAGACCTTCGAGCGCGAAATACTCGGCCTGCACGGGAATCAGAATTTCGTCCGAAGCCACGATGCCATTCAAAGTGATGTAACCCAATGTAGGCGGACAATCAATCAAAATGTAATCGTAATTGTTGCGTACTTCGAGCAACGCGTCGTGCAACTTGTACTCGCGGCGATCCATGGTCGGCAAGTCGGCGTTCAATCCCGCGAGCGACCCTGTGGCCGGAGCCACGCGCAAGGTCTCGTGCATGGTGGGCTGGATGATCTCGGAGATTTTGGCCTTGCCCAGGATAGCTTCGTAGATGCTGCGTTCGATGGCGTTCTGGTCCACGCCGATGCCGGAAGTGGCGTTGGTCTGAGGGTCCAAATCCACGATCAACACGAACTTGCCCAGCTCGGCCAAGTAAGCGCCTAAATTCACGGCAGTGGTCGTCTTACCGACCCCGCCTTTCTGGTTCACGATGCCGATGATTCTTGCCATAAAGCTTCCCAATTTTACGCACCGTACGGGTTAAAAACAAGTGGGCAACTCTCACCTACGCCCCAATCCTTCCACAGGCGTAGCCGACCGTCAAAAGATTGACTAATTTGGCCTATCCATGGTATCTTTCGGTCACCCAATTGACGCGGGGTAGAGCAGTTGGCAGCTCGCCAGGCCCATAACCTGGAGGTCGTGGGTTCAAGTCCCACCCCCGCAACCAACCAAAACGGACCGGTAACGGTCCGTTTTGTTGTGAGCGTTTTTATAACCGACCCAAAGCCTTGAGGCTTTTTTCCATATTCATGCCCTTGCCCAGCACAGGCTTCCAGATGTCGCCTTTTTTCTCCAGGCGTTTGGCCATGGTCCGGATGTTAAAGAAATTGATGTCGAGTTTGGGGTTCACCTCGTGCCATTCGAGTGACAATTTCCGTAAAAATACATTTCGCCAAAACAAAAACGGCGCAAAATTGCGCCGTCAGTCGGAGAGAGACCCTTCTCTCGTCAGCTCATGGAAACTATGGATTCAACGGCTCGGGGCGAAGCTCCCGTTGCGCATGTCGCGGACCACGGGAATGGTGGCCACCACCTGGTCGGTCTCCTCGCCGTTCAGCATGCCCTGGACCCGCAGCGTCAGCTTGGCCGTGCCCAACGGGACTTCGCGGTTCGCGCCAGCGTATGTGGCCATGAACCAAACCCCGTGGAACTGATACAAGCTGACCCCGTGCCAATTGGGCGTCCTGTCCCAGAACAGGCTTTTCAGAGGCGCGCTCTTGAGCACCTCACCGTCCCGGGAGCGGAAATCCACCAAGCAACAGGCTTGCCCATCCAAGGCGTCCTTCACCACGGCCTCGGGAAACAAGTTCTCGAAGGCTACGGGATTGGCCACTTCGAGCCTCTCGGCCTTGATGGCACCGAGGAGCTTGGGCCGATGGTCCGCATTCCTGGACCGCCACAACATTCTCTGGTTCGAGGGCCGCGCCTTATCGACGTCCATGGCCACCTCGATCCAAGGGTGAGTCAGTATCAAAGCGTCGTTCTCGCCGACAAGGGCCTGGAACCCAAGCCAGAAGCGACGAAGACGAGCGATGGTAAGAGGAAGGACGACTGCAGTCATGCCGTTGTCTCCTGATTTGTACAAGCTGCTAATTGCTAAAATAAGCCATAATCAGAGTTTTGTCAATGCTCTGACTGTTTGTTGACATAAACATGAATTTTGCCTCTTTTTAGCCGCAATTTGAGCATATTGCCAAATGACATTTTATGGGTTATATTAGGCCCCGTCACGAGTCGGATTCTGGGTCTAAAAACCAGAAAAAATATCGTGGCGGGGTAGCTCAGTTGGTTAGAGCGTGGGACTCATAAGCCCGAGGTCGAGGGTTCAAATCCCTCCCCCGCTACCAGCCTTCGCTGAAGCTTCGGCTGGCGCAGCCAGAACGAAG
>CAZRYH010000021.1:14570-25462 GCA_964604275.1 uncultured Gammaproteobacteria bacterium
GATCAGCGAAGGCTGGTAGTCCGCCGTAGCACCAAGCGAAGGCGGACTTTTTAGTTAACAACAAAACCTTCGCTGAAGCTTCGGCTGGCGCAACCCACCTTCGCTGAAGCTTCGGCTGGCGCAGCCAGAACGAAGGATCAGCGAAGGCTGGTAGTCCGCCGTAGCACCAAGCGAAGGCGGACTTTTTAGTATGTAAAATTTTTTGTATAGTGGAAATATATGCATTTTGTTTACATACTTAAACATCGTTTGGACGGAACACTCTATAAAGGATGGACCACGGATCTGAACAGACGCCTCAAAGAGCACCAAAGCGGCGGCACCAGAACCACTGCGTTGAAGAATTCTAATTACGAGCTCGTCTGGTATTGCGCTTTCCCCACAAAAAACCAAGCCATCATTTTTGAAAGATATATAAAAAGCGGATCCGGAAGAGCCTTTTGTAACAAGCATCTCCTCCCTCAATCCGCGGTCGTGACGATGCCGAGCGAGTCTGGGGGCGGGCGGGAGACGCATCTACGATCCGCGTCACTCCATTCATGGCCTGGGTCGCAATAGCAACGGCCGTCAGCGCCCAAAAAACCCCGATCCAAATCAACGCACAAAAGTCCGGTTTGCGGTGTCGGGGAGCCGACGATTTTATCCAAAAAATAATTTATCACGGGTATGGATACGATGTAACCGATATTTCCATCTCCGCCTGCCACGGCTTTGGGCACGCCCAGATATTCATCCTTTGAGTTATAGGCACCGCCACCAGAATTTCCCGGATTTACCTTGGCGTCGGTCTTAACCAGCCACGGAAGATTCACATCTTCAAAACGCAATTGCTCAAACCCACTCACGATGCCGCGCGTGACCGTGATGCTGGAACCGCCCGCGTCCGGATATCCTAAAATCATGATGGGTTCGCTCAAAACCAAACCTTCGTCTTCAGTGGCGAAACGATTGATTTTCACGTGCTCCAAAAACATTTTCCGTTCGCGCAAAAATTCCTTCAAATCAACATACTTTCCGTTCTCGTTTTTCACTTGAGTGATTCTGAGCAGTGCCAAATCTAAAGGCTGGCTATAACCCACAAGCCCGGCCTTAAGCAAATCGCAATCAGGAATTTTTTTGGCGTCGCTCGTCACGCAAACGGCCAATGACCAATCCTTGTTTTTTATGGCGTCGCCGAGCACGTGATAATTGGTCAGGATATCACCATACGTATCGATGACCGTGCCAGAACCGGACTGGAACATGTCGCGTTTGGCGTTGAAAGACACAATCTGTACCGTGGACTGTATTTCTCGATCCGCGATGGCCGAGGCTCCGTAAATGGAATAAATGCCGGCCACCGCACCGGCGGACAAGAACAAACCCAACAAAAACTGGGCGCGCCTATTAAGGCCGATATTCTTTTCCAACCATTTGACCAGCTTTAACATCGTTTCAACCATTATAGCATTTTGCCGAATCGATTGGCCATGCGGCTTTCATGATTGTTATACTTAATGATATGCCGCGGCGCGACAAACAAAACAAAAAATGGCACGTTTATATACTGCGTTGCGCTGACGATTCTTTGTATACCGGAATATCAACCAATCTCGTGCGTCGCAAAACACAACACAACAAAGGTATGGCTTCAAAATACACACGCTCTCGCCTACCCGTAGAAATGGTCTGGAACAAAAAATGCCGGGACGGTACGCAAGCCAGAAAAATGGAATGGCAAATAAAAAAATTGCCGCGCGCGCAAAAAATTGAATTGATTAGTAAACTAAAAACTATTTCCCGGCTTCTGGGATCTTGACCCATTTGTTGGCATTCATATGCCACGACGCGGGATTGGAAGACTGCAGGCCATGCCAAAAATCTTTGGCCGCCTGAGTATACAATTTTTCATTCACGACTTTATTCCGGAAACCCATCCACTTACCGGGCAGCTTGTGCCCCTGTTCATCCAATTCACGCAATTCTAGATCCACGTCCAAATTATCCGCGTCCTTGACCAACTTGGATTCCAAGCTTTCGCGCGCCTGATAGACGGCCAAGACCCGTCTGAAATCCGTGAGCGACGTGTCCGCAAATAAATCGTCAGCCGCGCGCTCTTCGTCGGCCTCAACGTAAACTTTTTGGATGTAGGAGTGGTCAGACACCCTGGTTTCCGCCAAGTCGTGAACCAAAGCCATTTTCATTATCAAATTCTCGTCAATTTGCGATTCTGGATTGAGCTCTTTTTCGCGTCTCGCCAAAGCCAAAGACAACCATGCCACGCGCATCGTATGCTCCAAATCATTGGCGCAATCCACGCCCAAATGCTGGCGCCATCCGCGTTGCACGTTGCGCAGGCTACCGATTTCGTACATGAATTCTATATCGCGTTCCAAGCTCATATCTCCAAAAGATTATCGCGGACACGTTATTTCAAGCGCCTCAAATTGTCCAGAACGATACCGGCCGACTTTTCCCAAGAAAAATTCGACGCTCTCTGTCGTAACTCCTTAAACCCATCCGCAGTTGAGAATCCAGCAGGTTCTTTTCCGAACACGATGCCTCCCTGTTTGGACAAATGGCTTTGCGACGTCTTACCGCGCAACGCATCAACAGCGGCCGCCAAGCCCACTGAATTGAAAATCTTTCGTCTTTCAACGCCGCTCGGAGTCGCGACATCGGACAAGGTCCGCGTCCAGGCGTCCTCGTCTGCAGGATCGAGCGTTCGACCCGCGTCACCCAAGACCTCTGGCAACGCCCCTCGATCGGAAGCAATCACCGGAGTTCCAGCCTGCATAGACTCTAAAGCCACGAGACCGAAACCCTCGTCCCAAGATGGGACTACAACCGTCGAGGCGGCCAAAAGCAATTGGCGTTTATCGTTGTCCGTGATTTTTTCAATACGACGAAAACGGTTCTTGGATTCAATCGGTAGATTTGAAATTTCGCGCTGCGTCTCATCGCATTTCCAACCCCAACGACCAGCTACGACCAATCCCAATCCATTGTCTTGGATTTTTGACCACGCCCTTATGAGCATGGCCAAATTTTTACGCGGCTCGACCGTGCCGAGCGCGAGCGTAAAAGACGATTCGATTTTCCATTTTTCCTTCACGTATCGTACCGCTCGAATTTTCATCTTCGGAACATCTAAATTCGACCAACGCGCCAATTCCCCATCTCCTCCCTCACCCGTGACCACAACCTTTTCCGCCTCTATGCCCGTATTCCGCACGATTGCCGCCTTCGTATACTCCGAAACCGCGAATACGACTGGCGCTTTTTTTATGCCGCGCAAAACCAAACGCGTGGTGTATTGACGTCGCAGCCAAGATTCCGGAAACCATTCAGGATGGTCCAAAATGGTCAAATCGTGAATCCAAGGGATCGCCGGAATTCCCAGACCCCAAGGCACGGCGCCGGAAGGGACGAATAACGCATCGCAAGCATTTTGCCTCACCGCGCTCCGCAACGAACCACCGGAGCCGTCAGCCAAATACACGACCCTAACTCTTTGAGCCACATTAAAATCCGCGCCCTTGGGCACGAATGTTATCCATTCAATGGATGGATTCAAAACTAAACGGGAACACAACTCACGTGTCGCATGAGAGATACCAGCCCCTTCCGAACCGTCATTTGGCAGACAACGGAGATCTAAGCCGAATTTCATATGAAATAACCAATTTCGACCTGTCCGCCTATGGCGGAAAAACCAAACACTGATAATACGGTAAATCGTAGGCGGTAGACGGTAGGAGTTCGGACTCGTCCGCGTGCCTTTCCCCGTTATCCCGGGCAATTTGTTTGATGTTGAAATTCTTCTGTTAAAACCGGGATCCATCCGCCACCCACAACCCCTGAGTCATCCTGAACTCGTTTCAGGATCTCGGACCACACGACTCAGAACTTCGGACGGCCCGGTTATTCAGCCATCAAATCGCTCAAGATTCTTCACTTCGTCGGACTTCGTTCAGAATGACAGAGTGGACCACTAACCACTAACCACTAACCACTAACCACTGTTCACTTGCCACTACCACCAGTCTTCACTCTCCCCATACAAAACTATCAAAAGCCCAACCCGTCATGACCTTGATGTCGCGATAACGTGAAAAATGGTTGTCACTATCCAGCATCACGGCTACCACCTCGTGGCCATTGGCGTCGCGCGTGACCTGGGCCATGTTATAACCCGAATCCGGAAGAGAACCGGTTTTGGCGCCCACGATTTTATATGGGTCTTTGTTCAAAAACGAATCGATCAAAAGATTCGTGGTTTTCACTTCGATTTTCTTGCCACCTTTGGAGACTATCTCCACATTGGGCAAACTCGCGACCTCCCTGACCTCGGGTTGTCGTAACGCGATGGTAAGGAGGGCGGCCACATCCGCGGCGCTAGCGCGATTTCCGGTTTCCAAACCCGTCACGTCCACGAGTGTGAACGATGGCAAGCGCAATTCCTTGGCTTTTTGGTTCATGCGGGCGATGAAAGCGTCACGCGTGAGTCCGCTGGTACGGACCAAGGCTTCGCTGGCCGCATTGGAAGACCCCACCATCATGGCGGCGAACGCTTCACGGCGCGTAACCGTATCGCCAACCGCAAACACGGGTTTGCTTTGATGGTCAAAATCCTTTTCCTCAAACGTAACCTCACCAGTCAGGCCCTTGTCCGTATCCAACAAAACCATGGCCGTCATCAGTTTCGTCAGGCTCGCAATCGTGTGCAAATCGTGCGGCGCTTTGGCGAACATCACGCCGCCACTTTTCACATCGGCCACAAAACCGCTTTTACCGGATATGTCCACGCCCAAATTACCCAAATCTTTTTTACGCGGCGTACGCATGGCTTTCATCTGCACCCTATCCGAAACCGTGGTCTGCACAGGTAAAGCCTGACCATAAACCGTGGCTGCGGAGGCACCGGGAATGGCAGGCGGATTCATGGACATGGCCGCCATCAGACCCAACAAACTTGCAAGCATAATGAAAATATCAAACGGCCAAATCCGCCCCTGATTCCGGCTCTGATTTAGGCTCCTCCTCTTTTGGGTTCAATTGCTCCAACATGTCCGCAATGGCCGCATGTCCACGCAAAGCCTCATAATCCGGCAATTCCTCCACTCCGCGCAAACCCAGATGCTTGAGGAAATCGAAAGTCACGGCGTACGTGGGCTGGCCCAAACGTTCGTCCTCCTTCTGTTCAATCAATCCCCTGATCATGAGATTGCGTAAAATCAATGCGGACTGAACACCGCGAATCTGCTCCAATTCCGGACGCGTCATGGGTCCGCGATACGCCAAGATAGTCAACGCCTCAAGCGAAGCGCGTGTGAGTTCTCCGCGTTCCTCATCCTTAGCCACTTTCTTAACGGCTTCCGCGGATTCGGGTTTGGTCACCAATTCGTATTCGCCGCTATACTCCTGAAGCATCACTCCCCCGCCCTGCTGGAGCCTGTCACCCAAAACCACCAACGCGTCCTTTACGTCGTCCACCTTAGCTTCAGACAATTCAGCCAGCTTGCGCGATGAAAGCGGCCGTCCCGCGGCGAACAACAATGCTTCAAGCGTTTTTTCTAATTCCATATTTTTAGATGAAGGATTCTGATAACGGATCCTGATTGGGAGCTTCTGGATTGATGCTGATGTCTATGTCGTGGAACAAATCGCCTTGGGACACCAACACGAAACGCTGCTTGATGAGTTCCAAAAGCGCCAAAAAAGACACAATGGCTTCCTCCTTATGCTTTGGTTTGCCAACAAACGCATGGAATGAAATTTGCGCATGCGACCGGATGCGGTCGAACAAATCGCGAATGCGTTCGTGGATGGAGATGGCGCGTTTGATGCCGGCTTTAGGCAAACGCAGAATGGGTTCAATACGCGCGATGACGCGTTTCATGACCTCGTGCAACGTCTCAACATTCACATCGGTGGGTGGCGTAAATTTTACTTCGCGGCGCCGCGTAACCACTAAGGTCCGTCCGAAAGATTGCTGACCCGCAGCCCACATCTTGTCGATCTTGCGCGCCGCGGCCACGAACATCTGGTATTGCCGCAATTGCGCTTCCAAATCCGGACCTTCTTCCATCTCTTGATCCGTGAAGCCCGGCAATAAAAGTTGGGACTTAAGATACACCAGCTTGGAGGCCACGACCAAAAAATCCGCCATTTCTTCCGGAGGTACGGGCGCGGATTTCATGTATTGCACAAACTGGTCGGCCACGGTTGCCAGAGATACTTTGGCGATTTCGAGCTCGTTTTTTTCCACCAACTGCAAAAGCAGGTCCAAAGGACCCTCGAAATGCTCGATATTCACCGTATATGCCACGGGCAATATGATAGCGAACGGACCTTAAAAACGCCAGAACAAAGAAAAAAGCGGCCAAATGACCGCCAAGGCACTTCATCCCATGCTCGGAAGCACATAGGGCAAGAACGAGTCAGCGACGAACGTAACCCGCTCCTGAAACAGCGTCATCTCCTTCTCGATCCACGCCGCATACTCCCGTTTGACGCATTCCAGGTCCTGACCTCGTACACCACGTTCATACGCTTCGGTCAAGCCACAGTCTGCATCCTCCTCCAGACACTGACGATGCAACTCAAGTGCGAGTTTAAAATCCTCGCACTGCCGCACCTCGACCTGCCAAAGATGCAAAGAGAGGCGTTCGTCGCGCTTGGCCCCATGCCGACTATAGCGGTGACCCAATCCGATCGTGGCGAAATTTTTCAAATCCGTCCTCCGTATTGGTTGGCGCAATCTAAAAAAACGAGTGATAAGTTTAAAAATATCACAAATATTGGGTTTTGTCAACCCCGCAATCCCAACCGAATCTAAATCACACCGTTGGCCTCGCGAATGTGTTGGGCGATTATTTGACGATCTTCCAGCGGCATGGCGGGTCCAAGCTGGGTGGAAATATAACCCTGGTATTGATCGAACCAGACATTTTCACTTGACCACATCTCTTTGAATTTTTCGGTCACGCCATGCAAGGGATATAGTTTGATGTGCGCATGGTTGATGCCCATGCCTTCCATGACCATGGCTACGCGTGAAATATTAAAAGCCTTTTCCAGCATCTTGGCTACGGTTTTTGTGGCGAGATAAAAACGCGCGGCCACGTCTTCGGGCATGTCGAAAACATACGAATCGTGATGTTCTTTTGGAATAACCAAAGTCATGCCTTTGAGATTCGGATAACCGTCCAAAATGGCCATGAACTCGTCGTTCTCCCAAACTTTTGCCACGGGCAACTCGCCGGATACCAACTTACAAAATATGCAGTCCATATGTTTAAGGGTTTAAATATTTTTCAATCAATTGAAGATCGCGAACGTCCTTTTCCCTGCCCATGGCCCTCTTCCAAGTCACGACGTGCTCGAGCCTTACGAACGGCAAACCTTCGATGGTTTCGGCCGTATCGATGAGCGTGTTTGGATCCTCGAACCAAGGCAACCATCCGGAAAACGCTTCGATATTGCCGATTTGCAGCCCCGTGCCTTTTTCGTTCATAGGATATTTCTTGGCCAATACATCCCATACGTTTTTCCTGACTAAGAGATCCAAGTCCTTGGCTTCGCGAAGTCCACGGACCGCGAGCGGACCGCTGCCGAAAATGGCGTATGAACCTTCAGGTAAATTCAAACTTTTTAATTCTTCGACGAAAGGGAGCATAGTGCAAAGCAAGAATCAAAATTCAAAAAGCAAAATGAAGGAGTCCCTGCGGGAATTCAAAATATGATAAATGCCAAAGGCCCACAAAAATTTTGCTTTTTGCTCTTTGCTTTTTTGCACTCTTCTCTCCCCTCAATCCGAATTTTTGCTCTTTGCTTTTTGATTTTTGATTTTTTAAACCACGTCCACTCCGATAGCTTCTCCAACATTCTTGAAACCATCTTGACGCAAGCGTTGCGCCAAACCACGCATCAGCCGCGCAGGCCACAGGGGCCCGTTATAAATCAGAGACGTCACAATCTGCAGAGCCGTGGCGCCGGAACGAATTTTGCGGTACGCGTCCTCCACCGAATCTATGCCGCCGCATCCGATGAACTGATAACGGTGCTTGCCGCTTTGATATGCCAGACGCAAAGCTTTGTTCGAGAGTTCTCCTAAATGTGGACCTGACACGCCGCCAGATTTGGCTATTTCAAGATTCTTAGACTTCAAGCCCGTGCGATCATGCGTAAGGTTGGTCAGGATGAAGCCTTTGGCCCAAGCATAACCGTCAGTATCCTGCAGGACATGAAGCAGACGCTCGGGCGTGAGGTCCGGCGAAATCTTGAAGAATACTGGTTTGGTGGGATTCAATGAATCTAGACGGTTCAGCACCTCACGGTACGCGGCCGGATCCATGCAATATTGTTCTCCGTCGCCAGTGTTGGGACAGGAAACGTTGACTGTCATGTAGTCCGCAAACGGTTCGAGTTCGCGATACGCTGACATCAAATCTTCTATGCCTTCTTCGCCTCCCAGGCCTGGGATGTTTGCTTTTGCGACCGAGACGCCTACCGGCATCTGCCAACGGTCGCGCTTGCGATAGCTCGCAAACCGCGTTTTGGCCGCCTGCGCACCCGTGGACAACAATCCGTAGTTGATGACCAAAGCGCGGTCCTCGGGCAGACGCCAGAGACGCGGGCGCGGGTTGCCCGGGCTAGGCCTGCCGGTCACGGACCCGACCTCGGCATAGGCGAAACCCACGTCCTTCAAAATCGGCACCTCCCTGCCCTCTTTGTCGAATCCGGCCCCAATGCCCAAAGGATGGGCCAAATCCAAACCGGCCAATTTCACGTTCAAAATCGGATCGTAAACCGGACGGCACGCGGCACGCGTGGCCCAACGCGTCACGCCATAACGGCCCAAAACCTCGCCCACGTTGTTGAAGAAGTGATGCACATCCTCCGCGTCAAAGGCAAAAAAGATGGGTTTGAGGATATGGTCGTAAATGACAGGCATAAGTGAGCCTTGTCATTCCGACGGAGTCCCGATGCCGTATCGGGACGATTGGAGGAATCTCAGTGCTTTGGACAACGGCGTAAGGTATACAGTCCCAAGTTTTCTCCACTACGCTCGTGGGAACCTCGCTCCGGTCGAAATGACAAACAAATTATTTTATTATTTTTATGTGCGCTTCGGCGATTTGTTCGGCCGGCAATTCCGACGGTGCGCCCATCATGGGGTCGCGCGCATCGCCGGTTTTGGGGAACGCGATGACTTCGCGGATGTTGGGTTCACCGGCGAGCAACATGACCAGACGGTCAATTCCAGGAGCCATACCACCATGTGGCGGCGCGCCATAAGTGAACGCTTCCAACATATGGCCGAAACGCGCCTGGATATCCGCGTCCTCCAAACCTAAAATCTTAAATATCTTATTCTGCAATTTATGTCCGTGGATTCTGATACTGCCACCACCCGCTTCATAACCGTTAAGTACCAAATCATAAGCTTTGGCACGCGCCTTTAGCGGCTGGTTTTCCAACAAATAGATATCCTCGTCGAGAGGCGCCGTAAACGGATGGTGACTGGATACTAAACGGCCCTGATCAGAGTATTCGAACATGGGGAAATCCACCACCCAACAAAACGCCAATTCATTCGGATCGTTTTTATCTTGACGCATGTCCGGCTTGTCATTGCCGTATTTCTGCATGGACTCGGCATACGTGATGCGCGGAAATTTATCGAACGTCAATTTTTTTTCCGGCGTTACAGCTTTAACCAATTCCAACATCATCTTTTCTGCCAAACGCATGACATCCTCCTGCTCAACGAAAGACATTTCGAAATCCAATTGCGTAAATTCCATCTGACGGTCACCGCGCGCATCTTCATCGCGGAAACATTTTGCGATTTGAAAATATTTTTCCACCCCCGCGACCATGAGCAATTGCTTGAACTGTTGCGGCGATTGAGGCAGCACGTAGAACTTTCCGGGGTGGACGCGCGACGGCACCAGATACTCACGCGAACCTTCTGGCGTACCTTTGGTCATATTGGGCGTTTCGACCTCCAAAAAACCATTGGCCACCATGAAGTTCCTCATGAAGCTTGAAACCCTGGACCGCAAATCCAAATTCTTGAGCATGCGTTCGCTGCGCAAATCCAGATAGCGATATTTCAGACGCAATTCCTCGTTCACCGCGGACGTATCCTTGTCCACCTCAAACGGCGGCGTCTGCGCGTGATTGTATACGAAGAGATCCTTGGCCAACATCTCCACCGTGCCGGTCGGCATGTTGGGATTGATTTGTTTTTCGCCGCGTTGGTTGATGATTCCGGTGATTTCCAAACAATCTTCCGGACGCAGACTTTCCATCTGTTCTTTGGCCGCTTCGCTCAATTCGGACGGCACCAACACCACCTGCAAAATGCCAGAGCGGTCGCGCATGTCCAAAAAGGCCAATTTGCCCATATTCCTCCGGGTGTGAATCCAACCTTTGACGGTCACGGTCTGGCCGATTTTGGCCACGGCTTCCAAGTTCATGGTCCTTTCCATAGTCGTTTTAGAGTACTAACCCAGCGAAAAAAAGTCCAATCGGACTTATTTTTAAGTGACTAGTTGGTTATTTATTTTGTATTTACGGTTGCACCGGAGCCACGTCATCCGTCACCTTGATGCAAACGCCCTTACCGGTCGATGCTTCGCTGATTTTGCATTGGTTGCCTGGTTTGCAGGGCAAACGCATCTCACCGCCGCACTCCGCGCCCACCGCACCCAGTTCCAAGTTTCCGCCATCGGTCGAAGCCGGAACATTGGATTTTGGCAGGTAAAAAGCGAACAAAAATATCGCGACTATGATTACGATGCCAATCGCGATGGCCAACCCGTACTGAAGACGCATTTTTTTATCCATAAACAAAGTATAAATTTCTAATTATCTTTTTATATTTTCTTAAATGCTCGTAA
>CAZRYH010000022.1:0-23060 GCA_964604275.1 uncultured Gammaproteobacteria bacterium
GCGGGGTTGTTAATAACCGACCGTATATTAGACTGGCCGCACACGATTGACAAACGGGCAATTTTCTTCAATTCGGGATTGACAATCAAACAAAAATAGGCTTTAATCTTAACCGCTCTTCAAACCCGAAAGGCAGAGCCATGGATAAAAAATCGCGCATGCGTTTTTTGGCCATTCTTCTCTTGTTCGCCGCATCGGTCTTGGCGATCTTGATATTGCTTCTCCATTTCAAGTCGACACCGCCTCAGGCACCAAATCAGCAAACCGTGCTCAGCGATGACCAAACAAAAACCTGCAACAAGATCGTGGACCTGAAGCCCGGAAGGAAATTTGTCGGTTTTGGGATCACCGAAATACATGCGGTCGGTCTCGATGCGTTTTTCGTAACTCAACCCATGGGCTTAGACGAAACGCCTAGGGAATTGGTTATCGAAAAAGCCCGCGTCTCACTTAATGACGTTGAGTGCTTCATCGTGATACGCGAGCACAAACAGGAAAATCCAGCCGGAAGTCGATGAGCCGACGGGGAAAGGATTAAAACATGTCGTCCGAACCCAAACATGCATGGTCAGACGCCAAAAACTTGAATGATTACTGGGAGACGAGGGAATGCGCTCTATGCGGACTGTCCGACAGGCGACTACTTGAAGGCGTAAAGTACGTCGAAGGAAAAGCCGTCTACTTCCCCACCCCTGACAGCCCATGGGAAGTCACCACACCATGTATTGAACCCGTGCCAGATAAACTGGCCTATGACGACCTCATGGCCGATCTCCGCGAACACAGCGTCTCTTGTGCCGAGTTCAAACCCCGTGCCCTTGGGCAGCCCGGAGAATGGCGTGTCGGGCTCTACTATGACGAGGCGACCGGGGCAAAAGGCATCAGCCACGCCTTCAGCGTGCCAGAACTGGAAATGGGTTGGTCCTTGATACTGCGTTGGTTCAGAGCACGCCTGTATCGACCTGCCGATTACAAGCATTATCGTTCAATCGGCGAGGACTGCGTGATCTTTTCACACGACAGGAGGACGCGCTTACACTAAAAAAACACCCGACTGGGTGCTTTTTCATTTTTTATTCCTCAACGTCCTCATAATCGTTCAACAAACGATTGAAGCGGCGTTTGGATTTTTTAGCGCCCGGGCCTTTGACGTCTCCGAATGCCGACTTGACCGAGGCGATGCCTTTGACGGCTGACGCGATGCCAGCCATGTTCCCCAATACCCCACCGAGTTTTGACCGTGCCGCGGCCACGTCTTCCTCGATCCCACCAACAACGTCTCGCGCATGCTCGACCACTTCATTGCCTTGCCGCAAAAGACGCGCGAACTCGAAGATGGCCCAGCAGATGAAAGCCGAAACCGAGAAAATCGAAATGCCGAAGCACAACCAGAAGAACGCTTGCGATGATTGGAGGTCCATATCTATTTCAATTATAGAGCAAAAAGCAAAAAGCAAAAAGCAAAATCAGATGCAGCCATGTGCATAAATATGCTGTTGCGCTACAATTGTCTTTCTATGGCACTTGAAATGACACATTTACGCTTCGCGGCTGAGGTAGCGCCAAAACTGTGTGTAACAGACATGTCGTTGTATTTGGCCGGTTCGGTCTATCCTGATTCTCGTTATGTGACCGGTGTTGCCAGAAACCTGACACACGGAGAAAACGCACCCAATGATCCGTTCGATCCGAACCTTGATGATTTCCGAAAAGGTTGGGCCACTCATGATTTTTATGACCACCACGCATCGGAAAAATACAAAGCTTTGTCACCCTGGCCACAAAACATCATCACTGCATTCAGTCAGGAATGGATTTTCATCACCGCTGAAAAGATAGTCGAAGACTTGATAAGTTACGACACGGGCATCGTGGCAATAGACATAATCAATGGAATGGCGATGCCGTCCCCCATCAATCAAGAAGATCCGACATTATTGGCTAAATATTTCCACGACATCAGAAGCCTCTACGCCAACCGCCCGACCATAGAGGACTATCGGCACGTTTTACTTGGCTGGAAAATCCAATCCGACGTGATCGATGCCCTGCTGGCCAAAGCCCAGGAATTCCTCATGGATTCCGACATGAAACACAGGATCGCGAATATTTACACCAGCATCGCGGATGAGTTTATTATCAAACAAACTTAATTCATTTTTTATGATGTCTTCATTACCCACCAACTTAGACAAACTCGCGGCCGCGGATATTGACCGCGAAGTATTGCGCGTCGGTATCATCGCCGAACTTGACGCCGTCAATCTTTACGAACAGATGTCGGCCAGGGCCAAGAACCCAAAAATCAGAAAGGTGTTGTTGGAGATCGCACGCGAAGAAAAGACCCACATCGGAGAATTTCAAGCCCTGTTGCTGGAGTTGGATAAAGAGCAGGTGCGCGAATTGGCAGCCGGCAAAAAAGAAGTCGAGGAAATTTAACCTGATCAAAAAATCCCTGTGGCGTCGCAGATAGTGAGGTCACAGGGATGCGGATACGAAGAAGGTCAGCGCATGAAGCGCGCCATATACAAGCCCTGGACCAATTCCGGCCTCTTTTCAAGCATGTCGGAGCTCGTGTAGAGCCAGGCGTTGGCCGCCCAACCCAAGATGCCGAAGAGGTAAATGAGCGCGAAGAAAACGATGTGCGAACGATCCTTTTTGTGCTTCCCAACCATCGTCAATACCGCCTTTCAATCAAAATGATAGCACGAAATGCGCCCACGTCTCAACGCATCTAACAGGCGCCATTTTAGGATTGACCAAATACGATTTTCATGTTCTACTTGGCCCGAAGGGAACGGACATTCAAAATCTAGGAGGCTTCATGGAAACCGGACAGGTGGCCGGCCACGTCCGAGTCACAAAAAAACGCGTGATGGGCGGGGTGGCGTTTTTGGAATGTCGATTTGACGGCACGTTCGCGCAACTTTTATGCGAACGCAAAACATTGCCCAATTTCAACTCTGCCGCCGGTGCACAACTCGGTTCCATATTGGAGATAAAAGGACACTGGGGCAAAAGCCGCAACGGAACGGACGTCATCGTCATCGATCAATTGAAAGCCGTGACGACGCCTTCCAAGACCTATCCCCTTCCGGAAAATACTTCCGTGGACGCCGACCGACTATCGTTGTTGTTGGCCGACGATCATGCCTTGAACGGATTCCAGGCGTATTCGGAGATCACTTCCGGACTGCGCTCCGCCTTCCTGGGCAACGGGTACCGAGAGTATCCGACCGGCATCCTGCAACCCGAGTTCGAAAGTGGGACGGCCAGGCCGTTCCTCACGCGTTGCAACGCCGACGGCGCCGATTATGCGTTGGCGTTAACCAGCGAAATCAAGCTGAAGCAGCTTTTGGCTGCTGGCGAAGGCAAGGTCTTCGAAATCTTCCAATCTTTCCGCAACGAAGGCGTGGACCAAGCCCATTCGCCGGAATTCACGCTGTTAGAAGCCTATGAGGCCGGCGGTTCGTTGGAGTCGATGGCGGACTGCCTGGAAGCGTCGTTGCGTTTGGCCGCCGCATCGGCTAAACGCGTGGCGCTTAAGCCAGAACGCTGGGAAACTCTGGACCAGCCCTTCGAACGCCTCGAATACGCACGGGTCTGCGAGGGCATCATGGGGATCGCAGCCGAGGACGTTACGCTCGACCGCTTATGCGGACTGTACCCCGAATCGTTCCGCGAAGGCATGTCGGCGTTCACTTGGACGTTCAAATTCATCAATCGCTACATCGCGCCCAAGCTAGAACGCCCGACTTTCCTGACCGGATTGCCGTCGAACCTGTCGCCTTTGGTCAAAGCGTCGAAAACTGATCCGCGCTACGCAGAACGCGCCTCGCTGCTCATACGCGGCGTTGACGTGGCTGACGTTTACGTGGACGAAACCAACGCCGCGACAGTGACCCGGGCACTATTGGAACAATCCAAGGCGACCGGCAAAGAGCCAAACCGCAAACTGATCGAACTCCTGGCGTACGGCATGCCACCATCGGCCGGCGTAGGCATGGGGTTGAACAGGCTGTTCATGGCCCTGGACAAACGCGCCCCGAGCATTCGTGACACTATCATCTTCCCCTTCTACGGAGCATGAACCGAGAGGCAAAACGATGGACAACAGGAACCTGCCCTATAGGGACGATTTCCAACCGACACATTCGGTTGCAGAATTCCTGCGCCAATTCGACGAACTGAACCAGACACGGAGCACGGTCAGCGTCGCCGGACGCGTGATGGGCAAGAGGGTCATGGGCAAGATCGCCTTCTTGCACATCGCGAGCGCAGGAGAACGCCTGCAGGTCATGGCCAAGCGGGACGAAAGCCCCGCGGCCTTCGACGCCATCAAGACCCAATTCAGGCTCGGCGACATCATCGGCGTCACCGGAGAAGCCATCACCACCAAGACCGGCGAACGCACGCTTTACGCCGCCAACGTAGCGCTGCTTTCCCCCACCGCGACCCCCATGCCGGACAAGTGGAACGGCGTGGCAGACCAGGAAACCAGATACCGCCATCGACATCTGGACCTGATCATGAACCAACAGTCGTTGGAAACCTTCAGGCGTCGCTTCGCCTTCACCAATCACCTGCGCAAGACGCTGTCAGAACAGGGTTACGTCGAGGTCGAGACGCCGACGTTGCAGGAGACGCCGGGCGGGGCTTCGGCCAGGCCTTTCGTCACGCACCACAACGCTTTGGACGTGGATCTGTATCTGCGCATCGCGCCGGAAACCTATCTCAAGCGCCTGATCGTCGGCGGTTTCGAAAAGGTATTCGAAGTCGCCAAGTGCTTCAGGAACGAAGGTGTGGACCCGTCGCACCTGCAAGAATTCACCATGCTGGAATTCTACAAGGCTTACGCGACCTACCACGACACCATGCCCCTCACCCGTGACCTGATTCGCGGCGCTGTACAAGCCGCCACAGGTTCTTGCGTCGTGGAAATCGACGGGCAGGTTTACGACTTGCGCGACGAATGGCCCGTGGTGGACTACCGCGAAGCCGTACTGCGCGATTCGGGCATCGACGTGCTCGAAACCACCGCCGACAAACTCGCCGCCGCCATCCGCGCCAAGGGTCACGACGTCGATCTTGGAGGCAACCCTTCGGTCGGCACGCTGGTCGACAGGCTCTACAAGAGGCTGACCAGGCCGAAGCTGCAACGTCCGTGCTTCCTGGTGCGGCATCCGATTTCCCTGCTGCCGCTCGCCCGTCCCAATGACGCGCAACCGTTGTTGGCCGACAGCTTCCAGATACTCTTCGGAGGCTGGGAAATCGCCAAGGGCTATTCCGAACTGGCCGATCCGTTCATCCAGAGGCGGTTTCTGGAGGAACAATCCAGGAATCGTGCCAGCGGAGACGAAGAGGCCATGCACTTCGACGAAACGTTCGTGCAGGCCCTTGAAACAGGATTGCCGCCCACATCGGGCGTCGGGATCGGCTTGGACAGGCTGATCGCGATGGTAACCAAGCAAACCAACCTCAGGGACGTGATCCTCTTCCCCACCATGCGCTGACCACGACTCGAGCCGCCAACCTTTGGCGGCTCTTTTCTTATGCCAAACTCTGGTCTAAGATTGTCCCATATGAACAATCTCGCCAATTTGACGGAACAAGACGTCGTCTCCATGGATTACGTAAGTTTCATGGGACTGATACACGAAACGAACCGTCCGCCAGGCGGCAAAGATTCGGTGCGGCGCATGGTCCTGAACACCTTCCTAGATCGGGAATCTCACGTTTTGCACGCCGGTTGCAACACGGGCTATTGTTCGTTCGAAATCGCGCGTTTGGCCAAATGCAAAATCACCTCGATCGACATCAATGAAAACATGATCGCCGCCGCCAAAGCCGAACAAGCGAAAGAACCGGAGCCGTACCGTAGTCTTCTCGATTTCCGCTTGGCCGACGCGCAAAAACTCCCGTTCGAAGACGAATCGTTCGACCTGGTCATGTCCGGAGGTTCCACGGCCTTCATAAAAGACCAGGATGCGGCCGTGCGCGAATACGCGCGTGTATGCAAACCCTACGGCTTCGTGGGCGACATGTGCCTCTTCTACCTGACTAAACCGCCCCAAGAATTGGTCGACGAAATCAACCGCACCGTGGGCATAAACATCCAAGTCTGGGACGAGGAATACTGGCTGTCGCTTTACAAGCGTGCCGGTTTGGAGATTTTCTACAAATACACGGCCCCGATGCCAAACAGGCCGACAGACGATGACGTCCGGGAGTATTGCGAAAAGATGATCGACGAAGCCGGCTTCCCGACCGCGGTACGCGGCGTGGCGGTCGAAAAGATGCGAGGTTACATGTCCCTTTTCAACCAAAACCACCAGTACCTGGGCTATAACGTACTAGTGTGCCGGAAGCGGCCTTATCCAGAACAAGTCACTCTATTCGGCGCGTAGCCATTCCGCGTTTTATGAAAAAACCAGCCTCCCTTAAACGCGGCGATACCATAGGCTTGCTGAGTCCGTCTTCGGGCTTGGCCAATCTGGTACCCCATCGCGTCGCTAACGCCACAAAAAATCTGGAAAGTTTAGGCTTCAAAGTTAAAATTGGCACCCATGCGCTTGAGCGTTCGGGGTATGTTTCGGCGGACGCGGAAACCAGGGCGCGCGACCTGATGGAAATGTTCCAAGATCCAGACGTGCGCGCCATAGTCAGCATGATCGGCGGCAACCATTCAAATCAGACGCTCAAATATCTGGATTTCGACAAGATCGGGAACAATCCAAAAATATTTTGCGGATATTCCGACGTCACGGTCCTGCATTTAGCGCTGCAAACACAATCGCAATTGGTCACGTTTTACGGACCGGCGGCTCTGACCCAATTCGCCGAAAACCCAAAACCGTTGCCGTACACTTTGGATTATTTCCAAAAAGCGACCTGTTCACCACAGGCTCTAGGACGGATCGTCCCTTCCTCCGAATGGACCGATGAAACCCTGGATTGGCTGGAAAAAAAGGACTTGGAACGCCCGCGTACCCTCAAACCCAATCCAGGTTGGCGCTGGCTAAAATCGGGATGCGGAACCGGACCAATCTCTGGCGGCTGCATCGCGTCATTGATGCATGTCCGAGGCACGGCATACTGGCCGGATTGGAATGGCAAGATACTATTTTGGGAAATCTCGGAAAGCGAATCCGATTTTAGCCAAGGCGATCCTCCGGCGTTAATCGACGCCTACCTGTCAGACCTGGAAAATTCAGGCACTTTCGGAAAAATTTCAGGCATGGTCATCGGCCGCGCTTTCGGTTACCCGGAAAAGCAACTATCTCTACTTTTTAAAGTCGTTTTGGATAGGACGCGCGATTACGGCTTCCCCATCCTCTACGGAGTCGATATCGGCCACACGGACCCGATGTTGACCCTGCCGTGCGGAGTTGCCGCCACACTGGATTCGGAACACGATACGTTTTCCGTAGATGAACCGGCGACCGTTTGATTAGGGATTTGGGACCCATTCGCCGCGGGCGACATGGGTGGCCGAAATTATCGAAGGCAGGCAAAGCATCCAATGGACGAGCCTCTGCCAACCCAAACCGAAACCCGCCGTCGGCGCATAGCCCGCGACAGCCCTAGAGTCGAGATACGGTCGGTAATCCTCAAGCGGCAAATGGAATAACTTGGCTTTATTTTGCAGCGTGGCCACATCGGCGATACGCGCGCCGCTGCCGATAACTTCGCGATAACCCTGCAAAATGATGTCCGCGTTGCGCGCCACGCCTTTTTCGTCCTGTCCGAGTCCTGGAGCGTGGTAAAAAGGAATTTCCATCAACGGAAACTCGGTCACGATGACGTGCGAATCGCACATGTTGGTCAGCGCCACTTCTTCCCAAGATCCGAAATTCTTTAAGGATGGTTCGGAATAACGGCTGTCACCGGTATATTCGCGTAACATTTCCATGGCTTGGGCAAAAGTCAAAGTTTTGAATTTGTCTGCAGCGAACGCAGCCGCGAAATCCACAAACCCGTCGCGCCCAAGATAAAACCCCAGGCTCTCGCCGGCGTCTGCGGCCACGCCTTTTGCTATTGCGTCAAGCAAACCCAATGCGATCTTGACGTTCTCATCCTGACCGACCCTGCCTTCGAATTCTATATGTTGGAATTCCGAGAGGTGGCTCCAGTCGGCTTTTTCTTTCCTGAAAGAATTGTAAATCGAAAAAACCTTGGATATTTTCGGGTTCAGCAACCTGAGTTCCAGGTAAAACTGTGAGCTTTCGGCCAAAAAAATCTCCTTTGTACCATCGAACCACTTGAGCCGAACCGGCAAGGCGTCTGTCGTGTAATCCAAAAATTGCCCAGCGTAGACCTCGCCGGGTGATGAAATCATGCGCGTGGTCAAGGGCAAATTGCACCATTCGGCGCCCAACGAAATAAAGTATTTTACGGCCGCTGCAAAAACGGCGGCGTCGATTTTGTGCAAATGGTACAAGGCTTCGTTGTTGGCGAAGCGGCGTACGTCCGGATCAGGCGGCACCACCGTCGCTACCGCGGATTTGGTGACGTCCGCCACTGGCGGAAATACGCCGTTACCGACGAAAGCCAATCGTCTCTCACCGTTGGCGCCTAACGACGCGCGATAAGGTCCTTTATGCATAATCGATGGGTATTTTTAATGAAAAGATGTTACCAACCCAAGGCCACGATGTCCATGCTCCACACTTGCCAAATAAGTAAATACATGCAAGACTCAAAGCCGGAGGCGGACATGCCCAAGGAATCTCTGTTGATGCCCCTTAGAACCTATACCTACCCTCGCTACGACGGTAAATTCCGTTCACGTCCCGAGTCGCGTGGCGCACCGTCGGCAAAATCCAAACTAAGCGGACGCCAGTTGGCAAAAATCACCAACGGCATGGACATCACGATCGACGAATGCCAACGTCTTTGCGGGGCGAAACCCTGGCCAGGCCAATTCGTTCCGCCCAGGCGCGGTCCGGCGACGGTCTGCGTGGTCAACCTGTTGGAAAACTCCATCGCGGTCCTCGAATGGGCGTACGACATACCAGACGCCCCCGGGCCTACGGCCATCGAATTCGCAGTGGCAGAAATCAAACTCGACGAAACGACTTTCGGCGCGTTGAAAAAAAAGATGGAGTCCTATCTCTCCACCTTTTAATCGCTATTGACCGTTAAAAAACGGTCTTTTTTATTTGGCTTGTCATGCCCTAACCTCGGCACCGTATTTTTCTCTGCAGGCCAAGACCGCGTTATTCACCACCGCGTCCACCTCCCCACTATCCAAAGTCTTTTCCCGCGAGCCGATTGTGAGGTGAATGGCTACGGATTTTTTACCCTCCGCGACCTTATCGCCCGCATACGTATCGAACCATTCAACGGACAACAAGCGTTCGTCCGAACGGGTCATGGCCAACTCCAAATCCCTATAGCTAACGTCTTTATCCACGACCAAGGCCACATCGCGCTTAGCTTCCGGGAACGGCATGGGCGGAAGATATTTTTTACCCATCTTGGCCACGGACATGAACTCTTTCACGTTGAGCTGAACCAGACCCACGCGGCCTTTGATCTTGAAGTTGTCCGCGATGGCCGGCGCGACCTCACCCACCACGGCCAGAGCCACATCGTCCTTGAATGCCATGGCCGTCCTCCCCGGATGCCAAATGTTTTCGTTGGAAATCCGTTTCCAATGCACGTCCGTTATGCCGAATGTCTCAAATAAGTGTTCAACATAACCCTTGGCTTTGCGCCAAGGTTCTATCTCCTCCGCATCGCGTATGGCTAAAACGAATTGCGACAGTTCATCGGGCAAATCGGTCCAGGGTCCACCTTCAACGTCGCTAAAGGATTTTTTTAGATATATATTCGAGCATTCGAACAAGCGAAGATTCTTCTCTCGTTCCTGGTTGTCCGAGATGGCTTGCAGCATGGCGGGTATGAGCGAAGGACGCATGACCAACCAGTCGGCCGACAAAGGATTTTGAACCTTCAACAAGTCGGTCGGATTGAAACCGCCCAAGCGCAACAAATCCTCGGAAACGAAAGACCAGCTGTACAACTCGGTATATCCCGCGGCTTTGGCCAAATCCTTGAGCCGATCTTCCCATTTGATGACCGCATCTGTTTCTCGAGGCGCGACTTCCATGGGGATGATGGATGGCACCTTGCCGTAGCCGTAGATTCTGGCGATTTCCTCAATCAAATCCACGCCCAATTCAATGTCATGGTCACGCCACCAGGGAACCGCCGCCTTGATGGTCTTACCCGTGGCCGTGACGGAAAAACCCAAACGTTTCAGCGTCTCCTCCATGTCCGTTTTCTTCACTTCCACACCCATCAATGAATTCACTTCTTCGGTAGTGACAGAAAACTTCAGGGGTTTGTATTTCTGAACCTCGACATCGGATGCGGCCACGACCTCGCCCCCGGCCAGTTTTCCGACGAGCTCAATGGCGCGCGCCATGGCCGGCGCCGGAGCCATCTGTGACAAACCTTTCTCGAAGCGCAACTGCGAATCGGACTGCAATAAAAGCTTGCGCGCACCCTTGCGTACGATTACCGGATCAAAACACGCGGCTTCCAGGATTATGTCCGTGGTATTGGCATCCGCGCCCGTCTCTTCCCCACCCATCACGCCAGCGACAGCCACCGGTTTCTCCTTGTCCGCAATCACCAAAATTTTATCGTCCAATTCATACGTCTTTCCGTCGAGCGCCAAAATCTTTTCACCGGATCGAGCGAAACGGACGTGAATTTCCGCTGAGTCATGCTGAACTTGATTCAGCATCTCAGACTTCCCGGCTTTAGATCCCGAACCAAGTTCGGGATGACCGGAACGCAGTTTGTTGGTATCAAAAACGTGCATGGGCTGTCCGGTTTCCAGCATTACGTAATTCGTTATGTCCACCAAATTGTTTATCGGACGAATACCAGCGGACATCAAACGCTTCTTGATCCACCACGGCGAAGGACCGACTTTAACGCCCGCCAACCTCACACCGATGTAACGCGGACAAGCTTTTTTTGCGTCAATCTTTACGCTCAAAGTCGCACGTCCCGCGTCTAGCGCCCCAGGGGCGGATCTTGCTTTTTGAATTTTGCTCTTTGCACTGAATTCCGGTTCCTTCCATTTCATGGGGCGGTTCAAGATGGCAGCGGCTTCGCGCGCCATGCCAACCAAACCCATGCAGTCAGGACGGTTGGCCGTGACCTCGATGTCCATGACCACGTCATCCTTACCGCCTAATGCATCCACGAGCGGCTTACCGGGGATCAAATCAGCATCGACTCCCAACTCCTTGCCCAAATCCAAAATCCCGTGATCGTCAGCTGACGGAAAAGCCTCGCCCAAACCGATTTCCTCGGCCGCGCAAATCATACCCTCGCTTTTCACGCCACGAATCTCAGCGGGCTGTAAAACGATGGGATCACCCTGCCCATGCCAACGCACAGTCGCGCCCACGAGAGCCACCGCGACTTTTTGTCCGACGTAGAGGTTGCTGCCCCCACACACCAGGGTCAGCGTCGAGATTCGAGATTCGAGATTCGAATTTTGCCCGATGTCCACGGTGACGAGACGGAGTTTGTCGGCTTTGGGGTGGGGTTCGAGTTTCAGAACTTCACCCACGACGATACCGTCCAAGCCGGAAAATTGCGGCATGATTTTTTCCACGGACGGACCGCACAAAGACATCCGCGCCGCGAACTCTTCCGGCGTTTCTTTGAGGCTGACGTATTCCTTCAGCCAATCGTAGGAGACAAGGAGATTCATAATCTTATGGGAATTACGAATTACGTTCTGGAATTACGAATTACGATTGACGTAGTGGCTCCGGAATATGCGGCCTCGTAATTCGTTTTACGTAATTCGTAATTAAAATTGCTTAAGAAATCTTACATCGTTCTGGTACAGGATGCGGATATCGTCCAGTTGCGTGCCTTCCTTCATCATGGCCAGACGTTCGATGCCCCAGCCGAAAGCGAAACCGGAGTATTTCTTGGAATCAACGCCGCAGGCCTTCAGGACGTTGGGATGCACCATGCCGGCGCCTCCCAATTCCAACCAACCGCGTTTGCAGACTTTGCATTTTTGGCCGTTGACCCTGCCCGTGGCATTGCACACGCCGCACGAAAAATCCACTTCAAACGACGGTTCGGTAAAACGGAAATGGTGCGGACGGATGCGTGAGACGCGGCCCGGGCCGAAAAATTCTTTGGCGAAGTAATCCAACACGCCACGCAGATGCGTGATGTTCACGTCCTTGTCCACGTACAGGCCTTCGAATTGGTGGAAGACCGGGGTATGTGTGGCGTCCACCTGTCGTCGATAGCACTTGGCGATATTCAACATGCGAATCGGAAACTCGTGGCGTTCCAATTCGTGAATCTGCGCATTGGACGTGTGCGGCGTCAAAACCATCTTGCCCTGCTTTTTCTTGTCGCTCACGGGCGCATCCATAAAAAAAGTCTCCCAGTCATCGCGAGCCGGATGGTCGGGCGGCATGTTCAAAGCCTCAAAGGCGTACCAATCCCAATCCACTTCCGGATAACGCGTGCGGTAAAAACCGATCTTTTCGAAAATTTCCGTAATTTCGCGGATGGTTTGCGTCATGATATGTAAATGCCCCTCAGGCGGACGGATTCCCGGCTCGGTTACGTCCGCACGCTCGGTCTCGGCCAAGGCGGATCGTTTTTCATGCCCCAAAGAATCACGCCGCGCGGCGATAAGGTCGAGTCCGGCCTGCTTTATCCGGTTAGCCAGTTGACCCAACACCGGACGCTCCTCGGCCGACACGTTGGCCAAACCTTTGAGCATGCCGGTCAACTCGCCTTTGCGTCCCAAATATTTGATTTCCACGTTATCCAAATCCTCCAGCGACTTGGCGGCTTTCACGTCCTGCTCAATGGCGAGGCGCAGAGCTTCGAGTTGGTCTTTCATAGTCTGTTCAATATTCTACTTTGATTACGTGGGGTCGTTATTTGGCTTTTGCGGCTTTAGGCTTCAATAATTTTTTGCCCAACAGGAAAACTGACAATGCGGCAAAAAATAATAGCGTCGAAGGAATAAAATAGATTATATACAGCATGACGAACCCAACGGTAAAACTGAAAACGTTCTGCTTAAGGCTTTCGCTGCTGGTGCAAGGGTAATAATCCTGACCCCATTCCGGTGCACTTTCGAAACAAACCGCAGTTCTGCCGTCTGTAGGCGGGTGTCCAAACCTTTTCTCAAAGTCCAACATTCCCCTGTTTTCCCAAAATGACACTCCGGCCAACAAAACAGTCGCAATGAATGTGAATATCAACCAGGACACTACCACCATTCGTGACGATCGTTTTGTAGTTTCCATAGTGCAATCAATTATATCCCCACCAAGTGCTTAAGCCCACCGACGATCGAACCGCCGTATTTGCCGATGTCGCGCAACGTGACGAGCAGGATCAGGATGATGAGCGCGATGAAGGCGACTTGATGGATATGCGCCTCCAGCTTACGCGTCACGGCTTTACGCCTGATTTTTTCGATAACGACGAACAGGATGCGGCCACCGTCCAAAGCCGGTATGGGTAAAAAGTTGATGACCGCCAAGTTGATGGAAAGGATGGCCGCGAACTGCATGAGCGTCACTATCCCCTGTTTGGCCATCTGTCCGGTCAGCACCGCGATGCCAACGGGTCCGGCCACGTCCTGCTCCAAATGGCGCAACATCACGATATCGCGAATCATGACCCCGAACGCTTTGATGGTTTGCCACGTGTAACCCGCGACCGCGATGCCGGACTGTTTAAGGGCGCTTAAAAACGTAAAGCGGACGATACCCACGTCGGCCAAAGCCACGCCGATGCCGGGTCGACCCAATTCTTTGACCAAAGTCGGTTGTACGTTGACCGTCCTTTCCACGTCGTCGGTCTTGAGCACGATGTCCAAAGGCTGCTCACCAACTTTTAAAATCTCATTGCGAACCTGTTCGTAGTCCTGGGCTTTCACGCCCGCGACAGAGACAACCTCATCCCCCACCTGAATCCCCGCCTTTTCCGCGGGCATGCCGGCAAGTACGTTGGTGATGCGCACGGTCTTATTTTCGACGGTTGCGCCGGTGGGCAAATCCTGCAAAACGGTAGGCACGCCGGAAAGCAAAACGGCCGCGAACAGGACATAGGCCAAAACCCAGTTCATGAAGACGCCGGCTGCCAAAATGATGATGCGCTGCCAAGCTGGCTTGACCTGAAAAGCGTCGGTGTCCGTGACTTTATCCTCCACGCCTTCGCCCTTGATGCGCACGAAGCCGCCAAGCGGCAACCAATTCAAGGACCAGATGGTATTTTCGTACACCGTATCGTCGTTGCGTTTAACCCGCTTCCATTTGCCGTGGTGTTTCACGAAGCCAATAAGCCTGGGCGGAAAACCGTACCCGAACTCGTCAGCCTTAACGCCAAAGATCCGAGCGGCAACAAAATGGCCCAGTTCATGGACCAAAACCAAAAGCGACAGAACAGCTAGGAACAAGATGAGTGTTAACATGGCGAAAATATACTTTAATTACAAATAATTGTGAAGCGTCAGAAGTGGTAAGTGGTTAGTGACTAGCGGTTAGGCGTGCACGGCCGACCCAACTAACCACTTACCACTATCCACTAATCACTTATTGTTCGGTTAGTCTTTTACAAAATGGCTCGTTCCGCGATTACCGGTCGGCCCAGCCATTTGCTCGCGATCCGATCGGAAAGCGGTGAGGTGTCCGTGAAAGCGATGGTCTGCTTGGGATTGTCTTTGGGCGTGAATCGTTGCGGATATTGTTCCATGGCCTGTTTGACCACCACGCTGGCGGAATCGATGACTTTGACCTTATTCCCCATGAACCTGCGAATCATGGGTTTGAGCAGCGGATAATGGGTGCAACCCAAAATCAAAGACTCCACATTGGCTTGCCGCAAGGGGGTCAGATATCTGCGAGCCATGATTTTTGTGACCTGGTCATCGAGCATCCCCTCCTCCACCAAAGGCACGAACAACGGACAAGCCTGTTGGACCACGCGCAAACCAGGAACGTAATGATGAATAACCTTGTCGTAAATTTTTGAGTTCACCGTGGCGCGCGTACCAATCACACCTACGGATTTTTTCGACACCTCAACCGCGGCCCGAGCAGCTGGCTTCACCACGCCCAAGAATGGTATTTGCGGAAAAGCGGCTTGGAGTTTAGGCAAGGCCAAAGCGCTCGCCGTATTGCATGCCACGATGACGAGCTGGGCGCCGTGCTTGATGACGTACTCAGCGTCTTCCATGGCATAACGCTCAACCGTCTCTTGGGTCTTGTTGCCGTACGGCGTTCTGGCCGTATCACCCAAGTACACAAAATCCGCTTGTGGCGCAGCCTTGAGCAACGCCCGGACGACTGTTAGGCCGCCAATACCGGAGTCGAATAAACCGATCATAAGGAATTACGAATTACGACAAGGCCCACGATTTATCCAGAATACCATTCTACATAACCTTCTTCACAATTCAACCTTATCATATCAGGCCTAGCAGTCGCATTGTTGAAACTTGAGTTATCCGAGTTTTGTCCAAATTCCATTTTTTTATTGGCCGAAATGTCATTACTGTGAAAGGAATAATGAGGGGCCCATAGATTAACCGATGGGGTATTTATCCCAATAGAACTCAAATCCATTTCAATGTCATCTAAGGCTAATTTGCAAGCATGCAAATCTCGATCAGGGATTATCGAAACATTCCAATCGCTGTTCCTGTCCTCACTCCCTATGACTATCATTTTTGCGAGTATTCCGTAACCTGACAATCTACCTGTGATTTCTTTCGACGACCTAAGGCGTGACCAAGAAAACAATCCATAAAGAACGCCGGCAAAGACCACGGACGCTGAAATTGTTATTAAAACTGCAATTGGCAAATATTTTTGTTGCGGCATATTCCCTCGGACTCCTCCGTCGGGATGACAGGGAGAGGGTGCGTCAGGAGGATGAATCAGGTCTGAGAGTTCACGGACCTTTTGTTCCATTAGTTCTTTGGTCGTGGCTTCAAGGCAGAGACGGACCAGGGGTTCGGTATTGGAAGTGCGGACACTGAACCACCAGGCCTGGGTGTCTGTAGCTGGGTTACCAAATTCGCAACGGATGCCGTCCAAATCCATGACGTGGGTAGCTTTGGCAGCGTACCCATCCTTTACTTTTTGAAGAACACTTTTTGTATCCTTTACTTCAAAATTGATTTCTCCTGAATGGCTGTAATGCATCAACTCTGTACGCAATTGGCTCAACTTCTTGCCCGATGCAGCCAACTCTTTCAACAAAACCAGCATTGCATAATCACCGCTCTCCACATTCCAAAGATTGCCGAAGTAGAAATGCATGGACAGTTCCCCAGCGAATACCGCACCCGTTTCGCGCATAGTTTTTTTGATGTTCGCGTGACCCACCTTGCACCAATCCATTTTGCCGCCAGCAGCCTTCACCTTCTCCGCCACGGTCCATGATGCGCGCGTGTCGCTCAAGACCAAACCTTCCGATCGACCACGCAGCTCCAGCGATGCAAACAAGGCGGTTAAAAGATCGCCTCTGATTTGTTCACCTTTTTCGTCTACAAAACCCACACGATCAGCGTCTCCATCAAAAGCGATGCCGCACACTGCACCTATTTCCCTAACCTTATTTTTCAAGGCTTCCAACGTCTCCTCTTTTAAGGGATTGGCTTCGTGGTTGGGAAAGTTTCCGTCCGGTTCCATGAACAAGCATTCGGCTTTTATCCAGGGACATTTTTCCAAAATTTTCGGCAGCACATATCCGCCCATACCGTTACCCGCGTCTATGACCACCCTCATCTCGGGCATTTTCTCCGGAAGGTGTGCCAAGGCCACAACGTGATCCGCGTATCTTTGAAGCGCTGACTCATCCGTCATGTCGGAATTTTCAATTTTTTCAGACGCGTATTCCGGGACAGAATCAGCCATGGCATCGCGTATTATTTCAAGTCCATTCCCCAGTCCGTAGGGCAGACAATCCCCCCGGGTCAATTTGAAACCGTTATAGATTCCTGGATTGTGAGATGCCGTTATCATGACGCCCAAATCGAACTTGGGGTTGGCCAAACCTAGAAGTACGTTGAACATCGGAGTTGAACAAAGACCGATTCTGACGACCTCTATATGGTGCGCGATCAATACTCGGACCAAAGCCGCCTCAAGCTCTGGCGAAGTGAGCCGCATATCCCTGCCAACCATGACCCTTTTCGGGGCTAGTGTGCGTATGATGGAATCTCCCAATTTGGCCGCGAAATCCGCGTTCAAAGGGTCCGGTGAAGTGCTGCGGACATCGTAGGCCTTAAAGGCCGAAAAAATGGCTTGGTTCATAGCTGGAATATTATTGACCATGCGTGACAATTCGTCTATGATAAGCCCATAAATAGTAACGCACAAATGCAGTCATAATTATGTGGATTATCCTTATTGTCGCCATCGTGTTAGTGGCTTGGTTGGTGATGGTCTACAACGGCCTGATTACAGCCAAAAACCGCGTGGACGAAGCCTGGTCAGATATAGACGTCCAACTCAAACGCCGTCATGACCTAATTCCCAACCTGGTGGCCACGGTCCAAGGCTACGCTTCGCATGAAAGCGGGGTTTTTACCAAAGTCACGGAAGCCCGGGCCAACGCTTTGGGTGCCAAAACCATCGACGAAAAGATCGAAGCGGAAAACCAACTAATGGGCACCATGAAGAGTCTGTTCGCGGTCGCTGAAAATTATCCGGAATTGAAGGCCAATACCAACTTCCTGCAATTGCAGACCGAATTGGCCGATACCGAAGATAAGGTGCAGGCCTCACGCCGCTTCTACAACGGCAACGTCCGAGACTTCAACACCAAGATCCAGGTCTTCCCCACTAACATGGTCGCCGGCTTCCTCAAATTCACGGCCTACAAATTCTTTGAAGCGGCCGAGGAAGAGAAGGCAGTGCCCAAGGTGCAATTCAATCAGAATCAATAAAACCATCGTCGCAGTCGTCGCACGTCCCGCGTCGCAGGATAATACCTGGGACATGGGACGGTGCGACGTGCGACGAAGTCCTCATGTATTCCCAAATCGATTCCAACAAACGTAAATCCGCATTCCTGGTAGCGGTCTTCGTGGGGCTGCTGGCGGCGGTGGGTTATGTTTACGGATATGTGACTGATACAGGTTACTCTGGACTGATTCTCGCCTTGTTGGTCAGCACGGTTTGGACGTTGATTTCTTGGTACGCGGGCTCTGAAATCGCGCTTTGGTCGACCGGCGCCGTGGAGCTTAAGGATCGCTCGCAGTTCCCCACTCTCTGGAACACGGTTGAGAACCTGGCCATCACGGCCGGGGTACCCAAGCCCCGCATCTACATCGTGGACGACCCTTCGCCCAACGCTTTCGCCACGGGCAGGGATCCGGCGCACGCGAGCGTGGCCGTCACTACGGGTCTATTAAGAATTTTGGACAAGACGGAATTACAGGGTGTGCTGGCACACGAACTCTCGCACATAAAAAATTACGATACGCGGCTCATGGTTTTGGCCGCCGTGCTGGTGGGCGCCATCACCATGTTGGGAAATTGGATGTTTCACGGATCCTTCTTCCGTAGGCGCGAACGTGAAGAAAGCGGACAACTCGGATCCATCCTCATGATACTGGGCATCGTCTTCATCTTGCTCGCTCCCCTGGTCGGAGAAATCATCAAACTCGCGATATCCCGCCGACGCGAATACCTGGCTGATGCCGACGGTTCGTTGTTGACGCGCTACCCGCAAGGTTTGGCATCTGCTCTGACAAAAATCAGGGACGTGGCCACGCCCATGGAACAAACCTCGACTTCCACGAATCACCTTTGGATTTCAGACCCACGGGCTAAGAGCCTCGGCGACCGCGTCTCCGGATTGTTCGCCACTCACCCACCCATCAATGACCGCATCCGCATCTTGAACGACATGCTCAATCAACCGTGATTATGAGGAATAAAGCAAAAAGCAAAATTCAAAAAGTAAAAAAGATGGAGTCCCCTTAGGGACATACGGAACCCAAAAATTTTGCTTTTCGCTTTTTGAATTTTGCTCTGAACATGAATATGTTGCCCAATGATTTGATCCACCGTTTCACCACGCATTTAAACGAAGCGCTCCAGAAGGCGCTCGGTTTTGCGGTACAGAACGGGCGTGAACTGGTTGAACCCGGAGATTTGATAGTGGGGTTGCTGGCCGAAAAAGGCGCATTGGGCGCGGAACTACTTAAAAAGGTGGGCTGCAAACACGAGGATGCTGCCGATTTTTTCCGTGGACAACCAACTCTCAAAAAATCCGTGGTGGCCTTGGATCTTTCTGACCGCACAAAAAAGATTATCGAAAAATGCATCGTCATCGCACATTTGCGCGAGCATAAATTCGTGGGTACGGAACACTTGGTGGCTGCTTTGTTGGAATGCGATGATTTGCTGATAACCGAATTTTTCCTGAACCAAAAAGTAGACGTCCCGACCTTGCGCGAACAAGTCGAAGCGGTTCTAAAGTCAGAATCGAATTTTCCGGACGTGGATCAGATGGCTGAACGCGCTAAGGAAGACGAAGAATATCCGCGCACGCTACTGGATAGCCAAGACCCTTCACGCATCGGTAGCGCCAACCCCAAGGCAACGAACGCCAGAAACTCCATCCAATCGGCTTTGGACGCATTTGCGCGCGAGCTGACACATCCGGAAATCGCGCCCAAACTCGATCCGGTCATCGGACGCGACAGCGAACTGGAACGCATGATCCAAATTTTGATACGACGTAGCAAGAGCAACCCCATACTTTTGGGCGAACCCGGCGTGGGCAAGACGGCCATCGTGGAAGGCTTAGCCCAACGTTTGGCCTCTGGCGATGTGCCCGACGCTTTGCGTGGTCGCCGTCTCCTGTCTTTGGATTTGGCCTCCACCGTGGCTGGCACCATGTACCGTGGAGAATTCGAGGCGCGGCTCAAACAGATTGTGGAAGAGGCGCGTCAGGACCAACACGTCATTCTTTTCATCGACGAAATCCATAATATCGTGGGCGCTGGTTCCACTTCCGGATCGTTGGATGCGGCCAACATTTTAAAACCCGCTTTGGCGCGCGGCGAAATCCACTGCATCGGCGCGACCACATGGTCGGAATACAAAAAGCATATCGAACCGGACGCGGCCTTGGAACGTCGCTTCCAACCGGTTTATATAGAAGAACCGACCGCGGACAAAACCCTGGAAATGATCAAAGGCTTGGAGTCGCGTTATGCGGAACACCACGGCGTTACTTTCCATCCGGAAACGTTGCGTGCGGCCGTGGATTTTTCTGAGCGCTTCATGACCGACAGACTTTTCCCGGACAAAGCCGTGGATTTGTTGGACGAGGCCGCGGCTGCGGTTGTGGCCAAGCGCCAATCCAAAGAGCAAATGGAGAGATTGGCCGTGTTGGAGGCTGCAATAAAAGGCAAAATCGAACAATCGAAATCTCATCTAAAGGAGCATTCTCTGGAATTGGCAGAAGAAGCCACTTCCGAAGCCGAGAGGTTGCTTACCGAACGCGCAAGTCTGGAAAAAGCTTTGGGAGCCGCGCGTAAAAAAGAACACCTCACCATCATGCCTGAGGACGTGGCCAGTGTCGTGGCCCGTGTTTCGCACGTTCCCCTTTCCGTAATCATGGCTTCTGAGCGCAACCGACTTTTGGGTTTGGAGGATAGATTGCGGGACCGGATTTACGGACAAAATCAGGCACTCCAGGCCACGGCTGACGTGATGCGCCGCGCGCGTTTGGGATTGCAATCCCCCAATCGTCCCAAAGCTTCGTTACTGTTTGTGGGTCCTTCTGGCACGGGCAAAACTGAGTTGGCGCGCGCCATGGCCCTGGAACTTTTTGGGCGCGAGGACGCTCTGGTCAAACTGGACATGTCTGAATTCTCAGAACCCCATTCCATCGCCAAACTCGTGGGTTCGCCCGCGGGTTACGTGGGCTACCGCGAAGCCACCAAACTCACGGACGCGATCCGCAAGCGCCCCCACTGCGTGGTTTGTTTCGACGAGATAGAAAAAGCGCATCAGGACGTGCAGCAAACCCTGTTGCAGATGCTTGAGGACGGACACATAACCGACTCCACGGGCAAACCCGCATCCTTACGCAACGCTTACGTGGTGCTCACCTCCAACGTCGGCTCAGACAAGTTGGGACGCAAAACCATCGGCTACGGCGACGAAAACGAACTCGCCCACGATTTGCTTAACCAAGAAATCAAGGCTCGCTTCCGTCCTGAACTTCTGAACCGCTTGGATCGCGTGGTGGTCTTCAATCCTTTGGATCGTGAGGATATGCGCAAGATACTCGATCGCGAAATAACCGAAACTTGTCGCCGTCTGGAACAGGTGCAAAAAGTAGCCTGCGATGTTTCAGAATCCGCCCGCGATTGGCTCATGAAACAACCCTTGCCCGCGGACGAAGGCGCTCGTGCCATCCGCCGATTGGTGGAAAAATACATCACATCCGGCTTGAGCCAACACCTGATTACCAATCAAAAAGCCTCGCGTGTTAAACTAACGGCCGCAAAGGACGGCATCAAATTCAAATAAAAAGGGCGTAGGCAATAGGAGGAAACTATGCCAGACCAAAAAACACAAAACCCAACCGGAAACAACCCACCGCCGCAGAATCCACTCGCCAATGACATACAGGCCGCCAATGAGGCGGCTTGGTTGCGTTTAAGGGACCAAGCCAAAACCCCGACCGACGTCTCCTCCATGATGGCCGACCTCTCGGCCGAAGATTTCAACGCCTTGAGCTCCGCCGTGACCGAAGCCAAAAGATACGGCCGCAAAGAAGTCAGCTATAGAGGCTTCAATTTCCCCATACCGGACAAGGCGACATCTATATTAAGAAAAAAATTCGAAGAACGACAGGCCGGCGTGCAGTCTCAAATCGAACAGGCCAACAAAGGATTGGGTCAACAATTTTTCGGAACAGGCATCGGCGGCATAGGTACGGAGCTGGGAAAAATGATCGGCATCAAGCCAAAGAAGAAAACGGATAAGAACCAAAAAAAGAAGACCGAGGACCAAATCAAAAAGGCTGACGACGAAGGCCAGAAGACGGGTAAGGTCGAACAAGAACCCGATAAGACGGAAGAAAAGAAACCGGTTGAAGAGGAAGAATTTGAGTCGTCCGGCGAATCGGAACGCGGACCCACTGGAACTTTGATGGTCCAAAAAGAGGACCGGGCAAAAATCGATAAAGAATTGGATTATTTAGTGCAGAACTACTCCAAAAATCCAAATCTCTATTCAACCGATGCCGAAGGTAACATAACAAAAAGAAAAATAACGCAAATAAAGCGTCTTCCAAACTCTTTGGAAATAACCACCCAAAACAAGGATGGCAGAAATGATACAACCGTTTTGGATCTGACTTCGGCAGAAGGTGTCAAAAAAGCCTTCCTCAACGAGTTAGACCAAAAACATTATCGTTTATCCGAAGAGGCACAAAAACTCGCATCCAATTTAACAGGGTCTCATTACCTTATAAACGAAAATGGGAAGGTCAAAAGAGCCAAAATAATTGGTACGGAATATATCCATGTAGCCAAACGTCCGGATTTGGACATGGTAGAATTGCAGGTCGAAGGTGCAGACGGAAAACCACAAAAAATAAGATTGGACCGCAAGGATTTTGATTTCCATTTCAGACACGAACAGCCAGCGTTGGCAAGAGAATTGAAACAGGGACCTCCACAGGCCGGACCGACGGGTACAAAGGGTGGAACTTTGAGGATGGCCCAAACTGCCGGACCGACCGGAACGGTACGCATGCCCCAGCCAACGGGCACCAAAGGCGGAACTTTGCGCTTACCCCAGACCACCGGCGGGAAGACGCTCAAAATCCAGCAACCGATCCAAAGCCGCACGTTGCGAATCGAGAATCCGGAATCCACAACCCCAGGAACGGAAACTCGCCAATCAGCGAGGACGCGCGAAGCCGCGCCCGAAACATCAAGAAACAGATACGACGACTTCGACCTCTTGGTTGAGGGCATTGACAAAGCCAATGCCGAATTG
>CAZRYH010000023.1:0-22463 GCA_964604275.1 uncultured Gammaproteobacteria bacterium
AATGTCCACGGCATGGAATGCGAAACGATTGGTGGCAAAGTTACTTATTACCCTTGTAAAGAAAAACCGGCAATCGAGTTTGCCGGTCATGAGTCTCAAGCCGAGTGTAGCAGGGGGACGGTGGTGAGTTTGGCTTGCAGCTCTGCTTGCTCGCCCTCCAGGCTGGCGATGAGTCGATTGATGAGCGCCATGGCTTGGAGAGTCTTAAGCTTGTCCCGCATGCCGCAAACCGCGTGCGCGCCGCAAAAATCCGACCTAGTCGCGCGCGGGGCGTCACAGGTTCCGAACGAACAGCGACCATAGTCGGCTCGGCAACGCGCCAACGTCGAATACGAATCGAGTTCGTCCTGGAGTGACTGCAGATCGCGTCGGGCTACGGCCAGACGTTCCCGAATCAGAATCCGGTCTAGCTCGTATTTGAAGTCGCGATCTTCTTCTTCCTCCCAGTCCAATGCGACCTGCCTTCTCATGATGATGCCGCTCGTCCGTTCCAGGGATCGGGCGGGGCGATACTGCAGGGTTTCGGTCGGCGTACCTTCACGCGATTCGATTTCCTGCATCACCTGGGCCATGTTGTTGTCGATACCGAAGGCGGTCATGGCTTCCCCGGAGCGGCTGATCACGTAGCAGATATCGTTATCCGCTAGCCACATGCTGGCCGAGGAGCCGTGGCGCAAGCGCCAGGTTTTGACCAGATACATGCTCTGCATGGGCCCCAGGGGTTTGGACCCCAAGAGCTCGTGGATGATGCGCGGTTCCCAAATGGATCGCAGCTCGTCCATGCGGTTTTCGCGTTCCTCGGGTCCGAGGTCCGCCAGGACAGCATCCGCGCCCAGGCCTTCTGCCTGCATACGGCGTTGGATCGCGTGCATGCTCACGTATGAGATTTCCAAGGTTCACCTCGCCTTTGTTGCTCCTTTGTTACTACCTAAGGACGCTTGATTTAACCACGGTAAGGCCGGCGTGTAAAGCCTTGAGGCAGGTTCAGTCAAAAAACGAGGAAGTGCCTCGTTTATGTCATTCGTGTTCATTTTCGTATTCGTTTGTTAAAAAAAAGCCGACAAGTTCGCTTGTCGGTGCTAGACGCCATCGCCCAAGTCGCTGGATTTTTCACAGCGGTTTTTTATTGGTGTTCGGGGATCGTCGTTCGACGGATTTTTGACCCCGGTCTGCTTAAAGGTGCCCTGAATCTCCGTCTGGATTTTTGCGAGTTCGTTTTTGAAATGATCCAGAGTTGATTCAGCCGCCGAAATCTCCAACGAGAGCAACGCTTCCTGGTTTCTGGCTATGCCTACGTGTTCCTTGCAGTAGAACGAGTGACCTAGGGGCTTTCTCCTGCAGCTCTCCTTGTAGGCGCAACGCCGCAGGGGCGTAAGCTTTTCGATGAGCTTATCTCTAGCCTGCTTTTTGGAGACCAAAGAGTCGAGTGCGATCCGTGCTTTGCGGAGTTGCTCCATCGCTTCGGACACACGATTTTGCAAGCGTCGCTCATGTTCCGGACCGACCTCGGCGTGTTCTTTGCAGAATCGGGAGCGATATTTCGCCGGGTCGGAGCAGTTTTGGTAGGCGCAGCTCGGATCCGGCTCCTCGAATTTCCCCAACGCGTCGAGCGCGTCCGCCGTGGCGTTGTCGATGCCATAGACCGTGAGCACCTCGCCTCTTTGGCTTATCGTATAGCACATCCAGTTGGGCGCCAGCCAATACGTGGCAAGCCCACCATGGCGTTGCCGATACTTGGATTCGATCGCGAATTGTTGCTTGGGATTGAGACGACGCGCACCTTTCAATTCACGGCGAATCACCGGTTCCCACGTGAGACGCATCTGGTTTAGACACGCTTCTCTCTCGGTGAAAGCCAAATGTTCTACGACTGCTTCCTGTCCCAAACCTTCGGCCTGCATACGGCGTTGAATCGCATGCATGCTGACATATTCTATTTCCAAAGTTCACCTCGTGTTTTTTGCTCCTTGTATTGATTCCAGCATTTGATTTAAGCATAAAAATGCTCGCGTGTAAAGCCTCCGACCTGGTCAATCAAAAAACGAGGCGATGCCTCGTTTGTGTCAGTCGTGTTCGAGTTCCACTTTTTTTAGCGCGGCGTGCAGGGGATGGGTGGGGGGAGTGACGCTACTGAAGGCTTGTGTCCAGGAAGTGTATTCTTCAGCCGGGACATTGGCCTTAAAGTCCAGCAGCATCTGGTACAGGACGTGGGGATCCTGTTCCTCCTTGATGGTGTCGATCGCGAACCGCGCAAGCTCGGACAGGGCTGAAGACTTGTCGTCGCCGGCTAACCAGTCGTAAAAATCCATGTCCGAACCGGTTTTGGGGTCGGCGCCGATGCCTTGCCACTTGAGACGGAACTTTTTTGGTAGAGGGGGAAGGGGCATAATTAGGCTTTACCACTAAAAAGCTTAGATGTCAATGATTTAAGGGCCGCTCTGCCCGCCAACCTTCCGATGGCTTTGAGCATGGAAATACCGCCAAGCGGCAAACGCCCGTACCATTTTAAGTCCATCATACCGGCCTGGCCTAGGTGTCCCTGGCGAGCTTTGGGCGTACCGTATGGCTGAATTTCGCCGTAGTCGTCGAAGGAAAAGATTTTTAAACCCGCACCCAAATTCGCCAATCTTTCCAACTGAAGATCCTTGAAAGAGAGGTTTTGTTCTTGTTCCTGACCTTTGGCATCTGTTGTCTTAAATTTGGCTTGAGCTTCCGGTTGGTTGGCAAGTGCTTCCAAAGCTTTGAATTCCAAGTCCATATTGTGGAGTTCCCTTCGGTGCGCGGCGATGACTTCGGGCGGCAAAGTTGCCATGGCGTTGGCGATGCGTTGCCGGTATTCGGGTATCACGTATTCGCGATACACCATGGCCCGCATTTCGTGTTCTTTTTCTGCATCCCATGGCGGTGGACCGTTTTCTTTGAATTTATCAGGAAAGAATTCTCTACACATGGTCGGTGTATCCAAATCCGCAATGCGCGTCCAGGTGTATGAACCGATGGCGATGTCGGCTTCGAATTCCATGTTTTTTGTTTTGAGTTTGTTGGGCATGGTCATGAGTCCCATGAGGAATTTCATGCCTTGCCCTTTGCCTCTGGCTTTGCCGTCGATGCTGATGGCCCCGTCTTTCATGACGCGCTGTTTCTCGACCTCTCCGGTTTTGGGATTGCGTCTGGATTCTTGAGTGACCGTAAAATTGAAAATGGAGACATCGTCGCTCTCGGGGTTGCGTGAAAAATTTGTCAGCGTAATCGCCGGTTCGCGGGAACCGTCCGGATTGTCTTTCCAATACACCTGCATGCGGCGATCTGCCATGTTGGAGGGGATGCCGTGGTTGGCCAGTGTATACAGTTCGTTCACGCCTGGATCGGCCAGGAATTTGGTCAGGAGCTCGTCGTTCTCCAGCAATTGATCCCAAGACCGTGGGGGCAAGCCAAGGTTGGTCATGGCTGAATCAAGCGCTTGGGAGTAAGCGGCTTTTTCTTCACATTCAGGCAGATGTTCAAAAGCATCAATCACGAACTTCATCCTGGAATTTTGGAGTTTTTTTCCGGTCATCGGGGCTTCTACCTGGGAAAAGGTACGACGCAAATCCATCTGTTCGAAAATGGATGAGACATCATCCGATGCTGGATCCATGAGTTCGTTAAAAATCTCAGCCTCCTGCAATGTCCTCATCGACTCACCGAACTGCGCAAAATTGCGACACAATTTTCCGGTCCTTTGCCGCAAAGCCTTGTCGCCGCAAAACCTGTCTGCGAATGCCTCGGAACACCCTTGGGCGTGCAACTTGTCTTTAACGTGGCTGATGATGGTTTCGTATTGTGGGTGCTTGGCGAAGTTGGCCCAAGCAGATTCAATCATTGACGCTGATTCTTTGGAGGCCAACCATTGTGGATTGATGAGTGTCAAAACCGTATCCAAGGTCACGGTTTTGGAGGGTGCGGTGGACGCTTTCTCTCGTAATCCCAAATAGGACTCCGGCATCGTGGTTGTCATATTGGCTTCATTTTAATGTCGGGTCGGAAGGTTGACAAATACACGGTTTTGGGCTAAGGTGTCCAATCGTCAAAAAAAGGCGGAGCGATCATGCACTTTGCCAAAAAAATCGACCTTGCTCGGCAGGCACTGTTGGCCTCGATGCAGCCCTTGGTTTTGACCGGCGCCGGCATCTCCGTGGCGAGCGGATTGCCCACTTTCCGTGGCAACGGAGGTGCTTTGTGGCGGAATGCCGGATTGCTTAAATACGCGCATGTCGACATCCTAGACCGGGATCCCGTGGGCGCTTGGCAGGCCCACGAAAGCATGCGGTTGCTCATAGAGGCGCAGAGGCCCAACGAAGCCCATCACGCAATCCATCGGTGGCTCGCCGCACGTCCAGCCGGTAAGTTGTTCACGCAAAACGTGGACGGCTACCATAACTTGGCCGGCGATGAAGCCGGGGAGTTGCACGGCAACATCTCGTTCTTGAGGTGCCGGAAGCCCGGATGCGGACATTTCTCGCGGGCCCCGCAAGGTACCTACGAATCCGTTCCAAGTTGCCCCTCTTGTGGCTGCTGGTTACGCCATGATGCGGTATTGTTCGGCGAACCGGTGAGGCACGCACGGGAATTCGAGGATTTCCTGGACCAGTGTGACCTCGTCATGTTCGTGGGCACCAGCGGTTTGGTGACCGACACGCGCGCCATAGCCAAATACGCTCGGGGTCGGGGAATCCAAGTCCTGGAAATCGATCCAGCTTGGTTCACTCGCGCCACGTGTTGGACCACCATCAAGTTCCGCGAAAAGGCCGAATACATCCTTCCCGAATTGGTCGCCGCTTTCTGAATGCGGCGATTTTTTGTATAATGGAAAACGGTTAACATGCTTGTCTCAAATATAGAGTTCGTTGGCTTCATAAAAAGGATTCTGGTGTCCGTTGTTTTTGTATTTGCGGTAATCTTTTTTGTCGTGTCGCCGGCCAAAGCATTTGAGCCTTGCGAGATGTCGCTGATAAAAGAGGGTAAGCCTGTGACGGTAAAAGGTTATTGCGGCAACCAGTCCAATTGCGCGGAAATTTCTCAAATTGATCCCACTCAATTTTGTTTGCCAAACTCGGATTGCGGAAGTCTTAATCCGAACATGAATTTCTGTTGGGTCAAAGGCGAGGGTTACACGCTTCCTCCAGGGGCCAAGGTTCTGACCCAAGGTAAGAATGTGGATACGGCCAAGCCGGTGAGCGATAAGGATAGGTTCGTGATTCCCAATTTGAACGTGGACATCCCCGGTTTGAGTTTCACGACCAATATTCCAAAAACCACGTGTCAGGGTCGCGCGGGCCAATGCGTAACCATCCCGTTTTTAGCCGAGTACATCACGGCTTTGTATAAATACGCGTTGGGTTTGGGTTTGGTGGCCGCGGCCATCATGTTCATGTATGGTGCGTTCCTGTATTTGGTCGGAGCCACGGGTCTGCAGATCCAAAGCGCCAAGCAAAAAATGGTGGAGGCCATCTTGGGGTTGACACTGTTGTTGGCCTCGTACGCCATCTTGGCTAATGTTGCGCCATCCGTAGTTTCGTTGAAACCCATAGAGGTCGATTATATGGAAGGGACTTTGGCTGATATCGCCGCCATGACCAGCAACCGTACGAATCCCACGGATACATCCGCGGCGCTGGATTACGGCGTGACTTCAGCGGCCATGCCGGAAAGTTGCCCTTTCATACTCACGGCCAAACGCACGAATTTTTTCAAAGGCGTGTTAAGCAAAGTCACCACCGGAACGTTTGAAGAAAGGTTACAGAAAGTGGCCGAATATACTGTTGGTTGCAAGATGAACCTATTGGATTGTGGCACTACGGTTACTTATATCATGGCTTTGGCCGGAGCCGGAGATGTTTCTTGCCTGCTAAAAGAAGGAGCAACTTGTTCCTCAAGTATGGGAAGGAACATTAAGGGCATATTCGATGTCCGCGGTGGATCTAAGCTAACCATGGGATATTTGTGTACTGCGCAATGTCCCAATAATTGTTGCAAGGATTGTAAGAGCAGCAAGGCCCCGGCATGCGAACCCGATCGCACGCAAGGCTGCCAGAATGACGTAACTTCCGCCAAGGACGGTTTACGTGATTTTTTACAGGGAATGTACGGTGATGAATATCCAAACAAGATTGCCGATCAGATGAAGCCCGGGGATTGGGTTTGGACATATACCGCGAACAAACAGTGTGACGGACTGCATTCGTCGCTTTTCGTCAAGTGGATAGACCAGGCAAAGGGGACTGCCGTTACCTTGGAGGGGCAGATACTAAAAAATGTGAGTTACAAGAACAGGTGTTTCAAAACCGCATGTTCCAAACGGTACGAACCAATCATCAGGATTATGAGAATTAATCCGAAAATATTAAGGGATGGAATAACCATGGGCTCCCCATAGCCTATTCAATAAAATCCATATTGCCCTAATCGGGCAGACGTGTTGAAGTACCCTAACTATGTCTTGGAAAAGGATTTTGCAGGCCGCGAGACGCCTCAACTCTCCGGTCATCGTGGCTGACGAAGCGGCCAAAGAGCCGTTGGTCATCCTGCCATTGGACGTTTATGAAAAAATGTCAGAAACGGCTGACAGACGTCCTCCGGCCCAACCCAGGCTGACCGAAGCCGAGGCGGAGGCTGAACGCATGGCCAGTATCTTCGAATCTGCCATGGAAAGCCTGGCTGAAGAAGAAATGCCTGTGATTAGCCAAAAAGTTGAAGCGCCTAGGATGGTTGAGCGACGCGTGGAAGCGCCCGCGACCCCATCTTTGGAGGCCGAAATGCCATTGGAAGACAAATATTATTTCGAACCTTTGGAGGACGAACCCAAAAAATAGCGCGACCTCTTGCAGAAAAATCAGGCAGGTGTTATATTCCTTCCTGCTTTATAAACTTTTAACTCAGCAATCGCGTCAACACGGCTCCGAAGAGTCCGCTCAACGGTGGAATCGGTAGGGTCGAGGGAGGACGCAAGAACTTTTAGCCATATGGCAGGAACGTTTGAACGCACAAAGCCGCACGTTAACGTCGGCACCATCGGTCACGTTGACCACGGCAAAACCACTCTTACGGCCGCGATTCTTTCCGTATTGAACTCTCAAGGCGGCAAGGCGGATAAGGCCGATGTGGGTAAGCTCGATAAAGCCCCAGAATCCAAGTCACGCGGCATCACCATTGCCACGGCGCACGTGGAATACGAGACCGAAAAGCGCCACTATGCGCACGTCGACTGTCCTGGACACGCCGACTACATCAAGAACATGATCACGGGTGCGGCCCAAATGGACGGCGCCATCTTGGTCGTGGCGGCCACCGATGGTCCCATGCCCCAGACCCGCGAGCACATCCTCTTGGCCCACCAAGTTGGCGTGCCGAACATCGTGGTTTTCTTGAACAAGTGCGACATGGTTGACGATCCGGAGCTCATCGACTTGGTGGAAGAAGAAATTCGCGAGCTCTTGAAGAAATACGAGTTCGACGGCGACAACGCCCCCATCATCCGCGGTTCGGCCCTCAAAGCCGTTGAAAACCCGGGCGATCCTGAGGCCAACAAATGCATCACCGAATTGCTCGAAAAGTTGGATAGCTACATCCCTGAACCGGTGCGCGACACGGATAAACCGTTGCTCATGCCCGTGGAAGACGTGTTCTCCATCGAAGGTCGCGGCACCGTGGTGACTGGCCGTATCGAACGCGGAATGGTCAAGATCAACGAAGAAGTCGACATCGTGGGCTTGGGCGAAACGCGCAAGACCGTGGTGACGGGTATCGAAATGTTCAACAAGTCCTTGACCGAAGGTCGTGCTGGCGACAACGCTGGTTTGCTCTTGCGCGGCATCAAGAAGGAAGATGTCGAACGCGGTATGGTTTTGGCCAAACCGGGTTCCATCACTCCGCATACGGACTTTGAGGCTGAGATCTACGCTTTGACCAAGGATGAAGGCGGTCGCCATAAGCCGTTCGTTTCCGGTTACAAACCGCAATTCTACATTCGTACGACCGACGTGACAGGTGATGTGACCTTGCCCGAGGGCGTGGCCATGGTTCAACCTGGCGACACGGTTAAAATCAACGTTAAACTCATCACCCCGGTGGCTATGGAAGAAAAGATGCGCTTCGCCATCCGCGAAGGCGGCAAGACGGTGGGTGCCGGCGTTGTCACTAAGATCAACAAGTAATCCCTGAACTTTATTATCAAAGTCCTTTCCGTCGACGGGCGGATCCACTTGGATCCGCCCGACCCGGCGGAGGGACAGGAATGACCATGGCACAAGCTGCTGCAACCGCGAAGAAAGCCCCCAAGGAGGCGTCAAACCGTATCCGCATCAAGATTCGTGCGTATGACCATAAGATCATCGATCAGGCTACGCGCACCATCATAGAAACCGCGGAACGGACCGGAGCCCGCGTGGTCGGTCCCGTCCCTCTGCCCACGGAAAAGAAGAAATGGACCGTGAACCGTTCGACCTTCGTTCATAAGAACGCCCGCGAACAGTTCGAGATGCGTGTGCATAAGCGCATCGTGGACATTTTGGACGCAACGGCTAAGACCATCGATTCCTTGACCAGCCTCAACCTGCCTTCGGGCGTGGACGTGGAGATCAAGATGTCGTAAGGTTCGGCAGGAAAGAAATAAAATCGCAATTCAAAAATACCGTCTACATTCCCAAGGAGTAAGTTGTCGCCCCATCATGGGGCAAGGGCCAGGATCGATCTTGGTCCCATGACATAACCTCCCTGCAGCGAACGTCGACGGCGTGAAGGTCTGTCCGTCTAGAAGCGGTCGGGTCTTCCAACCTTCAATTGGCAAGAGTTCGCCTTTGATCGATCCAGAGGCCAGAAATCTGGCGCAACGTTCCGCGTTCCGCGTCCCAGGGAAAAATTCCCTGCGGCGTGCGACGTGCGACGACGGCGCGCCTGGGTTTCTGGCTTTTGCTTTATCCGATCGGGTAAAGACGCGGAACGTCCTCTGGTATTTGGCCATGGGACCAATGCCGCGATGCCAGCGCGTCATAAATAGTGTAAGGCTTATGAAATTTATCCTCGCGAAAAAACTACAGATGTCGCAGGTTTTCCAAGCGGACGGCGCAGTCGTGCCCGTGACGCTCGTGGAAGCCGGACCTTGCGTGGTGACACAGGTCAAAACGCAGGAAAATGACGGTTATCCGTCGGTTCAGTTGGGTTTTTTGAACGCTAAGCGTTTATCCAAATCGGTTGAGGGTCACCTCAAGGATTTGCCGCGCGCACGCGTGTTGGCCGAATTCCGCACCGAAAGTGCCGAATCCGGAATGAAACGCGGCGACATGATCGAAGCTACGACTTTCGTGGTCGGAGACATGATTCAGGTGAGCGGCACGTCTAAAGGCAAGGGTTTCCAAGGTGTGGTCAAACGTCATCATTTCCATGGCCATCCTTCAACGCACGGCCATAAGGACCAATTGCGCATGCCTGGTTCCATCGGTGCCGGCGGCGTCCAGAAGGTCCAAAAGGGCCGCCGCATGGCTGGTCGCATGGGTGATGAAACCGTTACCGTCAAGAACCTAAAGGTCGTCGAAGTGCGTGATGGCAATATTTTGGCCATCAAAGGCGCGGTCCCCGGAGCGCGCAACGCCATACTCAAGATTCAAACCGTGTCATAAAGATATGCCCAGCGTTAAGATCTACAACGTGGAAGGCAAGGAACTCGGCAAAGCCGAACTTTCGGACGCGCGTTTTGGCGTCAAACCTTCGTCATCTTTGGTTCATTCAGTGGTGGTGGCCCAAGAAACCAACCGCCGGACCACGCGTGCCAGCACCAAGACGCGCGGAGAGATAGCCGGTGGTGGCCGCAAACCCTGGCGCCAAAAAGGCACCGGACGCGCGCGCCAAGGTTCCATCCGTTCTCCTCAGTGGGTAGGTGGAGGTATAGTTTTTGGCCCCCGCAAGGAGCGTAATTACTCCGTCAAAATCAATAAGAAAGCCAAACAGAGTGCCTTGTTCATGGTGCTTTCGGATCGCGTGGCCCACGACAAGATGTTCGTAATCGACAAGTTCCCGACCGACAAGGTGAAAACGGCCGTGTTCTCGGGTTGGATGAAGAAGCTGCCCTTCGGTCGCAAGACCCTGGTCGTTGTCTCGGGTTCCAATCCGGAATTGCTGCGCATGGTGCGCAATATCCAAAACGTCGAGTTGATCGGCGTGAACGCTTTGCAAGTGTCTGGCGTGATCAAATATCCGACCGTGGTATTTGAACAGGCGGCCTTGCCGGCGTTCGAGAAGCTTTATCGTGGCTAACCAGACGTATGGGAATTTTTAAAAAGACTGAGGGCGCTACCGCCCCCAAGAAAACGGCCAAACCTAAAGCCAAAGCCAAGGCCGCCGCTCCGGTGGATGAGGTTTTGACGCCAGAATCGCAAACCGTATCCCAGGAGAAAGCGGTCGCTGCGGCTCCGGCCAAGGGTCAAGCTGGTGAATCGTACCGCATCTTGCGCGCGCCTCGCGTCAGCGAAAAGGCGGCGATTAGCGCATCTAAGAACGTGTACGTGTTTGAGGTTCCGCTCAGCGCGGAAAAAATTGAAATCGCCAAAGCCGTCGAAAAGCTTTATGGAGTCAAGGTTTTGGCCGTCAATACTGCGCGCGGCATCGGTAAGGTTTTAGCGGGTCGCCGCAAGGGCAGCCGTAGCGATTGGAAAAAAGCCTACGTGCGCGTCAAACCGGGTCAAAAAATAGATTTGTACGAAGGAGTCTAGTATGCCTATCAAGAAATACCGACCAGTAACCAAAGGCCGCCGCATCTCATCGGTGCAGGATTTTAGCGACATCACCAAGTTCGAACCGGAGAAGTCGTTGATCGTACCCCGCAAACAGTTTGCCGGCCGCACTAACGGTAAAATTACGGTCCGCCACCAAGGCGCCGGCCATAAGCAATTTTACCGCATCGTGGATTTCAAGCGCGATTTGTACGATATTCCGGCGCGCGTGGTTTCCATCGAATACGATCCGGCGCGCGGCGCGCGTATTTCGCTTTTGGCTTATGCCAACGGCGTTAAGAGCTACATCATCGCTCCTGACAAGATTAAGGTTGACGATGTTTTGGTGAGCACCCGCACGGGCGAGGCCGAAATTTCCACGGGCAACCGTATGCCTTTGGGCCGCATGCCCTTGGGCGCCATGGTTCATGCCATCGAACTGCAGCCGGGTTGCGGCGCCAAATTGGCCCGCGGCGCAGGCGTGTCGGTTCAACTTATGGCTGTGGAGGGCAAGTATGCCACTCTCAAGTTGCCTTCCGGCGAATTGCGCAATGTGTCCAAAGATTGTTCTGCTACCATCGGCACGGTTTCCAATCCGGATTGGCGTTTGGTGCGCTGGGGCAAAGCCGGTCGCATGCGCCATCGCGGCATCAAGCCCACTGTCCGTGGCAAGGTCATGAATCCGGTCGACCACCCGCACGGCGGAGGCGAAGGCAAGCATCCCATCGGCATGAAATACGCCAAAACCAAATGGGGTAAACACGCCCTCGGTGTCAGAACGCGCCGCAAGAACCGCGTTTCAGATAAATTGATCTTGCGCCGTCGTAACGCCAAGAACAAAGAATAAACTATGTCTCGCAGTCTCAAGAAGGGTCCTTTTACGGATCCCAAACTCCTCGCCAAAGCGGCCAAAGTCCGCCCCGGCGACAAGACCGTGATCAAGACCTGGTCCCGGGCTTCCACCATCACTCCGGAGATGGTCGGCTTGACCTTTGGCGTGCACAACGGACGCATCCACGTCCCTGTGTATGTCTCGGAAAGCATGGTGGGACATAAATTCGGCGAATTTTCGCCTACGCGCAAATTCCAGCGCCATGGCGGTAAATTGCAGAAGACGGACGCCGCCAGCGCTGCCAAACCGGCCGCCCCCGCTGCCAAACCGGCCGCCAAGAAATAACCAACCACTATGGAAGTAATCGCCCAATTGCGCGGCTTGCGCATGTCACCCCGCAAAGTCAGGCTGGTGGCCAACATGGTTCGCCGCATGGACGTTGCGGTCGCGGAGACCCAACTCAAGTTCTACAACAAAGCCGCCTCCAAGCCGTTGCTCAAGCTTTTGCAATCGGCCATGGCCAATGCGGAACATAATTTCAAACTGGATTCCAGCAAGCTTTGGATTCGTCATCTGACAGTAGACGGCGGCCCGACGCTCAAACGCTGGCGGTCGCGCGCTTTTGGTCGCGCAGCGCCCATCCGTAAACGCACGGCCCACATAGTCATTAAATTGACCGATGAGGCCAAGCCGGCGCAAAAGACCAAGAAAGCTTACGTACCGCGCGCTAAATCGCGTAAGCCCGAGGCCAAGCCGGCAACGGTAACCGCCAAGCAGGACTAGCCACGTCCATTGAACACAGAATCTATGGGACACAAAGTACACCCCAAAGCGTTCCGCATCGGAACGACCACGACTTGGCCGTCACGCTGGTTCGCACGTGACCGCGCCTATATCGAGCAGACGCGGCAGGACCTGATGATCCGCGACTTCTTCCGCAAACAGCTCAAGGAGGCGGGTCTATCCAACATCTTCATCGAGCGCGTGCGCGGTGGCCTGATCGTCACCTTGTCCACGGCCAAACCCGGTTTGGTCATCGGACATCAGGGCACGGGTATCGAAGACCTCAAAAAGAAATTTCTCAAACAATTTTTCCCGGGTAAGAAGGTGCAGTTCCAGTTGAACGTCACCGAGGTGGCCAAAGCCGCTTTGGAGGCCAACGTGGTGGCGCAACAGGTCATCTCCGACCTCGAACGCCGCATGCCCTTCCGCCGCGTGCTCAAGATGGCCATCGAACGCGTCAAAAAAGTCGGCGCGCAAGGCGTCAAGATCGCGGTTTCCGGCCGCTTGAACGGCGCGGAAATCGCCCGTCGCGAATGGTTGGGCTGGGGCAAAATACCGCTCTCCAACCTGCGCGCGGACATTGATTATTGCCAGGATTTCGCCAAAACAATGATGGGCACGATCGGCGTCAAAGTCTGGATTTACCGCGGTGACGTCTTTCTCAAGGATCGTCGCGATTTGTACCAGCCTTCCACCCCGCGTACTCCCGGTAGCCGTCAACACAACGATCGCCGTCCCGGCGCCCGTGACGACCGCCGCCATGAACGCCATGAACGCTAAACGCATATGCTGATTCCTCGTAAAGTCAAACACCGCAAATGGCACAAGGGTCGTGGACGCAATCGCCGTGTTGCCACGGACAAAGTGTTCTTGGCCTTCGGTTCGCTCGGCCTTAAGGCTACGCAACCGGCTTGGCTCACCTCGCGCCAAATTGAATCCTGTCGTCGCGTCCTCACGCGCTACACGCGCCGCGGCGGAAAAATCTGGATCCGCATTTTCCCGGACAAGCCCATCACCAAAGGCGGCAACGAAAAGCGCATGGGTGGCGGCAAGGGCGGGGTGGATCATTATGTGGCCCCTGTGCGTCCCGGAACCGTCATGTTCGAAATGGACGGCATCCCGGAGGCGCAAGCTCGCGAGGCTTTGACCAGCGCTTCCTACAAGTTGCCCTGCAAGAGCATCGTGATAACGCGCATGTAACGGACGACTCCTATGAAAGCCAAAGATCTCAAACAGCTCAGCCACCAAGAATTGCAGACTCGCGCTGCCGAACTCCGCGGATTGATTCGCGACCTGCGCTTCAAGGTGACCACGCGCCAGCACTCCAAAGTCCGCGATATGCGCCAAGCGCGCCGCGATTTGGCCCGAGTACTGACGGTTTTGAACCAAGTCAAAAAGTAAGTCACTATGACCTCAACTACCGCTAGCCAAGACAACGCGCGGCGCCGCATTATCGGCACCGTCACCTCGGCCAAGATGGCTAAAACCATCGTGGTGAGTGTTGAACGTCGCGTCCAGCACCCCAAATACGGCAAGACATATACCGTTTCGCGCAAGTTCAAGGCCCATGACGAAAAAGGCCAAGCACATGTGGGAGACGTGGTCGAAATGGAGGAGACACGGCCGCTTTCCGCCGACAAACGCTGGCGGTACGTGCGGACCGTAACCCCAGCAGCCTAACCTTATGATTCAGCATCGAACCATGCTCGTGGTGGCCGATAACAGCGGCGCCAAGAAGCTCCAATGCATCCGCGTGCTCGGCGGGTACAAAAAGCGTACCGCCGGCATCGGCGACCTTGTGACCTGCGTGGTCAAGGAGGCATTGCCGCACGGGACGGTCAAAAAGTCCGACGTGGTGCACGCGGTCATCGTACGCACGCACAAGGAACGCCGCCGCACGGACGGCACGTACATCCGTTTTGACGACAATGCAGCCGTGATCGTGGACAAGAAGAACAAGGAACCCAAGGGTACCCGCATCTTCGGCCCCGTGGCTCGCGAACTGCGCGCCAACGGCTACATGAAGATCGTGTCTTTAGCCCCCGAAGTTTTGTAAGCAAAGGTATGTCCAAACTACTCATCAAAAAAGGCGACACCGTGGTCGTGCTCTCCGGCAAGGATAAGGGCAAGACCGGCAAGGTGACACAAGCCTTCCCCAAAATGAACCGCGTGGTCGTGGAAGGCGTCAACGCCTGCAAACGCCATCTGCGCACCCGCCGTTCCGGCGAAAAGGGTCAGGTGGTCGAATTCTTCATGCCCATCAATTCCGCCAAGCTCGCACTCCTGGACGCCGCCGGCAAACATCTGAGGCATGACGATCGCCCCAGCGCCTAAACCCATATGACTCTCAAAGAACGTTACGTCAAAGAGATCGCGCCCGCGCTGCAAAAGCAGTTGGGTGACAAGAATCGGATGGCCGTACCCAGCGTGCTCAAGATTTCCTTGTCCGTGCGCATCTCATCCACCCAAAAAGACGCCAAGTTTTTGGAGACCGTGGACCAGACTTTGCGCCGCATTTCGGGGCAACAATCCGTCGAGACCAAGGCCAAGAAGTCAGTTTCCGGCTTCAAGGTACGCGAAGGTATGACCGTGGGACGCGTGGTTACTTTGCGCGGACCCCGCATGTGGAACTTTTTGGAGAAGATGTTGGTCTTCACCTTTCCGCGCATCACGGACTTCCGTGGCATTTCCAAAAAGAACATCGATGCCAACGGCAACATGACCGTCGGCTTCCGCGAATACCTGCCGTTTCCTGAAATCCGTCCCGACGAAGTCGAACGGGTACACGGTGTGCAGGTGACCTTGGCCACCAACGCACGTACTAAAGCCCGCGGCTTGGCCCTCTTTGAGGCGCTGGGCTTCCCATTCCATCGCTAAACATATGGCAACTGAGAATCAAATAGCCAAATCGCGACGCACCCCAAAGTTTTCCACCCGACACGTCAACCGGTGTTGGAAATGCGGTCGTCGTCACGGATTCATGCGGGACTTCGACCTATGCCGCATCTGTTTCCGCGAGCTGGCCAACCGGGGAGAATTGCCCGGAGTTAAAAAATCGAGCTGGTAATATGATAACCGACCCCATCAGCGACTTCCTCACCCGTCTGCGCAACGCAGGCCACGCCAGGCATGAAACGGTGACCTCACCGTCTTCGCGCATCAAGCTGGCCATAGCCAAGATCTTGCAGCAAGAGGGCTACGTCTCAGACGTGGCCGTCATGCAAGACGGCCCCCGCGCCACTTTGACGCTGGCTTTGGCATACGAGGGCAAGGAACCGAAATTGCGAACAATCAAAAGGATTTCCACCCCGGGACGCCGCGTGTACCGCAAAGCGGACGAAATGCCGCGCGTGCTCTCCGATTTGGGTTTGGCCATCGTCTCCACTTCGCAGGGACTCATGACCAACAAGCAGGCGCGCAAACGCCGCCTGGGTGGAGAAATCATTTGCGAAGTCTCCTAATATGTCACGTATCGGTAAAAAAATCATAACCCTGCCCGCGGGCGTAGAGGTTACGGTGACTGGAGACCGCGTCACTACCAAGGGCCCCAAAGGCACCTTGGAAACGACCCTTCCTCCGTTCGTGACCGCGGTCATTGACCAAGCGGCACGCACCATGTCCATCCATGTGCAGGACGAGGAGGACGTTAAGCAACGCGCCCTCTGGGGTTTGGCTCGCCAATTGGTGGCCAACGCCGTCGAAGGCACGCAAAAGCCTTTCGTCCGTTCTCTCGAGTATGTGGGCGTGGGTTTCCGCGTCTCCGTGCAAGGCAATGCGGTCAATATGGAAGTCGGGTTTTCCCATCCGGTAAAATTCGAATTGCCCCAAGGCATCACGGCTAGCGTGGAAAAAAACACGTTGACCTTGACCGGCTTGGACAAACAATTGCTCGGCGAGACCGCGGCCCGTATCCGTCGCATCAAGCCGCCGGAGCCATACAAGGGCAAAGGCATAAAATACACGGACGAAATCATCCGCCGCAAAGCCGGTAAGACCGCCTCCAAGGCCTAAAGCCAAAAGAGAACCAATTTATGAAAGCATCCAAAGCCATCCAAGCCGCACGTCTTCGCCGCATCCGCCGCGTGCGCGCCAAAATATCTGGCACTGCCGCCAAACCGCGTCTCTCGGTTAGGCGTTCACTCAACCACGTGTACGCTCAACTTATCGACGACACGGTCGGCAAGACTTTGGTCGCCTTTTCGGATACGGATTTGAAATCCGAGAAGTTGACCAAAACCCAAGCCGCATTAGAGGTCGGAAAGAACATCGCTGAACGCGCCAAGGCAAAAGGCATCTCCCAGGTGGTATTCGACCGCCGCGGACGCCGCTTCCATGGTCGCGTCAAAGCCGTTGCCGACGGAGCCCGCGAAGGCGGATTGGCGTTTTAATCCTGAAACCAAGGTATGACTGAAGAAATGCAAAACAAGCCTGCGGCTCCGGCTGCCGGCAACACCTCACCGGCCGGTAACGGCAGGCGCGGTCCTGGCGGACCTGGCGGTCGCGGCCGAGGGGGTCAGTTCGGCGGCGGACAGCGTCGCGGGGGAGCGGGTGGCGGACGCGGCGGCCCAGGTGGCCGCGGTGGACGTAACGATCGCGGTCCGCGTCGCGGCGACGATTTACCGGCCGAATCCGACTACGAGGAAAAGAATCTGGAAGTCTCGCGCGTGACGCGCGTGACCAAGGGCGGCAAGCGCATGCGCTTCCGCATATTGTCCGTCATCGGCAACCACAAGGGTCGCGTGGGTTTTGGTTTGGCCAAGGGTTTGGACGTAGCCGCCGGAACCAACAAAGCCACGGCGCACGCCCGCAAGTCTTTGCTGACCATCCCGTTGGTGAACGAAACCATTCCGCATGCGGTTAAGGCCAAAGAAGGCGCGGCCGTGGTCATCATCAAGCCGGCCCCCAAAGGTACAGGCATCAAAGCCGGTGGTCCGGTGCGCACGGTTTTGGAATTGGCCGGTGTGCCCAACGTTTCTGCAAAGATTTTGGGTTCCAAGAACAAGATCAATAACGTAAAGGTGGTGTTTAAGGCTTTGCGCCAACTTCGCTCCACTGGCGAACAGCCTGTGGCTGAGGGCGCTGCGGAACGCCGACCTGAAGGCGATCGCGCCTAACGTACGCATATGAGCATCAGCATGCACACCATCAAACCGGCTGCCGGTTCGCGCACCAAGAAGTTCCGCATCGGTCGTGGCAACGCCTCCGGTCGCGGTACGACAGCGGGTCGCGGCACCAAGGGCCAACGCGCCCGCGCCGGTGGTCGCAACAAATTGAAAGTCAAAGGCATCCGCGCCATGTTCCTCTCGTTCCCCAAAACGCGCGGCTTCAATTCGCCTTACGTCAAAGCCGAAACCGTAACGTTGGCGCGTTTGGCGCAAGCCTTCCCCAATGCGGCGGCCGTTGACCTCAAGGCATTGAAAAAGGCGGGCTTGGTCGGCAAAACGGCTTTGTCTGCACGCGTCGTGGGCCAAGGCGAAATCAAATCCGCTTTGAATTTGGTCGGTATCGGCGCTTCTGCCTCGGCCAAACAGACGATAGAAAAGGCTGGCGGCACGTTTAAGGCCCAGGCCAAAAAAGAGAAAAAGAAAAAGTAAAGGACGTCGAATGCCGAAAGTTCATCCGGTTGATTCCTGACTTTTGGCCACGGTCTTTCGACTTTCTGCTTTCGACTTGATATCATAACTTCCATTATGTGGGATAAACTCCTTCAAGCGTGGAAAACCAAAGAGGTCAGGAACGGTTTGTTGTTCGTCTTGGCCGTCATGATCCTGATACGCGTGTTCGGACATGTGCCGTTGCCGGGTATCGATCCTGTGGCTTTGCACCGCTACTTCGAAACCAACCAGGTGTTGGGCATGTTGAGCCTGTTCTCGGGTGGCACCATCACCAACTTCTCGGTCGTGGCCATGGGCGTGGCTCCGTACATCACATCGAGCATCATCTTTCAGCTGTTGGCCATGATCATCCCCAAGCTTGAAGAAATGCAAAAAGAAGGCGAACAAGGACGCAAACGCATCCAGCAATGGACGCGTTTGGCCACGGTGCCTTTGGGCTTGCTTCAATCTTTCGGTTTGATTTCCTTGCTCAACCAGTCTCAATTGCAAATTTTGACCCGTACAGATGCGTTGCATATGGCCGCGCTCATGTGTACGGTCACCGCCGGCACCGTCTTTCTGATGTGGTTGGGAGAGCTGATGAGTGAAAAGAACGTGGGAAACGGCATATCTTTAATCATCTGCGCGGGCATTTTGGCTAGTTTGCCGCAAGCTTCTTCCCAATTCTTGTCCACCTACGACTCGTCGCAATGGATTTACGTGGCGCTGTACATTTTGGTCGCTATCGTGACCATAGTCGGTGTGGTGTTCGTCAACGAAGCCGTGCGTAACATTCCGGTGCAGTACGCCAGACAGGTGCGCGGCAACGGTTCGTTGTCCGGAGGCGTGGCTACGCATTTGCCGCTCAAACTCACTATGGCGGGCGTGATCCCAATCATCTTCGCCATCTCCATGTTGCTCTTGCCGTCGGTCGTGGCGCAATTTTTCGCCCAGGCCCGCACGGTCTGGTTGGCCGATGCGGCCAATTGGGTATTGGTGACTTTGCAGAACCAATGGGTATACGGATTGATGTATTTCCTCTTGGTCGGCGCGTTCACGTACTTCTACACTTCGGTCATCTTCCATCCGGATAAGATTGCTGAGAATCTGCAGAAACAAGGCGGTTTCGTGCCGGGTATCCGTCCGGGCAAACCCACGAGCGATTATTTGGATGCTGTCATCAATCGTCTCAATTTGTTTGGTGCGGTGTTCTTGGGCCTGATCGCTGTGTTGCCTTTGATGGTTCAGGGGGCTGGCGGCATGCAAAGCATGGCCATCGGCGGCACCTCTCTCTTGATCGTGGTTTCCGTGATCATCGAATCCGTCAAACAGATAGAAGCCCAGGTTACCATGCGACAGTACGATGCGTACTAAACGATAAAATGCAAAAAGTAAACAAACGGCGCGGCAACGCGCCGTTTGTTATATAAAAAACGGTACGAAGTACAGAGTACGGAGTGCGTCCGATGGTCCGAAGTAGTCCGAAAGTCCGAGGGGAAGTCCGAAGCCCGGAGAGCGGAGTCCGGTATGAGTGAAGTTGGTGAATAACGCTGACGACCGATTGTTGAAGGTTGAATTGGAACCCCTCCTTTAGCAAAGGAGGGGAGGGGTAGAATTTCCCCATCCCTGCGACGCGGGACGTGCGACGTTGCGACGACCTGGACTTGGGATGGATCCCGGTTTCAACAGGGATGACGGTGACGGGGAATGGATGAAGTTCTAACTCCTACCGTCCACCGTCTTATTCGTCCCTGAATTCTATCCTGTCCGCCGTAGTCAGACGAAGGCGTATTGATGTTTGGTCATTTGAATTTGGTGATTTATCTTTGTTCTTTCCATACACTCCACGCGGTTGTAGAATATTCCGGTAATGGAACGTAATAAAAGCGTAAAGCAATCTGATGGCCCCAATTGGTCGCTGTCTCACTCGATAAACCAAGTGTTTCTTTTGGCGATGGTGTTTTTAGTCTCTTGGCCTTTGGAAACGCCGGGCTACGTCATGCCGAGTAGAGTGTCTTGGTTGGCCATGGCGTTGTTGGGCGCTGTGGTTCTGCTTATGCTCTACGGCGCGTTTAAAAAAAACGTTAATTACGTGTGGTGGGAAGCGGTTTTGTTGTTTATGGCTTACGGAGGCATCTGGCTGGTGTCTTTGGCCATATTCCCCACGTGGTTGGCCGTGATGGTGGGTGCCGCGCTTTCTGTGTTGCCGTTTTTCGTGCCGGTCACGTTAGCCAGCAATCTTTCCATGTTGTTCGGCACCGTTGGTATCGGACTCTTGGCCGCCATGCATTTGCCTACGCATATTTTATTGATATGTGCGGGAGGCGTGGCCATTTACGAATATTACCGTGCCAAAGGCGCGGACCTTGCGACTTTGGTGTCGGAAGCTTGGCACGCTGGTGTAGTTCCCGGTCTTTTAGTGCCCGCCGATTGGCATGGTTGGTTTAAGGGCATAGGGGAAACATGGCAGCCCGGAAAGGGCTTGGTAGCCGGTTTGTTGCCTTTCGCGGCCACGGCCGGTATGGGTTTTTTGACCGTACATTTTGGCCGCTGGCTGTTTTTGGGCTATGTTTGCGCTACTTTGGCCATGGCCTACTTGATTGGCCGTGAAAAGCAAACCGTGTTACGCTGGTGGGCATTTCCGGCCTCAGCAACCGTGGCTTTCGCGGCCATCGCTCTGGGCGCGGCAATGGTATGAAACATAAACAATTACGTTGCGTCATCTTTGGTCCCCAAGGTTGCGGCAAAGGCACCCAGGGTTCGCTTTTGGCTGACCGTTTCAACGTGCACCTAATCGGGGCAGGCGATTTGTTCAGAGCGGAAATGGCAGAAAAATCAAAGCTCGGACATCTGGTCAAGCAATATGTGGATCAGGGTTTGTTGGCGCCGGACGAATTGGTCAACGCCATCATGGCTCGTCAGTTGAAGAAGATGGATTTGGATCGCGGTTTCATCCTGGACGGTTATCCGCGCAATGTGGAACAGGCCACTTATCTGGAGCGTTTGTTGCCCGTGAATTTGGCCTTGCAAATCAAGATTGGCGATGATGAAGTGGTTAGGCGTTTGGCCGGCCGTTGGCAGTGCACCAAATGCAAGAGCGTGTACCACGAAACCCAAGCTCCGCCCGCCGAGAAAGGCATCTGTTCCATGTGCGGTCATACTTTGGTGCGACGCGACGACGATGTCCCGGAAGTTATTCGCCAGCGCTTGAAAGGATATCATTTCATGACCGCGCCTTTGGCAAATTTCTATCGCCAGCGTGGCGTGCTTCTGGCCGTAAACGGAGAACAACAGATTTCGTATCTGTTCGACGATATCGTAAAGAAGCTCGGGAAATTGGGATTTGCTCCGTAGGGAGACGGTAGATTGTAGCTGGTAGACGGTAGGTGTTGTTTACCCGCTACAAGACACAGTCTGCCCGCTACCGTTTCGTCTACCAGCTACTGTCTACTATATATGATTAAACTCAAGACGCCTGAAGAGATCGCCAAAATGAAACGCGGCGGAGAAATCCTCTCGCGGGTTTTGTCTATGCTCATGAAGGCTTGCGTGGTTGGCGCGCACACTGTCGAGTTGGACAAGTTGGCGCAAGAGGAAATAAAAAAAGCCGGTGGCACGCCATCATTCTTGAATTATAAAATCCATCCCAAGGATCCGGCATACCCTGGAGCGGTTTGCATTTCCATCAACGACGAGGTGGTACATGGATTGCCAGAACCAGACCGCATCGTCAAAGATGGCGATTTGGTGGGATTGGATATCGGCATGTGGTACGAAGGTTTGGCCACTGATATGGCGGCCACGGTCGCGGTCGGTAAAGCTTCCAGCCAAGCTAAACGTCTGAATGACGACACCCGTGAATCTTTGCGGCGCGCATTGAAGGTCGTGAAAGACGGTGCGTGGATACATGAAATAGGCATGGCGGTAGAAGAGCTTCTTGAGCCTAAAGGCTATGGGATCATCAAGGAATTGTGTGGACACGGCGTGGGCCATGCGGTGCACGAGGAGCCGCAAATTCCCAATTATCATGAACGCGGTTTTCGTGCGGTTAAAATGAAAGCCGGTATGTGTTTGGCCATCGAACCCATGATAACTACCGGGGATTGGCGTATCCGCCAGCTGAATGACGGTTGGACGTTTTCTACTATCGACGGTTCGTTGGCCGCGCACTGGGAAGTCACGGTTGCCGTGACTAAAAGCGGATACGAATTGTTGACGCCGTGGCCGGATGCGGAGAAATAAAGAAAAGAGCAAAAAGCGAAAAGCAAAAGGGATGAGTCCCTGCGGGATATACGAAATAATATAAAGCCGGAGGCCACTTAAATTTTGCTCTTTGGATTTTGCTTTTTGCTTCACACCCCATCTCTTTGGATTTTGCTTTTTGATTTTTGGATTTTATTACATATGAGAGTCCTCGGAATTGATTACGGAAAACAGAAGATCGGTCTCGCGCTCGGTGACACGGAGTCGCGTTTGGCGTCGCCGTGGACCATAGTGCAAAACGCGGGCCAT
>CAZRYH010000024.1:0-22369 GCA_964604275.1 uncultured Gammaproteobacteria bacterium
ATTACCGCTGCTGCTGGCACAGAGTTAGCAACCTCTTATTCATTTGGTACCGTCAGAATTCGTCCCAAATAAAAGTGGTTTACGAGCCGAAGCCCTTCATCCCACACGCGGCGTCGCTCCTTCAGCCTTTCGGCCATTGAGGAATATTCTTAACTGCAGCCACCCGTAGGTGTCTGGGCAGTGTCTCAGTCCCAGTGAGGGGGGTCGTGCTCTCACACCCCCTACCCGTCGTAGCCTTGGTGGGCTGTTACCCCGCCAACTAGCTGATGGGCCATAGGCTCCTCCTCCAGCGCGTTTTGCGCTTTACATGCGAATGACATATGCCCCCGCATGTCCATCGTGGAATTAGCCACGCTTTCGCGTGGTTGTGCCCGACTGGAGGGTAGATTACCAATGTGTTACGCACCCGTTTGCCGCTAACCACGCTTCGTATTGCTACAAAATGTGGTCCGCTCGACTTGCATGCCTTAGACACGCCGCCAACGTTCGTCCTGAGCCAGGATCAAACTCTCAGAAAAATGATTTGTTAAACAAATCATTTTATACCCCTCGCACTCCTGGTAGAGATGCGAGGGTCAAATAACTCCAGTCTATCTGGAGTGCGTCCCCAGGCCTTAGCCTTGGGGACTCGAAGAACGTATTTCCTTAGACGATCACTCTTCTGTTGTCCAAGCTCCTTCCGGATTCAAGATTCGAGATTCAGGATTCGAGAGACGGGACTTTGGAAGCCTCGAGACTCGTTTCGCGACCTGTTCTTTTCCTAAGGTGCGAGCAATATAGCCGAAGCCAAACACCTTGTCAAGAAAAATCAAGGCGACCGAATTGTGGATAGAAAAATGGCCATTTTTAGCCAAACTCATTCACCCAAAAAAACCGGGGGATGAGTGGGCTGGAGCCTTGACAAAATGGCATTTTTCTGCTAAATTATCAGGTCCCTTCAAATAGCGATTGCTTATTATCAACCCTCAACGCCTTTTCTGGGCGTTAAGTCGCAAATCGGTAAACTCCTGCAAGGAGAAGCCAAATGTTTCGCAAGCAAACCCATGTCAAACGCTTCGTATGGTTGAATCCGGTTCCGGAGCCGCCTTGATGGTCGCGGAATCGAGACACCCTGCGTCCTAAGATTTCCCTGTAGGCTAAAAAGCCTAGGAGGGTGCCATGATTCGTCGTTCGGACAGAGCGCAAGAGATCAAGCTGCTCGCAAGGGCAACGCAGTGCGGCAACCCCACCTTCATCAAAGCCGTGCTACTCAACAACTCGTCTGAAGATGCGATTGAGGATCTGACACTGCGGTTTCTGGGTGCGGACAAAGCCCGTCGCGACATGCTGCTGGGCTTTGCCAAGACCGGAACGTCCGAAGCCGTCATCTTTGTGGTCAATGCGCTTGCGGACCGCGTCCTCCAGATACGCGCCGCGGCCAAGGACGTCGAAAGTCGAGTCTTGGACAAAAGCCGTGAGAGCGGGATTCTACGCACCGAGGCCTCGAAGCTGGAAAACTTCTGCATGCTTCTGGCCACGACCCACGACGAGGCACGTCGACCCAACCTGGCCAAAACCCAGGAACTCCCCATCATCGACATCGAACAAGCCGACGCCGCTTAAAGCAATCGCCTAGCTTCAAAACAGCCTCCCTGCCACTCTCGGTACGGGGGCTGTTGTTTTTGTTGCGCCGGTTTAGGGGAATAGACGCCAGCGGATGGTGTACGCATGGGGAAAGAGGCGCAAATCTTGCGACTCTACGGATGGGACGGTTGACAAAACGACATTTTTATGATAAAAATAACGATTCATTCTGCGATTTTGCCCCTTCCACATTTCCAGGGAGACCGACCATGGAACGCGTCTCTGACAACGCCTTGTTGGCCAACCTTTCACTTGACCAGGTGCGGCAAGTCCGCGACCACGTGATGGACAAAATTTCCGAAGCCCGCCGCCGATGGCATGAACTCGGCGCCTTGGCAGACCCGGAGTCGGATGAGGAAATCATCAAAATCTTCAAGCGGCTCGACGAACTCGAGGCTAGCCTCAAAACCGTGGAAACGTTCATGGAACGCGTGGTGCGCAACCCTGTGAAACGCGCGGCCTAAAACCCCTTTGTACTGAACCGTCAGTCTGAAAAGATTGGCGGTTTTTGATAAAAGCAAAATTCAAAAAGCAAAGAGCAAAAATTAAGGAGTCCCTCTGGGACGTCTTATTATTCTAAAGCCGAAGGCCACCAATTTTGCTTTTTGCACTTTGCTTTTTGCCTTACATCCCCTTGGCCAACTCCACCCATTGCTCTACAGACAAATCTTCTGCACGGACTTTCTCGTCAACTTTTAATAGCGTGGCTATGTCAGACCATTTTTCCAAGGTCAAACACAAATTTCTAAACAACAATTTACGCGGATGCGCAAAACCTTTTTTCGCAATCTGCATCACAAGTTCAGGTTCGATTCCCCATAACGTGGCACGTTGTTCGTGGGACGTTGGTACGATTTTAAGAATCGCCGAATCCACCTTAGGCGAAGGATAAAACGCGCCCGGTGGCACACGACGTACGATCTTTGCGTTTTGACCGCCCGCCGCCAGTTCAACCATCAAAGACAACAACGACGTCTTAGGATTTGGGACGCGGGACGCGGGACGTGCGACGATTCTCTCCGCCACCTCTTTTTGAACCAAAACAACGAGAATCTGGGGAGGGTTTTTTGCGTACAAGGCTTTGCGCAAGGCGAGAGAGGTAATGGAATACGGCAAATTGGACACGAACTTCCATGACTCAGAACCCATCAGCTCGTCCCAATCCAACTTGGCCGCGTCACCTGGGATGCAGTCCCCGCCTGACCCTTGCGACAATGGCGTGATCAAATCCACGAAACGACGATCTTTCTCTATGGTCGTCACGACAGCGCCGCGACCAATCAATTCCTTGGTCAGTACGCCCAAACCTGGCCCGACCTCCAAAATCCTATCCCCTTTTTTGATGTCCGCGGCTTCCACTATCGTCTGAAGGGCGGTTTCATCAATCAAAAAATTCTGGCCCAAAGTCTTGTTGGCCTTACCGCCAATTTCGTAGAGGATTTGTTTTATTTGAGTCGGATTCATGACACTTTTATAGCACCTTGCCTCAACACCGTCACGCTCCTGTCACTGCCGACCTTAACCAGCGTGCTAGGCTCACTTGGTTGAAGCCGCCCTCCATCTACAATGAAATCTGGTCGTGTAGCCAAGCCATCAAAAATCGAGGCCACTTCTTGCGCGGACAGACATGCCGGTTGGCCACTCACATTCGCGGACGTGGCAGTTAGCGGAAACCCATAAGCCGCGGTCACCTCACGGACAAAAGGACGGGACGAAGCGCGGACCGCGGCCAAACCGCCGCGCATAATGGATTCAAAATCTTTTTGGAATTCGGGACGGGGTGCCAGCAAAATCGAAAGAGCTCCGGGCCAATGTTTAATCGCCAGATTGCGTTCGGCATCGGACATGAAAAAATATTTCTCGACCTGTTCAAGGGAGTCGGCCACTAAAGGCAAGGATTTGTCGGCCGGACGATTTTTGATTAAATAAATTTTTTGCAGCGCTTCACGGTTGCGCGGATCGCAACCCAAGCCGTAGGTCGTCTCCGTGGGGAACGCCAAAACCGCGCCGGATTTGAGAGCCGAGACGAGTGGGACGATGGCGGATTGGTCGATTGAAATCATATCTCCTCCCTACCCTCTCTTTATCTTTAAGATAGGGGTTCAACGTTAAAATAAAAAACCCCGTGCCGCAAGCGCGGTCGGGGTTAATCAATTGAAGTCCGGATTCTTCGGACTCGTGAGGAAGAGTTCGAGGTGCGGACGGGCCAGTTGGAGGTATGGGCCGAACTGGCGCATGAACGCCTCATAGAAGGCGCCTTTGCGCGCCATGAGTTCTGCCGGCGAGCCGTCCTCAACCACGCGCCCTTCACGGACGAAGACTATGCGGTCCACGTAGGCGGCGATGGACAGGCGATGCGACGTCACTACGTAAGTCCGACCATCGTTGATGGCGGCCAGACGTTCCCTGAACTGCACTTCGTGAGAAGCATCGAGGGCCGCATCCGGCTCGTCCAGCCAGTGGATGTCCGCATCGCGGTACAGCACCTGCGCGGTATTGAAGGATTTGATTTCTCCTCCAGACAAACCTACGGGCTTGTCTTCCGGCATGTGATAGAATCGCCCGATCTTAACCTCGTCCAGCCTTTCGACGGGCTCAACGCCGGTTTTTTCCGGCAGACCTCGAACGAGCTTTGGCGCCAACTCGCCCCAACCGCTTACGTGGAGCGCCAACCTATACCGCTCATCATCGAACGGTCTGCCTGTATTCGCGTCCGTAACCACGCTCTTGGCCGTGCCGAACAGGAAAAACGGATCCTGTTGCTGGCACGAAAGGCGGGAGCGCAAGGCATTGGACTGGATCTTGGACATCTCCATGCCGTTGACCAGGATGCTTCCGCCCGTGGGCTCGTACGCACCCATGAGAAGCCTCAAAAGCGTGCTCTTGCCCGCTCCGTTGTCGCCCAAGATGGCCAGTTTTTCCCCGCGCCGGATGGAGAACGAGACGTGCGACAATGCGTCGGCCGGAGCGTCCGGATAGCGGAAGGACACGTCCACGAACCTCAAGAGGTCTAGACGATCCAAACCCTGACCCTGGTCGGACTCGGTTTTGAACGCGAATATTTTGGGTAGGAACGCCACGTATTTGGCTTCGCGCAAAAACCACTGCGCGCTTTCCGTGACGATCTCCGCGATGCCTATGAACTGCTGGAAGGTGGCGATGAAAACCACCAGAGTCGGGACGGCATACGCGGGGTCGGGTGCTCCGAATCGAATCAGGGCGATGCCGGCCACGAAACCCAGTATGGTCATCCCGCTTCCGACCACGTATGTGGCACGGTTGGCGCGCGTGTCTTCCAGCCGTTTGCCCAGAAGGATGCCCGTCAGATGGCGCCATCTATTCAACAGTTCGGCGGACAGGCCAATCATCTTTACGGACATGAGCCAAGGCGGCTGGCTGAAAACGTTTTCCGACATGCGGCACTGGCGCCCTTCACGCGACTGGAAATCGATGAGGCTATGGTGCCTCTTGGCCGCCCGCGCACCCATGATCACGCTCGCCACTATGGAACCGGCCACGAACACGATCGAAGTCCATGGGAAGAACTTGGCCATGGCGCCCAACAGTCCGAACATGGAAAAGAGTGAGGCCATGAGCCGCAACAGCACCATGGGGAATTCCACGACCACGTTCTGTTTGGTAACGAAAGTGGTCATGAACGCCTGGTACGATTGGTCTTCGAGCACCGAGAACCTGAGGCGGTCCGTATGCTCCATGATGGCCTCTTGCTGGTAACGCTCGAAACGGAACCGCAACCCGATTTCCAGGTAACGAGACGCGTTGTAAAGCGCCTTCTCCACGAGCATGGCCGCAGCAAAGGCCAACACCCACCAATACCAACTCGCGTCGGCGAAAGTATCCGTCATACGCTTGAGCGTATACACCTTCAATACGGCAAAAGGCATGCCGAAAGAATGCGCGACGATCAGCGTCCAAAATCCACGCGGATGGGCCCGCCGGATGTTGCGTAACGCTTGACCGAAAGAGACCAGATGGTCGCGCCAAGTCGGACTGAATGTCGTCAGGTCGAATTTTTCTTGCTTTTTTTCCAAGGTTCAATCCCTCCTTTGCCGGGTAGCCTTATACCAAACCTACGGTTTTGTCAACCCTTCAGGGGATAATTCAAAAAGCAAAAATCAAAGAGCAAAAATGGTGCGTTAAGAAATAAAAAAAATCCCGCAGGGATTCCTCCATTTTGCTTTTTGAATTCTGCTCTTTGCTTTCTTCCTTATCCAACCTCGTCCTTAAACCAGTCGACCGTAAGCTCCAATCCTCGATCAAGCGAAATCTCCGATTTCCATCCGAGCTCTCGCTTTATCTTTTTGCTATCGAGAACACTGCGTTTTGGAGCGCCGACGTCTGCCGGACCAGTCTGCGGCTTGAGTCCGTATCCCGTCAGTCTGGCAACGGATTTGCACAGATGATTAACGTCCGTTTCCATGCCCGTGCCTACATGATACGGACCCGCGGCTTTGGGTTTATTCAATCCGATCATCAACGCCCGCACCACATCCCCGACGTAAACATAATCGCGCGTCTGCTTCCCGGTGCCGTTGATTCTAACCGGTTCGCCTTTGAGCATGCGCTGCGCAAAAATCGCGATGACTCCAGCTTCGCCGTGCGGATTCTGACGCGGACCGTAAACGTTGCCGAAACGGAAAGAGGTGAAATTCAAACCGCGGGTCTTGCGATAGAAAGCCCCGTAATATTCGCTCGCGACTTTGGCGATGGCATACGGCGATTGGGGTTGCGCGACCTTATCTTCCGGCGTGGGCAAAACTGTCTGCTCGGATGAAAGCGCACCGCCCGTGCCCGCGAAGATGAAACGCTTAACGCCGTACTCGCTGGCCGCATGCAACAATCTGACCGTGGCCAACACGTTGGTTTCGGCGTCTAAAACCGGCTCGTTTACCGAACGCGACACACTAATTTGTGCCGCCAGATGGAACACCGTGTCCGGTTTCCAGTCCGCGACGATTTCGGCAATCCGCTGATTGCGGATGTCCATTTTTTTGAATTCAGCTTTGGGATTGATGTTGGCACGCGTACCGGACGACAAATCGTCGACGATCAAAACGCGATGGCCACGCGCGATGAGCGCATCAACCAAATGCGAGCCGATGAATCCGGCTCCGCCGGTAACGAGGCATTTCATATAAAACGATTATACATTGGATACTACTTCAAAACCAACCACCGGCTTTCGCCATCCTGAAATCTAAGAACGCATTTAAGTTCGTAGATGCTGAAACAAGTTCAGCATGACGGAGGGTATGACGGAGGACTGCGGTAGGAAAAAAGCATTAGCATGATTGGAAAAGAAAAAATCCGCGAAGCGTTCGCGAATTCAGGAGTTGGCCACGTCTTGCGTTGTGGCGATGAGTTCCAGGGCGTGGGTGTCGTGGTATGACACGCTCACGTAAACCCTGAAGGCTTGGAGCAGAACCTCTGGATTGGCGCACAGGGCATCCAGCATGTTCATGGCCTTGGTGTCCCCACCCTTCTGCGCGAGCACATGGGCCACGTCGTTTCTGAAGTTCATGCGCCGGCTGACGTCGCTGGAGATGTCGCGCCACTTCATGAGGATTTCACGGCCCAAACCCATGCCCAACCGGGATGATACGCAGCGGTCCATCTCGCGATTGACCTCGTCCCAGCCGCCGTACAGCACGTTCACGTGGAAGGGCACGCCAATATTACCGCCCGCGTGACGCGACGCGTCCAAGATGGAGTTGGCCAACACGTATTTGCCGGCGATACCCAGATCGCGGTCCAAATCCGTGAAGTCAGAAATCGTGAAGTTGGCCGAGGAGTGCTCGTACGTTTCGTCGTGCGCTTCCCAGCCCCTTCCGACCAGCACGCGGCGGCCTTGGTGGCCCTGCTTGCTGGCTTCGGCCTCTCTGACCGCGATCTTGCGCACCATGTTGACGTTGTTCTCGAACATATCCGCGATTTGCCTGATCACGTCCTCGTAGCACGCATGCGACAATCCGCTGAATCGCGGATCGGTCTGAGGAAATGCCGTGCGGAACCTTTCGTTGATGTCCGCGCCCAGCACCTCCTTGATCATGGCGACCCTCTCGGGGTGGCTGTCGGGAGACGCGATGTAGTCCATGGGGTTGAGCCTCACGTCTTGGCCGTGCCAGATGTTGGCCTCCGTGTCGGTGAGGGAATGCAGATGGAATGCCACCACGAAACGCCGCAGCAAGTTGGAGTCCTGATCGAAGATGGTGTATTCGCGGTTCATGCGTTCAACTTGCCGCGTGGCCTCAGCGCGCGCCTTGGCCGTGTCGTGGCCCCAGGCGGCGCAGGAATCGTCATGCGGCCTGGACCAGGAAGAGTGCGTGACGTACAGGACCATGACCGGGCGCAACTCGCCGTTCTCATAAAACGTCTGACGTTTGGCGACCGGATTAGCCTCCGCACGCCTCTGGCGCTTGAACACGCGCAGCACCTCAGATTCCACGCTGCGGTTGTGCTCGCCGAGCTTGTTGCCTGCCGAACGCACGGGCGTGTACACGCCCAGCGGCAGCCCCAGGGTCTCCGGGGTATTGGCTTGACGCTCGTCCATGCAATCGATAACCACGATTTCCCCGCACACGTATCGTTGGCGATACTCTCGTACGTTGGGGGCGGCATTCTCCCAAGCCCGGGCCTTGGTGGCGTCTTCGCGGTAAAACCGCGCGTCTTCTTCGGGCAACGTGCCCAAATCCACGGTCCGGTAAACAATCCTGGATTCAGTGTCCGTGGTCCGGTTTCCGGTCGGCTCGTACGTCATGGGCCTCGCTCCTTGTAAGGTCCGAAATGCCGGCTCAGTTGCCGGCAGGCGCAAAAGATAGCAAGCGAAATTGTAAAAATCAAGGGAGGAATTCCAAAAACCCCCTGATGGGGGCCGTGACTCCAAAACAAGGCGCCTTATTCTTTATTCGCCTCTTCCCTGAAATCCCCAGGTTTTATCTGCTGGCGCAATTCAGCTTCCACGAACGCGTCCAAATCACCGTCCAAAACCCCATCCGTATCAGACGTCTCATGGTTTGTGCGCAAGTCCTTGACCATACGATACGGCTGGAGCACGTACGAACGGATTTGGTTGCCCCAAGCCGCGGTGTGGAATTCGCCACGCAGTTCCTGTTTTTCCTTAAGCAGTTCCTGCTCCTTGAGGAGCAACAGTTTGGCCTTAAGGATTTTCATGGCCGTTTCGCGATTCTGTTGTTGCGAACGTTCGTTTTGGCAGGAGACGGTTATTTTGGTCGGCAGGTGCACCACGCGCACCGCGGAATACGTAGTATTCACGGACTGCCCACCCTTGCCTCCGCTCATGAAAGTGTCGATGCGCAAATCCTCAGGCTTAATTTCTATTTCCACCGAATCGTCGAATTCGGGCAAGACTTCCACCAAGGCGAAAGACGTTTGGCGCAGGCTGTCGGCGTTGAACGGTGAAAGGCGTACCAGACGGTGGACGCCGGCCTCGCCTTTGAGATGGCCATAGGCCTGGCGCCCCTCCACCATGAATGTCGCGGATTTGATGCCTGCCTCGGTTCCTCTGCTCTCGTCGAGCAATTTCACTTTCCACCCTTTCTTCTCGGCATAACGGAAATACATGCGCAACATCATCTCCGCCCAATCCTGCGCGTCAGTGCCACCGGCTCCGGCATGGATGGAGACGACCGAGTTCGAGGAATCGTGCGGGCCTGAAAACATCATGGAGAACTCCAGCTCGTTGAAAGTCTTCTCGAGCTGCTCGATCTTCGATTTCGCCTCGTTTTCCAAAGAAGAATCAGCTTCCTTATCCAGCATCTCGAATAGCTCTTCTAGCTCCATTATTTCAGTCCGCATCCCTTGCCATTGCTCGTATTCCTTCTTGAGGTCGGACAACTTCTGCATGACGACCCTGGCTTTTTCGGGGTTGTTCCAAAAATCCGGACTCGAGACTTCGTACTCCAAAGCGCCGATCCCTTCCTTGCGGGCCGTCAAATCCAAAATGCCCCAAGCCTCTTCAAGTTTGGCGCGAAGTAAAGTAAGTCTTTGCCTCAAATCATCCAACATAATGAGGATATGCTACAGGTTAAAAATATTGATGTCGAGAAGCCTATTAATAACCTAAGCTCAACGTATGATTAAGCACCAATTGCCGCAAATCATAAGAATCCGCGTGGCTACAATATCCTAAATATGACGACATGTTATTATCATCAACTCGTTTCAGCATTCTTTTGGCCGTTTTAGGCCGTAGGATCGTGGCGTTAGGCAATAGAACGTAACCAAGAAAATCAATGCCCTGCGACCAAGTGCGGACGAATAGCTTTTTTGGATGAAGCCGAAGAGTGAGCGAATAGTTCAAAAAATCGTTAATCTTATCGGCAATCTTCAATAATTTCAGCCTATCCTCCCCCAAAATTATAAAATCATCACAATAACGAAGATAGAATTTTTCTTTGAGCGTGAGTTTGATAAACCTATCCAGTTCGTTCAGGTAAATATTAGCAAAAAGTTGACTAGTAAGATTTCCGAGGGGAATGCCGCGATAATCACCCATGGAGAAGCTACTAATGATATTTTTTAGTAATTGCATAGTTAGCTCATCGGAAATGCGTCGTTTCAAAAGAGCATTCAAAATACGATGGTCAACGGACGCAAAGAATTTGCGCACGTCGCATTTCAAAGCATAAACAGTTCGTGTATTATTGCGGCTTACTTGAGCAAGAAAATGCCGCAGACGGTTCACGGCGGCATGCGTACCCTTTCCAATGCGACATGAGTAGCTATCATGGATAAAATGACGGTCGAACAATGGTTCGATGACATTCACGACCGCTTGGTGCACTACCCTGTCCTTGACCGTGGCTTTGTGGATTTGCCGTTCTTTTGGATCAAAAACAGTGAATGGCTCATAAGGCGAATGACGATATGCACCAGACAGGATCTCATCACGAAGGGCGAACAGGTTGTCTTCTAATAAACGTTCGAAAGCCATAACGTCGAACTTCGCATGTTTACCTGCGCTGAATTTTTCGAACGCTAAAAACATATTTTCAACCGAGCAAATGCGCTCGAATAATGCTTCACGATCCATCACCATGAGTCTACCCCCCCCCCGACGATTTTCGCCACTCTAAACCAGGAATTAGGAATCTTGGCGAGATTCCTATTGTACGTTCGATTTATGTTGCCTACGCGTTTTGGAATGAAGTGCTGAATAAGTTTCCAAAAACACAACGTCACGTGCTTGGAACGAAGTGTGCGGAATACCTTCTGGAAATTCTCGAACTGACTTTGACAGCGGCTCAAGCGAGCGATACAAAAGAAAAGGCACCGTCCCTGCGACAAGCAAGCGTGAAGCTGGATACGCTAAAGCTGCTCGTTCGGCTCTGTAAAAACTGTAAATGCATTTCCAATTCCGCCTACTTACAGATGGAATCCCAGCTTCAGGAGATCGGACGCATGTTGGGCGGATGGTCAAAATCGGTTTCATAGTTGGACAAGCTCACTATGTAAGTAAAAGCAAACCCCTGCCATTACGACAGGGGTTTGTGATGGGGAGTCCCGGACGAACGAAGGCACCGCCCAGTTCGAGTTGTAGTTGTCGCACCAGTTGTAGTTGAGCTGGATCTTGCGATTGTCGCTATCGAAGTTGAGGTTCGGCACGTTCGCCCACGGCTTCTCGCCGGGAACCGCGAGAGCGCTTTCTCCTTCCATGACACCAGACTCAGACGCATCCAAGTCCTGAATTTTATGCGGGACAAACTCCCCGATGGACATCGGGGCCTGTTCCAAAAGAAAACACGGAGTACCCATCATTCGCGGCGTACGACCCGTAAAAGCGCGAACGCTCACGGGTCACGCTCTCCGCATCCGTGGACGCGATGATTCTGACGCATGTGCGAGTGATAAGAGATTTCGGCGATCGGCATCCGTAAACGCCGATTCATGAGCCTACTTTCCGTGCATGATTGTAGCAGATTATCGGAAATGAAAAAGCCGGCATCTACGAGAGACGCAAGCTTCTTCACGAAGCGTTGCGCTGTAGATACCGGCCAAGGTACGACGTTCGCGAACGACGTACCAAGTGGGACCGGAGGAACCAAGGTTCGAAGACCAAGGCTCCTCCGAGTCCCAAGTGTCCGAGTTCCGAGAGCCGAGCTACTCCCGGACGAACGAAGGCACCGCCCAGCCCGAGAAGCAGTAGAAGGCGTCGCACCAGCTGTAGCCGAGCCGGATCCCGCGATTGCCGCTATCGAAGTTGAGGTGCGGCACGTCCGCCCACGGCTCCCCGCCGGGAACCTGCACCTCGTAGCCCGGAATCCAGACGTAGGGCACCTTGTCGCCGTCCATGCTCTTGACCCAGTTGGGGTGGAGCGCGGCGGCGGCGAGGATTCCCGCGCTGGGCGAGGACTTCGAGCTGCGGACGTCCATCGGTTTCTTGTTGCGGTTGCAACCGAGGTCGATGACCTCCCAGCGGAGAATTGCCTGCCCCGAGTTAGTCGAGGGGTGCTCGATGCCCTTCAGGAGCCGCAGGCGCTCCGGACCGGCCTTGTCGTAGCCGTCCCAGCGCCAGTTGGCGTCCTGCTCGGCCTTCGCGCGCATCCACAGCTCGTGGAAGGTGCGCTCGAGGCCGGTCGTGACCGTGTCGTCCTCCTCCTTCTTGTCGGCGATGTAGGGGACGAGCACGACCGCGATAAGCTTCTCCTCGGGTCGAGCTGAGCTCGACGAGGGCCACGCCGGGACGGACTTCTCCGCCTTGGCGAAAGCCTCGTCGGGGATACCCCAGCCGAACTCCTTGTTCCACTCGCGCACGCGGGCGATCTGCTTCTCCGTGCTGGTGAAGAGACCATGGACGAGCGTGAAGGCTGGTTGCGACTTCAGCGCGTTGACGATGACCTCCGCGAGCGCAGGGTTCTTCTGAACCTCCTCCGCCATCTCAGCCGTAAGGCCAGCTTCCGCCAGCTTACCCATCAAATCTGAAACCTTGCTAAAACCAAGCGTGAACAGGTTCGCCATTTGGCTACCCCTTTCTGATTCTGGATTCCCGCTTCCGCGGGAATGACAGAAGATGCCGTCGGTACGTCCCATCCCCAACACTACATCGGGGAGAAACTTCCCTTTGATTGAAAACGGCATGCTTCAGACAGATGATGGATTCCCGATGTCGGCACCAAGCCCTCCTCGGGAATGATAAACTATCTGCAATATGCCGCTTTCAAGCTATTTTACTTAAAAGTTCGATTGACAAATATAGCATAAATTAGCCTCTTTGTCAATGATTAAGCGCATCCGCATACGAATAAACCGGCCAGAGGAGAACCCTTCAGACGAAGGTCTCTGGCCGGTGAAATATCGCAAAGAACATCGCGATCAATTATCAGTCCTGGACGGCGTAGGCAAAGGCCTTGGCCCGCCCGACGAGGCGCACGAGTTCTACGGCCTTGGCCGACTGGCCGACTCTTCGCCCGTCCACCATGAAGTGGACTGTCGGCTTCGAATCACCCGTCTTGCCGGTGGCGATGTAGGCTCGGAGATCCTCTCCGTCCTTCTGGAACCACGCGTGCCACTCGATCGACTCGAACGGCGACGCTTCGGTTCCCGCCTTGACCAGGCGCCAGGCACTGCCGAGCTTCCCGAAATAGGAAGCTGTCCCGTTGTCATGAGCGGCCAAGTCCCAGGTGTCGTCCCAGGGCTTGCTGGCGGTCTTGTCAACGCAGACGCGACGCTTTCCGGCGTCCTGCATGAGCCAGACCGGCTTGGTGCCCGCAGACAGGTACTGAGTGACCGTCCGATTGTCGCACGACACTACCGCCGGCCGACCATCCTGGATGGCAGTAGGATCTGCACCAGGCATGCCGTCGGGCACGGACACGGGAGGTTGCCGAGGCCGGACGGAATTACTGGCACAAGAATCGCCCAATGCGCATCCCGTAATCACTCCATCACCGCTATCACGGCGTCCTCCATAGCGTTCCTCGTTCACCACCACATCCGAGTCTTGCTCGGACTTGGGCTTGGGAGGCGCCGGGGGCGACCACCGGAATGCGACTTCAGCGACTCCGTCCGGGAATCGGCGAGGACTGACATTCGCGTAAGTCCCGTCGCTCGAGCGATGGCCCTCATGGACCAGTTTCAGCGAACACTGCCATCGGTAGTCGTAAGCATCATTGCAGACGCGACCGAGACTGTTCACGGAGATGCACTTCCAGCCGCCATCCTCAGGCTGAGGGGCGTTGCCGACGAAGACGCTTCGTCCGCAGGTGTACATCACGGACTTGGTCTGGCCATTCCACCAGATGTGGTCCATGCGGTCGCACTTGGGGGTGAACTTCGCGTTGCCCTTGACCGCCTGCCACTCCGTGCCAACGCGGCAACTGTAGATGGGGACGTTGTCTTCCCCGAACACGATGTCGCCGATTTCGTCGCACTTGGGCGCGTAGGCATTCGCACCGGTGACGACATGCCACTTGGCCTCATCGGCCGTCGCGGCAGACACCACGAGAACCATCGCGATTGTAGCAAGAAGTCCGCTAAACTTGTTCATTCTGTCCTATACATCGCTCTTGAAGAGTGGTACTGCGCCATGCGGCCAGTTTTCTTTGAAAACCGAGGGCTTTATGCTCTCTTTGACGGGTTTGGAGGAATAGCACAAATAAGCCATTTTGTCAATGGTTAAGCGCAAAAAAGCGCCCCGTAAGGCGCTTTTTTGAATCTTTGTTCAATTTAGAACTTGAAGCTGTGGCGATATTTGCCAACCCAGGGGATCTCCCAGAACTCGCCCTGCAAGGTCTTGATGATGGCGATCAAAGCGATGATGGCGACAGCAATCGAACCCAAGGGGCCGATGAGGAACCAGCCGATGATGGGGATTACGCTACCCAAAATCATGACGATAATGGCCACAATGAGGAGGACCAAACCCTGCTTAGCATGCTCCTTGGCGAACTTGGAATCCTTGGCCGCCAAAAGAGGAATGAAGAAAACAATGTAAGCCAAAGCGGCGATTACCTTGTTGTCCTGTACATCTTTCGGGTCAAAAGTCTCTTTGACCGGAGCCGTAGCATTGTCTGACATAATATTTAAGTTTTATTATGAATTACTTATTTATGGGGAGATTCTAGCACAAATGGCTAAATAAAGCAAAAGACGGCCCTACGGACCGTCTTCTTGATCGTCCTTTAGTAATCCATTCCGCCCATGCCAGGAGCAGGAGCCGCTTCTTTCTTGGGAATGTCGGTCACTACGCATTCGGTGGTGAGGAACATGCCTGCCACAGATGCGGCGTTCTGCAAAGCGGAACGCGTGACCTTGGCCGGATCGATGATGCCGCGAGCGACCATATCCACATCCAACTCGTCCTTGCCTGCATCATAGCCCTTCTTGCCGCCATTGGCCTTAACGAACTCGACGATCACATCGCCTTTACGCCCGGCGTTTTCTGCAATCGCGTAGATTGGAGCTTCCAAAGCCTTCTTCAGTATGAGGATGCCAGCCTTCTCATCACCTTCGAAATTGAGGGCCTCCAAAGCGACCATCGCCTGGATCAAAGCCACGCCTCCCCCGGGGACGATTCCCTCTTCGACAGCAGCTTTCGTGGCTGCCACGGCATCGTCTATACGATCTTTCTTTTCCTTCATCTCGACTTCCGTGGCTGCACCGACCTTGATGACACCGACGCCACCGGCCAGCTTAGCGAGGCGTTCCTGAAGCTTCTCGCGATCAAAATCAGAATCGGTCGTCTCGAGCGCTTTGCGGATTTGCGTTACGCGCGCATCGACGCCGGACTGCTCGCCCTTGCCTTCCACGAATGTCGTGTGGTCTTTGGTGGAAATGACTTTGTGCGCGGATCCCAAATCATCCAGGGTGACCGAATCGAGCTTGCGGCCCAGATCCTCCGTGATGACGGTGGCGCCGGTCACAGCCGCGATATCAGCCAACATCTCCTTACGGCGATCGCCGAAGCCAGGGGCTTTGACGGCAAGTGCCGAAAAAGTACCGCGCATCTTGTTGACGATGAGCGTGGCCAAAGCCTCGCCTTCGATTTCGTCGCAGACGATGACGATATCCTTCTTACCGGTCTGCACGACTTTCTCGAGGATGGGCAGCAAGTCGTGGATCGCGCCGATTTTCTTATCAGTGATCAAAATGTATGGATCCGTGTACTCGGCCACCATGCGCTCCGAATTGGTGATGAGATAAGGCGAGGCATAGCCTTTGTCGATACGCATGCCCAACACGACTTCCTTATCGATACCGAAAGTCTGCGACTCCTCGACTGTGATGACGCCGTCCTTGCCCATCTGCTTCATGGTCTCGGCGATGATCTTTCCGATTTCCGGATCGTTGGCGGAAATGGTAGCCACGTTCTCTATCTCCTGATCCTTGACCGGCTTGGAGATTTTTTCGCGGATTTCCTTGACCAGGGCTTCGGTGCCCTTATCGATTCCGCGTTTGACGGCCAGCGGGTTGGCGCCCGCGGTGATGTGCTTGATGCCTTCGGCGATCATGGCCTGGGCCAAGACGGTCGCTGTCGTGGTTCCGTCGCCGGCCACATCACTCGTCTTGGAAGCAGCCTCTTTGACCAACTCGGCTCCGATGTTCTCGAACTTGTCTTCGAGTTCGATTTCTTTCGCCACGCTGACGCCGTCTTTGGTCATGGTCGGAGCGCCGTAACCCTTATCCAAAACCACGTTGCGACCCTTGGGGCCGAGCGTGACGCGCACCGCGCTGGCCAACTTGTCCACGCCAATCTTGAGTTTGTGGCGCGCCTCGTCGTTGTAAATAACTTGTTTAGCCATAGAATATTCAATTACGAATTACGGGAATTACGAATTACGATTGATGCTGATTCGCCGTTTCATAACGCGCATCGTAATTTCGTATTATCTTAATTCGATTTTTTATTGTTCCAAAACCGCCAACACGTCGTATTCGGAAATCACGAGATACTCCACGCCGTCGAGTTTGACCTCATCGGGTGCGTACTTTTTAAACATGACTTTGTCGCCTACCTTCACGTCCATGGTTGAACGCTTGCCGTCTTCCAAGAGCTTGCCCGGACCCACGGCGACCACCTCGCCTTGCTCGGGTCGCTCCTTGTCCACGGATTCTGGAATGATGATGCCGGCCTTGGTCACTTCCTCTTTGGGCAGTGCCTTGACGATGAGCCGGTCGTTGAGCGGACGCAGTTTCATAAGGCTGCAAAACATTAATAATAAGCTAAAATTTTGAACAAGCTTGGCAGACTGGTAAAGCGACTGCCAAAACCGTGAACATATAATAGGTTAGCTACTTACCAGACGTCAAGACGACCGAATCCGTGTCAGCTTCTTTTGGTTCCCCGGTCGCATCCCTTTGCCCGACCGACAGGACCACGCAAGCCAAAAACGCGGTCAACGCTTGGCCCGACCAAGTGGACCAGGCGTAATGGTCGAAGAGCAGAACGGACATCCACACCGCGGACAAAGCCAAACCCAATCCCCATTCGCTTGCCGAGACGCGTGTCCGGTTTTTTCTGTATAAAGATATCGCGGACGCCATAGCCAAAACCAAAGCCGCGAACCCGAAAATCCCGACCTCATCCAACATCAAGAGCCAAACCAAATGTGGATGTTCGAGAGGCGAGTCTGACTCGCTGATGTTTTTCACGTTCGCCAATGCGGGCAAGTAATTTCCCGGACCCGTACCCAAAAAGGGATAGCGGACAAAAACCGACAGTCCGTGGTCCAACGATTGGACGCGCGCATCAACTGAAATTTTTTCCGTACGCGCGGTCGCGCTGGCACGTGACCACACCAAGTCCGAATTCACTGCCGACAATACCAGGAAACATAAAACCGGAACCGCAAATGCCAACCACGGCAGACGTCTTCCGCGATAAACCGTCGGGACGGATTCGGCATTCGTTGGGGCTGAGACGCCATCCGATGGCGTCTCTACATGTCCCCGGCCCCAAAACCACAAAGCAACAAAAACCGAGAGACCCACGGCCGCGGCTATCCATGCAGAACGGGAATACGAATAAAATAAACCCCAAGAAAAAAACGTTTGGACGGCAAGCCATGCGATTCTGCGTTTGGAATCACCTGAAATCGAATATAGATAAGCCGCGACCACGATGCCCAAAGCCATCCACACGCCCAAAATATTCGGATGCGGAAAAATTCCATAGGCGCGTAGCCATCTGCCACCGGAAGTCTGCAGGACGCTCACGCCCAAGTCAGTTGCATGTTGCGTGGCCATGCCCAACCAAGACCCACCCCAGACGTCCTGAGCGAAAACTTGGATAATTGAAATCACCGCGCAGGGAAGCAAAGACATCGCGAACCAAAACGCAAACTTTTCCAATCCCCTGTCCCGACAGGTTTCGACACGCATCAAGGTCACGAAAAACGCGGACAACACCCCAACCTGCAGCCACCACTGTGCTGACGCTATGGGACTGATCGGAGAAGCCAGGATCGTAATCGCACCGAGGGCTACGAATGGCCAAACCAAAATAGATTTAATCTTCTTTTTCAAATCCGTTTTGGGCAGAAAATAACCCAAGGCCACAGCCATGAGCATCGGTATCCACGACACGTAAACCGAAAGCCGACCCTGTTCCCAAGGCCAACCGGCCACCTTGGCGCCTTCCGCGAAAAACCTGATCTGCCACGGCAATGCCAAAACGGCTAGCCGCCACGACCAAGCGAAAAACCTAGACGTCCAAACCGTGTTTTTGGCAAATGGCATAATATTTTTCCCTGAACACTTCCCGCTTGTCGTCCACGTGGAACTTAAGCGTCCGATCGTCCACCACCACGCGAGTATCCTTGTTGGCCAAGTCCAAAATTGTTTTGGGGAACTTGCGCCACTGAATTTTTTTCAAAAATTTTTCTAACCACGGAAGGTCCGCGTTCGGTTTCCCGCCTTTCGCGTGAACAGGCGCATATCCCGTATGGCCAAGATACGAACAGGTTGCGGCTATCCACTTCTTAGCGAACGGATGTCTCTTTTGAATCCAATGCCGATTCTGTTCCCACAATTGTGTCAAGACACCATCGTCGTGCAATGGCAACAACGACAGGAGCCAATATCTGAAATACGGATCGTCGTTCTCCAACATGAATCGCGACATGTCCAAATCTTCGTCAGACACGAAAAACGACAGACAGGCCGGATCTTTGGCCGCAATATTGCCAGGCCTGACGCCCAACATTTTCAAGGGCAAAGCCATAAAAAACCTGGTGCGCCAAATCGCGCCTGCTCTGGCGACCACGAAAAAATCCAAATCCCCCGAGTCCTGCGACTGGCCCAAAGCCATGGTATTGCACAGGCATACGGACCTGACCCAAGGCAACCATCTAAAAAACCCCACCATGCGGACGGCACGGCGGAGTTTTCTGGGAAAATACATTTCTTTATCCCGACCCTCTTGTATTTGATCAACGTAGTCGGGCAACGCCAAATGTCCGTATTTTTCCGTGACTCTGCCTTCCGCCACCAAATCCTGAATCGCGGATATGGCCTGTGATAAATCCGTTTTCTCCTGCGTACCGCCTTGGCCGAAATCCAGATTCAAAGCCAACTGCAATGCGGTGGGTGCGTATGAACGCGCCGCATCGTAAGCCAAGGTCCTCAAAACCGCAGCGCGCACGTTTTGCATAAGCTGAAAATCTTTATGCCCGCTCGCTCAAGTTCATGGCCGGCGACGCATTTGGGGTTCCTGCATATGCCACCCCTGTCGCGCCTTGCGGCACCGAACCGTCGGCCACGATTATCTCATCGTCCTTCCATTCCAAAACCTGGTGCCATTGGATGGCGAGTTCGTTGCCCAACAGTCCCTTGATCATGCCTTCGGCGGCCACATAAAAGGCCATGACCCTGCCCGTCATCTCATCCACTTCCACATGAGACACGCGCCCAAGCTTATGCCCGGATTTGGTGCGGGCCATCAATTTTCCTTTGGGCGTGAAGCGAGTCATAGTTTTGGGTTAAACCTTATCCGGCGGGTTGACCGTAGGCGTAAAAGTCGGGGGGACGGGTTTACGCATCAACAGATACTGTTGCCCCACGGTCAGTAAACTCATGATGAACCAATACAGGGTCAGACCACCCGGCAACTTGATACCGATGATGAGCGTCATGATGGGCATCATGTACATCATCTGCTTGTTGATCATGGCCGACATGTCCTCGTCTTTGGCGCCAGGATCCTTTTTGACCCCATCCGGCGGAGGCGTGGTCGCACTCGGCTTCTTCATCATCATCCAGGATTGCCAGAACTGCACCACAGCTGCCAAACCGGCCAAGACGTAATTGGGAGCGGCCAGATTCACCAAGCCGAAGAACGTGGCGTGCACCGTACCTGGATTGGGCACGAACGAATACAGCATGGACAGGGACTGGGATTCCAGACCAGTGCGCAAAGCCTGGTACAAAGCGATGAACACCGGCAATTGTATGAGCAGAGGCAGGCAAGAGGAAGCCGGGTTTACCTTGTCGCGACGGTAAAGCTCCATGAGCTCCTTGGCTTGGGCCTCTTTGTCGTCCTTGAGCCTAGTTTGAATCTCTTTGATCTTGGGCTGCAAAGCCTGCAATGCCTGTTGTTGCTTAATTTGTTGGACCGTGAACGGATACAGGATCAACTTAATGAGGATGGTCAAAGCGATGATGGCCAAACCCAAATCATTACCCGGTAACACCCCATACAACCAAATAAGTAGGTTCAGGATGGGGCGGAAAAGAACTTCGTTATACAACCAAAGCATAAAACTTTAGTGATTAGTGGTCAGTGGTAAATCGACGAAAAAGTGGTCAAGTGCCCAAAAGCCAATAAACGTTACTCGGATTTGGGGGATTCCAAAACATCCTCGGGATTTCGGTTGTCGGCCATGGCGTCTTCGACTTCAGCCTTTATCTCATCCGTTTCCACGGCCTCCCCAGTCGCATCCACTTCCGGCTCCTCGGCCGCGGTCGTGGGTTCTGATTCCGGAGCCGTCTTTTCAGGTTCCGTCTCCTGCGACGCGGGACGCGCGAAGTGCGACGATGTTTCATCCTCAATCGCGACTTCCGTTCCCTCCGGGTTGACGATGGTTATCTTCCAACCCGTCAGCTTGGCGGCCAAACGCACGTTCTGTCCGCCCTTGCCGATGGCCAATGACAATTGGTCCGGGGCCACGCGCACTACGGCCAAATGTTCTTCACGACGTAATTCCACGGCTTGGATTTTGGACGGGGAAAGCGAATTTGAGATGTATTCCTGTTCATCGGCGCTCCACATCACCACGTCAACCTTCTCCCCTCCCAATTCGCGGATGATGGTTTGGATGCGCGTGCCACGCTGGCCGATGCACGAGCCGATAGGATCGATCATCTCATCATTAGTCGTGACCGCGACTTTGGTGCGGCTGCCAGCCTCGCGCGCGATGTCTTTGATTTCCACGATGCCGTTGGCGATTTCCGGAATCTCCTGGGCGAACAACGCGGCCACCAAACCCGGGCTCGAACGGGAAAGACGGATTTCCGGACCCTTGTTGGTCATGGCCACCTCGCGCAAAATCGCGCGGATGCGCGTTCCCGGAAAATAGCGTTCGGATTCGATTTGGTCTTCCGGCAGGATGATGCCCGTGGCGCGGCCCAAATCGATAAGCACCACGCGGCCTTCGCGGCGTTGCACGGTCACGTTCATAAGCTCGCCTTCGCGTTCCTTGAAATCATGGAAAATCACGTTGCGTTCGGCTTCGCGCAGTTTCTGCATGATGACCTGTTTGGCGGTCTGGGCGGCCATACGTCCGAAAGCCGCGGGAATTGCGAGCTCCACGCGGATTTCGTCACTGATTTGCGCGTCGGGCTTGAGGTCTTTGGCATCGCCCAACATGATCATGGTTTTGGGGTTGAAAGCGAATTCCTCTTCCAAAGCCGCTTCAGCCGCGGCTTTTTCCGCCGGGGTTTCCATCGGTGGCTTGGGCGCTCCGGGCGCGACCTCTTTACGTCCAGTATGCGCCGCTTCAAAGCGTTCGAAATAGTCCTCCGGCAATTCCATGTCATCCACGACCTCCTTAACGTCAAAGATGCGGATGCCTTTGGTCTCGCCGTCGTACTGCTCTGGATCGAACTCGCATTTTATGTTCTGGTTCTTGTTGCCGAAGTCCTTGCGATAAGCCGCGGCCAAAGCCGATTCCACGGCTTCCAAAACCGCTTCTTCGGACAGCATTTTTTCCTCGCAGATCGTTTTGATCGCTTGGGATATCTGACTTGCCATAAACAGGGGAAAAATAAGGGAATTACGAATTACGGGAATTACGAATTACGAGGGACAGACGGGATACACGGCAATAGCGAAAGGACGGATGGGGAAATTACGAATTACGAGGAACTGGGGCCTGGTGTTGTTTATTCGAGGATAGTTTGTTTTTCATGGAGATTTGGATGGCGGAAATCATGCGGCACAGTTCTTCGGCTTGACCATACAATATTTCCGATGTTTGGGTGGCAAGAATTTCCGTGGATTCCATCAATTTTATCCAGTACAGAGATTCGCGCGCTTCTTTGTAGGCTATGGTTATTTTCATTATGAATTCTTTGTCAGAATGGGATCCGATCGCCTCTTCCACATTTGCCCCGACCGAGGTTCCGCTTCGCATCAACTGTTTCATCAGTATCCAATCCGCAGGCCGATTCGCGAACGCACGACTGACCTTTACGATATTGACCGCGAACCTGAACGCTTTTTCACTCAAAGGATTCCTCTTCATAAACCCTCCCTCGTAATTCGTAATTC
>CAZRYH010000025.1:0-20291 GCA_964604275.1 uncultured Gammaproteobacteria bacterium
CCGGTCAAACCAGTTCCTGCGGTCACGCTAGTAATATCGCCGCCTCCACCTACTGCCGGCCAAGCCGATTTGCAGTCGCCGTTAAGACAAAGGGTGGGGGTAGAAAGAGACGGTGCGTAGGTAGATCCTAATTCGTTGTCTATTTTCAAATCTCCGAAAATTGTAACTTCCATCTTGTCTGCGGCCCCACCATTGTAATTACCAAATTTCAAATACGCTGTACCCGCTTTATTGATTTTAATGGATTTAGTATCGGTTAAAAGCAAATCGCCATTTGTTTGCAAAAAAATCAAACTATTTGCATTTACATCGCCAGTAATGGTTGCTCCACCTGAATTTACAGTTAAGCCACTTCCCAACTGTCCTGTTCCAGATAAATTGAATGATCCAGTTTGCGCTGGGGTGGTTCTATTCCAAATGACACCATCCGTATTGCAACCAGTCATTTCACCTCCATAACAATTAGATGGTGGCCCTTGCCAAGTTGTAGCCGCATTGGCTGCAACGATTAAAACACAAATGCCAAAAACACTGGCAAGTGCGACAAGCATGGTTTTGCGCATAACGAACACATTATAGCACAAATATGCGTAGGCGTTTTTGTTATCCACAATTCAACATTAGATCACTGCTGTTATTTACCATGAACTCACCCTGCCCTCTCTTAATGAGAGAGGGTTCTGACATACCCCCCTCCCTCGTTAAGGGAGGGTGGCCGAAGGCCGGGAGAGTTCACGTTTAACAACCTCCTCTTCAATTTTCTCCAATACACAATTTATATTGTTTAGAACTTCATTATTCCAAAAACGAATTACGCAAACACCAAGTGCATTTAAATCTTTTTCACGTTCCTTGTCGAAATGTTCGTAATTAGGTTCTGCATGATGTCCACCATCTAACTCGATAGCCAATTTCAATTGTTCGCAATAAAAGTCCAAAATATAGCGACTTACGCCAAATTGTCTATAAAATTTATAGCCATGAAAACGAGAGTTTCTTAATTTTTGCCACAAAGCCGCTTCCGCCGGAGTTTGTTCTTTCCTTAATTTTCTTCTAAGTTGTTTGTATTTGGGGTCGTTATTTATCATTTCTGACATGGGCTGATTATATAACGACGGTTATTTAAACGTGAACTCACCCTGCCCTCTCTTAACGAGAGAGGGTTAAGCATGGGGAATGAAAAAACCCTTCAGCCGAGTGACTGAAGGGTTTGGTACTACTGGCAAGTGGAACGGAAAGCCATGGCGTACGTGCCCTGGCCGGTCGTTTCGCCGTATCCATGGGTTCCGTCACCGGCTGTCATGATGACGTTTGTGACTGGAACCTTCCAGGTCGCGCCACCAGCCCAAAATGCTGTGCCGTTGACGAAATACTGGAAGTTATTCGACCATGTCACGTCGAAGTTCCCCTGATCCGTACCCATCCAGACGTGAGAAATCGCGCCATCGGGTTGCTTGCCCTGCAACACGAATTTATGCGGTGCCACTTTCACAACGCTACGCACCTGCATCACGTTAGCGTACGTATTGTAGGTCCAGGTGGAACCGTTGCGCTGAAGGGTGATGCCCTGGCTATCCGAGTTGATTACCTTGTCGCCTACAGCCATGACGTCACACGAATCCGTGCCATGGATGTTCAGCAAGCCCCTGATCTCGCTCGGGATGGTGACCTTGCCCCACGACTTGCCGTCGAAGTGCATAAGTCCGGCGTGGTACTTGCTGGCGTTGTTACGATCGTTGGGATCGTAGGTCGTGCCCGCGAGATACACGTCGTTGGGACCGGAGCCCCACACCTTAGCCGCGTGAAACGTCATAGGAGCATACAGCTGAGGCAACTTGCGCCGACTCATGCCGTTGCCGTTCCAGGTGTAGATGTACGCACCGTCCAACAGACCGTAGTCCGTGCGGCCGTAAATCCAGACGTTCGTGGCGCTCGATGCCCACACGGATCCGAATTCCACGTCCTTGGTCTGCGCTTCCGCGACCCGCACGAGTGCGGATCCGTTCCAACGAAGCAAAACTCCGTTGTACTTGTAGGCCGCGTATTCCTCGACCGCAGACACGTACGTGTCGGTGGCGCCCTGGCAGGTCACGCCCATGGCCATCTTGGTGGTCAGCGGGAGCGTGACGTTGGTCCAGATGTTTCCACCGGTCAAATGGCGTACCCGGCCTTCGCCGTACGTGCCTCCCACTACCCACTGGTCGTTCAGGCTGTTGGCACAGCCATCCTTGACCAGGTACATGCCGTCCGGCATCACGTCTTGCGCCCAAGTGGAGCAAACGTAGGGCTGATCGGTCGGAGTGTGAGCCGAACAAGTCCCAAAGTCGTGCTGGCACGCAGTCGCGCCGGCACAATCCGGGTCCCAACAGTCAGGTGCCTCATCACAGTCGTCATCCACACCATTGGTGCAGTTTTCGACCGGAACCTGGCAACCGCCCCACAGGCAGGAGGGACCCTCGCAGGTCTTCTCACCCGTGGAACCACAGGTCGTGGCGCAGGACGTCTTGGCGCCCAGTTTGCACTGGAACGTTTCGTCCACCTGTCCGTTCCCGTTGTTGTCCGCGCCGTCGCAGACTTCTGAGCCGCAGTAGCTCAGACCCGAGCAGTCGGGGTCGTCGCAGTCGATGAAGCCATCGCAGTCGTCATCCGTGCTGTTGTTGCAGGTTTCGGCCGGCGGCTGGCAAGCGCCCCATACGCACAATACGCTGTCGCAAACGCGACTGCCCGTGCTCAGGCAACTGGTGACGCAAGAATCGGTCTTCCCGGAAATGCACGAGAAGGTCTCATCGGGTTGGCCGTCGTTGTTGTCGTCCAGCCCGTTGCAAACCTCAAGGCATCCAGTCTTGCCCGCGCAGGCGGGATCAGCACAGTCGGTCAGGCCGTTGGCATTGTCGTCCACGCCGTTGCCGCAGATTTCCACGACCACATTGCAGGCTGGCAAAGCCATACACGCCGCATCGGCGCAATCCTTCTTGCCGTTGCAGTCGTCGTCCACGCCGTTACCGCAGATTTCTGCTCCGGGCACGCACGCGCCCCAGGTGCAGGTTGCGGTACTGCAGGACATATGGCCTTGGGATCCGCAGGACGTCTGGCACGGGGCAGTGGCGCCGTAAGCGCACTCAAACCCCTCGTCCTTGACGCCGTTCCCGTTGTTGTCCGCGCCGTCGCACAGCTCGGGCTTGCAGGCCAGGAACTGCGCACAGTCCGGATCCGCGCAATCGATCTTGCCGTCGCAGTCGTCGTCCAACAGGTTGGTGCAGTTCTCGGCCGGGGGTACGCACGCGCCCTGCTGGCAATTGCTGTCGCAAGCGCGCGATCCGATTGAACCGCAGGTCGTATTGCACTGGCCTGACGTGTTCTTGATGCACGGGAAGATCTCGTCGATCTGCCCGTTGCCGTTGTCGTCCTGGCCGTTGCAAGTTTCAGTCACAATACATGAGTAATGCGGCAGGCTCGAGTCGTCCCACACGAAGTTGCAGTTGCAACGTACGGTGAGGCTACATGAGTATTCACCGGGAAGCCCGCAATCCGAGCCGAGAGTCGGCGGATGGCACTGACAATTGGCGTCATTGGCACAATCCGCATCTTGGCAATCAACCTTACCGTCGCAGTCGTCATCCTTGTAGTTGCCACAGATTTCAGCGGGAGGATCGCAAACGCTCCAAGTGCACGCCGGAATGGCACAGGTGATGCTTCCCTGCGTTCCGCAGGAAGTCGTACACAGACCGCTCGTTCCACCGATGCACGCGAAACCTTCATCCTTGAGGCCATTGCCGTTGTCGTCCAGGCCATTACAGACTTCAGGGATCGCGGCTTCGGCTTCCGCATCGGCGTCCTGCCCGGCTTCAGCGTCAGCGTCGTTACCGGACTCTGCGTCCGTTTCCGCCGCATCAGCATCGGGGCCAGCTTCGAGGTCACCGCAAGCCGATGACGTGATGGCACCATCACTCGCATCATTCCATTTGCCGGTGAAACAAACCATGCTGCCACACATCTCGCCTTCATTGGCGCACGCCTCGCACAGCTTAGCCGCGCAGGCATCGGCATCGTGACCCGTCTCGGGCACGGCCGCATCGGAGTCAGGAACGTTGTTGTCGGGCAGATCAGCCTCTGGCTGAGCGTCCGGAGTTGCGTCGCTGTCCGTACTCGCCTCGATGGGCGGATTGGACACGACATTGGGTGCGTCACCGTCTCCGCAGCCATTCAAGGCTGTAAAGACGAGCGCGGCAAAAACAGACAGCCAAGTACGGTTGCGGTTCATTGCGTCTCTCCTGTGTCACACGTCGATTGACGTTTTCCGTTCTTACAGATGTCCAAAGGACACTGGTTACCCTCGGCTTAGCTCCGAGATTCGATATTCAGCTTTGGGGAATCAGCAATTAAAGCATAATCTAGCCTAAATGTCAAGGCAAGCAGGTGTCGAGATACGTGTTTACGGTCGAACAATTTTTCATAACTGTCGTCAAAATATCGCGAAGCTTAGCCGTTTAGCATGGTCTGATGTCAACTACATATATAGAAAGTTAAAAAACCTTGATTTTTGTTATCAACATGCGATAAGCGAAAATTGACTTAAAGGTGCTATAATAAAAACAATTTAAGGCATATGACCATTCTCAAAGGCTCAACCAGCCGCTACGTGCTCGTGGCGCTTTGTGTCGTTGTGGTTTTGACCACTCTGGCCCTGGTTATCATGAACTATTGGACCAAAAATTCCGGCATGCCGGCATTGGACCAAGTTCTTTCCGGCCAAACTTATGAAGACGGCTACAAAGCTGGATTCTTGGCCGCAAGAGACAAATTCTCCAAAACCCCGGTGTTGCCACAAGGCATGGAGGTCAAATCTGTTTTCGGAGAAATCAAAACCGTAAACAAAGACAATTTGACCGTGCTGGTGACTTCTTTGGATACGGATCCCATGGTGGACGGCGTCTCCGATACACGCATCGTAAACATCAATAAGGACACGAAAGTTTTCAAACAGGTTTCTTTGTCCGTAGATGAATTCAGGAAAAAGATGGATGCCTGGAACCAATCGGACAAATCACAACCTATGCCGCAACCTTATAAGGAAGTAACCATGAGTCTCTCGGATTTGAAAGCCGGAACCAAAGTCACAATCACATCGAATGAGGATGTGCGTTTAAAGGATGGGTTCTTGGCTGCCACCATCAGTACGACTGAAGCAGCACCCAGCATGCCCATGCCGCAACCAACCAACTAAATAATCAAAACGCCTTCGGGCGTTTTTTGGTATCCTGATTACACTCGAAGCCGTATCGTGTTTCTGTGCCGGACGCGATGGATGAAAGTAAATAAAAATACCGCAATTCGCGGTACTTGTCTTCTTTCAATCCTTGTCTCAATTAATCATCCGACTTTTGTTTGGGTCCGATGGCCATGACCACGATCGGTGCGATCAGCCAGACCGACCTGCCGATGTCACCTGTAAAAATTTGTCTCGTGGGTCCACTGAACGCCGCGGTCATCTCTGGCGGCAAGAGCGTCAGCGTAATGCTGATGAGCAAACCGACCTGAAGAATCGCGAATATAATAACTTGCCACCACGCTCCGGTCGATGAATTGTCTCCTATGGTCTTACGCAAAGCGCTTCTAGACAGTAGAAAAAACAAAAGCACGAAAATCCCCAAAAACATTGATATCTTAAGCACGATATTCTCGTTCAAATGGAACGACATGTTTATCTGATTGATGATGGGTGCGTTTTGGGCAACGGCCAGAGCCATGTAAATCGAAACCAGAATGACGATTATCCTGTCGCGGCCTAGTGAAAACCCATACAACAACGCACCGATGACAAAAAATAATAAAATGAAAAGGTCCCAACTCGGGGCTGACCAATTCATTCCTGTGAAAAATGAAGTTACGGCGTCCATATGTGGATATTATAACACACAAGGTCGCATCGTCGCACGTCCAGCGTCCAAACTGCGAATAACCAAATTCTAATAACCAAAAACCAACCCCTTCCCATTCGTCATGCTGAACTTGATTCAGCATCTTAAACGACCCCCGAACTCGGACCCCGGAACATTGCTCGTAACCCGACACCCGTCATCCAAAATCGAAGATTCCTCGAATCGGTCCGTATGACGTCCCTCCCTCGGAATGACAAGGGCTTCAGTTTTGATAACCGTGACAAACCGCCATCCACTGGTCACTCACTACTTAACTCCCCACTGCGACTGCGCACTGCGACTAATCCGTCCCCACTGACGACCGACGACTGTCGACAGACGACTCATCACATGCCCAACCCCTTTAGGTCTTCTAAAATCTTCTTCTGTTCACGCGTGAGCTTATCGGGAACGTGTGGTAGCAGGGTCACGAGATGATCTCCACGACCATAGCCCTGCATGTAGGGAACGCCCTTGCCGCGTAGTTTGAATACCGTGGCAGCGGCCGTGCCGTCGGGTATTTTTAAAGTCACATCGCCGTCAACAGTTGCCACATCAATTTTTCCGCCTAACACCAAAAGCGAAAAAGGCACTCGCATTTCAGAAATCACATCATGATCCTGCCTTTTAAACGTGGCATGGGGTTTAACCTTGATGCGTACGTACAAATCGCCGGACTTTCCGCCAGGACCAGGATATTCCCCTTCTCCGGTCACCTTCAGACCTTCACCATTGCTGATTCCAGCAGGCACTTTAATGACCAAAGTCCGTTCATTCTTTTTGACGCCTGTTCCATGGCATTCCACGCAGTGTTTCTCCGCCTTTTGTCCGCGACCACCACAATCCGGACATGTGACAACCGCGTTGAAAGTACCCAAAATCGTCCGTTGAGCTTGTTGCACACGGCCTTTACCCTGGCAAGTCGCACAAGTCACGGTTTTTGAACCTGGATCAGCGCCCGAGCCGGAACATCGCGTGCATTTGTCGTGCTTATATACGCGCAACTCCTTATCCACTCCAAAAACCGATTCTAAAAATTCAATCTGCAATTCAGCTTCAAGATCCGAACCGCGCTTGGTACGACCGCGACCGCCTCCGCCGAATCCAAACATGCCTCCCAACACATCACCTAAATCGCCAAAATCATCCATGTTGACGTTGAAACCCTGAGCGCCACCGAAACCTCCGAAACCAAAATCTCCAAAGCCTTGCGCCCCTGCTCCGCCAAACCCGTTGTTATCAAAAGCCGCGGACCCGAATTGGTCGTACTTGGCGCGCTTCTGTTTGTCGCCCAAAACCTGATACGCCTCGTTTATATCCTTAAACTTTTGGGTATCGCCGCCTTTATCCGGATGATGTTCGTGCGCCAAACGTCTGAACGACTTTTTGATGTCGTCCTCGCTGGCGTTCTTATCTACTCCGAGAATTTTGTAGTAGTCCTTAGGCATGAGGTGTTTTCTGACGCCGTTCGTCATCCTGAACTTGTTTCAGGATCTCAATGGATTGTTTTTTAATCGTCAATTAACATTCTATTCAGATGCCGAATCGAGTTCGGCATGACTCGGAGGGAGAGGTTATTTCTTCTCCTCTGTCGGGGAAACTTCGTACTTCATCTTCTCCCATTGTTGCATGGTCTGCTGGAGGACTTGCACCAACTCTTGCGCCGTAAAACGATTGAGAATCATGCGGCCTACGAGTTGACCTTCTGAACCCACGCGGTTGATGAAGTCTATGACCACTTCGCGTTCCTGCGAGGTCACGGAAACAATGTTGGCGTAATTGCCGCGCAACATTTTATCTTGGGCTTTGACGTTCAATTGTTGGGGTTGTTGTTCGGACATATCATTATTCATCGTCGCACGTCGCTCGTCCCGCGTCCCTGGCTAGTGGAATTGAATCGCGTGACGAAAAACTTGAGAATTATAGTTTATTTTTTATCCTCGAAATCGCCCTCTTTCGGTTGATCTTCGCCTGTCGCCGGTCCAGATTCGCCTGATGTCGGGTCTTGCGTCTTTTGACTTTGGTCTTGAGCCTGCTGCCCGTCCGCCGAAGCTTGAGCGGAGGCGGAGTACATAGCGGCTCCGACTTTTTGCGCAACTGTCGCTAGCTCGTCAGCGGCTTTTTTGATGGCTTCGACATCTTCGCTGTCCTTGAGCTTCTTCAAAGCCTCGACCTTCTCTTCGGTCGCCTTCTTATCGTCGGGGTTGGCCTTGTCGCCAGCGTCTTTGAGCATCTTTTCAGTCGTGTAAACCATGGTTTCGGCCATGTTGCGCACCTCAATCAACTCTTTGCGTTTCTTGTCCTCGGCCGCATGCACCTCGGCGTCTTTTTTCATCTTCTCGATTTCGTCTTTGGACAAGTTGGTAGAGGCCGTTATGGTAATCTTGGCTTCCTTGTTAGTAGCCTTATCCAAAGCTTTGACGTTCAAGATGCCGTTGGCGTCGATATCGAATGTGACCTCGATTTGTGGCACGCCGCGCGGGGCGGGAGGAATTCCGGACAAAGTGAAGCGACCCAAAGCGCGATTGTCGGCCGCCATTTCGCGTTCGCCTTGCAAAACCACGATTTCCACCGTGTTTTGTCCATCAGCCGCGGTCGAGAAAATCTGCGACTTTGAGGTCGGGATAGTGGTGTTGCGTTCTATGAGTTTGGTCATGACGCCGCCTAAAGTTTCCAAACCGAGTGAAAGCGGAGTGACGTCGAGCAGCAACAACTCGCCTTTGATGTCGCCTTGCAGGTTGCCGGCTTGCACAGCCGCGCCGATGGCCACGACCTCATCCGGGTTCACGCTGATGTTGGGCTTTTTGCCAAAAAACTTTTCCACGGTTTGGATGACCAAGGGCATGCGGGTCATGCCGCCGACCAAAATTACTTCGTGGATGTCTGAGGTAGACATCTTGGCGTCAGCCAGAGCTTTGCGGCACGGTTCGAGAGTCTTCTCCACCAAATCGCCCACCAACTCTTCAAGTTTGGCGCGGGTCAACTTGATCATCAAATGTTTGGCGCCCGTGCTGTCGTTGGCGATGAACGGTTGGTTCAACTCGGTCTCCATGGCCGTGGACAACTCTATCTTGGCCTTCTCAGCCGCGTCTTTAATGCGTTGCAAAGCGATGGGGTCTTTGGACAGGTCCAAGCCCTCTTGTTTGCGGAACTCATCGATGGCCCATTTGATTAAAACCTGGTCAAAATCGTCGCCGCCCAAATGCGTATCGCCATTGGTGGCTTTGACTTCCACTGTGTTCTGGCTGGTCGTGGCATCATAAGCCACTTCCAACACGGACACGTCGAAAGTGCCGCCGCCCAAATCGTAAACCACGATTTTTTCGTCCTTTTTGCGGTCAAAACCATAAGCCAAAGCCGCGGCCGTGGGTTCGTTGATTATGCGACGAACGTTCAAACCCGCGATTTCACCCGCCACTTTGGTGGCCTGGCGTTGCGAGTCGTCAAAATAAGCGGGCACCGTGATGACCGCATCAGTAATCTTTTCACCCAAACGCGCTTCGGCATCGGCTTTGAGCTTTTGCAGAACCATGGCTGAGATTTCTTCCGGAGAATATTCCTTGCCGGCCATGACCACGCGCACGCCATCGCCCTTTTGCACCATGGCATAAGGCAACAACGTCCTATCGCGCTGCACTTCCGCATCTTCCCAACGGCGTCCGATCAAACGCTTGACCGAAAACAAAGTGTTTTCAGGATTCACAGCCGCTTGGCGCTTGGCCAATTGCCCCACCAACCTTTCACCAGTTTTTGACATGGCGATGACAGAGGGGGTGGTGCGCGCTCCTTCTGCGTTTTCTATGACTTTAGGTTGGCCGCCTTCTACCACAGCCATGCACGAATTGGTCGTGCCCAAATCGATTCCGAGTATTTTCATATGCTAGATGTTTTTAGTGCCGGTTTAATCTTTTTTCTTAACGTCAATCTTTATGGATTTGGATTGGGCTTCCTGCAATTTGGGGATTTCCACTTTGAGGATGCCGTTTTCAAAGCTCGCGCTCGCGTTCTTGTCGTCCACTCTGGCCGGTAGGGCTATCTGCCTAAAGATTTGGCCGGCACGAATTTCCTTACGATAATAATTCTTGTCTTCGACTTCTGTTTTGCGTTCGCTGGAGCCTTTAATGGTCAAAATTCCGTTTTCAATTTCCACGCTCACTCTATTTGGATCAGCACCTGGCAATGGGGTTTCCACAATCACGGAATCTTTGTCTTCATACATGTCGACCGGTGGAATCAAACCTTGCTTAGTTGGCACCAGACCGGGCATATCCTTGAAAAAGGAATCCAGGTTATCGAATTGGTCGAAAAACGGAGACCACTTCATTAAGTTAGACATAAAGGGATTTGGAATTACGAATTACGGATGGGAATTACGAATTACGAGAATCGTTACCTGTAAACGAATTCACGATTACCATGGCGGGCTTGATGACTTTACCGTTCATCATCCAGCCGCGTCGGATAGTTTTAAGGATGGCTTCTTCTGGCTTGGTTTGATCTTCCTCTTTTCCTACGGCCTCGTGCTGGTTGGGATCGAACACGCCGCTCGTATCCACGCTTTCAAGTCCAAAACCTTTCAGGGTTTGATCCCAGGTGTTTTTGACAGCTTTGATGCCATCAATCCACGCCTGCAATCTTTTGCGCTCTTCCTCAGGTAGGTCCTTCAGTTCCGGAACGTGTTCAAGCGCTGTCTCAAACTGGTCTAAGGCCGGCAAAAGACCGGTGACGGCACGTTCGTTGGCAATCGCCGACATGGAAATCGCAGAACGTTCCATCTCTTTTTTTATATTCGCGTAATCGGCTTGCGCACGCTTCCAACCGTTCAGATAATTCTCGCAATTGGGACAAGATTCGGACTTGGTCGTTTCCGATCCGTCTTGGTTTTCATCCGGTTGAGACGCGTCTTGATTCTGATTCTCTTGTTCCTTCATATATCAGCTTTCCAGTAAAAATTTAATTCTTTCGGACGTGGCAATGGCCAACGCGTAATCCATGCGTATGGGACCCAAGATACCAAACAGGTATTGATTGTTGACCGTAACCAACACCGAACCACACAAAGGACCGAACGGACATTCGCTGCCTATCATGACCGTAGGTTGGTCGAAGGCGGATCTTCGCATATTGGCCAGCACCGAATCCATCTTGTCCAACACGTCGCTGATGCTCAGAATCCTGTTCCAATCCTTAAACTCGGGCTGACCGAACAAACTTGTCAGACCGGTGTAGTACGTGTCCGCTTCCCCGATACCCAAAACCACGGCCTGTCCGCAAATCTCAACGGCCGCCTTGGACAGATTTTTGGCTTTGCGATGTTCGGTCGCGTCCTCCTGCGCCGCACCGGCCAATTCCGCGGCCTCGCGTTTGGAAAGCGACCGCGGTTTCATCAAATGTTGGACGTAATAACCATAACCCTTTTCCGTAGGCAGGCGTCCCGAAGAAGTATGCGGTTGCGCGATAAATCCCTGGGCTTCCAATTCCGCAAAATAATTGCGGACCGTGGAAGGACTGACATCCAGTTTGTAGCGCTCGACCAGGTTCTGCGAACCTACCGGTTCTCCAGTTTCGATGGCCTGCTCCACGACCTGGGCTAGGGTTTTTTCCAGATGGGTTTCCATAGCCGTATATTAGCACTCAATTTGCTAGAGTGCCAATACTATAAATAACCCTCAATCTGGAGTCAAGAAGGTTATATTTAGCTGATAGTTAAGCCAATTTACTCGTACTGCAGAGCTTGTATGGGATTCAATTTGGCGGCTTTTTGAGCCGGATAATACCCAAAAATGACGCCTATTGCCGTCGAGACTCCCAAACCCAGAATTATACCCGTGTAAGGCATGGCAAAACTCCAATTTTCTGATTGGTACACCTGCAACAGTTTTATTCCCGACCAGGAAAGTCCCACGCCAGAAGCCACGCCGATCATCCCGCCCAAAATACACAGCAAGATGGCCTCGACCAAAAACTGTCCCAAAATGTCGCCGGGTTTGGCGCCCACGGCTTTACGCAAACCGATTTCGCGCGTGCGCTCGGTCACGGACACGAACATGATGTTCATGATGCCCACGCCGCCCACAATTAAAGAGATGGCCGCGATGGAACCCAAAAGTATCTGCAAAATATTTCCGATCATACCTGCACGTTCTTGTGCATCCTCTTGCCCGGCCACGAAGAAATCGTCTTTGGCCAAATCGCCACCGGGATTGTCGAGGCTATGTTGATCGCGCAGGATCAAGCGAATGCGTTCCTTGGCTTCTGATGGTGGCGTGTTGCCTATACGCAAACTTATGAACTGCACGTTTTCCGCGTTAAGTTGCTGCATGAGGGTGGTGGCCGGAACGTAAACTTGTTTGTCCAAATTGGTGAAAAACCTGGTGCCAGCTGGCTTGATGACACCGATGACGCGATATGGACGTTTCCCCACTTTTATCAGCTTACCGATGGGTTCTTCTTGTCCAAAAAGCTCTTCGGCCACCGTGGTGCCCAATACGGCCACGTGCTCTTTGCCATCAACCTCATCCGAGGTGAAAAAATTTCCCGTATCGATTTCCGCGTCATACATGACAAGACCGTTTTCTGTAGCCCCACTGATGCTCCGACGTTTGTTGAAACCTCCGTACTCCACGGATAAATCCTGCATGAAAAACGCGTTCGCCGAACGTATCCAAGACTGTTGTTTCAATTTTTTGTAATCCTTCAACGTCAAAGATTGTTTTACAGCGCTGGATGGCGGACCCGAGCCCTGCATGCCGTCCCCTGGCCCATTGCGCACGAAAATCATGTCAGAACCAAAGGATGCTACCTGTGAGAGGATGTAACGTTCCGCGGCTTGCCCGATGGATAACATCAAAATGACCGAGCCTACGCCGATGACGATTCCGAGCATGGTCAAAGCGGCCCGACTTTTGTTGCGGGTCAAACTGCCGGTGGCAAGCCGAATCGTGTCGCGAAATCTCATACGTTTATTCGTTAGCTCGTAGTGCGTCGATGGGACTGAGTTTGGCTGCGCGCCGCGCCGGATAATATCCAAAGACGATGCCGATCAAAGTCGAAACCACAAAACCAGACAGGATACCGTTCAATGAAAGGCTGAATACCCAACCCGATTGGTAATTGAGAATGACTTGGATAGCCAACCACGCCAGAAAAGCACCGAACGCGATGCCTACAGCCCCGCCGAAAAACGTTAAAATGACAGCTTCAGCCAAAAACTGGTTTTGAACATCCGCACGTTTAGCGCCTAGGGCTTTGCGTAAACCTATTTCCTTGGTGCGCTCGGTCACGGACACGAACATGATGTTCATGATGCCTATGCCGCCAACCATCAAGGAGATCGCCGCGATGGCCGCCAAGAGAATGCTTAAAACGCCCGTGATTTCACCCACGATTTTCACCGCCTCTTCTTGGCTCACCACATGAAAATCGTCCTTGGAGTAATCCCCTTCCGGGTTATCTAGATTGTGGGATTCACGGAATAGGATTTCAGCCAAAGGTTGAGCGTCTTTCAGCGGTATATTGGATTGGATTGTGATAAACGTGAGTTTGTCCTTATTGTATTTATCCATGACCGTGGTCACGGGCAGATACACCATTTCGTCCAAATTTTGAAAAAACTTGGTGCCTAAGGGTTCCAAAACCCCGATGACTTTATAGTTGATGGAACCAAGTTTGAAGGTTTTATTGAGCGCATTGCCTTGGCCGAAATATTTATCTGCCAAAGTATGGCCCAACACCGCTGTACGGCTACGGCTATTCACGTCATCATCCGTGAAAAAAGCGCCTTCCTCCAGCTGATAGCCGCTGATATTCAAATCATCTGGCATGGTACCGATGACCTGGACATTGCCCGCTTGACCGTTAGCCTGGAACAGATCGGTTTGAAAAATTTGACCTACGACGGCCTTGACCCAGGATTCCTTTTTCAATTTTTTTACGTCTTTCAAAGTCAGCGTCTCCTCGACGAAAACCGAAACCTCGCCCGTCTTGTCCGCGCGCGGCCCGTTGTCCACCATCAACTGGTCAGAACCGAAGGCCGAAACTTGCAACAGGATAAACTTTTGCGCGGATTCTCCGATTGACAACGCCAAAATCACGGCGCTGATGCCGATGACGATTCCGAGCATGGTCAAAACGGACCGGCCGCGCGTCCGTTGCAAACTCGTGTAGGCGCTGCGGGCCAAGTCTTCCAAACGCATATCACTTGAGTAATTCGCCGTCTGTCGCGATGCGTCTGTTAACCACTGGCTCATCGGCAACCATCATGCCGTCCTTAATGCGCAAAACACGTTCCGCATGCTCAGCCGTATATGTCTCATGTGTCACCAGGATGATTGTCACGCACTGATCGATATTCAATTTTTGTAGGATTTCCATGACCTGGATACCGGATTTGGAATCCAAGTTGCCGGTCGGTTCGTCCGCAAAAATCACGGACGGTTTGCGGATCAACGCCCTAGCGATGGCCACGCGCTGCTTCTCTCCGCCGGAAAGCTGGTTGGAAAGGTTGTTCTCGCGATGCGACAAACCCACCGCACTGATAGCCTCACGCGCCATCTCGTCCCACTTCTTAGCCGGAATGCCGGAATACAACAAAGGCAATTTAACGTTTTCCAAAACCGTGGCTTTGGGCAGGAGGTTGAAGGCTTGGAACACGAAGCCCACCTTATCGCCACGAAAAGCCGCCAATTCATCATCGCTCAATTTGCTGACCGCTTTATCATCGAAAATATAATCGCCCTCCGTGGCCACGTCCAAAAAACCCAAGATGTGCATGAGCGTGGACTTGCCGGATCCGGACGGACCCATGATGGCCACGAACTGGCCTTTGGTAATACCGAAAGTTATGCCATGCAAAACCGGCGTTACGACTCCATCATTCTCATAACGCTTCACCAGGTTCTTCACTTCAATGACAAAACCCTCATTGCAGCCGACTCCATTGTGGTTTTTCATATTTTTGACGACCGCGAGCAAAAGTTTAGCCTCCGGTCTTTTCTGACAGGATCACTTTGTCACCTTCCTGTAAACCAGAAACAACCTGGACTTGTCCTTCGTCGCCTTTAAGACCCAAATTGACCGTCTTTTGCTCAGGTCGACCGTTGACCAATATCCTGACTTTCTTCAATTCACTTTCGGTTTTGACGGAACGTAGCGGGATAACCAACGCGTTTTCGGCTTGACCCGTGGTCACCGTCACGTTGGCCGTCATTCCAGGTTTGACCACCTTATCCGTAGGCGCCACGGTCACACGCATTTTGTAATAAACCGCATCCTGCACCAAGGTCTGGTCCGGATCCAAAGCCGTGACCGTACCCTGAAACTTCACATCATCACCATAAGCGTCCAAAGTGAATTCCGCGGCTTGGCCTACCACGATCTTGGAGATGTCAGCTTCCGGCACTTTGGCCTCGATGTCATAACTCGCGGTTCCCACCATGCGAACCTGCGGCGTATTGGGCGTGACTAATTCACCGATGTCTGAAACAACGTCGGAAACGATGCCTTCGACCGGTGAGATAATGCTCGCGTTGTTCAAGGCGTTTTCAGCTTGCCCCAAAGCCGCTTGCGATTCGGACACGGCAGCGCGCAAGGAAGCGACGTCAACCGGACGCGGCGGGGCTTTTTTTAATTCCAGAGTAGCCCGTGCGGCCTCCAGGGCGGCTTTCTGCACAGAGACTGCGCTTTCCGCGGCTGTGATTTTCATCTGGACGTTAGTTTGTGCAACGTCATACGCGACTTTGGCGGCGCTTAAAGCATCCTGGAGTTTGGTGACTTCCGCCGCGTTAGACAGGGTCGCGCTCTCCATAGCCTGTTTGGCCGTGGCCACAGTTGTCTTTTGAGCCGACACGCTATTGTAGTCTGCGTCAATTGTCGTCTTTTTGGCAGTCAGATCCGTGGTGGAGAAAAAGCTTGAAGTGATGGTGTTGGCCAAAACGTATTTTACATCCAACAGAAAAGCCTGTGTGCTCTCCACGGCTTTTTGAATTTTATCCGCAGCCGCCAAAATTTCTGATTTGCTCGACGCGTTGGTCAACGAGTTCACCAAGCTTTCCGCAGCCAACTTGTCCACCTTGGCCAAACGATAGCCGTTCTTGGCTTTTTCCAGAGATCCATCGGACAGGGCTCCCAAAAAGGTTTTGTAAAGTTGATTGCTGGCCGTGTCATCCACGCCCACGATAGCATCGCCGTCGGTCAGCGCGGTGTTCAACGGACCCAGAGAGTTTTTCAAGGAAATGCGTGACGTCTCTATGGCGTTGGCTAAGGATTGGTCTGACAATGGAGCGGATCGATCGAAGTTGTTCTGAGAGGTCTCCAGTGCTATCTGCGCATTCTTCAAATCATTTTGGACCTGAATTTTTGTATTGCCCAAGTCAGCGACTGCCTTATCGTAGGCGGCTTGAGCTTGGTCCACGCCCGCTTGGGCCACGCGTATGGACTCTTGGGTCTCACCGGCCAAACGCAGATTGAGGTTGGCTTGAGACATGGCTAACGCGGCCTTGGCGCGCTGATAGGAAAATTGCGCGTCCTGGTTTTCGAGTTCGGCCAAAACGTCACCCGGTTTAACCCTGTCGCCAATTTTCACTTTCACCAACTCCAAAGTGCCACCGGATTTGAAGGCTAGGTCGATACGCGCCGCGGGCTTGATTTCTCCCGTGACTTCAACTGTCTGAGCCAGGGTGCGTTTTTGCACATCCGCGGTTTCATAGGTGACCTGTTTGGCGGCTTGGGCTTGCGACCACAACCACCAACCGACCAACACAACCAAAACCAAAATAACGTAGGTGCTTTTACGCTTGAATACGGTCGCAATGCTCATAAAGATTCTAAATATAATGCGCCCAAAACCTGCCAAAGTCAATGCAAATGATGTTTATTGAGCTAGCTTTTTTACCAAAACATTGAATTGATCTCCACGGTCGAATTCGTTTTTAAACAAACCGAAGCTTGCACAAGCCGGTGATAGCAGAATGACATCGCCCGGAGCCGCCTTGGCAACGCATTCATCGAATGCCTGTTTGAGGGATTCGGCTTTAACATATTTGATCTTTTTCTTGTCGAACTCCGCCGTCAGCTTCTCATATGCTGTGCCGACTAAAACATGCACGTCCAAATTTTTCGTTTTAGCCTCTCGTGCCAACGGCGCATAATCCAACCCCTTGTGCGCACCCCCACAAATCCAATGCACCGTCCTCGCTCCTGCGACGCGGGACCACGCCAGAGGCGGGCGCGGCGTGCGACGCGGGACGGTGGGTGTCGCAAAAGCCCGTAGCGCCACAATCGCCCCATCCGGCGTGGTCGCTGTCGTATCATTCACGAAAGTCAAACCTTTTTTGAGGCCAACAATCTGTTGGCGATACGGAACGCCCTGAAATTTTTTGAGCGATTCGCGGATTCCGGTCAACGTTGCACCTGCGGTATGCGCACCTAGAACGGCAGCCAAAGCGTTTAGTATATTGTGTTCGCCCCTAAGCCCTATCTGTTCCAGACAAATAATCTTGGATTGTGTCTTCCCTATTTTGAGGATAATCCAACCTTCGGACGTCCAAGCCCAAGAATCCTTTTTCTTTTTCAAAGAAAAACCGCGGATTTGTCCGGGCGCGACTGATACGTAAGCGGCTACAATTTTGTCGTCCAGATTAGGAATAAAAATATCATCCGGTCCTTGGTGGCGCATTATTTGTGCTTTAGCCTCGCTATAATCCCCTACGCCCTCATACGCGTTGAGGTGATCTTCCATGACATTGGTCCAAACAGCGATATGTGGCGACATGCCCATATCACCGCAAGGCTCTAGAAGCCAACTCGAAAGCTCCACCACAGCCACATCATCTTTTTTAATTTTATCCAAAAAAGTCAGCGGCGAAACCGTGATATTACCACCTAAATACGATCCTTTGCCGCTCCGCTTGAGCATGTCATAAATCCAACTCGTAGTCGTGCTTTTGCCGCGCGTTCCAGTGACGCCAACAGTCAAAGCTTTCGACTGTTCCAAAAAAATCGTGATGTCGTTTATCAACGGCTTTCCTGTTTTGACTGCGGCTTTGTAAATTTGCAAAACTTTTTTGATGTCAGGATTGCGTACGATAACGTCGGCCCATTCCAAATCCTCAACACGGTTTTCGCCTAATCTGAATTTGACGTTCTTGTAACGCTTCAATGTTTTGACGTTTTCCCCTATCTGTTCAGCGGTCTTCAAATCCGTGACCAGTACGTCCGCCCCTCGTTTGGCGAAATAGATCGCGGACTGAACGCCAGTACCTCCGGGGTAAGAACCTAGGCCTAAAATTAAAACTTTCGTAGCAGTCGACGGTCCCGACTTTTCGACCGACTTCGCGTCCCGTACTTCGTACTCCGTACTCCGTTCCTTTTTCCCAAGTTTTCTATCTCGAGAGGTCATACCTAATGTCCTCGATTTTTCTCAAATGCGATTTGGATTGATCAAACTTGGCACGCAACGACCCCGTCAAATCCAAAGCCGCCAAGAGTTCCACAATCATTAACGCGGTTTTATACGCCTGCTCCACGGCATCGGCATCATGTTCCGTGGCACGCAATACCGCATAGCGTGCCAATTCACCGGCCGTATCGGACAAACCTCCCAACAACACGTCCGGGTATTTGGAGCACTCGTCCGGAGCCCGCATCGCGCCTTCAAGATATGTACCGAACAGCGTGGCTTCCGTATATTCCTCCAAAGCCGCACGCCAAGACCCGTCACCCACTAGCAAAGGTTCCTTGAACGCGATCTTCATTCCGGCTTTGACGTTGTCTTTTGCGACTTTCAGCAAAGCATCAGCTTCCTTATAGTCGTTACGCTGAAAAGCAAAAATCGCCCGCTTGGACGACCTCAAGGCTTCGTGCGCATGCCCGTCCAAAGTCTTTTTGAGTTTTTCCAATTCCTTCTTGCTGCGTTGAATCTGTTCGAATGAAATCTTTTTCATAATTAACATTAATCCGTTGCCACGGCTCGCTTAATTCTTCTGATGCGTTTAGACGGCTTCACTTGCTCGGCTTGTTCAAACCCTTCGCCAACCAATGAGCGATATAACTCCTCAGTCTTGGACACAACCGCTTTCCATGAATAGAGTTTGTGGATCACCTCTTTGCCGCGCGCACCCCTCTGCCTGGCCAACTGCGGTTCCTCCAGCGACCAACGCAAGGCATCGTATAGCTTTGCGATGCTACCTACTTTAAACGAAATGCCAGAATGGTCAATCAACTCCATGTTTTCCGGTATGTTGCTCATAATCACTAATTTGCCGTATGACATAGCCTCCAACACGGCTACAGACAAACCCTCACTACGCGAAGCATGCACTAAGGCGTATTGGTGGGCTATCAACTGATGTAGGACATCGCCACTCTGGTGTCCTGTAAAGACGATGCGCTGGTCGTCACCCGCCAAAATCTTCAACTTCTCAGCATATACGGCGTCATCAAAAGACGCGCTACCAACGATGGCCAGCTTGGCCGAAGTGTCCAGTTTTTTGAAAGCGCGAATAACATCATCCTGCGCTTTATGCGGTACCAAACGTGCCAAGCACAGAAAATAACGATTGGGCTGTAAGCCGAATTGGGCGAGCTCATGGGTTCCAGGCCAACCGGACGGGATATCCACGCCATTAGGTATGTACCACGCATCGCGGCCGTACAGTTTTCTGCAAAGCAGTTGAATACCATGATTGGTGGCGATTGTGGCATGTGGAAATTTGCCCGAGGTCCATTCTCCAAACGCCAAATAAGAACGCGCCAAAAGACCCCACTTTTCATGAAATTGGTCACGACTGTGGAAAGTCACTACCACCTTGGCCCGTCGACCGAAAAGTCTAGGTATCCACGACAGGGTGGATGGGCCCACCCCGTGGTAATGAATTACATCATAATCCTGGGAAATGGCGTGCAGAGTTGACCTAAAAACATGAGTTATTGCGTCAAAATTCTTACGGTGCCAAGAGCCTAACGTCACAAGCTTAATCTTCCCCAACCACGGCAGGCGCTGCGGATTTGCATAAGTACGCACATATACGGTAACGTCATGCCCGCGCAAACAAAGATGCCGCGCGAGGTTTTCCACGTGCGTTTCTATCCCTCCGCCCACAGGCAAAAGGCTGGGGAGCCCCTTGGCCCCAATCATGGCTATGCGCATCTTGAAAGTTTTTGGCCTTTTGTGTATTATTTTACAGCCAAAAAACGTGTAACGCAAACCGTGTATCGTTGGGCCATCTGACGTTACACGTTATACGATGCGAGTTGCACGAACTAGGCGCCTGTAGCTCAGTGGTAGAGCAGTGGCCTTTTAAGCCAATGGTCGTGGGTTCGATCCCCACCGGGCGCACCAACAAGAATCCCCTTACGGGGGTTTTTGTTTTACCG
>CAZRYH010000026.1:0-16358 GCA_964604275.1 uncultured Gammaproteobacteria bacterium
CACCCCGGCCTTAAATTCCCGGACTATTTCCCCATCATGTTCCTGGCCATATTCGTGGCCTGGAGATACGTGGCCGGCAGATCGCTGACCGAATTGGTGGGCGTCAAAACATTCAGCTGGCCTGACATAAAAAAAGATTTTTTGGATGGTGCCAAATACGGAGCTTTGGTCACGGCCGCGGCCGTTTTGGTCGGTCTGCTGTCTTTTCAGACCACATACTCCCCTAACCCTGGATATTTCAAAGCCCTGGCTTTTTCAATCTTTGGATATCTAATCTTCATTCCCATTTCCGCCTTCTATGAAGAACTCCATTATCGCGGCGTTTATCTGAGCGCGTTCACGTCATCCAAACTCAAATATCTTTTCGTCGTGCTGTCTTCGACAATCTTCGCGCTCGTCCATCTGGTGCTGGGGTCCAGCCCGATTTTTTACGCCATCAACATCTTCCTCCTGGGCATGGTGCTCGCATTTTTGAGGGTGAGAGGAAAAAGCGTGATCGCGTGCACGGGTTTCCACGCGGCTTGGAATTTGATCCTGATTTCCCTGGCTCCAATATTTGGTGAAAATACAGAAAGATACGTGGAGTTCAATTCCGTGACCATGGGCGTGTTGGCTTTGGTTGTAGGCTACGAAATATATCGGACAGGTCGTTCAAAAATCACCACCGAAAAACCTGCATCCAGGGCTTGACTTTTCGCGAAAAAGGGGTTAAACCCAACGCGGAGTAACGGAGGAAAAATGGAATTCACGATTTTCCATATAGTAATCGCGGTGTGTATTTCGCTCCTCGTGGGTGCCATGGCCTTCATCCCTCTTGGAATCGCCATGGGCAAAGAGAAAAAGACCGACAAAGACGATTCGCGCATGCCCATCCCGCCTTCTCTCCGCGTCCCTTCCACGTCAAACGAACCCGCAACCGTCCAAACCGAAACAGAAGATCACGACGGCGATGGCGGAGAGGATGCGGATGAGGACGACGACGAATACCGCTCGCCTTTCGAAGAGCGACTCGTGGCCGCAGGCTATGAATGTCGCTTCATGGAAGACGATTATGAATTCGATCGCGTGCTGGCCGGCCAATTCAACTTTTCTCCGCCGGATTGCGACACCACTTGCGACATGTGCGGCGCCGACATATTTCCCATGGGCGTCTGGAAAAACCCCGGCACGCTCAACGAGACGCCGGTCGGCTACTTCTGCGATTGTTGTGGCAACGGCTTTACGGTCAGTTACTCGTTGAAGCACGGCTACGTGACCAAAAAGGCGGCCACGGTCGGTGGCCTGCTCTCGACCGCGTCACTCACCGTGGTCAACCTGCCCGCGGCCACGGACACAGAAAACTAACGTTTCTCTACAAGCCTCTCCGGGCTATTTTTTTTATGCGTGACTCTAATTTTCTATGCCCCAATCTCTTTAGCGATCTTGCTCACATCCGGATAAAACTTTTTGAATGCTTCGTCTACCACATGCGCGTCTTCTTTGACCTTCTGCAGACGTTTGTATTTGGGAAAATTTTTAGCCACCATCAGATCCACCAACCTCTCCTTGCGCCAATGCGCGACCTTGTAACGCTCTATCAGATGCTGGATGCCGATGTGCATTATTTCGTGAACCAAGGTGCATAGCAAGTCTTGAGGATTTTGGCGATCAATCAGCAGCGTGACCGTACGTTTTTTAGCGTTGAAGCTACCGCCCGTGCCGTATTTAGTGAGTTTAATCTCATACGACGCATGGAGTTTTACGCCTCGCGCCTGACTCAATCTTTTGAATCCACCATCAGTATAACGCCAGCCCCGTTCGATGATTTTGACGGCCGGGCTGTACGCCTTTTCGTCATAGTCTCGACCTACGGCTTTAGCGATGCGTTCAGGAGTAGATTTTTGGTCCACGCCTTTGGGCAGACGGATTATTTTGCGCGGATAGCCCTGTTCCAAAAGCCACGGCATCATCCGGACCGTGAATGAACAACTCTTGATTTCATCTTCAAGGTCGCACGTGACTTTAATTTTTACATAAGTGGGTTTCATAAAAACAGTTTACGCCCCAATGGCCAAGGTCACCAAATGAACTTCCGTGGCGCCGGCGTCCAACAAAGCTTGGGCCGCGGATGCTGCGGTCGCGCCCGTGGTTGCCACGTCATCCACGAGCAGGATGCGCGGCTTGGGCAGTGCGCGACAACTAAAGGCGCCTTTGACGTTATTCTTCCGCGCTTCCGCGTCATGTTCCAAAGACGATTGGGCTTGGCGATGCGCCACGCGACACAAGACGCTTTCATCGATCATCGCGTCGGTGTTGAGGCAAGGCTTCAAAGCCTGCGCCATGAGTTGTGCCTGATTGAAACCACGCTCACGTTCGCGCTTGTCCGAGAGCGGCACGGGAATGATCGCGTCCACTTCCGGAATCGCAGGTGCGTTCACACGCATGAACTTTTCCACGTCTTCCATCAAAGCCGTGGCGCCCTTGAATTTAAGCGCCGTGATCACGGCCCGCAATTTTGGGTCATGATAATATCCGAACGAGGTCACGGATTTGAACGGAAGTTGACCCGAACAGGACTGGTCGCAACCCACGCTCAAACATTTGGCACACACCTGGCCCGAAATCTTTTCCACGGACCCGCGACACGCCTCGCACCACCACGCACCCGGATTGTCGCACGCCACACAATGGGGCGGAAACAAAAAATCCAAGGCTTGGCGCAAGAGGTTGTGCATATGTTTAAAGTATAACATGGGACCGGGAACCGGACGGACCCCCCCCTTCGTTCCCGCCGGGTAGAGACACAAGATTTTGTGTCTCTACAGGTAAATGGTGCCATGTTTCAACCTCCTGTAGAGACGCCATCGGATGGCGTCTCCGTTGATAGGTGGACGACATCAAAACGTCGGTCGCGGATTTGCCCTAAAAACAAAGATCCTGAAACAAGTTCAGGATGACCGGATGGGATGGCGATTGCGTCCGGGTAGAGACACAAAATCTTGTGTCTCTACGGGTAAACGGTGCAATTTCAATAACCTCGGGTAGAGACGCCATCGGATGGCGTCTCGTTGATGGGTGAACGACGTCAAAACGGTCGGTCGGCTGATTCGTCAGAACAATAAAGATCCTGAAACAAGTTCAGGATGACCGGATGGGATGGCGATTGCGTCCGGGTAGAGACACAAAATCTTGTGTCTCTACGGGTAAATGGTGCCATGTTTCAACCTCCGGTAGAGACGCCATCGGATGGCGTCTCCGTTGATGGGTGAACGACGTCAAAACGGTCGATCGGCGGATCCATCCTAAAAAATAAAGATCCTGAAACAAGTTCAGGATGACTGAGTGGCTACGGTTTAATCGCTATTGCCACGACCTCGTCGATGAAATATGCGCCGCTGGTTTGGCGGACCAGGGTCACGGTGTATTTGTAATAATTCACGGCCGTAGGCTTGCCGCGGTCACCCGCGTCCTCGGTGCGTTGGGCTTGGAGTTCCACCACGGCCTTGGCCGAACCTTCGGATCCCTCGACCAGTTTGCTGGAGACCACGCGCGTGGTCACGCCGTACGCCGGGCCTGTGGCCGGATGTTCGGTACGTATTCTGGATTGTTCGGATTTGGCGAATTGGCTGAAGCGTTCAGTGGAAACAAGCATCACGTCCTCATAACCCAAGAATCCGGTCTGGCTGGAGCCTGAACCCATGCGCGCCACGGCATCGGACGCCTGGTTCACGGCCTCACGCATGTCCGACGACTGGATGGGTTTGGAATCCGGCGTGCTCGTGCCCTGCACCAAAACCGGCGCCGCGATGGTGCGCGGTTCCGGCTTGTTACCCGGCGTAATGGTCAGATTGTTGCCGGCTTGTGGCAGATTGGGTTCGTTACCCGTGACGTTCGGAAAGAACATGCCAATCAAAAGCCACAACCCAAAACCCAAGGCGATCAGGCCAATGATGATGAGCGCGATAGCGATATTACGACGTTGGAATAGGTTCATATTTTAGACGGTAGACGGTAGCTGGTAGACGGTAGGAAGTCGGACGAAGCGTTCAAGGCACGTAGTACTGAGTACGGTACGTCCGTCACTGAATCCGGCTTGAGGTCACATTCGAATTTTTAATTTGGATATTTCCCTGTCCGCCGTAGTCAGACGAAGGCGGATTGATTTTTGGTTATTCGAATTTGGTTATTCTATGCTTTATCCCTCTCCCCTCGCGAACGCCGCTTTCTCCTGTTCTATCTTCATGAGTTCTTGCGGGTTGGTGGTCACGATCTGGTGCTCGGAGTATGAGGCCACGACCTGGATGGCCGCGTGTTTGGCGCCCGCGAAGAAGATGCCTTCGCCCGGACCGGATTCCAAGAGCAGATACTTTTCGGATTGCGTGAGCAAGAACACGCGCGCCACCAAATCGATGGCCGCCGGGCTTTGCTTGAGCAAAAGCTGCATGGACGAGTTGGTCACGATGGCTTGGCCGTATGGCGAGGTCAAAAAGTCGTTCACGTCCTGTGTAATGGTGGTCACGCCCAAGTAGTATTTGCGGCAGCGTTTGACCAAAGCGTGCATGAACTTGGCCGAATCCTCGTATTGCATGAGCCACCAAGCTTCGTCCACGATTAGGATGCGCTTTTTGCGTTCGCTGCGCACCGTGTTCCAGATGAAGTTCACGATGGTGTAGATGCCGATGGGACGGAGTTCGTCTTCCAAATCGCGGACAGAGAACACGACCAACTGGTTGTTCATGCGCACCGTGGTCTGGGAATTCAACAAACCGGAGAACGTGCCTTCCGTATATTTCTTTAGGCGGATGACCAAATCCTCCGTACCTTCCATACCCTCCAAGATATCCTGGAAATCCTGCATGATGGGCGGTTCCACGGCCGTCAGGTCCGCGCCGGGCACGATGTCCTTCTTGGCGAAAGTCTCCAGCAACGCGCGGTCCAAAATCGAATCTTCGGCCACGGTCACCTTGCCGAGCATGAGGCGCAATAGGCCTTTGAGCGTGATGACCGCACTGCGGATGATGTCTTCCACGGACACTTCCCCTTCCATGGGTCGCGGCAGATCGAACGGGTTGATTTTGGATTCTGAGGACAATGAAATGTTGATGTACGTTCCAGCCACGGCATCCGACAGGTTTTTGTATTCCTTTTCAGGATCGATGACGATCACGTCCACGCCCAACATCATGGAGCGCAGAATCTCGAGTTTGACCGTGTAGGATTTACCCGCTCCGGACGTGGCGAAAATCACCATGTTCGCGTTCTGCAGGCTGAAGCGGTCGAACAGGATGAGCGAATTGTTGTGGCGGTTCACGCCGTACAGGATGCCCTCGTCGCTGGTCAGGTCCGCGGATGTGAACGGGAAGGACGAGGCGATGGGCGACGTGCTCATGTTGAACGTGATGGAGAGTTCGTCGTTGCCGAGTGGCATGGTGGAACTGAAACCCTGCTCGGATTGGAAATACGAACGCCGCGTATAGATGAGCATGGAACCGAACGTGGATTCCACATGGGACGACAGGCGCTCCAACTCCTCTTTGGAGGACGAGTAGAAGGTCACGTAAAAAGCGAATTGATAGAAATGTTCCACGCCCTGGGTCAGGTCGTCGCGCAATTGCTCGATGTCGCGCAAGGCCGTCTCTTCCGCCGGATCGCGGGGCTTGCCTTCGCGTGCGGCCATGTTGATGTTGGCTTCCAAGATACCCACCTTCTTTTTGAGCTGCTTGAGGATGATGTCGGATTTGATGGGATAAAAATACATGGCGATGTCCATCATGGCCGAAAGGTTGATGATGGGAGACGCCCAACCCACGGACACGTAACGCGGATAGGTCACGATGAAGATGGTGCGCGCGAAAACGTTGCCCAACGAGATGAAGCTGGGTTCCACTTTCATGGCCGATGGCGCGATCAAATCCTTGATCGTGGCTACGCCGCGGCGATAGATGTCCTCCTCTTCCAGGGCCACCTTTTCTTCCTGCGCCTTTTTGGTGAGCTCTTCCTTGCTCAGTCCAGGCTGCAGGCTAACGCCGCCAGCAGCCAACTTGGCCGCGGTTATCTTCTTCTCCTCAGATGTTTGGAATCCCATAGGTGCAAAGCAAAATTCAAAAAGCAAAAAGCAAAATTTTGGCTGCGTCCGCAAAATCAAAATCCTCAACTTTCAATTCCCGCTCTTTGCCATTCTCTTTCATATAAATCATAATTCCCCTCCCTAAATTTTTGCATTTTGATTTTTGCTCTTTGCTCTCGGCCCCCCCCTATCCTTCCAGTTGCAGTTTTCCTACATCCGTCATGCGTTGCGATTCGAAAAGTTCCGGGTTGTAGACCGTGTAGTAGAGTTCTATCAGGCTTTGCGTGTCCAACTGGATGGCCGTAAGCGACATGCCCTGCAGACCGGAGATGATGTTGTTGCAGCGGAGCTTGAGTGCGGCTTTGTATTTCTCAAAACGTTCAGCAGAAAGGCGAATGGTCACCATGGGCGAGAAAATGGCCGAGACTTTTTCCGCAATCCCCTTTTGCACCTGTTGCATGGGGTCATACGGGATCACGATATAAAAACGTTTTTGCATGATGTCCGCCAAATCCACCAATTGCCTGATATAGGAGCGGTAGTCAACAATTTGGTTGCGCAGCAATTCGTTCTTCTGTTGCAGTTCAGTTTCCTTGAGTTTGGACAGGTAGTCGTCGATGTTCAGGCGGCGCGTCTGGATGACCACTTGGATGGGATAATCCAAGGAGTTAAGAAACTGCATGTAGGCCTGCACGATGGCGTTCTGCTCATCCTCGGATTTGAGCGCGAAATTGATGCTCGACACCAAAAGCACGGCGCGCAATGTGCCGTCGCGGAGCACCACCAAATCCTCTTTGATTTCCGCGATGTCTAGATAGCTTTGCGCCGGCACTCCAGGTTTGGATCCGGCCAGCTTTTTGCTGTGCATTGTTTCGGGCATATCTTTTTTTTACCGGCTTGTGGCCAGTGATCGGCGGTCGCGCTTAGGCCGCTCATCACCATCCGCAATCCGAGATTATTTGAGCGTGGGTGTTTTAAGTAGAGTCTCGTCTTCTGAACGGTAAACTCCACCCGTATTCACGGTCAGGGCTAAATCGCGCAGACGCGATGAGCTCGGCCTGGGTTTGGCTACGGCCTGTTCCACCGCGGTTATGCCCATCATCCTTTCCACGGCGCGATACTCCTTTTGTCCGGCTTTGTTCCACACGCGCAACTTGGGCCGCATCTGCGTCTGCAAAAAATTCAAGAAAAACAGGTGAAAAGGTTGTCCATTGACCCTGAGGAATCCGAATGTGCCCGCTATGCCGACCGTGGGAATCAGGGCGAGGATGAAATACGCGGTCTCCAAAACCTTGTACTCCGCAAACAACACGCCCGCGCCGCCCAACATGATTAAAAATTGGCGCACCGTGATGGGACCGATGATGCGATCTTCTTTGTCTATGAATTGTGGGACTATGAATTGTCCTGCCATAGATTAGAAGTGCAATTGGTTATTCATCTGCACCAAAGCCTCGATCTCTTCCGGAGTCAACGTGTCTTTGCCGCCAGAGCGCTCAAGTTCCGCGATTTGCGCGATGGGTTTGCCGGTTTTGAAACTCTTGGCCACCAATTCCAGATACGCCTTCATGACAGGCGATTGCTGCCACGAACGGATGCCGTTCATCCTGTTTTCGAAAGATTCTTCCTTAAGCGTCTCAAAGCGTTGCAAGATTTTGGCCGTGGATTCTTGCGGCGTTTTGCCCAAGCGCCGAAATTGCGCCAGGCTGAACGACCCCAACTCACCGGATAGGCTTTGGAGTTTAGGCGCGCCAGCCACAGGCTGTACGCCGTCCACAGGCCTGGGCCCTCCCACAGCTTGCGCGGCCATCTGGGCGGTCACCGGGGAAACTTTGACCTGGGACAAATCCCCCTCCGCCCCCTTTGACAAGGGGGGACTCAAACGGGCCCCAGAAATCTCCCTTGTCAAAGGGAGATTTAGAGGGATTTCCCGTTTCGGAGGTTCGATATTGGCCTTAAGGGTTTGGACGGTTGCGGCTGGGGCGGGTACGAGTTCGCCCAACACTCTTTTTTCCGCGGCTGCGGCTTTTTGTTCCACCGCCGGTACCTGGGTTTGGAAGCCTTTTTTCAAAGCCTCGGCCAAATTCAATCTCTCCTGCTCTTGCGCCTGACGCGTTTGAATTTTTTCTTGATACCATTTGGCATGCGCCTCGGCTTCCTGACGTCGCCTGTCCTCTATTTTACGTTTCTGTTCGGCCAGCTGCAGCTCTAATTTTCCCTTTTCCTCGGTTTCGATGCTGGCGCGATGGTCCTTGTACGCGGCTTCGATGATCGCGCTCCACGCCATGCTCCTGTCGCGATCCAAACCCATGCCCCCGACCTTGCTGTCACGCTGCAACAAAGACACCAACTCGTTGGCATTGCGCACGTCGCGCAGACGCGAAGAAATCACGTTGCGCAAACGGCTTTGCAAATATTCGTTTTCCGGTTTGTCGGGCACGGCCTGATACGCGGCTTCCACGGCCCGATCCAATTCTGTTAGGACTTTTGGCGGAACCGATTGTGCGGCGCGGATAGTGGCGATTTCCTGTTCGTCTTCGTTTTCGTTGGCCGTTGGTTCACGCAACGATTTAGCCAACTTGGCCGTTTGCTCGTTAAGATATTCGCCGTACGCCTCTTCGCTCAAAATTTCCAAACCGTTATCCTTAAAATCTTGCAGCGTGGCCATGGCCTTTTCCGCGGTCTTTTCGTCAAAACCAAGTCCACCAAAATCCGGTGTGCGCAACATCGCCTCTTTAATTTGAGAAGCTACAAGTTTCTGATCCACAAAGTCGCTGACCATTTGACGCAGAGCCGTGCGCGTCTGTTGACCCATGGAATACAGACCCAAACGATTGATGATTTCGGATGCCGCGCCCGAATATGACACGGGTTTGAACAAAACCTTGGCCGGCGGCCAACCCGAAGCGTCTATGTCGTTGCCGCGCAGATACGTGACCAATTCGTCGCCAAACAATTCGCGCAATGGCCAAAAGATGCCTTTCAACAATTCCTGGCACATGGTCAGGCGCTGAGCTTGGTCCGGAATCCAGTTGGCCACATTGGCGTCAATCTGTTTTATGGCATCCGCGACCGGTACGAAACCAAAGGTGGATTGCAAAATAGGCCGCTCAACGGCCGCGAAAAATTCGCGTTCAGGCAGTTTATAATCCTGAATTATCGGATTGTAGACATTGTCAGCCTGGTGGGTAAAAAAAACTTTTATCCCTTCAGGCATGTCCACGAAAGACTCGTAAGTGGGCCGTGAAGGCATATATTATGCATGTTTCTCAAGTACGCGTTGAACGTTCCTGATGCGTTCATCAGTATCCTTGCCGGGCACCTCGCCCACGCCAAACTTGAGTTTTTCAGACAGGGAAATCGCCACATTGTCTTCCGTGGTTCTGGCAGCCACGGGCTTCTGCTGGGCTGCATTCGCTATAGACAAAGCGCTATTCACCATCATGGCGATATTCCGCTGGTCATCACCCCGCGCTCCTTGCAACAACCCGGAGATGGTAGCTAGATTTTGGCTCCCGAAAGCATCGGCCATGGCCGTAACGCCTTGCGCATTGGAGCCAACCTGACGACACATGTTGGCCACCACGCGCACATTGTCTTCCACGTTCGTCTTGGTCGCGATGTTGCCCAATGATGCGGCAGCCAAATTCTGTGCGTTGCTTTGGTCTGCAGCTGATGCGAATCCGTGCTGGCCTGTATAACCGAACAAGGCCTCCATATCCGCTTTATCCTCACGCACCAAGTTTTGCGCGGCTTGTATACCTGCAGCCGAAGAGAAGCCACTGGTGGCAACGGTCTGCAAATTCGCCAAATTTTTGTTCGCATCCGCATCCCCATCCCAACGACGCGCCACAGAAGCCAAATTCCTGGATTGCAACGCGCCGCTCTTATCGTGTACCTGTCCGCTACCGATTCCTTGGACCGCGGTAACCGCCGCTGCGCGTTGGCTGCCTCCTGCCGCCCAAGCCGCATTGGTCCCGGCCGCAGCCTCCACCACCTCATCCTCAGAAGCGGTGCGACGGTCGAATCGATACGATCCGGCCATGCCGCCGCCAGAAACAACGTAACGATCCCCGCCCTTGGCCACCTCAATCACGCCATTCATGGAATCAAAGCCTCCGGCCGGAGGAGTCGCACTATTCAATGCCGCTATGCGCGCCCTGCCTTGGTCGGTCTTAGCCAAATCCAAAATCGCTTTAGCGTACTGTTTGGATTTTACGTTGTCCGTCAATTTCTTGTAGCCATCGGATTGCAAAGCCGCCTCGTTCACGTTTCCGCTGGCATCAAAAACTCCCAAGCCGCCCATGACGTTTGTGGCCGTAAACAAGTCAGACAAGGCCGCAGGCTGCAAACCTTTTAGGAGTTCTGGGTCTGTTGCGATCTTTCGAGCCGCTTCGCGACGTTTGTCGTAATCGGCGATGGACGAAGGGTCCTTGTCGGTCGCCTCGCGAATCTTGTCCTGCAAATCGGTAAGCCCATACTTATCCGCATGGCCGAGAGCGGTCGCCAAAATTTCGCGTTTTTCCTTTTGCGTCTGCATGGAAGCCTCGGCCTTTATCTGGTCGAGGATCTTATTCGCCTTATCTTTGCCGTTAACGGGATCGGATTCGGCTTTCTTGATTTCTTTCTTGCGTTTGTCCGTAAGATCCTTTTCCAATTCCGCACGACGCTGTTTCTCAAACGTGCCGCTGGTTATATCGCTGACCGCATTCGTGGCAGCACCCGTGCGTTCGGCCTTATCATAAAACATCTTGGGCGCGAAACCCGTGAACATACGCTGGTACTCTTTGCGACGTTCGCTCGGACCCATGTCTGCCAAATTCTTTTTGTATTCCTCTGCTTGCTGAGCGGCCAATCTCTTGGGTTGCGCCGCGTGCTTGGCCAAGGCGAAACGTGCGGATTGAGGCAGAACGCCGGCCATGGACGATTTGACCAACTTACCAGCGGCCCAAGAGGTAGCGCCTGTTTTGCGATCCAAATAACCCGCTCCCGCAGCTGTTCCTTTGTACGCCATGGCTCCCACCACCGCACCCGCGCCCAGCATGCCGCCGGCTTCGCCCACCTTGCTGAACACGCTCCCAATCTGAGGCGCGGCCTCGCGAGCCAAAGACACGGCGGTCTGCACACCCATGAGCATGAAGGCCACCATGACGATGAAGTGCGCCAAGGCATCGGGCTTGCCGATTTTCGTCATGACCACGTTCTTGCCCACGTCGTTCTGCTGCGTCAACTCGCTCGTTTCAGACGGTTTGTACAATTGGACTTGCGTGAAATTCTGCGACAAGGCCAGCGACAACCACAGGAAGAAGGCCATGACCGGGCCGCCCACCAAAGCCGAAGTCAACCGTTTCCACCAATCGCTGGTGAAAGGGGAAAACCCTTTTTTCATCTTGTCGGGCAAAGCCCAGGCGAAAAACATGACCGGCGAGGTGATGAGCAGTATCCAGAGTATGATGATGCGCGCCAAAAAGAAGATGATCATGATGACCATGAGCGTCAACGATATGGACATGACCCATAGCGCAAAAATCGCGGCCGCCAAAATGCTGACCACGCTCATGGTATCCACGGACGCATCAGCGGCCCCTGTCCAACTGATTGTTACGTTGTCCCCGTCCTGTTTGACCATCTGATCGCCGCCTTGCGCCACCTTCATCACATCGCCCAAATGCAAAGCTTGGATGAAATTGTTGCCGGCCACGGTCTTGAAGCCGTTAACGAAAGTCAATGTGATGACCTGTGAAAAATCGATCATCAATCCGATCAGTGTTTTGGAAAAATTGATGAGCACGGCCATGAGCAACAATTTTGGCAACACGCTCTTATAGTGGAAATCCTTATAACCCACGATGGTCGAGAAGGCGGACACCAACACCACGATGATGAAGAACATGTTGACCGTGTCGCGCATGATGGGCCAACCCACGGCCACGGGATAGGCTTTTACAAAATTGTTGTATTGCGCGATGTTCACCAAAAAATCCACCAGCATCAAAATCAGGAAACCCAAAACCTCACACAATACCAGTATGAAACTGGTGAGCATGCCCAATACCAATTTGGCCAAAGTCTCCACGTAATTAGAAGCCATGGCCGGCATGCCGACAAACAAAATCACGAACAAGGCCAGAGCCAGACCGCTGGCTACCAGTTGGCGACGCTTGCGCCTCAACGTCACGACGGGATCGTCAGACCCGGCAAGCGTGGGTTTTTTAGGGAAAAATACGTTACGCAAAAAGCCAAACGGCGACCTGCCGATGGCCCCAAACCCTCCCTCAGAGCCATTCCTCCTATTCATTACGCACATTGTAGCACAAAAGAGGTCCACTTAGCGCAAAATAATCCACAACCCACTCCGTGCCTTGGGCCGGACCCAGGTCTTGAGGCCGCCCCACTCCACAATTGAAGTGCCCGGGATTATCTGGTAAGTTACTCGGACATGCCGGAGCTACACAAAATCGATTTATTGGAGACTTCGCACGACCGCTACGCGACCAGAAAAACCGCCATAGTAGCGGTTGTTTTTGCATTGTTCGTGGGTGTTTTCGCAACTTTGGGCGCCTGGGCCTCATATCGCGCTGCCAGCCGCGGTACCAGCGTTTTCTCTGAAATGGGGCAATTGCCGGGCATTGTGGATTTGCGCCGTTTGGCTTTGGGGCAAGAAGCGGTCACAGAGGGCCAGAGCATAGGCGATCGTTTGAATGTCCTTCTTTTGGGTGTGGGTGGAGAAGGGCATGACGGTCCGGAGCTCACGGATACCATCATCCTGGCTTCCATCGATACCAAAGACAAACGTTTGGCCATGCTCTCCATCCCCCGCGATTTGGCCTATCCCATGGGCAACAGCCAATTCCGGAAGATCAACGGTCTCAACGCCATCAACGAAAAACTGGAACCCGGTGCAGGCGCGCGCCGTACGGCCGACCAAATCGGAGACTTGCTCAACGTCAAAATCGACCACGTGGTACGCATCGACTTCAACGGCTTCTCGGAATTCATCGATGCCCTGGGCGGCGTGGACGTGGATGTGGAACGCGGCTTCACGGACAATTCCTATCCCGCGGAAGACGACAAATATCAAACCGTCACCTTCCAAAAAGGCCTGCAACACATGGACGGCGACACGGCCCTCAAGTACGCGCGTTCGCGCCACGGCAACAACGGCGAAGGTTCGGATTTCGCGCGCAGCCGCCGCCAACAGCTGCTCATCCAGGCCGTGCGCGAAAAGATGGTTTCCTTGGGCACCTTGGCCAACCCCAAAAAGATCAGCGATCTCTACAGCACCCTGTCCAACCACATACAAACCGATGTTTCAACTTGGGGCATGGTGAGTCTGATGCCGCTGGCCACGCAGATAGACCGCGAACACATGACCATCCGCACTTTAACGGACGCGCAAGACGGCGAACTTTCCCCGGCCACGGTCAACGGCACATACATGCTGTTCCCGCGCAAACCCGATTGGTCTGAAATCCGCACCATCGCCGCCGACCCGTTTGTGTCCAAAGAAGACGAGCTCAACAAACTCAAACCGCAGACCGCCATCAACGTGGAAATCAAAAACGGCACCAACTACGAAGGGTACGCTTTCCAGGTCACGCAAAAACTCAAAAGCTTGGGTTACCGCATCCCGGCTTTCGGCAACGCGGCGCATCGCGGATATGAACGCACGGTCATCTACGATTTGACGGACGGCAAGACTCCAGAAGAATTGGTACGCCTCAAAAAGATGCTGGATGCGGACGTGGCCGCTTCACCAGCCAAACCCGTCAGCGGTTCGAGCGAACGGATAGTTTACACGCAGGACCTGGCCGAAGAGCGCGTCAAATCCACCTCCACCCAATTTTTGGTAATTCTCGGAGAATCCTCCCTTGGCATGATCCACCCCTACTATGCAACCCCGTCAGAATAATCGCCGTGCGCCCGCCAAAAGCAAACCGGCCAAAATCAAAGAACGCCTGGTCCCGGAACCCATGGCCGAATGGCGTTTGACAGAAAACGCGCGCGCCAAAAAACAGAAGATACCCACCGTGGCCCTGGTGGGACGCGCCAACGTGGGCAAGTCCACGCTTTGGAACAGGCTTTCGGAAACCTCGCGGGCCATCGTGTCCGACGTGCCCCACACCACGCGCGACAGAAACTTCGCGGAATGCTTGTGGCGCGGCCGCATCGTGCGCATCGTGGATACGGGCGGCATGGACGCGGACGTGAACACGGAAATCGGACGCGGCATCGTGCGCCAAGCCGAGCTGGCCATACGCGAAGCGGATTTGGCCCTGTTTCTGATCGACGCCCAGACCGGCATTCTGCCGCAAGACATCGAGTTCGCGGCCACGTTGAAGCGCCTCAATCCCAACTCCATGTTGGTGGCCAACAAATCGGACCGTAACCTGAGTTTGGGCGAAGGCTCTTCCGCCCTGACCTGGAAACTTAATTTGGGCGAACCCATAGCCATCAGTTCGGCCAACGGCCGCGGCATCGGCGACCTTTTGGATTTGGTTTACGAGAATCTGGAAAAACGCAACCTGCCGCCTTTGGACATCACGGAAAACCAGTCCCTGAAAATCGTGCTCATGGGGCGACCCAACGTAGGCAAATCCTCCATCATGAACGCGATTTTGGGTGAAGAACGTTCCATCGTCTCGCCCATCGCCCACACCACGCGCGAACCCTTGGACACGGAATTCACTTGGCACGGCTTGCCCGTCACACTGGTGGACACGGCCGGCATGCGGCGGCGCGCGCGCATCGATGAAAAAATGGAATTCGACGCTATGGACCGCAACCGTTTGGCTTTGCAGCGTGCGGACGTGGCCGTGTTGGTACTGGACGCCAACGAGGATCCGCGCAAACAAGACAAACACCTGGCCGGTCTGCTCAAGGATTCGAATCGCGGTTTGATTATCGCGGTCAATAAATGGGACACGGTTGGCGAGAAAAAAACCGGCACCAGCGACAAATTCGCGGACTCCATCCGCCAATCCCTCCCCTTCCTCTCTTGGGCGCCCATCGTTTTCATCTCGGCCAGCAAACGCCAACGCGTGGACGACATCCTAAACATCGCCTTCAAAATCAGGGAAGAGCGCCAGAGGTTCATCCAGCGCAATGCCTTGGACAAATTCCTCAAAGCCGTCATCACCAAACAACCTCCGCGCGCGCTCATGGGCCCCAAAAAAGCCTACGTGTCACGCGCCGAACAGATCGGCACCAGTCCCCCGCGCTTCCTGCTCACCATCCGCGGCGCAGGTGTACAATTGCATGTGGCCTGGCTCAAATTCTTCGAACGCATGCTGAGGGAAAAATTCGGATTCCAGGGCACACCCATACAAATCGATACAGAAGTCGACGCCTCACCCATCGAAAAGACGTTCAAAGGCCCGCACCGCAAAAAACGTCCCCTGGGCCGACGCGTGGGACGGTATTGATGATTAGGTTCGCGAACTCGAATAAAACTTCAGAAACGTATGAAGCTTATCGTGGGCTTGGGCAATCCGGGCAAAGAGTACGCGGACACGCGGCACAACGCGGGTTTTTGGGTCGTGGACAAGTTGGCCAAGGATTGTGACGCGGAATGGACCGCGGACAAGGCGCGTGAATCCAAAACCGCCAAGTGTCATTTGGGACGCAGCGTGTTGGTATTGGCCAAACCTCAAACCTTCATGAACCAAAGCGGTCGGGCTGTTGCCCTGCTCGCCGGTTTCTACAAAATCCAACCTCAAGATATTTTGATTGTGCAAGACGAAATGGATTTCGCGCCCGGCGCTTTGGGTTTGACCCTGGGCGGTAGCGCGGCCGGACATAATGGCTACGCGGACATCCTTTTGCATTTCAAAAATATCGCGGTCAACCGCTTACGCGTAGGCATCGGCAAACCCCAACGCGCGTCGGAACGCAAAGACTGGGTCTTGAACCGTCCTTCAAAAGAGGACGAAACGGCCATCGCCCATGCCGTATCCCTAGCCTCACAGGCCGCCACGGACTGGGCCAAAGAAGGTATGGAAACCGCCATGAACAAATGGAATCAATACAAGAAACTGGCCGCGGAGGACTAAAGACTTGAACGAGTCGTCAGTCGACAGTCGTCGGTCGTCAGTCACCTACCCGTCATTCTGAACGGGTCGCGTCCAACGCGACGGAGTGAAGAATCTTGAGCGATTTGATGGCTGAATAACCGTGCCATCGGTTGATCCTGGGTCCTACTTCCGGCGTCCTGGTCAGCTGCGATTCTGTCATTCCGAGGTAGACGAGGCTCCCGCGAGTCGATTCGAGGAATCTTCGAAGTTTGATAACCCGAGTCCCACTCCATTCAAAA
>CAZRYH010000027.1:0-13253 GCA_964604275.1 uncultured Gammaproteobacteria bacterium
AAATTTTTGGATTATTGATTTCTGAAAGAAATCACTTTTAGGTATTTCCGATAACTCATTTCTATCCGAATAGAAATGGGATAAGTTATCAACATTTACATGTTAGTCGGTGTAGGGTAGCCTGTAAATAGTGCGGATGTAAGCCTCATTAATTGGTCTTAATGGGGTTTTTATGCATTCAATTTTGCTTAACGTCGGTGAGGCGATTCGACTTAGGGGATATAGCGGACGGACGGAAAAGGCCTATCTAATGTGTCTTAAGGCGTATTTTGACAAAGTGCCGGATGGCGCGATGTCGTGTAATCTGGAGTCTGTTAAAAGTTTCCTGTTGGCTTTGGCCGATCGCGGTTTGGCGTCTCAGACCGTCAACCTGCATCTAAACGCGATTAAATTCTATTATCGGGAAATTTTACGAGTACCGCACAGGATTGATTTGAAGTTCGCCAAACGTCCCAAACGTTTGCCGGTGGTTTTGTCGCGAACCGAGATAGACGCTTTATTGCGTACGATCGCCAACTGCAAACATAGGACGCTGGTGGCTTTGGCCTATTGCGCCGGTTTGCGGGTGGGGGAAGCCGTGCGGCTTAAAGTCAGGGACGTGAGTTTGGAGGATTTGGTCGTCACGATCAGGCAAGGCAAAGGCCAAAAAGATAGAATATCGGTGATATCTGCCAGGTTGGTGTCGGATTTGAAGATCGCCATGGGAGGCAAGGGCGGTGAGGATTGGTTGTTTCGTAGCGAACATGGCGGCAGGTTGACGGAGAGAACCGCGGAAATCGTGTTTGGACGAGCGCTTAAAGCCGCAGGCATAGGGAAAAACGCGACCTTTCATTCGTTGCGGCACAGTTTCGCGACCCATTTATTAGAAAACGGCGTGGACGTGCGTTACGTGCAGGAATTGCTTGGGCACCAAAATATTCGTACCACGCAGTGGTATACCAAAGTCACCAATCCGAGTTTGAAAATGGTAACCAGTCCGTTTTGATTTTATGGTTGATCGGCGGATGAATGGCGGGTTTGTTTATGATTTGACTGCCGCCATGCGCGGTAAGATAATGCTGACGATAACAATATGTCGGATAAAATGACTGCAATTCTCGATTCCCATACGGTTAAACTCGACCTCCATGGTGCGATCCTCAACGAGCACACGGCCAAGCTGGATCTCCATAGCACGATCCTCAACGAGCACACGGTGAAATTGGACCTCCATAGCGCCATCCTCAATGAGCATACGGCCAAGCTGGACCGCCACGGCCGGGTTTTGGACCAACACACGGTCACGCTGAAGGAACACGGCGAGAAGCTGGACAGGCATGGCAAAGTTCTGGACGAACACACGGCAATCCTCAAGGGCCACGGCGAGAAGCTTGACCGCCACGGGAGGATTTTAAATGAACATACGGTGATACTAAAACAACACGGAGAACAATTGGATTTCATCGCGGGGAAAGTAATGGATCACGACGACAGGCTACAAAGGATTGAGGAAAACATGGCCACCAAAAAGGATTTGCGGGATATCGCTACGACATTGGACCGGCTGGTTAATCTGGCTTTGAAAAAAGATCAGGAGCTGGTTATGACGTCATCCAGAATCGGTAGGTTGGAGGGCAAGGTCGCGCAAAATACCGAGGATATCGCACAGTTGAAGGTGGCTATTGACCTATGACCCAGGCCCAAGCCGCGGAGCGCATCGCTAAGTTGAGGCAGGAAATCGACAGGTATCGGTATCAGTACCACGTCCTCAACAACCTCGAGATATCCGAGGCGGCTTTGGATGCCCTCAAACACGAGCTATACAAATTGGAATCCGAATTCCCGGAGCTCATCACTCCCGACTCTCCGACCCAACGCGTGGCAGGCGAAGCAGCCAAGGGTTTCAAAAAGGTGCAACACGCGGTGCGCATGCTGTCTTTGGAGGATGTGTTTTCTGAGGATGAAGCCAAGGATTGGTTGGTGCGCATAAAAAAGCTGGATGCGAATTGCGACAAGTCCGGACTGTACGCGGAGATCAAAATGGACGGTTTGGCCATGTCCTTGATTTACGATAGCGGGAATCTGGTCCAAGCCGCCACGCGCGGTGACGGATCCATTGGCGAGGATGTGACGCAGAACGCCAAAACCATCGAGTCCATCCCGCTGAAACTGCGCGTGCCAGGTGAAAAGGAACTGGACGCGTTTTGTAAAAAGTTCCACGGTCAAATCGATGAGGCCAAAGTCCGTCTTGTGGCGCGTACGCATTTTGGCCGTCTTGAGGTACGGGGCGAGGTTTATATGAAGCGTGGTCAGTTGAAAAAGCTGAATCTTGAATTGAAGAAACGCGGGGAACCCGAGCTGGCCAATCCGCGCAACGCGGCCGCGGGCGGCATCCGTCAGCTGGACCCCAAGATCACCAAAGAACGCAGCCTGTCTTTTATGGCGTGGCAGTTGGTGGGCGACGCTGGCACCAAAACGCATGAGGCGCAGCATGAGTTCGTTAAGTTGATGGGATTTCCGAGCGGGGATTTCAATACCCGATGCAATGACATCGACGAGGTCGGAAAGGTGATGAAGAGGATCGGGGACGCGCGCGACAAGTTGGATTATCAGATAGACGGCGTGGTCATCAACATAAACGACGATCGCGCGTTCGCGGATTTGGGTATCGTGGGCAAAACGCCGCGCGGGGCCGTGGCTTGGAAGTTCGCGGCCGAGCAGGGGACTACGATAGTGCGCGACATCAAGGTGTCTGTGGGCAGGACCGGAGTGCTGACGCCCGTGGCCGTTATGGACCCGGTTCAACTCGCGGGCACAACCGTGACGCACGCCACGTTGCACAACGAGGACGAGATTAGACGTCTTGGTCTGAAGATAGGGGACACGGTCATCGTGGAGAAAGCGGGTGACGTGATACCCAAGGTAGTGCAGGTGCTGCCAAAATTGCGTACCGGAAAAGAAAAGCCGTTCCACATGCCTGCGCATTGTCCGATTTGCGGTTCCAAAGTTGAACGCAAGCAGGGTGAAGTCGCGACCGTGTGCAGCAATCCGCGGTGTTTCGCCCAGGAGTTGGCGCGCATGGGTCATTTCGTTTCACGTGCCGCGTTCGACATCCGCGGCTTGGGCGAAAAGATTTTAGAGACATTCCTGCAGGAAGGCATCGTGAGCGAACCTGCTGATCTCTTCCGTATCCAACCCGGGGATTTGGGTGGCCTTGAAGGGTTCGGTGAAATTCTTTCCAACAAACTGGTCAAAGAAATCCAAGCGCATCGTTCCGTCGAGCTCCATCGTTTAATCTATGCTCTCGGTATTCGACATATCGGCGCAGAGAACGCTCTGGTTTTGGCGCGCCATTTTGGGACGTTGGACAAGTTGCGACAAGCCACGCTTGAGGGATTGGATCATATTGAAGGCGTGGGCGAAGTCGTGGCCAAAGCCATCGTGGAATTTTTCAAAGATAAAGAAGAGAACAAACGCATCGATAATCTCCTAGAGTTCGTTGACGTTGCGCGGAGTGCGACAGACGCTGTACGCGGCCCTTTATCTGGAACGTCTTGGGTTTTCACGGGGTCATTAGAAGCGATGTCCCGCGAAGAAGCCAAGGAGATTGTTCGGAAATTGGGCGCGGACGTTTCTGAGTCCGTGTCTAAAAAGACCTCATTCGTGGTAGTGGGAGCGGATCCTGGATCCAAGGCCGACAAAGCTAGGCAATTGGGGGTTGAGATTTTGGACGAGAAAGCTTTTCTGAAAAAGATAAAAACGTGAGAGGGTTGGGCCGGAGGCGATTCGGGTGTACAATCTGGCCATGGAAAAAGTTAAATTATCCACCATCCTGAAAAGGTACTGGAGTTTTTTAACACCGTATAAAGGGATGTGGTTTGCGTTGATATTTTTCGCTGCAGCCAGCTATACCTTGGACCTGTTCTCGCCGTGGTACTACAAAAAATTCTTCGACGTTCTGGCGTCCGGTGGTACTCAAGATCCAGGCGTGGTATCCAAGTTGATTGGCTTTTTGGTCATTATCCTGGTGGTCAATGGTGTGCGTTGGGCCTCCTACCGCGTGAGCGGTTTTTTGGAGCCGTATTTCATTACGCGCTTGACGTCCGATGTAGATCAGGCGTCTTTCGCCAATATATTGGACCATTCTTACACCTTCTTCACCAACAATTTCGCGGGTAGCCTGACGCGCAAGATAAAACGTTTTTCCAGCTCGTTCGAAACCCTGAATGACGTTTTGTTGTGGCATTTGATGCCCATCGCCATCCTGTCCGTGGGTTCATTGACCGTCCTATTCCGGCGCCACGTCATGTTGGGCACCGTCATGTTGGTTTGCGTGATTTTGATTATCGTGGGCAATTATTTCTTTGCCATCTGGAAGCTCAAGTTCGACGAACAGCGTGCGGCCAAAGACTCCGAGGTTTCCGGCGCGTTGACCGATGCTTTAGCCAACAGCGTGAACGTTAAAATGTTCACGGGCAAAAAGCACGAGATGGATCTGTTCGGCAAATTGCGCGACGAATTCCGTAAAGCGCAGAACCGTTCTTGGTATTTGGCGGAAAGCAGCTTTGCGTTCCAGGCGCTGATAATGGTGGTTGTGGAATTCTTGGTCATGTACGTTGCCGTGGGTTTGTGGCGCCAAGGAGTGGTCACCATCGGCGATTTCGCGTTGTTGCAAGGATACCTTTTGGCGTTGTTCGACCACATCTGGTCCGTGGGTCGTGTCATGCGTATGGCATACGAGGCCTTGGCCGATGCCAAAGAGATGGCCGTAATTTACGAGACCCCGTTTGGGGTCATGGACGTGCGCGGCTCTAAAAAATTGCGGCTCTCTAAGGGTCGTGTGCGTTTCGAAAACGTTATATTCAATTACAACAGCACGCGCAAAACGCTCGATGGTTTCAATCTGGACGTGGCGCCCGGTGAACGCGTGGCTTTGGTCGGTCCGTCCGGCGCCGGAAAATCCACCACCGTGAAACTGCTCATGCGTTACCACGACCTGGATTCCGGAACCATCTCTATCGACGGCCAAGACATTTCCAAGGTCACACAGGAAAGCCTGCGCGCCTGTATCGGTTTTGTGCCCCAAGACCCTGTTCTGTTTCACCGCACGCTCATGGACAACATCCGCTACGGTAAACGGGGAGCCACGGATAAAGAGGTGATTCAGGCTTCGCGAATGGCGCATTGCCACGAATTCATCTCCGATTTGCCCGAGACATATCAAACCTACGTGGGCGAGAGGGGCATCAAACTTTCTGGAGGCGAGCGGCAACGCGTGGCCATGGCGCGCGCCATGCTCAAGAACGCGCCCATATTGGTTTTGGACGAAGCCACTTCGAGTTTGGATTCCGAGTCCGAGCTCCGCATTCAGGAGGCCTTGAGGGTCTTGATGCGCGGCCGCACAGTCATCGTCATAGCGCATCGCCTTTCAACCATCATGCAGATGGACCGCATCGTGGTCATGGACCACGGCAGAATCGTTGACCAAGGGACGCATCAAGAACTGTTGCAACGCGAAGGCTTGTACAAGAATTTGTGGAACATCCAAGCTGGAGGTTTCATGCCATAGGGGAATTGACCCGACCATGGTTTTATGTTAAAGACCGTCCGTCAGAATCCCCTGTAGCGATTTTGGGAGGAAGAAATGGTCGAAGTCCTTTGGAAATACATCCGAATCGCGTACCATTTTGGTTTCATCTTCGGTCTGGTGGTTTTGAGCATGATTGTGGCCAAGCAGGATGAGTACATCCAGACCCTGCAGAAGAGCAACCACATGCGACATGAGTTGATGAACAAACAGGACAAGATCATCCTCATGCAGTTTGAAAGCATGGACTGGCAAAAGTGTCTGATCGAATCCTACGAAAATTCTGACATGGAAAAAACCGCGGACCAGGCCATGGGCGCGCTGCACGAGTTCCAACAGTGCGTGGATGATTTGGACCAGGCTGTAGCGGGTTGGCGCGAATGCGTGCAGACCTGCAAACACCAGGATTCCGTGTTCCTCAAAGACCCGGATGCGCAGAAGGCGGATCCGGCCGCGTCCGCCCCGTTTAAACTCTAGACCTTCAAGGTCTTTTTATTTTTTCACCCGTTCGATTGCCTCTTCTCCTTTCGGAAGGGGAAGGGGTTGGGGAAGAGGATCGACTTTTTGACGTAAACTCAGCGAACCGTTAAACTTTCATGCATATGAAACTGACTTTGGAACAAGTGAAGCATTTGGCTGACTTGGCACGCTTGGAGCTCTCCGAGGATGAAGCCAAGACCATGACCGGCCAATTTGCCGCGATTTTGGAGTACGTGGAAAGCATCCAAAAAGTTGACACACAAGGCGTGGAACCGTTTGCCATGCCCGCCAAGCGCGAAGGTTGGCGAGCGGACGAAGCTTATGTTTGCGACGACGCGGCCCGCGAAATAATCCTCTCCAACTTTCCGTCCCGCGCCGGCGACCTCCTGGCCGCCCCCGGCGTGTTCCAAGCACCCAAGAAGTGATTCATGATTAAGTTTGGTTCTGATTTGTAATAAGGAAAACATTAAAACCCCCTTTATTAAAGGGGGAAACGAAGGGGGAATCGAATTTATGAAACCACTCAACCAACTAACCATCGCCCAAGCTCGCAGATTGATGGATTCAGGCGAGACATCTTCACGCGAAATTACTCAGGCGTGCCTGGATCAAATCAGGGGCATGAACGGAGCTTTGAACGCTTACGTCGGGGTTTACGCGGAAGATGCACTCAAAGCCGCGGAACGTGCGGACGAGCGCCGCGCTTCGGGACAGGTTTTGGGCGATTTGGACGGCATTCCGGTCGCAATCAAAGACAACATGATGTTGCAGGGCAAACCGTGCGCCGCAGGCAGCAAGATTTTGGAAAAGCACGTGGCATCTTACGATGCGACCGCGGTCCGCAAATTGTTCGAATCCGGAGCCGTGATTTTGGGCCGCACCAACATGGACGAGTTCGCCATGGGTTCTTCTACCGAGCATTCGGCTTACGGTCCGACCAAACACCCTCGCGATCCAGAACGTGTTCCCGGCGGGTCTTCCGGCGGCAGCGCCGTGGCCGTGGCCGCGGATTTGGCTTTGGGCGCGTATGGGTCAGATACTGGAGGTTCCATCCGCCAACCCGCGTCTTTGTGCGGCACGGTCGGTCTCAAACCCACCTACGGACGCGTGTCGCGCTCGGGTTTGATGGCCATGGCCTCGTCGTTAGATCAAATCGGACCGTTCGCCAAAACCGTGGAAGATGCAGCCATCATGCTGCAAGCCGTGCAAGGCCAAGATCCCATGGATCAGACTACGGCCGACGCCCAGGTGTTTACCCCGGAATGGAAAAAGGATTTGACGGGTTTGCGCGTGGGCGTGCCAAAATCCATGTGGGAAGCCGGAGGCATCGACGCCCGGGTGTTGGAGCAAAGCCAAAACGCACTCCAAGCCATGCGAGATGCCGGCGCTGACGTGCGCGAAATCGAACTGCCGTACGCAGACGAAGGTTTGGCAGTATATTACGTGCTCATGCCGTGTGAAGTCTCAGCCAACTTGTCGCGTTTCGATGGCATGCGCTTCGGTCTACGCAAAGAGGCTTTGCCATTGTTTGAAACCTACGCCCAATCACGCGCCCAGGGATTCGGTTCCGAAGCTAAGCGCCGCATCCTGCTGGGCACCTTTGCCCTGTCGTCCGGCTACATCGACGCGTATTACGTCCAAGCAAAAAAAGTGCAGACTCTCATCAGACGCGGTTACGAAAAGGCATTCGCGGAAGTAGATGTGATCGCCACACCCACCGCGCCCAACACGGCTTTCAAATTGGGTGAGAAATTGAACGATCCTTTGGGAATGTATCTGGAAGACGTGTTTACCGTGAGCGTGAACGTGGCGGGTTTACCGGCCGTTTCCATGCCGTGCCAAACCGATGGGGGAATGCCCGTAGGCTTCCAACTGATCGGTAGATGGTTTGACGAAGCGAATTTGCTTTCCGCGGCCAGGGTTTTGGAGAACAGACTTAAATAAAAAACAGTGGTCAATGACTAGTGGTTAGTGGATAGCCCGATGTTCCGGCTGACTAAACCACTTACCATTACCACTGGTCACTAAATCCCTAGTCATCGTATGGGAGAAGATATCGTTTTTTCCGAAGCCACGACGGGTTTGCCCTTTGGCTTGTATATCGCTATCGGCATAATGGCCGTCATACTTTTGGCGTTGTTGGTGGCGTTGGCCGTGTGGGTTAAGAATCGGTTGTCGCGCCCGGAAATGTACGGCTTGTCGCGAGAGGAAGTGCAAAAGCGGTGGCAGCGCGTGCGCGAAACCAGCAAAATGAACGGCCAGATGGGCAAGAAGATGGCTCTAGTGGAAGCGGACGTATTGTTGGATGCGGCTTTGAAATCTTTGGTCATACCGGGCGAGACTTTGGGCGAAAGGCTCAAGATCGCGTGTTACAAATACCCCAAATTAAAAGACGTTTGGTGGGCGCATAAAATGCGCAACCAACTGGTCCACGACCACGAGTTCCGCTTGAGCGACAGGGATGCAGTGCGTGCGCTGGATGAGTTTGAGAGGGCACTGAGGATATTGAACGTGCTTTAAGGGCCAGGGACTAGTAGCTGGTAGCTAGGGAGAACGAATATGAAGGAAAAAATTAGAGAGTTTTATCAATTGGATGTTTGGAAAATGGGGCATGAAATGGTTTTAGAGATTTTGAAAATAACAAAAACCTTTCCCAAAGAAGAGATTTACATCTTGGTCTCTCAGATGAGACGCGCTGCGATTTCCGTCACGTCGAACATAGCCGAAGGTTTTTCACGCAGGACGCCAAAAGATAAAATGCATTTTTACACTATCGCTGCAGGCTCATTGACTGAACTCTATAACCAATTGTTCATTTGTCGCGATACCGGCTATTTGTCTCCTGAAGTATTTGTTGATTTGGAAAAACGGATAATCACGATTTTGAAATGTCTCAATGCCCTCATCGCCAGTATCCGTTCCCGCACCGGTCAACCCCAATCCCCAGCTACCAACCCCTAACCCCGTCCCCCAGCTACCAGCCCCCAGCCCCTAAATTTATGATCCCCTGGATAGAACTCCACGCCATCCCCATCGGACCAGTCAAAATCCAAGTTTGGGGTACCTTGGTGGCGCTTGGGCTTTTGGCCGCTTTTTGGGTCGGAGCCTGGCGCGTGAAAAAACTAGGGAACGTGGATCCCAAGAAGGTTTGGGATTTCGCGGTTTGGGCTTTTGTTTCGGCATTTGTGGCGGCACGGATTTTTCATGTCCTGTTTTACGATCCGGCTTGGTATCTGCAACATCCCTTGGACGCCCTGAATCCGGCTTTACCGGGATTTTCCATGATCGGAGGTTTGTTGGGTGGCGTGGCCGCGGGTCTGGTTTTCGTCAAACGTCACAAAATCGATGTTTGGGCCATGGCTGACATGGCCGGTTATGCCACGCCCTTGGGAATTGGCATCGGTCGCATAGGATGTTTTCTGATACACGACCATCCCGGCACTTTGACGCACTTCTTTTTGGGCGTGCAGTATCCGGACGGGGTGAGACATGATCACGGGCTGTATCTATCTTTGATTGGTTGGGCCATGTTCTTGCTTTTCTGGCGTTTGGGTAAAAAGCATCGAGACCCGGGTTTTTTCGCGGGTTGGTTTTTGGTCATCGACGGGATGACGCGTTTTTATCTGGATTTTTACCGTTCGGTAGACGTGAAGTACGCTGGATTGACGCCCACGCAGTGGGTTTTGATCTTGTCCGTGGCTTTGGGCGTGGTCATTCTCAATAAGGACAGATTGCCGCGTTGGATGTTCCGCAAAGTGGCCACAAGATGATACAATGAACCTGACGTCGCGCAGACGTCGGGCTTATTTAATGATTTACGATTGCATCCTCATCGGAGGCGGTCCGGCTGGTTTGGCCGCGGCCGTTTATTTGGCGCGCCAAAAAGTTAAGTTCGTGATGCTGACGGGCGATATCGGAGGCCAGACTTTGTGGAGTTCTGACGTGGAAAATTATTTGGGATTCCATTTGATGAACGGGGCGCAGCTCGTGGAAAGTTTCCGTAAGCACTTGGATGATTACAAAAACGACTTCGAACTGAAAGAGGGGTTGGAAGTGGAGCGTATTTTACGTTTGCAAGAAGGTTTTGAAACCAAAACCAGTCTTGGCTCCTTTTGGGCCAAGACCATTCTTGTTGCCACAGGAACCAAACACCGGGAATTGAACGTTCCTGGAGAAAAGGAATTCCGCGGCAAAGGTGTGACTTATTGCGCCACGTGCGATGCGCCCATGTTCCGCGACTTGAACGTTCACGTGGTCGGTGGAGGAAATGCCGCAATGGATGCGGCTTTGTTCTTATCCAAATACGCCAAACAGGTAACGGTATTGACTGTTAATCCAGATTTGCGTGGAGATGGTATGCTGATGGCTAAGTGCAAAAGCCAGCCCAATATCCGAATCATTGGCATGGCACGCACTCAACGGTTTTTGGGCGAAGGTCAGGTCAATTCCATCGTTTATTTAGATGCGCAGGGTGAGATCAAAACAGAACCAACACGCGGCGTGTTCATCGAAATAGGTTTAACCCCGGCCGCGGGCTTCGTGGATTTCGTGCATAAGAACTCCAACGGCGAAATCGTGGTAGACAAGCATTGCGCGACCAGCGTGCCTGGCGTGTGGGCAGCGGGGGATGTGACAGACGTGGGGCAAAAACAAATCGCGGTCGCGGTGGGGGAGGGCAGCAAAGCGGCTTTGGAAATAATCCAGTATTTGCTGAAACATTAACATGGAGCGAATTTTGAATGTCGAATTTCGATTTTCGAATAATATGGAGCAGGTATCTAAAAATGTGGGTTATCTGGATGCCGAAAAATTCAGTGAAATCATCATGCAATTCACAAGAACCCATCAAATTCTGAACGCCCTAATTTCGAAAACCAAAACTTTTATCTAGTTGCAAACATTCAAGATTCGAACATCAATATTCGAACTTCGCCCTCAAATATGGATTCACAAGACAAGACACGACGCATTTTTCTCATTGGCACCCTGGCACTGGGTGTTTTGATCGTAGCCGGATTGGTTTGGGTTTTGGCCATGGGCCCAGGCGGGGGAGGTAGTAGCATGGATCCCAACGCCACCTTCAACGACGACACGAACCCGACTTACGGCTCAACTGACGCCAAAGTCACGGTCAGGATTTTCAGCGATTTTCAATGTCCGGCGTGTAAAGTAGCGGAAGGACCACTGCGCGAAATCAGGGAACAATACAAAGACCGCGTACGGTTTGTCTGGAACGATTTTCCGCTAAAACAAATCCATCCCAACGCCTACTCGGCGGCCGTGGCCGCACGTTGCGCTCAGGAACAGAATAAATTCTGGGAATATTCGCAAAGCCTGTTCAATGACCAGACCAACCGGGGCGCGCTGCCGTCGCCTGATGCCAGGTATGTGGAATTGGCCAAAGGTTTGGATTTGCAGACCGATAGTTTCTCAAATTGCTTGCAGCGTACCCAACCTCAAGACAAAGTTGATCAAGATGTGGCAGAAGGCGATGCGTTGCTTATCGACTCCACGCCAACTTTTTTCGTGAATCGCGAAATGTTGAGCGGTTCCATGACGGTCGCGCAATGGCAGCAGAAGCTGGATGAGGCCCTGCGCTGACGCCTGTTGATAACTGTGTGTTGACATTAAGCCGTTCTCACACAAAAATACTCCAATATTTAATGGAATTTAACCTTTTTCGTTCTTATGGAACAGAGTAATAGTACTCAGAGTTTTTGGGATGGCAATCCTAAAGCCATGTTCGCTTTGGGTTTGATCGCAGGTGTAGCCGTAATGTCCACCGCGGCTTTGGTTTTCGTGCTCAATTTCCTGCTTTCTGGCAAGGATTTCGGCGCTTTGGCGGCCAACCCTAACCCGAATACGGGCGCTTTGGCGGCCAATCAACCCACGGGAGGCGAGGATCCGACCAATCAGCCCACCCAACCCTCACAGCCGCCGCGCGCTGTGGATAAGACTGACCACATCATTGGTGCGGCTGACGCCAAGGTCACTTTGATCGAATATTCTGATTTCGAGTGCTCCTACTGCTTGCGCCATTACGACACCACCAAGCAGATTTTGGCCGCCTATCCCAACGACGTCCGCATAGTTTTCCGTCATTTCCCATTGTCGTTCCATGCCAACGCCCAAAAAGCTGCGGAAGCCGCGGAATGCGCTGGGGTGCAAGGCAAGTTCTGGGAGATGCACGACAAGATCTTCGAGGCCAACCGCGCTCAGAAAATGGGTGTAGACGCTTGGAAACAAGCCGCCAAGGATTTGAAGCTCGACACTTCAAAATTCGACAAATGTTTGGATAGCGGTGAAACCGCTTCCCGTGTGGCCAGTGATTTGAACGAAGGTTCGGCCGCCGGAGTCGCCGGTACGCCAGCCACGTTCGTGAACGGCGAATTGGTCGAAGGCGCTTTGCCCCTCGACTCCTTCAAGACCCAAATCGACGCCATCTTGAAGAAGTAATCTTCAAAAAAATAAAAAAGACGGGAAATCCCGTCTTTTTTAAATATCCAAATTCGACTTGTACGCTCCAAGGTACGAGGTACCAGGTACTAGGTTCTGGCTGTTAAACCAGTACCAGGTACGACGTACCATGTACCTCCTTGGTCCGCATTACACCCCGTCATCCCGGGCTATTTGTTTGATGTTGCAAAGACCGTTTGTTAAAACCGGGATCCATCCGATTACGATAATTAAAAAACACCCTTTCGGATGTTGAGTTACCTAGCCACCCTGAGTTTGGCCCGGCTTTTGGTTGCTTGAGCCGCTTTGGCTGGGATTTTGGGTGGCTTTTCGATATAGAAGATGGCTAGGATTGGGAAATGGTCCACGGGGCTGAGGAGGCGGTCGGTGACTCGGATGTCGGCATGCGCCGCATACCAGTCGTTAACTGCGGATTCCATGTTTTCAGAAGGACTATTTGGTCCTGTTGCAAAGTCCGCTAAGCTGAAAAATTTGACCTTTTCCGCCATGGTGCGTTCTCCTTGGTTCGAGGTTAGCAAAATATGGGGAATTGTCAACCGTCTGGGGTCGGCTGGGCAGACTTGTAAAACAACGAACAATCGTATACTATTGCCCCGCTTGGAGAGGTCGCATAGAGGCCTAGTGCACGCGCTTGGAAAGCGCGCATACCGCAAGGTATCGAGGGTTCGAATCCCTCCCTCTCCGCCAATTTTCACTTTTTGTGAAATCGTAAGAAACAGCCTCGGCGCAA
>CAZRYH010000028.1:0-7441 GCA_964604275.1 uncultured Gammaproteobacteria bacterium
TTGATCGCGCCCTCGCCCACGATGCCGTCGAACAGTTTGTTCTCAGGCAGCGAGACCAGGATTTCGCGCACGCGCGTCTCGGCGTCGGCTTCCAGTTCCTCCACACCGAACCAGGCCATGCGCTCCTCGATGAGCTTCTTCTGCGCGGTCATGGCTTCCTTGGCCTGGGCGTTGAAATAGCCCTCGAATCGCTTGCCGAAGTCCTGGGCCAAGCCCTTGCGCATGTCCTTCTGCTGCTCCTTGGTCAGCTTGATGCCAGCCGAGCGAACGCGCGCCTCGATCTTCTTGGCCTCGCGGTCCACCTCGCGCTCAATCCATTCGGCCTTGTCCGGCTTCTGGAAGATGGTGAGGTCGCGCTCGCGGCGCAGGAACTGCGCGTAGGCGTTTGAGTCGGCCGTGCACTGCTGCTCTAAGTTGAGCCAGTTGCGCACCGCCAGCAGGAGCTGTGCGAGTTTGGCGTTGGTGGGCTTGTACTCGTAGAACAGGTCGCGGTCGCTCTGGAAGAGCTCGAGCAGTGCGGCGCACGTGCTTTTGCCCTTGAGGCCGTTCTCCATCTTTTCCGCGAGCTTGCCCGGGTCGATCCAAAAGACGTTGCTCGTACGGACATAGGCCCCGATGAGCAGGGTGTAGTTGGCTCCCGAAGGGGAGATGACCACATCCGTGGGTCCAGGGTTGAGAAGAACTTCTCCTCGATGTCCTGCGGGTCGGGCATGCTCATGTTGCCGATTTTGCGGGCCTTGCACTTGATCTTGCTCTTGTCGTCGCCGATGATCTGCACGCCGGTTTTGGTCGCCTGTCCCATCGCGAATGTCGTCATCTGCAACTCCTTAATGATGCTTTTCCGTACCGGGCTACAGAAAAGCGCAATTTATTGTGCATGCCCGGAATGCGGCACTTAAGCAATAATTTCGCAGATTGTCAAGGGTTGGCATGCGCCCCTGAAGCGCGATGTTTTCAAAAAAAACAAAATAAAAATCAACCCGTAGAGACGCAAGATCTTGCGTCTCTACCCATGGGTTTATGTCCCTATAAAAATCGTTAGACATTCCCGTGGAAACGTCATCCGATGGCGTCTCGCCCCGTATCATGGTCACGTATGCCTCAATTGTAGAAAATATAAAACCTGCCATTGGCAGGTGCATCAAGAGGATCCGTCTACACAACGTGAACCTATGGAACTACGCCGATAAGTGCGACGACGAGATGGCAGCAGGGCGGAAAAATCTCACCGGCGATTGCTTCTGTACAATGTCATGCTACTAGGCCGATGAGGCGGTTTTGGAAAAATCCTCGACAACATACGCAACCGTATTAACAAGCAGTAAATATAATTGTCGAGAAGGCTGGGTCTGCTAAAGGGCTTCGAGACAACGAACTAAGAACTATAGTATCCGACCGCTATGGCGCCTCGAATAAGCACCTAAACAAAAAACGGCCTGTTGTTCAAGCCGTTGCAATGGTTCTGAATAAACAACTCCTACCGTCTACCCCCTACAAGCTACCGTCTAAACACTACTTGCTAGCCTTCCGGGCTGCCGTCTTAGCTTGCTTCTTTTGGCGTTTGGTCAAGAGTTCGCCGCGGCGAATGGCATCCAGCTTCTTAAGCGTCTTAAGAGCGCGGGTGGATAACCTAATGTTGACGCTAGCCATACGACGTTTTTGGAGGTTGACCTGTTGCAGGTGTTTGGTGGCCACGTTGGAGTGGCTACGGCTAACGGCGTTGTTGGCGCGTTTGCCGGTCAGTACGCAGATTCTGCTCATATCGAATTGGCGCTAGGATACACAAGTGCGCTAAAATTTGCAAGCGCGGACCAGAGGATTGGTTGTGTCCGCGATTTAAGGGTTGATTGGGGGATTTGTCGGCTTGTCATGAAGGCGTCAAATCCGCGATAAATATAAACACACGCGTTTTATGTCTTTTACTTCGTTTTTCACCCAGCCGGCGATTTTTATCGTCTGGTTGCTCTCGGTTGTCATAGCCTTGACCGTGCACGAGTTTTCCCATGCGCTGGCGGCCACGTTGCAAGGAGACGATACGGCCAAACGCATGGGGCGTTTGACCCTCAATCCATTCTCACATATGGATCTTTTCGGAGTGCTGGCCTTGGTGTTCGTGCATTTCGGTTGGGGCAAACCCGTACCTTTTAATCCGTACCATCTTAGAAACAAGACCTGGGGGGCGGTTTATGTAGGTATCGCCGGTCCTATTAGCAACCTGATTTTGCTTACGGTTTCCGCCGTCCTTTTGAGATTGTTGGTTCCGGTTTTGGGCGGCAACAATCTGCTTATCGTGTTTTTGGCTTTCAGTTTTTTCATCAACACCAGTCTGATGCTGTTCAATCTGATTCCATTGCCGCCTTTGGACGGTTCAAAATTGCTTTTGGCTGTGTTGCGTGGCCATAAATGGGATAATTTTCGCTATTCCGTGGAATACTACGGACCTTACGTTTTGATGGTCTTAATTCTTTTGGATGTGGCCTTGGGCGCAGGTCTTATATCTTTGGTTATAGATAGGCCGTTGATTTGGATAATGAACCTTTTCGGGATAAACACCCTGTTTTGATTTATGATTCGAACCAATTGGACGCGGACGGATGGTGAAAGTGTGTCGTCAGATACGCAAAAGGGGACGGTTTTGGGCGCTTGGGCGCTTGGTGTTTTGAGCTTGGTGGCGGCCACCATCCTAACCGGAATTTTTAAGTCACAATCACTGACTCCGCCGGATGTATTTTTGTGGCGACCTTTGTTGGTGGTCGTGGCCTGTCTTTTTGGGGCTACGGTTTGGGCCTTGGCGTCAAAACGCGATCCACGTCAAATTGGGGAGCGGGTTTTTGGTTCCCTGCCTTTGGCCGCGGTGGGCGGATTGCTCGCAGGACTTTTGGGGTTTTGGCCGCAAGCCATCATTTCCGCGCCTTTGTCTTTAGTGGATGCCTTGAAATACGTTGCCACCTTGGGCATAGCCGTGACCGCTACGGGTCCGGACGGATTTTTACGTGGCACGGTTTGGTTTTTGGCCGCGGCCGTGGGGTTTTGGACCTGGCGGGAGCGTAAGGATTTGGTTGCCTCAGCGGGTTTTGCAATATTGACCTGGCTGACCATGACCCTGATTCTTATCGCGCCGTCTTTTGTATTGTGGATTCATGTCGGCGTTATGGAATCGAGTGTTTTGGGCGACGGTACGCGCATGTTGATGGATTTTTCGCGTTTGAATATGGGTTCGTATTGGACAAATCTGCAGCTTTTGAGATGGTTTACGGGTTTTGGGGATCAGCTCGCAACTTCTTATGCTTTGTTCGTTTCGGCTTGGGTTTGGGTTTTGGGCGTGGTCGTCTGGTCGCTTTGGCAGGCGCGTAAGTGGTGGCTATCCGTTTGGCGGAAAACGGACTGGCGGGAAATTACAATCGTGGTTTTTGCGTTGGCCGTGGGTATGGCTGCGGCTTGGAGTCGGGCCGGGTGGTCGGCCATCGACGTTGCGGCGTGGCTCGTATGGATTCTGCTCGTGATTATGCTCGCGGCTTGGAGTTTTACGGGAGACTTGGAACCGGCCGACGGGTTTTGGTTTTTTGCGGTTTGGGGCGCGGCCGTGTTGGGTTGGCCTATCCTTATGGTCTTGGTCGTTGTCGTGACCGCACGTCACGCTTTTCAGACGGTCCGAGACCCCAATGCCTCCTGGGTTTTAGGGTTTGCCAAATGGCTGGGTTTTGGCATCTTGGCTTTGGCCTTTGCCCGGCGTGGCGTTGACGTGGGGCAAGGTTCGGTCAGGCTTTTGGCCGCCGGAATGCTTTTGCTTTTGCCCATGGCACTGGCACGCCGCGTGGAAGGGGAACGTGGTAAAGAGTGGTTGTTGGGTACTTGGTTGGCCGTGGCCGCGTGCGTCTCTTTGGCGCTTTGGACTTGGGCGGCTTTGGTGTTGGCATTTTTGGCTGTCGTGGTTTCCGAAGTCGTGTTGCGTGTCAGGCCTCACTGGGACCGATTTTTACCTTGGTTTATTTATCTCTTCGCTTGGTTGATGCTCTTTTTTCTGGTCGTGCTCCCGCGGATGTTGAATCCCAGACTGTTGCCCATGCAGTAGCCAGATTCAAAATCTAGCCCCAAACCAAGATTAATAACCCTCCGGAGCAAGCCTCCGTAGATACGATTTTTCCGCTTTGCTTGACGTGAATACAGGCTTTTGTTATATTGCGGCGCACAAACATGCCTACATTCAATCAACTGGTGCGGCGTGGTCGCCGCACGGCCAAGGCCAAGTCAAAGAGCCCGGCCATGCAATTTACTCGCGACACCCTGCATCGCAAACACACGCTGCTTTCCAAAGGCAGCCCGTTTAAGCGTGGCGTATGCACCAAGGTCACGACCATGACTCCTAAAAAGCCTAACTCGGCTTTGCGTAAGATTGCTCGTATCCGTTTGTCTAACGGCACGGAAGTCACGGCGTACATTCCGGGTGAAGGACACAACTTACAAGAGCACTCCATTGTCATGATTCGTGGCGGTCGTGTGAAAGACTTGCCTGGCGTGCGCTACCACATCGTGCGTGGCGTTTACGATACCCAAGGCGTGGCCAACCGTCGCCGCGGCCGCTCGCTCTACGGCAACAAGAGGCCTAAGGCAGCCAAATAACATTATAAATAATTATGCGTGGCAAACAGGCACCCCATCGGACAATTTTGGCCGATCCCAAGTACAACAACGTATCCATCGCTAAGCTCATCAACTACGTGATGGAATGCGGTGAGAAATCCAAAGCCCAACGTATCGTGTACGAAGCTTTGGCTCAAGCGGAAGAGAAGTCCAAAAAACCGGCTCTCGAGGTTTTTGACGAGGCCATGAAGAATGTCTCTCCGTTGTTGGAAGTCAAATCCCGTCGCGTGGGCGGCGCCAACTATCAAATCCCGTTACAGGTGCGTGCCGAACGCCGCCAGCAGCTGGCTTTCCGTTGGATTATCGGTGCGGCTCGCTCCAAGAAAGGTAGGGGCATGGCCGTCAAATTGGCCGGCGAACTGCTTGCCGCCGCTGAAAACCAAGGCGACGCGGTCAAGAAGAAGCAGGACGTGCAAAGGATGGCCGAAGCCAATCGCGCCTTCGCGCACTTCGCGCGCTAACGCGATATGGACGACGGCACCGGCAACGCGTCTGACGTCCGATAACGAATACGGCCGGCTTTGCCGTATTTTTTGTCTGTTGAACACGAATCGTAATTAGTAAATTGGAACCTGAAAACGTTATTAAAAAATATGCCACGTGAATATTCCCTCAAAGATACCAGAAACTTCGGTATCATCGCCCACATCGACGCCGGCAAGACCACGGTCTCCGAGCGCGTTTTGTACTACACAGGCCGCAAGCACAAGATTGGCGAAGTGCACGAAGGAGAGGCCACTATGGACTGGATGGAGCAGGAACAGGAACGTGGCATTACCATCACTTCCGCGGCCACGACCTGTTTTTGGAAAGGTTGCCGCATGAACCTGATTGACACTCCAGGACACATAGACTTTACCATCGAAGTGCAACGCTCGTTGCGCGTGCTCGACGGTGCGGTCACGGTGTTTGACGGAGTGGCTGGCGTAGAAGCCCAATCCGAAACAGTGTGGCGCCAAGCCGACAAGTACCATGTGCCCCGTTTGTGTTTCGTGAACAAATTAGACCGCATGGGCGCGGACTTTTTCAAGGACGTGTTGTCCATTCGCACGCGTTTGACCAAACGTGCCTATCCGATCCAATTGCCCATCGGTGCCGAAGCCAACTTTAAAGGCATCATCGATCTCATCACCATGAAGGCCGAGATGTACATGGACGAAATGGGCAAGGACATCCGAGAGGCCGACGTTCCGGCTGAAATGATGGACGCGGCCAAAAAAGCCCGCGGTGAATTCCTGGAAGCGTTGTGCGAGACGGACGAAGTTTTGATGAATAAATATTTGGCCGGGGAAGAGCTTACGGTAGATGAAATTCGCGCGGCTTTGCGCAAAGCGGTCATTGCCATGGACATATTCCCGGTGCTGTGCGGTTCTGCTTTGAAGAACAAGGGCGTGCAATTCATGCTCGACGCGGTCAACCATTACTTGCCGTCGCCGCTCGACATTCCTCCAGTCAAAGGCACGGATCCCAACGATTCGGAAAAGATTTTGGAACGTAAAACCGATGATAACGAGCCTTTCGCGGCTTTGGCTTTTAAGGTCATGACCGATCCGTACGTGGGTAAGTTGATTTTCTTCCGCGTATATTCTGGTCACCTGTCTTCCGGTTCCTACGTCTACAACGCCACCAACGGCAAGAAGGAGCGCGTGGGTCGTATCGTGCGCATGCATGCCAACAACCGCGAGGAAGTGCAAGAGGTTTACGCTGGTGAAATCGCGGCGGCCGTGGGCCTAAAAGAAACTTTCACCGGCCACACCCTGTGCGACGAGGATCATGCCATCATTCTTGAAACCATCACCATCCCTGAACCGGTCATCGACATCGCCATCGAACCCAAAACCAAAGCCGACCAGGAAAAGATGGGCCTCGCTTTGCAAAAGTTGGCCGAAGAAGATCCTTCCTTCCGCGTACGCACCGACGAAGAGACCCTGCAGACCATCCTTTCTGGCATGGGCGAGTTGCACCTCGAAATCATCGTGGATCGCATGAAACGCGAATTCAACGTGGAAGCCAATGTGGGTAAACCCCAAGTGGCTTACAAAGAAGCCATCAAGGGCACTGCCGAAGGCGAAGGCAAATTCGTCCGTCAATCCGGCGGTCGTGGTCAATATGGACATTGCTGGTTGCGCGTGGAACCCATGGAACGTGGCAAGGGTTATGAATTCGTCAATGAAATTGTGGGTGGCGTGGTGCCCAAGGAATATATCCAACCCATCAACAAAGGCATTCAAGAATCCCTGACACGCGGCGTGGTTGCGGGTTTCCCGTTGATAGACATCAGAGCTGCGGTGTTCGACGGTTCGTACCACGAAGTGGACTCTTCGGAAGCCGCATTTAAGGTGGCCGCATCCATGGCCTTCCGCGCGGCTTGCGAAAAAGCCGGCGTCGCCATTCTTGAACCTATCGAAAAAATCGAAGTCGTGGTACCCGAGCAATACATGGGCGACGTGATTGGCGACCTGAACTCCAAGCGCGGACAAATCAACTCCATGGAAGACCGCAACGAAATGAAAGTCATCAGCGCCTTCGTGCCGCTCGCCGAAATGTTCGGCTATGCAACAAGTTTGCGCTCCATGACCCAAGGCCGTGGCACTTCGACCATGGAATTCGACCACTACTCTCCGGTTCCGAACGCGGTGCAACAGCAGATTATCGAGGGCAGGACCAAGAAATAAAATATAAAACGTAGGGCATTTCATGAATTGCCCACCAAAAACCCGACTTAATAAGTCGGGTTTTTTGTAAAGGGTAATCAGCACCAACTGCCACCAAATTAAGTATCGAAAACGAGCTTTTTCAG
>CAZRYH010000029.1:0-5305 GCA_964604275.1 uncultured Gammaproteobacteria bacterium
TTGCGTCAGACGCTTGTTTCCAGTATCGTTTAACCATATGAAACCTATCCGAATCATGTTGGGCGGCCTGCTGGGTTTGGCCGTTTTGGTATTGGGTATCTACTTCGGGTATCGCATCTTCAGCCCCACCCCCACGGTCAAAACCGTTAACGCCCAAGTCATCCTCACGGCCTTGCGCGAGCGCGGCTTTTTGGTGACCCAGACATATATATTCGACCAACCGATTGAAATAAAAAAATCCACGGGCAGTGCGCTCAAGGATTTTTTCGTGGGACAAACCATCACGGCGCGCGGCGTCATGGAGGTTAACATGGGAACCGAGCTCGCCAACCTATCCCCCCAAGACATCGCCATCACGGACGGAAAAATCACGGTCAGCATACCGGCGGCCAAAGTCTTTAACGTCAGGCTGGTCGGGCCAGTGGACGTCAAAAACAACCAGGGCATCATCAAACGCCTCTTGCAGAACGACGACGGTTACAACGAGGCGCTCGCCGAACTCTCACGCGTGGCCGAGGAGACGGCCAACAAGCCGGAATTTAAAGACCGGGCCACGGACCGGGCCAAAGAGGAAATCTCCCGTTTGTTGGGATATGTGGCGGCAGAGAAAACAATCGAAGTCACGATTAAATAAAAAACGACCGCAAGGTCGATTGAGTCAGGGGTGGCTAGCGGCTGCCCCTTTTTGATAGATTTTTCTCTTCACGCCTCATGGTCCGATCCACGCGTTCGTCAATTTCCGCTTGAATTCGGAACCTGGTTGCCGGGTCTGGCATCTGGACCGAGTCCGCCTCGAATTTGAAGCCGTATTTGCGGTAAACGTCCGCGCTCACCCGCTGTTGCACTTCGGCCTTCTTCCTCAGGAATTCCACGTCGCCCGAGCGGCACAAATAACTGACGTGTTTGGTCCTGATGGAGACAACCCGATCTTTGGGTACGAACCTTTTGACCATGACCGCATCCGGGGCGCCATCCGGCAGACGCAGCATGGTGCCGCGCTCCTCAAAGTACATCTCGACCGGCAAACGGATGTCTCCGCGATGCCCGATTTCGAAGATGCCAAAGCGTTCGCCGTTGTTTCGATTCACGCACCCATACGAGTCCATGACCGAATCCATGTAGCGGATAAGCGACCAAACCGGTTGCCCCAGAATCCGTTTGTCCCACTCCACATGTCCTGGACTACCGTCGCAGCCCGCGATTTCCACGTGATGCAGATGTCGGAATGTCGTACCCGCCTCGTGCGAATCCATATTGAACGTGACGGACATCTTGGGCCCGACGTTGGTACGTGGCATATCGGCCAGCACGGTCAAAGGCGGATCGGAATTGTTGAAATCCAAGGTGCGGCTGTGGCCATCATCGCCCACCAAACCGAACTTGTATGTCAGATCGAACAGATCGGCAAGCAAATCTGGCGGAACGAACCATGGCTTTCGGGAATCGGCCCGAACGAACCACGGAATGCGGCTCATGCAATGGGGGTGCGCGTGCAAGTAATTGCCAAAGGCCATGACCCCTCCGGGAGTTGATGATGATTATGGCTTGCGCATATTAACACGCCAAAACTGACAGTCAAGGTTAGGGGGTCGTGATGTTAAAAAATGGGGCTCGTGCCCCATTTTTGGTGTCCGACAATCTTATTTTATGGTTATGGCCAAGTCGTTGCTGTACAGGCCGCAATACCCTCCAAGATATTGGCACACGCGGAAGTGATATGTCTTGCCCACCGTAAAACCAGACCAAACGTCGGAACGCGCCGAGGCATCGGAAAGGTAATGGTAGTCATTGCCAGGGTAGACCGGATTGGATTCCGTCGAGTTCACGATTTTGAATCCTTTGGACACGTCCGTATCCGTCACGGCCCAAGACAGGCTGACGGCTCCATTGCCCGCCGCCGCGCCGGTCAAAACGATTTCTCCGGGCATGGCGCCTTCCGAAGCCGCTCCGTTGGTGGTGACGCTCACGGCCACATCATTGCTGTATTTGCCGCAGGCTCCGCCCAGATATTGGCACACGCGGAAATGGTAGGTCTTATTGCCCAAACCCGACCAGTAATCCTGACGCGCTGCCGGTGATGTCAGATAATGGTAGGTGTTGCCCGGATAAACAGGATTAACGGATTCTGACATCACTACTTTGAAACCCTTGGACGTATCCAAACCAGAGATGTCCCAATCCAGCTTCACTTTTCCGGGATCGGACAAGATAGCGCGCAACACCAACGTGCCATCCTGCGAAACAGTCGATGAAACTTCTTGGTCTTGCGCCTCAGGAGCGATGCTGATCGCCACGTCGTTACTGTAAAACTTGCAGACGCCTTCCGCATACGCGCATACGCGGAAATGCACGGTTTGCCCGGGCTTGAAACCAGGCCAGACGTAGTCCGCGGTTTTAGTATCGGAAAGATACTTGTACTCGTTTCCAGGATATGAAGGGTTTGCGCTATCCGACATCACAACCTTGAAACCTTCTGTCGCTCCAGCATTGACGGCCTTCCACGCCAACTTCACGTCCGCACCATGGACTTGGGCCGAAAGCTTCAACTCGGGCATCTGACCATTGGGCGACAAAAGCTTCAGTTCTTCCAAGGATTTCAGATAACGCAGGCTGCCGTTCGCAAAAACATAATACGCTTCTCCCCTCTTTTCCACGCGCAATACGGTTTTGCCCTTGAGGCGATCCACCAAACGCTTGTCGCCATTCTGCAAAAGTTTGAAATTATATTCTGAAATTCCGACCATCTTTACGTTGGCAGGTTTGTCGGATGGTTTAACGGTCACGGTCTTGTTGGCGACCTCGACTTCGGTCTTCTCCATCAATTGACTGCCGGCCCAACCCACCTGACCCGCGTATTTCACTTTGTACCAACCATCTGTCTCAGCTGTCACGGCCACGACCGATCCCTTGGGCATAACCGTCAAAATCTCAGACTCATCCATGCAGGGTATGGAGCGTAAACGCAAAGCCACGGTAGGCTTGGCGTTGAAATTCTTTTCGTACACCGGATCTTGGTTGCAGGAAAATTCCGTGGCATACGCGGGCACGGCACACGCCAACGCGCCCAACACGGTCGTCATCAAAAGATAAACTTTGGTGTTCATAGGCTTACATGTTAACACACATGGAATATTTGGTCCCTTGTTGGGTTAGTCCCAAAAAGATATACTGGGTTCATTAACGTAAAAAATCTTTATGCCAAAACGAATGGGCGAACCTTCGAACCCACCCCCGGCTGAAACCTCGGCCGCCGAAGCGGACCAAGACCTGCGTCTCCGCGCAACTCGTGACCTGCTAAGATATTTCGTAAAGCCCACGCCTGGCGCGCACGAACGTTTGGGCGCGTACATAGACGAATTGCTGGCCAGCGACCCAGCTATGACCGGCAAGAACAAAAAATCGCTCGGCGGTTTTAAAAACGCACTCATGCTCTCGTTAAGGAACGTGGCCAACCAAGAGGCGCAAACCCTGTCCATGATCGCGCAAGCCAACGACGGCAAGGTGGCCACGGATCAAATCAAAGCCAGCCAAACCGCCTTGGAAGAAGAGTACGCCCGAGTCAAAAGCTTCCGCATGCGTGAAACCGGATAAATTCATAAAAAGAAAAAGCCCTCCGCCAGGAGGGTTTTTAAGAGGCTTCAGGCGCAACCGGAACCGAATTGGTTCCTGGTTTTTTCATTCCACAACATGGCCACCAAACCCAAAGAACGCAGGGCCGCGAAGTATCGATGCCCGTAGCCCAAGTTGTCGCCCGTAATCGTGCCGTCCAGCAGAACGGTCCGCGTTTCTTGCCGGAGCGTCTGAAGGTGGGTGAACATGGCGTCTTCCACCGCGGCTGGATCGCTGGCCAGCAACTCGCGGTAGCGTTTTTCAACCGCATCAAGATCGCCATCCGTGAACTCAAGACCGCGGAGCGCAGATAGGTTCAAGGCACGTTTCACGAAATCCAAGGTCTCGGGAATGCATGCCTTAGGCACGCATTGGTCGTCCGTCAAAAGTTTACGGACGAGCTCGACCACACGATTCACGTTATCGAAGTTGCAAAGTGCGATGATTTGAGCCATCCGTTTACCTCCATCCGACACGTCACCTCACCACAAAAAAAGCTAAAAGTCAAGCCTTTTTAGGGGCTTTTCTCTCACGTGTAAGATGTTTGTTTACACGGTTTTTATTGTAGTTGCCAATTTTTTCCATGCGGCCGGCATTAATGTCCAAGGCAGAATTGACAGCACCAATGGCAACAGCACGGCCGGTCTCGGGAAGAATTGCGAGGCTAAAAAGATGGCCAAGGTGAAATTCATGTAGGTCAATGACACGGAGGATGTGGCTTTGACATCGTGTTTCTTCCACCAAAAAGAGTAATAGCCCAGCGCATGCAAAACCGCGAAGAAAACGAATAGCGCCAGGATGGCGCCAATTAATATCGGCCAATTTTGAGCTTGTTCCAAAATGGAAGACGATTGTTTGGCCACGGCTCCGGTTATCAAAAGACCCAACAAGAAAATCGAAATGGGTTTGGTCGCGGGTTTGGCAGCATTCATGGCCTTTGGGATTAAGCGTCTGACCAACATGGCCAAAGCGAACGGCAGGAAAATAACCAAGGCCAATTGCTTAAACATGCCCAAAGCATCCACGCTCACGCTGGCACCGTACAAAAATTTTGTGAGCAACGGTATGGAGAAAGGGGCCAAGAGAGAAGTCGTGACGGTCAACACCAAAGCCAAAGACTGCTTTCCGCCAATGACTTCGGCCAACAATGGAGCCGTCATGCCAACGGGCATGGCTGCCAACAAGAATAACGCGAAAGCGAAATCCCCTCCCCACGAACCCACCGCCAACCACGTCAGCACGGGAAAGCCGATGAGCATCAAAAAGTTAGCCCACCCCAAAAACTTCCAATCCTTAAGATGTGCGCCGACTTGCTTGGGATCGATTTTGATGCAGGACAAGAAAAAAATCGCCTGCAATATATACGTGTTCCACCACACCAATGCATTGGCTTGTGGAACGAACAGCCCAACGGCCAAAGCTAAAGTCATGATCACCAAATACGACTCCGACAACCAACGCAAGATTCGAGGCATAACACAGACATTTTACATCGAATTACGGATTACAGGAATCACGAGAAACCATAAGGAATAACCAAATTCGAATGACCAAGATCCAAGAAAACACCAATTCTGGCGGAATGACCAAACATCAATCGCCGTTTCGGGATTCCGTACAACGTACCAGTCGTCGCACCGTCGCACGCTGCGCCCCGAGTTTATCGAGGGGTCCCGCGTCGCAGGCTCGGGCGTAC
>CAZRYH010000030.1:0-4694 GCA_964604275.1 uncultured Gammaproteobacteria bacterium
TAAAGTGTGATAAGTCCAGTGTTTATACGGATAACTAGATTTTCATACTATTTTTAAAACAAAAATATTAATTTTTTTTCATCTCAACTTTTTCGATATAAAAAACCGTTGAATCCAATGACGCATAACCCACATCTTTGGACACGCCCGAATCTGAAACCAAACGCAAACCGCCGTCCGTAGAAACCAAAACCCCGTCGTTGGCCAGGTCCAAAATCGGCAGACCCTTGCCCAACGTCTTAGTCATGCCGTTTTGCGACATCTTGCAGGTCCCGTCTTGCAGCGAATAAACCAGACGGTCACGTTTTCCCAAAAAAGATTGGATGACGGAATTGGGTTCGTCCACAATTTTTTCGGCTTTACCACCCAATCCCACGCGCCAAATGGCCGACGGTGCGGCCTGCGGAGACTCGAGGCCTTCTCCCGGGACGGCAGTGGCGTAATACACGGACCCATCGGTCACGCGGAATAACCATGCATCCTCCGGCACTTGGGCCAAAGACGTGACCGTGCCATCCATATCCAAAAGATAAATCCAACGCGTGTCCGTGGCCGCGCCCACATAAGCCAACTCTTGCGGACCCGTCCAACCCACAAGTTGCACGCCGGAAATCCTTTTGCCGTTACGGGAACGCAGGGTGTAGCTATTTGTTGAATTGCCCATGGACACCATAACCATGGATCCGCCATCACGCCTGTCGGAACCCAGCCACGCCGTACGTCTACCGTCTGGAGCGCGCAAAGAAGTCGAACTCGCGAGCTTGAAGCCTGGATCCAACCACATGGCTTGCCCGCCACGCGAAGTTGCGCCAGATATCTGAGACAAGGGCTTGCCTAACCTTGCGACATCGTCCGGCCAGGAAAGTTGTGACACGGATCCATCGGATAGATCGGCCAAGCGCGCGCCTTCGGCATCCACCACCAGTAAAGCCGAAGATGCTTTTTGGCTTAGGACTTCAGGGATTTTGCTCCCGGTCTTATCCGCGTCTTGCTTTGGAGGCTGCGCCAAATAAGCCACCGTTGCCACGCCGACCACGACCAATATCGTGGCCACTAAAGCGGCCGCTTTCTTGAGCATCCCGTTGTTGGACTCCCCTTGTTTTTTGGACATGGCCATAGTTTAACAAAGAAAGGCATAAAAAGAAAAAACCGACCAGGGCGGTCGGTGAAAGATTAGCGCAACTTAGGCGGCAAATTGGAGTACTTGTTGCGGGCGTTCCGGTTGAAGCGCTTGCGCAGGTTCCTGCGGAATTCGCGCGGTGCTTTGAGCGCGACCACGGTCGGCTTTTCGCCGAATTGCTCCTCCACGATGAGATAGCACTTGCGCGTGCGTTGGTAGCGGATAGTCAGCTCGTAAGCCACGTATCCTCGCGGCGAATCCCATTTGCGGAGCTTACGCCCACCTCCCCTACCCTCGGCGGCTTCCACCAACAAGTCCTCGATGGCGTAGATTTCCTCCTCGGCCCATTCCTCCAACTTGTCGTAGAGCTGGGCCATGCGTATGTAGCGCCCGGTTTTGAGCTGCTCCATGCGCCTCTGCACCTGCAGGTACAGATATTCGTGGACCACTTTGGGGCCGGTATAGCCCAGGCAAGCCGCACAATAGGTCTGCACGGCGCGTAGGAATTTGGATACGCGAGACGAGGAACGGCGACGCTGGGCCGCGACATCCGTAATCTGGCGCAACACCTCCTCCCTGGCCGGGGCGAAGGGCAACTGCGGCTCCATCTCCTCGATCAGGTATCGTTTGGCTTCCTGCGACATCAATTCGCGGATTGCCCGGATGCGCAGAAAACGCGTCCCGGCCATCCCGTCCAAAAATACCTTGAGATGTTCGAACAACTCCTTCTCGGATTCCGCTGCCCATGTCGGCAGATCCGGTCCGAGCAGGTTCATGGTTGCGATGGCTGCCGCGTCTCGGACCTCCTGAACGGGAGGACGACGGAACGGTACTGGTTTTTTCACGGACTCGATGACCGCCGCGACCATGGCCGCTTCACGCGACATGTGCGCCTGGAGTTTGGGTCTGCCCGGTGCCGAACCCAGACGCCTTCCGGATGGCGGCTTGAACATCGCACGACGCTGACCGACGGGCAACCTCTGAATAGTTGGTGACATCCGTTTCCCTTTCTGCCCTGACGTGTTGCAAGGAGCGAAAACGCCGGCATATTTGAGCACGAAATCGCAAATCGGTCAATGGTCCGGGGTGCAGTACGCAGTACGAAGTACGAAGTACGTAGTACGCGTCCGCCAGCTCCTACCGTCTACGGTCTACCGTCTGCCAACTGCTCCCTTCTTCCTCTTTGGCAGTGCGAATTTGCTTATCAAAAAACGAGACAGCTACTCCGTCTCGTTGTTTTGATGTTTGATTATTCCGCCATAGGCGGACAGGTCGAATTTGGTTATTCCTTTTTACGGCTCTAGTCTGTTCATCAACCTCGGGAAAGGAATAGTCTCCCGCACGTGATGCAGACCGCAAATCCAAGCCACGATGCGTTCCAAACCGTACCCGAAACCCGAGTGCGGCACGGATCCGTATTTACGTAAGTCCAAATACCATTGGAATTCTTTCTCCGGAAGTTTGTGATCTCGAATGCGTGACAACAGTTTTTCGTAATCGTCTTCGCGTTGGCTGCCGCCGATGATTTCGCCATAACCTTCTGGCGCCAATAAATCCGCATTGAGCACGCGTGTGGGATCGGCCGGATCGCGCTTCATATAAAATGCCTTGACCTCGGACGGGTATTTCTCCACGAAAATCGGCTTGTCGTACATCTGGGTGAGCACCGTTTCGTCATCCGCTCCCAAATCGTCCATATCACCGATATCGCTCCCCTTTTCGCGCAAAATCTTGATGGCCTCGGCATGCGTCATGCGGTGGAATGGAGCCACGACTTTTTTCAACGGTTCGACATCGCGTTCCAGAATCTTGAGCTCGGCTGCGCAGTTCTCCAAAACGTATTTCACGATATGCGAAACCAACTGTTCTTGGATGCGCAGGTTTTCCTCGTGTTCCACAAACGCGGCCTCGGCGTCCATCATCCAGAATTCCGTCAGATGGCGGCGGGTCTTTGACTTTTCCGCGCGGAACACGGGACCGAAATCGAAGCATCGGCCCACGGACATGATGGCCGCTTCGATGTACAGCTGGCCGGATTGGGAGAGGTAGGCTTTGCGTTCGCCGAAATAATCTATTTCAAAAAGTTCGGTCGTGCCCTCGCAAGCGTTGGGCGTCAGGATCGGCGCGTCGATTTTGATGAAATTGTTTTGTTTGAACCACTCGTATGTAGCGAGAATGATGGCATTGCGTACGCGTTGCACTGCCCATTGGGAAGGAGCGCGCAACCACAAGTGACGATTGTCCAACAAGAAATCCGGACCGTGTTCTTTTTTGCCGATGGGATATTCTTCGGCGCGTTGGATCAATTCCAAATCCGTGGCTTGGAGTTCGTACACGCCCTCTTGCTTGGGATGTTTGGTTACCGTGCCCGTGACTGATAGCGACGTTTCAAGAGTCACTTCCATGGCTTTGGACCACACCGTTTCAGGCACCTGGCCCTGAACCACCACGGCCTGCACGAAACCAGAACCGTCGCGGACCTGCAGGAACGCGATCTTGCCCGACGAACGGACGTTGTATGCCCAGCCCTTGATGGTTACTGTTTGACCCACGGCTTCAGGGAACTTGGAGATGAAAGTTTGCATAAAATGTTTTCTAGACATCCGTCATTGTTCACGATTTATGACCATACGTCAATGTCAGACAAGAAGAGCGGAAATGGTCTCCAGGCCGTGGGGTTCGCGGTCCAAGGGCGCGTGTTTCCAGACCTCGCGCATGAGGCGCAGGACGTTCACTCCCACGTCCACGGGCAATGAAACGCGCAACAGGTCCGACAACGGTGCCTTGCGCGCAAAACGCAGCAAAGCCAGGGCGTGGGCGTTGGCCGGGACCAAAAAACCTTCCCATGAAGGACGACACGTAGCGCAGACCAAACCGCCGTGTTCTGGCGCGTACCAAGCATCCGTGGGGCCGGACGGTTGGCGGCAATGCGTGCACACGCTCAAAGCCGGCCCATAGCCCAATAAATCCATGAGTCTGAGGCTGGCTATGGCGAACATGAGTTGGGCACGCAGGACGGTTAGACCCGTACGAGGGCCGCGCAAGGCCACAATCAGCTCCCCCCACAAGGCGAACAGTCTCTCGTCCGAAATCCCGGGCTTAACCAAACTCAAAAACAAATCCGCAAACGCCCCTGTCACGGCCCTGACGCACAGGTCGCTATCCGCGGACCGACCTTCGTGAGTTTTGAAATCCACCTCCGCTTCTACCGGCCCGGCCACGGCCAGATGATCGAAACTCTTGCCTTTAGCCACCATGACCTCGGCGAAGGACAACGGTTCCAAGCGCGCACATTGCTTGGACTTAGGCCGTGCCGCCCCGCGCGCCGTGGCCATAATAAGCCCATGTTGTCGCCCATACATAAAAACCGTCCGGTCGTATTCGCGTACCGAAATCTTTTTAAGCACGATGACCTGATCGCGGATGTACACAAGATAGGGCAAAAAGCAAAATTCAAAACGCAAAACTTGGGTGGCCTTCGGCATCAACTATATACTTCCGAAATGTCCCGTAGGGACTCAATCTTTTTGATTTTTGAATTTTGAATTTTGCTTCTTATTCTTCCCCCATCATC
>CAZRYH010000031.1:0-3305 GCA_964604275.1 uncultured Gammaproteobacteria bacterium
AGATGCTGAAACGAGTTCAGCATGACGGGCCGTGGGATGGGATCGGGATAAGAAACCACCTATCGATTCGGTCACCCTGAACTTGTTTCAGGGTCTATATAAAATGGAACGCCACAAAAAACAAAAAGTCTGAGATGCTGAAACCCTCCAGAGGCGGGCGCAGCGAGTTCAGCATGACGGAATGGGTGACGGGTTGCACGACGCTCAGGAGGCGATACGGAAGAAGACGATATCCCCGTCCTTTACCACGTATTCTTTTCCCTCCACTCCGACTTTGCCCTTATCCTTGGCTCCATTCCATCCGCCGCAAGCCATGAAATCGTCGTAATTCACGATTTCGGCGCGGATGAAACCTTTTTCAAAATCCGTGTGAATCACGCCCGCGGCTTGGGGCGCCAAGGTACCGCGCTTTATGGTCCAAGCCTTGGTCTCCATCTCGCCGCTGGTCAGGAAGGTAATCAAATCCAAAGAATGGAACGCGGCCACGATGAGCCGGTCCAAACCCGATGCCGTCTGTCCCACGGTTTCCAGGTATTCGGCCTTTTCTTGGTCCGTCATGTCCAAAAACTCGGCTTCCATCTTTACACAAATCGGCACCATGTCCTTAACGCCAATCTTTTTCACGTCGATATCCGCAACCTTGTCTTTCCATGAGCCATCCTGCAATTGAGATTCGCTCACGTTGATGGCGAGGATTGTGGGTTTAAGCGTCAATAGAGACAGGCCTTTCAAGGCCGCGTATTCATCCTCGGTCCATTCGATCGTCCTGAGCGGCGTGGCATCGGCCAAGATATTTTTGGCGCTTTCCAATGCGGCTAAAGTGGCTTCCAATTCTTTTGTCTTGCCTGCCTTGAGTTGTTTGGTGGCCGAATCCAAACGCTTTTCGACCACGGACAAATCCGCCAACGCCAATTCTATACCGATGGTTTCCACATCGCGCGCCGGATTGATGGTGCCGTCCACATGGATCACGTTCTCATCCTCAAACGCGCGGACCACTTGAACGATGGCGTCCGTCTCGCGGATGTTGGCCAAAAACGCATTACCCAAACCCTGGCCTTCGGATGCGCCGCGCACCAAGCCAGCGATGTCCACGAATTCGATGGTGGCCGGAACTATGCGGCCGGATTTTGAAGCTTGGGCCAAAGGCGCCAAACGCGCATCCGGGACCTCCACCACGCCCACGTTGGGATCGATGGTGCAGAACGGAAAGTTGGCGCAGTCCACGGCTTTTTTGGTGATGGCCGAAAACAGCGTGGATTTGCCCACGTTGGGCAGGCCGACAATACCGATTTGGAGTGGCATATATACGTAGGCAGGATGATACTCGAAGGCGGGAAGGAAGTCGAGATATCAGGGATCACAAACTGGAATTAGGTAGATTAATTATTGACTATTAGCGGTTTTTATGCTATAAGCCCAATAGGACCATAGACAACCAACATCCTCAACATATGGGGGAAGGACATGAACAGTTTGCGACTTTTGGCGGTTTGTTTTGGCTTGGTGGCGGTGACCGGCGCGAGCCTGACGGCTTGCTCGGACGATTCTTCGCCCAATCCCGCGGCGGCAACCGGCGGTTCCGGCGGCAACCATACGGGTGGTGCCGGTGGAAGCCATGCCGGCGGTTCCGGCGGCAATGTCCAAGCCGGCGCTTGGAAGCCTGGCGTAATCGGCAAAGCCAACCACGGCGCCATCTTGCTCGCTAAAAACGCGGGACAGATTCAGGGCTTGGCCGTTTCACGCAACATGAAACCCATGGACCTGCCGTTCGGCGACGCCGGTGACGATGCGGATTTGGATGCCGACCTTTTGGACAGTGGCGACGAAGCCGGCGTACCCAACACGGTGCCCGCAGTCGACCTCTCGGGCATCACGCCCGACTTCACGGAAATCTGGTTCCCGGTACAGCCCTACAAAAAGCTGGACGGCACCCAAGTCGCGCCCTTGACCGCAGTGCTCAAACCAGACGGCACAGTCACGACCATTCCGCACTTCGCTGACTGGGAAACGCAGACCGACATCGTAATGGACTGCTTCGACGACAACATGACCTTCGAGGTCACGTTGAACGGCGGCCAGCTCAAGTCATACGGAGGCTTGAGCCTGGACATGGCCGACTGCATGGGCCGTCACTTCTTGGTGAGCAACGCCTCAGACAAGGTTTGGGAATTGTTCACGGACGGTACCAAGTCGGTACTGGCCAACCAATTGCCCGGCGCTTCGGCCATCATGTGCCATCCCGAAGGTTACCTGCTAGTCACGACCCTGCCGCAATTCGTGAAGAATGCGCCCAACAGCCATCCGGTGCAGGGTGTGCGCATCCACAAACTCGCGCTGGACGGCACCGCGCCTTCGCAGCTCGCCGAGTTGCCCGTGACCATGGACTACATCACGCCTGGCAATGTGCCAACGTGTTGGAAGTACCCGTTCACGGACAAAGCCTTGCCCGCCGGGTTGCGTCTGCCTATCACCCTTGATACCAATGGCGACTTGCTGGTGGGCGACGTGGGAGCGCGCAAAATCTATCGCGTGACGCCGGACGGCCAGTCGGTTACGGCGTTCGCGGACATGCCCATGCTCACGGCCAGCGCCATCCTAGCGCCCAACGGCATCGTGTACCTGGTGGACGCTCCGCTCTTGGACAAGACCGGACAAAACGTCCTCTCGGGCACGACCATTCGCGCTTTCAACGGCACGGATTGGGTGGATGTCATCGCACTCACGGGCTACGACCAGTACATCAACGCCATGAGTTGGGGCAAGAACGGCGTCCCGTGCCCGCCGCAATTCGCGGACGCGGGCGCTTGCCTCTCGCCTTGGGGCGTGTTCACCAAAATCTCGTATGGCGCCACGGCCATCCTGTATCTGGTCGATCCCATCAAAGGCGAGTTCGTCGCCATCCCCCTGACCACCGAAGACCAGGATGCCGGAGCTGGCGGCGCTTCCGGAGAAGGCGGTTCCGCTGGCGCTTCTGGAGACGGTGGTTTCGGCGGCACCGACAATGACGGGTCCGCAGGCACTGGCGGTGACGGCGGTTCGAGCGGCGAAGGTGGATCTTCCGGATCCGCCGGGACCGACGGTGATGCGGCTGTCGACTAACATGGAGATCAGTTCAGCTGATGCGTCCTTGCCTCCCCTGCTCTAAGGGGAGGTTTTTTATTTGCACCGCCATGCCAACGATTGACAAAATGCATTTTTGTTGCTATAAAAAGGTCAGAACCATCGACAACCCAATTCGCAGACAAACCTCACACAAGGGGCGCACCATGGCTACTCTCCGCAACTTTGCATACCTGTTCGGC